>NZ_JBIBUO010000002.1:0-812075 GCF_043079545.1 Streptomyces sp. NPDC015171
GTGTTCGACTGGGCACGGGTCGAGGTCCGGCCCTGGCACCGGGAGGACCGCCGGCACTGGGTGATCGCCCGCCGCAGTGTCCGCAGGCCCGAGGACATCTCCTACTACATCGCCTACTGCCCCGCAGACACCACACTCGACCAGCTCATTCATGTCGCCGGCGCCCGGTGGGCTGTCGAAGAATGCTTCCAGACCGCGAAGCAGGAATGCGGTCTGGACGACTACCTGGTCCGACGTTATCCCGGCTGGCACCGCCACATGACCCTGGCCATGGCCGCCCACGCCTGCCTGACCGACCTGCGGGCCCGCGAGCTCGACGCCGGGAAAGCAGAAACGGATCCTCCGGCCTCGTCCCCCTCAGCCTCCCCGAACTCAGACGCCTGATCCACCGCCTCACCCACCGCCGGCCACCCTCGCTCGACCACGTCCTGCACTGGTCCCACTGGCGTCGCCGACGACAGCACCAGCCCGGATCAGCCACTACCAACGACGCGGCCACACACCACCCGAACCTGCCCCACCATCAGAAAAAACACCGTTGCAGTACTAGCGTTGTCGATGGATTGCAGAGGGCCCGGCTTCATCGGGTGCGCCAGCCGGTCAGCCCGAAAGCCCACAAGCGCGCCTGCCGAGCCAATGGGCCCTGCTGGGCCACTTGGCTGTGGCAACCTGTTCCGTTCCGGAGAGGAGGGAGGTGCTGTGCGTCATGACGCTCGTTTGACGCTCTGGGCTCCTGCCGACTGGATAACGAGCCGAGAAATAGCCTCTGACCTGCGACTTTCCGAGACTTGCTCAATCCGATAGCTTTTCGATGACGCATCATGTGGAGTGCGTGGCGATTCTGGAGCCTGTTGGGAAGGGCGCCTGACTACCGTTTTAGGTGTGCTTATTACGTGTGTTGCGGGCGATATCTTGACGCTGATGTGACGCTCGCGACGCTCGTTTGACGCTCGTTCTGATGAGGTGTCAGGTGCGTTGCGTCGCTGGTCAGATGACTTGATGGCTTATTGACTGGTCACCGTGGATGACATCGGCCAGACTCCCTGGCCATGGACGGCACGATTGCTCAGCGGGTTGGCGAGCTCGATGCGGATTCGAGTGAAGTGGCGGAAGACGCCCAGCATGAGTTGATCGCAATGGGGCCAGAGGTGCTGGACGAGTTGATCGCGGCCGTGCCTCACCTGGGGGCGTTCGGGCGGCTCTGCGCCATTGAGGTCTTCACTGCGCTGAAGGACCCGCGGCCGGGGGACGTGCTGATCGGCCTGCTGGACAGCGAGAACGCCACGGTTCGCCAATGGGCGGCCGAAGCCTTGGCGGATCTGGAGATCCAGCACGCCGTGCCCGATCTTCAACGAGCCTATGAGGCCTTCCGGAAGCGAGGGGAGGCCCCCGATGACAGCGAAGGAGAGGCACTTCGCCGGGCGCTGACGGATTTCGGCGCCCGCGAGATCGTGATCCCGCCCCGGGCTGCTGCGCTGCGGGCGTCGCTCGGGAACCTGGACCCGGCATGGCCGACGGCTCAGCTTGCTGAGGTCATTGAGGATCTTGCCGCTCACGGTCAGGCGGTGCTCTATTTCCAGGTGTGGCAGATCAAGCCGAACAACGAGGCCTTCTGGCGTCGGGGTCCAGGCATCGACTGGGACGTCGACCGCCAGTTGCCCTGGGCTCGGATCGTGACCGAATGCAGGGACTGGGCACTTCTGGCAGCCGAGGCAACTGACAAGGATCCCGACCTGGTGGCGACGATCTGTTGGATTGACGCCTCGGATCTGTGAGGACTCCCGATCTGATCGACGTTGGCGGCCAAGCTGACGGACTCGGTTCACACGGAGGAGCCGAGGCCTCGACGGAGGTCGCGGAGCTGTCCGAGGGCCACGGCGAGTTCGTTGCGGAGCCGCTCGTTCTCCACGTGCAGTTTTCGGTTGGCTTCCCGGAGCGCTCGTACCACCGGTTCGTGTGACTTGGTGCTGATCCGCTGGTGGTCGGGCAAGGCCGGTCGCCCGGTGGCGGGCTGCTTGGTCGCGAGGTCTCGCAGCCTGGCCGGCAGCGTCGTCCGGGCCGCGTCGTAGAGAAAGGTCCGGGAGACGCCGGCCCGGGCGGCGACGCCGGCCACGGTGACCGCTCCGCCATCGCATTCCAGGGCCTCCAGGACAGCCCGGACACGCGCGATGCAGTCCAGTCGGCGCTGTTGCGCGGCCGGGTGAGGCGAGTTGTCAGCTCGCATCTTCCGCCCTCTCTGTCTCGCTCCGGCCGCCGGAGAGGCCGTCGTGGAGGCCGTCGGACACCGGGGACAGCGCGTCATGTTCCTGGTAGGTGAGGCGCGCGATGAGGTGCTCGACGGCCGTGGCCAGCCGTGCGTTCACGTCGACAGCGCGGGAGCGGCCGGCGTCCGCGGCGTCGGCTTGCAGTAGGACGGTTCGGGCGAGGGTGTCGCGGTGGATGGGTAGGAACTGCCGGTCGCTCTGGAAGTCGTCGCAGAAGTAGCCGTCGGCGGCGGTCTTGGGGCAGGGACGTGAGATGTGCCGTCCGCACCAGCCGCCCCCGACCGCGTGGAGGCGGCGCCCGATCTTCTCGGCCAGCCACTCGACGCCGGACAGGTCGCTGTCGCGGTGGATCTTGACGGCCTCGCCCTTGAGGTTGAAGCGGACCTCGTACTTCTCTCCGTACTCCCGGCGGAGCGTCTCCTCGGCGATGCGCGAGCAGTGCTCCTGCATCTGCCAGGAGGCGTGGCCGGCTGGAGGCACAGGCAGTCGATGACGCGCTCGACCTGTTCGCGGTGCTGATGGCGAACCGGCTGATCAGCCCGGCCGGCGGGCCCCGGAGCGGGAGCGGCTGGCGATGCTGCCGCAGTTGGAGAAGGCGGTGCGCATCCTGGCGAAGGCGTCGAAGATCCTCAACCGTGAGCTGGACCTGGTCGCCGAGCACGATGCGGACCTGGACGTGGCCGCACCGTGGGCGGCGGTGGAGGAGGCCGTGCCGCGTACGGCGGTGGCCGGGGCCGTCGCGACGGTGGAGGCCCTGGTGCCAGAGGTCGACGGGTCGGCCGAGGCCGCCGGGCTTCCGGCAGGAGCAGGGCACGTCGGCCGCACCGCGATGTTGGGGAAGCGGGGGGACGCTACGCTGCCGGCCATGACCGAGGAGACAGCGGCACGGCAGATAGCGGATGCATGGCGTCGGATCGAACGATGGCTCGGGGCACACGCACCGGCCACGTACGCTGCGCTCGGTCCGGGAGCGTCTGACGAACAGATCGCCGCTGTGGAAACCGCGTTGGGGTTCGGGATGCCGGTCGAGCTGCGGACGCTGTGGGGGCTCGTCTCGGGCGGGAACGTGGAGGGTAGTGGGCCGTGGCAGAGGAACGCTGCGCTGCTCGGCCTGGATGAGGTGGTCAACCACTACCGCTCGCAGATGGAGGCGCAAGCGGAGTTCGACGCCGGGTACGAGGTGCCCGGTGTGCCTGGTGAGGGCGACGTGATCGTGTGGCAGCCGAGGTGGATCCCGGTGTTCTCGTCCAGCGCGTACGACACGCTGTACGGCACGTATCTCGACGCTGGGACGGGACTGCTGTGGCGGTGGACGCGCGAGACATACGTCCCGCCTGGTCCCGACGACCCGCAGGACTCGCTGGTGACGTATCTGGAGGGGCTGGCGGATGCTCTGGAGTATCCCGGCCTCTCCCAGGACAGGCCCGGTCTGCTGGGTGGCGCTCTCGTGTGGGAGTCCGGTGCGTACGGGGACGAGGACTGGCGTCCGGTGGGATAGCGGAGCGCGGGAGAACGCCGACTGTGCGTTCTCCCGCCCCTTCATGCTTGGGTGGCGTTATCCGATCTTTTGCCAGTCACACGTGACGACACCCTTTTTGCAGTGATCGAAACCAGGAGTGTCGACAAAGAAGCTGTCGTCGTCGAGCATGCGCCAGTCAGGAACGGGATAGCCCCGGAAGGCACCGCTGTTCTGGTCCGCCGGAAGGTTGGCTCGGCCGCATTTTTCGTGAGTGGACATGCCCTTGGGCTGCTGCCCGACATCTGCCAGCATTCCAAAAGCGGTGTTGCCGCCGGACACGGCGTCGGTGTAGAGCTGGGCGCACTGCGACCCGTCCGTCACCTTGTCGGGCGACTTGGGGAAACCGCCCGATTCATGGGTGGACGCCATGGCGTACTCGTCACAGCTGGTGGTTCCGACCGATGCGGGGACCTTGTGCGGGTTCCACTTCTTCCTGCAGATGGGATTGCGTGAGTCGTCGGACGTCCAGGGAAGTCCGCTGGAGTTCTTCACGCTCGTGTCAGGACCGAGATAGTGAAGGAGCGAGTCCCAACGAGGGGCCCCGGCGTGGTCGGTCATGCGTTCCTGCATGAGCCAGTAGTAGGCGCCGGCAGCCGGGTACGTGTTGGTGTCGATCGTCCAGGTGGGCTTGAAGTTCCACATCACGCAGCCCGGAGCGATGTTTTTGAGCAGGTCATCGCAGCGGGGTGCGAGTTCGCGGGAGGTGTCGACGCCGCTGCCGCCGAAGTCGGCGATGGCGAGATTGCCGCCGGCGTCCACACTGGCTTCGACCTTCCAGCCCAGGTCGATGGTTTCCTTGCCCGTTCCGGCCCACCGCGTCTGTACAGTGCCGAAGAGCGGTTTGCCCATGTCGGTCGGGGCGGGTGTGAAGAACGCCTCCGACCTGCCGGCACCGTAGCTGTCCTGCCAGATGGGCTGCGACGTGACGCAGCTCGTGCAGTCGCTGCCGATGCGCCACTTCATGCGCACGACCTGCAACTGCGGATCGATCTGAACCGGAATGATCAGGATCTGCTGGTCGAACTCGGCGCTGTCGCCGCCTCCCTCCTTCTTCGACGGGTACGCCTTGATTCGCTGCTCGAACTCGAACACCGCTTTGCCGATCGGAGGCTTGCCCGGCTCCGTGTCAGTGAAGATGAGCGTTCCCTGACCGAGATCACGCATGCATGCGTCGGTGCGCGTCAGATAGTCGTCGTTCTTGGGCATGGACTCGCACCACGGCAGCAGGTCGTACTGCGACCCGGGCAGAGGGGCAGCGGGCTTCGTCAGGCCATGCTTCTGGCTGGGCTTGCGGAATTGCCAGCAGAGCTTCTGTCCCTTGGAGTCCGGCTTGCCGCACGATGATTTTGGCTGGTTGTTCTTCGTCAGCGGGATGGGAACGAAGGTGCCCGGCAGGGTACGCGTCACCCGCTGCGGCTTCTGCGCCTTCGAGTCGATCGAGGACGAGGACTGGGCCGCGGGGAACGTCACGTACGGCGCGACGGTGAACGTCGCCCAGGGGGACCACTCCCGCTCATAGTGGGCACCGTCATAGGCGGACGTGCGGAACACGTACGTCCAGCCGGGGTGCAGGAAGCCGTAGCCGATGGTGACGGAGGCTTTCTCACCGGACTTGACGTAGGGCGACACCGGGGTGCCGTAGGAGTTGGCGTTGGTGGTGTCGACGTGGGCCTTCGGTGAGCCGTCGGCGTTGACTGTCCACACGTCGAAGGTCAGGTCCGCGTTGTCACCGTCAGGGTCGGTGACAGTGTTCCGCAGCACTGCCTCGGTCGCCCGCACCTGCCACTTGCCGTCGGACTTTTCAAAACTGGGCCCGGCTTCAGGGTTCTTACCCGATTGCGGGATGCCAGGGCCGGCCGCCGCTAAGGCAGCAGACAAGCCCTGCACCTGCTGCTCTCGTGCTGCTGGCGTCGCGGATGGAGGAGCGGTCAGGCGGTTGGCCGGCGTGGGCGCCGACGTGGCGCTGGCCGGCATCACACCGGCCAGCGTCAGCAGTACCGCACCGACAGCGGCGCGGGACCACCAGCGTTGATGTATATGCACGAAGGTTCGTGTCCTTCCCCGTGAGTCTGTTCAAACATCTGTGCGATTTACCGCACAAATGCAGGACCTTACGGGGAGAGAGCACGGGAGTTGAAGGCTGTTTGTGGTCACTTCACAGGTGACATACAGAAGTCAGCCATGCGGCAGTTCCCGGATCACGAACTCCAACTGTGGTTATGGAGTTCGATGCGGGTGCTGTCCACATCGCTTGCTCCGGATTTTGGCCAGGACGCGGCTGGTGGCGGGGTTGCGCAGGTAGAGCGGCAACTGCGGGCCGCGGCGAACATCCCGCGCTCCACATCCGGCTGGGACGGCGGGAAGAAGCTGGGCGGCCGCAAGCGCCACTTGGTGGTGGACTGCCCCGGCCTGGTCCTCGGAGTGGCGGTGACCGCGGCAGCTCCACTTGTCACGGCGTGATAATTCCGCGGCACGCACCAGCTCTGTCTGCCTGCTCCGTTGTGAGCGGCACGGCCCCGCTCGACGCCGCGGGGGCGAGGCGAGCGGGGCCGCTGGGTGTTGCTGCCGTCGGGCTTGGAGCGCGCCCGGCCAGGGCTGCGTCCAGCACGTCGGACTCGCCCAAAGGAGAGGGCGCACGGTGTTGTAGCGCAGCGCGAGCTTCTCTCGCATCGCCGCCTCGGCCGACCCGTTGTCCTCGGGCACCAGGGCCTCGACGGTCGCGACGGCTCCGGCGACCGCCGTACGCGGCACGGCCTCCTCCACCGCCACCCACAACGCGCCGACGTCCAGGTCCGTTCCGGACTCGGCGACCAGGTCCAGCTCCTCGGTCAGGATTTCGACGCCTTCGCCAGGATGCGGGCCGCCTTCTCCAACTGCGGCAGCATCGCGAGGCGGTCCCGGTTCGACGCCCGGACGGCCGGGCTGATCAGCCGGTTCGCCATCAGTAACGCGAACAGGTCCGGCGCGTCGTCGACCCCGTGCGCCTCCAGCTGGCGCACTACCGCCGTCAGCAGGGCGGTCTGCCGCGGCTCGGGCGCCCCCTCGATCGTCTGCGCCTTGCCAGCTGCCCGTACCCCGCGAGCGTGTTCAGCCGGTTCACCGGCACCGACGACAGGTTCACCCGCCCCAGCCCGAACGCGGAGATCTCCTCGACTCGCTCCACCGCGGTGCCTTTCGACTTCACCGACGGCGTGCGCAGCCGCTCCAGCTCCGAGCCCCGCTTGCCCTCGGGGACGACGGCAGCGTCTTCGGCGGCGGCGCAAGCTGCGGGTCCACGCGGTGCGCGGCCCGCGCCACCGACTGGTACAGGCGCTGCTCGGCCGCCGTACGGGCCCGCGCGACCCGAAGGCGGCACATGAGATCTTGCGGGCTCAATTTTTATTGTTGCAATGTTCTGTCTAGTTCTTGCGCCACCATGTCGGCGATATTACGGTCCCCCACGCGTCGATACCGCCCCTGTCTCCCCCCGCTCCCTTCGAGCCCCGTCCCTCCCTCTCCGGCGGCGTCAGCGGCATAGTTCCGGCATTTCGTGATGAAAGGAGTGGTAAGTGTTCCATTCCATCCGAGATCTGAGACGCGCCCTCGTCTGGGCGGTCAGCACCGCGATGCTGGCTGCCGTCGGCGTCGTCGCTCTGGCAGTCCAGCCCGCCTGGGCGGCCTCCACCGCCACCGGCGGCAGAGGCGCGAGCCTCCCGTACGTCGAGGTGCAGGCGGAGAACTCCGCCACCAACGGCACACCCATCGGCCCCAGTTACACCCAGGGCCAGCTGGCCGACGAGGCGTCGTACCGCAAGGCGACGACACTGCAGGGCACCGGCAAGTACGTCACGTTCACCACGCCGGTGGCGACCAACTCGATCAATTTCCGCTACAGCATCCCCGACACCTCGAACGGCTCGGTCTACACCGCCGCGCTGTCGCTGTACATCAACGGCGCCAAGCAGCCCGACTTCACCCTGACCAACGCCTACAGCTGGTACTACGGCAGCTACCCCTTCACCAACACGCCGGGCAGCAACCCGCACCACTTCTACGACGAGGCCCACCGTCTGTTCTCCACCACGTATCCGGCGGGAACGACCTTCAAGCTCCAGGTCGACGCGGGGGACAGCGCCTCCTCGTACACGATCGACTTCGCCGACTTCGAGCAGGTCGGCGCCGCCCTGACCGCGCCCTCGGGGTCGGTGTCGGTGACCGGCAAGGGCGCCGACCCGACCGGTGCGGCCGACGCGACCAGCGCGTTCAACGCCGCGATCAGCGCGGCAGGCCCCGGCGGCACCGTGTGGATCCCGCCGGGCACCTACAACATCCCCGGCCACATCAGCGTCAACAACGTCACGATCGCCGGCGCCGGCATGTGGTACTCGACCGTCACCGGTAGGGCACCCGGCTTCTACGGCAGATCCGCACCCTCGGCGAGCACCGGTGTGCGCCTGCAGAACTTCGCGATCTTCGGCAATGTGCAGGAACGCGACGACAGCGCCCAGGTCAACGGCATCGGCGGCGCCATGAGCGACTCGACCGTGTCCAGCCTGTGGATCGACCACATGAAGGTCGGCGCCTGGATGGACGGGCCGATGGACGGGCTGACGTTCACCGGCATGCGCATCCGTGACACCACCGCGGACGGCATCAACTTCCACGGCGCGGTGACCCACTCGAAGGTGACCAACAGCGACATCCGCAACACCGGCGACGACGGCATCGCCACCTGGGCGGACTCCGGTATCGGGGCCGACGCCGACGACACGATCTCCGACAACACCGTGTCCCTTCAGATCCTCGCCAACGCCATCGCGATCTACGGCGGCCACGACAACACCGTCAGCGGCAACCGCGTGGTGGACACCGGCCTCGCCCAGGGCGGCGGCATCCACGTGGGGCAGCGCTTCACGTCGACGCCGGTCGGCCTCACCACGATCTCCGGCAACACGATGATCCGGGCCGGCAGCCTCGACCCGAACTGGCAGTTCGGGGTCGGCGCACTGTGGTTCGACGGCAGCCAGGGCGCGATCACCGGCCCGGTCAAGGTGACCGACGCGCTGATCCAGCAGAGTCCGTACGAGGCGGTCCAGTGGGTCGAGGGCACCATCAGCGGGGTCAGCCTCGACAACGTCACCATCGCCGGCACCGGAACCTTCGCCCTGCAGGAGCAGACCGGCGGCGCCGCCAAGTTCACCGATGTCACGGCGACCGGCGTCGGGTACGCGTCGCCGGTGTACAACTGCTCGGGCGGCAACTTCGCCGTCACCGACGGCGGCGGCAACTCCGGCATCGGCGGCACGCCGTACTGCGGGGGCTGGCCGGCCCCGGTCTACCCGCCCTACCCGGACGAAGGCGTGACGGCCACCCCCGGCGCGCTGAACTTCGGTTCCGTCGCGACCGGTTCGACGAGCGACGCCCAGACCGTGACGGTCTCCAACCCGGCCGACACCGCGGCGTCCGTCTCGTCGATCTCCGTCAGCGGCGACTACTCCCGGACCAGCACCTGCGGCTCGTCGATCCCGGCGAACGGCTCGTGCACCGTCAGTGTGCGGTTCACGCCGACCGCGACCGGCAGCCGCAGCGGCGCTCTGACCGTCGACGCGGGCGGCCTCACCCACACGGTCAGCCTCTCCGGTACCGGCACCGCGCCGGGCCCGGTGCTGGCCACTGACCCGGCGAGCCTGTCCTTCGCCGGTACGGTGGTCGGCTCGTCGGCCGCCGCGCAGACGGTGAAGGTGACGAACTCGGGCACCGCGCCGGCCACCGTCTCGGGCGTCTCGGCGACCGGTGACTTCAGCCAGACCAACAACTGCGCCAGCCTCGCCGTCGGCGCGTCCTGCACGGTGAACGTCGGGTTCAAGCCCACCGCCGGCGGATCCCGTACCGGCAACCTGACCGTCACCAGCAACGCCAACAACAGCCCGGCCGTCGTCTCCCTGGCCGGCAGCGGCATCGACAGCACCACCGACGTGGCCGCCGGGCGGCCGGCGACGGCGAGTTCCAGCTCCAGCCCGTACGTCGCCTCCAACCTGACCGACCCGGACGCGTCGACGTACTGGGAGAGCGTGAACGGGTCGTTCCCGCAGTGGGCCCAGGTCGACCTCGGCCAGAACTACCGCGTCGGCAAGGTCGTGCTCAGGCTCCCGCCGGCGAAGGCCTGGTCGGCCCGCACGCAGACCCTGTCGGTGCAGGGATCCACGGACGGCTCCAGCTTCTCCACGATCAAGGCATCGGCCGGCTACACCTTCGACCCCGACGCCGGCAACAACACGGCGACCATCACGTTCAGCGCCGCCACGGCGCGATACGTGCGGGTGAACATCACCGCCAACACCGGCTGGAACGCGGCCCAGTTGTCGGACTTCGAGGTGTTCCCCAGTGACGGCGGCGCCTCCGACGCGACCCTGTCGGCCAGCCCGACGTCACTGTCGTATCCCACCCAGGCGCTCAACACCGCCAGCAGTGCGCGGACGATCACGGTGACCAACACCGGTACCGCGGCCGCGACCGTCTCCGGCATCACCGTCACCGGCGACTTCTCGCAGACCGACAACTGCGGGACGTCGATCGCGGCGAACGCCTCCTGCACGGTGAACGTCACGTTCAGACCCACCGCGTCCGGCACCCGCACCGGCGAACTCAGCATCGCAAGCAACGCGTCGAACGGCACGACCGCGGTCTCGCTGACCGGCACCGGCGCCGGCACGGTGAGCAGGAACCTGGCGGCCGGCGCGGCCACCACCGAGTCCGGCCACGCCGATGTGTACCAGTCGTCGAACGTGACGGACGGCAACCAGGGCTCCTACTGGGAGAGCGCCAACAACGCCTTTCCCCAGTGGGTCCAGGTGGACCTCGGGTCCGCGCAGAGCGCCGGCCGCGTCGTCCTCCAGCTCCCCGCGGCCTGGGGCGCCCGCAGCCAGACGCTGTCCCTGTCGGGCAGCACCGACGGCACCGCCTTCACCACCGTCAAGTCATCGGCCGCCTACGCCTTCGACCCCGCCACCGGCAACACGGTCACCCTCACGTTCACCGCGACCACCCAGCGGTACATCCGGGTGAACATCACGGCGAACAGCGGCTGGCCGGCCGGCCAGATCTCGGAGTTGCAGGTCTGGAACACCTGATCCGACCCGGGGTGCCGCCGGGCGTGAGCGCGTCCGGCGGCACCGACCGCCGCAGGCCGCTCGACCAGAGGAGTCCAGATGGGTGTCACACGCAGAGTCTTCCTGAGGGCCGCGATCACGGCCACCGCGGTGGGGAGCGTGGGCGCGACCGAGACCGTACGCGCCCGGACCGCGTCGGCGGCCGGCCCGCCGGGCGACGTGGTCGGCAAGGTCACCGTCGGCTACCAGGGCTGGTTCGCCTGCGTCGGCGACGGTGCGCCGGTCAACGGCTGGTGGCACTGGACCCGGAACTGGGGCCAGCCGCCGTCCTCGTCCAACACCGGCATCAGCTGCTGGCCCGATGTGCGGGAGTACACCCACACGTACCAGACGTCGTACGCGGCGCTGGGCAACGGCCAGCCCGCCAGGCTGTTCTCCTCCTACGACCAGCAGACGGTGAACACCCACTTCCTGTGGATGCAGCAGAACGACATCGACACCGCGGCACTCCAGCGCTTCGACCCCACCGGCGGGGAAGGCCCCACCCGCGACGCCATGGCGGCCAAGGTGCGCGCCGCCGCCGAGTCGTACGGCCGGAAGTTCTACCTCATGTACGACGTCTCCAACTGGACGGACATGCGGTCCGAGATCAAGGCGGACTGGACGGACAAGATGTCCGCGCACACCGCGTCCCCGGCGTACGCGCGGCAGAACGGCAAGCCGGTCGTCTGCGTCTGGGGCTTCGGCTTCGCCGACGACAACCACCCCTTCTCCGCCGACGCCTGCCTCGACGTGGTCAACTGGTTCAAGGGGCAGGGCTGTTACGTCATCGGCGGCGTCCCGCGCGAATGGCGGACGGGCACCGGGGGCTCACGGCCCGGCTATCTCGGTGTCTACCACGCCTTCGACATGATCTCGCCGTGGATGGTCGGCGCCATCGGCAACGTGAGCGAGGCCGACAGCGCCTACACCGCCTACACCGTCCCCGACCAGGCCGACTGCGACGCCCACGGCATCGACTACCAGCCCTGTGTCCTGCCCGGCGACGTCTCCGGCCGGCAGCGCGCGCACGGCGACTTCATGTGGCGGCAGTTCTACAACGTGGTGCGGGCCGGGGCGCAGGGCATCTACATCTCGATGTTCGACGAGTACAACGAGGGCAACCAGATCGCCAAGACCGCCGAGACCCGGGACTGGGTGCCCGCCGACTCCGGCTTCCTCGCCCTCGACGAGGACGGCACCGTCTGCTCCTCCGACTACTACCTGCGCCTGACCGGCGACGGCGGCCGCATGCTCAAGGGCGAGATCGCGCTGACCGCCACCCGCCCCACGCGGCCGACCGTCCCCGCCGGCGGCGACACCGCGCCGCCCGCCGCGCCGGGCGCCCTGACCGTCACCGGGCACACCGCCGACTCCGTCTCGCTGGCCTGGAGCGCCTCGACCGACAACGTCGGCGTGACCGGCTACCGCGTCCTTCAGGTGGCCGGCTCGACCAGTACGCAGGTGGGCACCACCGGCGCCGTCGCGTTCACCGTCACCGGACTCGCCGCCTCCACCGCGTACACCTTCGACGTCGTCGCCTTCGACGCGGCGGGAAACGTGTCGCAGCCCTCCCGCCAGGTCACCGTCACCACCGACCCCCCTTCGGGCACCACCGACCTCGCCCTCCACCGCCCCACCTCGGAGAGCAGCCACACCCAGACCTACGCCTCGGGCAACACGACCGACGGCGACGCCGGCACCTACTGGGAATCCGCCAACAACGCCTTCCCGCAGTGGGTCCAGGTAGATCTGGGCGCCCCGGCCGGCGTCCGGCGGATCGTGCTCCGCCTTCCCCCGGCCACCGCCTGGGCCGCCCGTACCCAGACCCTCTCCGTCCAGGGGAGCACGGACGGCGGCACCTTCGCCCAGCTTCTCGCCCCGTCGGGCCGCACCTTCGACCCGGCGACCGGGAACACCGTGACCCTCACGCTCCCCGCCACCGCCACCACCCGCTACGTACGACTCACCTTCACGGCCAACACCGGCTGGCCGGCCGGGCAGGTCTCGGAGTTCCAGGTCTTCGGCGCCTGACGAGGGGAGGGCGCGGGTGCCGCGGGCGCACGCGCCGAGGGGCACCGCCGGCGACCAGGACGCTCGGGGCACCAGGTTGAGGGGCCGGATCGGCCCGTCGGATAATGCTGAGATATTCGGCCGCCCGCTCCGGTGACCGCACAGCATCATCCGCAGTTCGAAAGGCCGTCATGCCGATCCCCTCGCTGGACCACTCGGAATCCGCCATCGCCTCCCGCCTGCGTACCGCGGGATGTGTGTTCGCGGAGGACGAGGCGCAGATGATCATGTCTGCGGCCGGCAATGCCGCCGAACTCGAAGAAATGGTGGAGCGCCGGGTCGTCGGTCTGCCGCTGGAGCACGTCGTCGGATACGCGGAATTCTGCGGCCTGCGCATCGAGGTGGACGCCGAGGTGTTCGTACCCCGGCGGCGCACCGAGGCGCTCGTGCAGCAGGCCGCGCGGCTCGCTCCGGCACGGGCGGTCGTCGTCGACCTGTGCTGCGGCTCCGGCGCGCTGGGCGTCGCGCTCGCCGCCCGCCTGGACGAGGCCGAGCTGTACGCCTCGGACGTCGACCCCGCCGCCGTGCGCTGCGCCCGGCGCAACGTCACCCCGGGCGGGGGCGCGGTCTACGAGGGGGACCTCTTCGAGCCGTTGCCCGCCGGGCTGAAGGGCCGCGTGGACGTCCTGCTGTCCAACGTCCCGTACGTGCCCACCACGGAGATCGGGCTCCTTCCGGCCGAGGCCCGCGACCACGAGGCGCGGGTGGCTCTCGACGGCGGCGCGGACGGTCTTGAGGTCCTGCGGCGCGTCGTCGCCGAGGCGGCCCGGTGGCTGGCTCCGGGCGGCGTCCTGCTGTTCGAGACGAGCCAGCGGCAGGCCGACGGCGCCGTGGCCGCCGCCACCGGCGCCGGCCTGCTCGCGCGGGTGGCCGCCGACGACGAACTGGACGCCACCGTGATCATCGCGAGCCGCTCCGACGCTTCCTGAGACGTGCCTCCGTCACCGCGACGCGGGGTGACTCGGCCCTTCCCTACCGGCCGGTGCTACTGGAGCGTCACTACCTGAAACGGGTCGCCCTCACCACCCCCAGCGCTCCGATCGGGCCGGAAGCCCGGGCGGGCCCTCGGGTGTGAAACTACTCATACGGCTGGAATCAGGCGGGCCTCGATCGGCGATGCCGGCCGCCCGGCAGCCGACTCGCCACGCTATATGTGGTTTTGTCTACGCCGCTTTGACCACTCATGTCACAACTCCATCGCGCATTCGACAATTCTGGTTGCTCCCAGTCGGCTGATTGACCGGAATCGATCCGTCGATGCTTGACGCTGTCATGTGACTCGCGGGTAACGCTTGGTGCCCGAGGCGGATCGCTTTAGCATTTCCCGATGGCCATGTGGGGGCTGCCCACAAATAGGTGGAGCCGACCCCGCACCGGTGCCAGGATTTCGCATCTAAACATGCGTGACGGGGATTTTGCCGAGATTGGACCGGGGCCGATCCCATAGTTCAACACTGTATATTGCGAAGGAGCGTGGACCGTGACGGGGGGCATACGGACGGGCGGAGGCAGCTACCGTCAGGGCGGAGACCATGAGGACTCCCGCATGCTGTCCGACCCGACCTCTATGAGCGACGCACTCTACCTCATCGGATCATTTCACTCGGCACATCTCAGCGAGGACGCCAGGGTAAAACTCGACCAGGCCCGGATAAGTTTCGTCAGGGGAAATCTTCGCGGGGCGCTTGAATTCCTGGACGAGGCCCTCGGAGGGATGGATCCGGATCTGTCGGTCCAGCGCGACATCGTCGCATTCCGTGTCCTCACCGGCTCCATGGTCGGCGAGAACATCGAGGAATGGACACCGCCGGGCACCGAGGACCGTCGATATCCGGATCCCCTGGAAGTGGTCAGCCTGTGCGTACGGTCGCAGCAGAAATGGCATCAGGGCGACCTGACCGAGGGGCTGTGGCTGAACCAGTCGGCGATGCACAAGTCCCACGGCGTGATCGCCATGTGGAAGCTCTACACCGAGCTGCTGCTGGCGAAGAAGCTCATCGACCTGCATGTGTCGCAGCAGGCGGTCCGGATCATCCAGGACATGCGGGGCACCATCGACGGCGGAGGGCTGCTGGCCTTCAACTCGCTGCCGGACGCCCTGCTCGCCACGCTCGATCTCCAGGAGGGGCGATTCGGCGACGCCATCGACCGGGCCGCCGTCGCGGTCGCCCTCAGCGACCAGCAGCGGTCGGCCGTCAGCGTGAAGCTCGCCCTTTCCGTGGCCGGCATGGCGCACCTGCTGAGAGGCGAACCGGAGCTGGCCGCGCGGGAGCTGTCGGAATTCCACCGGCGCACCGACTACTACGCCTATCCGGACTCCGTGGCCCGGGCCGCCTTCATCGAGATCGCGCTCGCCGCGGCCGAGGACGGACCTGGCAGGGCCGTCGAGCTGATGCACACGCACTGGCCGCTGCTGGCCACCGCGTCCGGCTGCCTCGTGGAGGACCCGGCGCGGGCCGCCTGGATGGTGGCGACGGCCCGCGCCGCCGGGGACGAGGTCCTCGCGGACCGCGCGCTGCGGGCCGTCGAGTACCTCGCCCGGAACAATCCGGGCGTGCCGATCCTCGAATCGGCGGCGGAGTACGCCCGCTCGGCCGCGCCGGGCCGGCGCCCCGATGTCGTCACCGCTCTCGACTTCGGGGGCACCGGGGCACCCGCGCGGCCGGGAGGGGCGGGCGAGCGCGGGCCGTTCGCCCCGCCGGAGCCGGCGGGGCACCGCCCAGGGGGTCCGCTCGCCACGCCGACCGGCGAGACGGGCCCCCGCAGAGCGCCTTCCCCCTCCCGGAGCGCGGACGACACCACGGAGGACCCGCACGAGCGGCTGGCCTCGCTCACCCAGCGAGAGCTGGAGATCGCCCGGCATGTGGCGCGGGGACTGACCAACCAGCAGATCGCCCGGGAGCTGCGGTTGTCCCCGCACACCGTCAACTACCACCTGCGCAACATCTTCCGGAAACTCGCGATCACCTCACGCGTCAAACTGAGCACGATCCTCTCGGGTCTCGAACCGCACGACGATTCCCGGGCCCCCGACGCCTGACGGGGCACGGCGCGGCGCGGTGCCGGTGTGTCACACGGTGACGTCCAGGGCCCTCTCCAGCGCCCTGGACGTCGCCCGCGCGTCGAGCGATCCGATGTCCTCCAGGGCGGCCAGGACATCTGGCGACCCCCCTGTACCCAGGAACTTGCGCCGTACCAGCTCTCGCTGCTCCTCGCGTGTCGAGGCCCCCGCTGAGCCGGCGAACGCGGCGCACTCCTCGGTCGCGACGGTCCCGTCCGCGAGCTCGACCCTGACCCGCGCGCCGATCGCCATCGTCGCGTTCTCGAAGGTGTCCTCAGGCCCGCCCAGCGAGTCGAGGACGAGCGGGGCGTCCGCACCGCACCAGCGCGTCAGCTCGGGCCAGCCGAGGGCACGTTCGCCGGCCTGCCGCAACGCCTCGCCGAGGGGCGAGGTGGCCCCCGCCATGCGCAGCGACAGCTCCATGTCGTGCTCGACCGCCACCTTGTCGGCCAGCGCCCAGCGCTCCTTGTCGCCCAGTGCCACGGGATCCAGGTCCCGTGCCCCGAAGGCGCCCGACAGCAGCAGCGACGCCACCCCGTACCCGACGGACAGGGTGGCCGCCGACACCGAGGTGTCAGGACCGCGCAGGTCGCCCGCCACCTTGCGTTCCAGCTGCCAGGTCAGCAGCGAGCCGTCCACGACGACGCGCCGCACCCGCTCGGCGCCGACCGGGCCGAGGCGCCGGTGCAGGCGCTCGGCGCAGTCGAAGGCCGCGTGCAGATAGGCGCTGCCCGGGTACTTCTTGTAGGTCAGGGTGTCGGTGTGCCAGCGGGTCCCGAGCAGCCGGTCCACGGTCTCGGGCACGGGCACCGCGGAGAGGTGGGCGAGCAGGCCCTCGGGATGTTCGAGGATCGCGTCGGCGCCGCTGAGACCGTGGGCCGCCGCGTCGCAGGCGTCCAGGGCGAGGCGCACCGGGGCCGCCGCGGTGAACGCCTTCACGTCGCTGGTCACCACACCGTGGTGCAGCGGAACGGCGAGGATGCCGAGGGCCAGGCCCAGGGCGGCCGTCCACTCCTCCCGTGCCGCGCCCCGCGCGCGCAGCCGGGCCGCCGCGGCACTGGCCAGGTGGCAGTGCGTGTTGGTCTGGCCCCGGAAGAAGGGGCTGAGGATGGTCGCCGCGGTGATGCGGGCCGCGCACTCGTTGGCCGTGACGATCGTGGTGAGCAGGGCCCTGCCGTCCAGCCGCCCGCGCCTGGCCTCGGCCACGGCGACGTTCACGGCACCGGCCGAGACATGGCCGGCGTAGGCGACCTCGTCGAAGTCGAGGGCCGTCGCGAGCGCGGACAGGACGTAGGCCGAGCGCGTCGCGTCGTCCTGGAGGGGCGGGCCGAACGCGGCCACCAGGGACCGGCCCACCGGATGGCCGAGGGAGGCGCGGACCGCCGCCACGTCGGAGATCAGCTGACTGACCGCGGCCTGCCGCGTGCGGGGCGGAACGTCGTCGTACGTCACCCGGTGCGCCCACTCGGAGAGACGGGCCGTCAGGGACATCGCGTCACCGGGCGCGTCGGCGCCGGGCACGGCTGCGCTGGGCATGGGGTCGCTGGACATGGGGTTGGGGCTCCACCTTCTGCTCTGGAGTCGTCCTGCTCTGGAGTCGTCAGGGCTTGCCGGCCAGCGCCCCGAGGCCGGTGTCGAGGGCGCGGTAGGACCGGTCGTGCCACAGCAGCGGGCGCCCCTGGGCGACCTCCACGGACACGAGGTGCCCGTAGACGACGACATGGTCGCCGACCTCCGCGGTGGAGTGCAGATCGCACCAGCTCACGGCCAGGGCGCCGGCGATCACCGGGGCCCCGTCGATCACGCGGACCGCCCGGCGCAGATCGGTCAGGCGGGCGCTGCCGCCGGGCAGGCGGCTGCAGCGGTCGGCCACGTCCGCCTGGTCGTCGGCCAGGATGTGCACGGCGAAGCGTCCCGCGTCCCGGACGGCCTGGAGCGTGTCCGAGCCGCGCGACAGGCAGCACAGGAGGACCGGCGGTGCGAGGGAGACACTGGTGACGGTGCTGACGGTCGACGCCGACCATCCCGCCGCTCCGCCGGCGGTGACCACGGCGACGCCGGCCGTCAGCTTGCGGTAGTAGTCGCGGCAGGCGTCACTGCTCGGCGCGGGTGCCGTCGGCTGCGGGCGGTGCTGTGCCATGGCTCATCCCTCCCGGAACCAGTCGGGTGTCTCAGGTGTGGTGAGCACGTCCAGCGCGGCCGGGAGCACCCGCAGGCCGCAGGCGGGCCCGGTGCGCGGCATGACCTCGCCGTCGTGCTCGTACAGCAGCGGCTCTCCGTCGACCCGTTCGACGACGACGTGCTCGCCGCGCCCCCACCGGATCCCCGGGACCTCGTAGACGTCGCCGGCCAGCGTCGCGTGCGCGAAGGTGTTCATGTCGGCCTCGTCCGTGACGACCGTGATGTCGAGCAGTCCGTCGTCCAGCATCGACCGCGGCACGAGGTTCAGCAGTCCGCCGCGGTAGCGGAAGCCGCCCACGATCGTCTCCACGACACCGCCCTCGTGGACGACCTTCCCGTCGACCACGATCCGGCCCTGATAGGGCACGTGCTCCATCATGGCGGCAAGGGCGGCGTCCATCAGCAACTGCCGCCCACTGCCGGGCAGTTCGGCCGCCTTCACCAGGGTCTGGGCGAACAGTCCGCTGCCCGAGCCGAGGACCACGATCTGATCGTTCTGCTCGATCCGCGCGAGGTCGAGGCTGCGGGTCCGTGCCCGCCCGCTGGTCACATGGCCGACGACGGCCTCCCACGGCACGTCGTTCCACAGCCCGCGGTAGACGGAGTTCCCCGTCCCGCCCGGCGCGACGAGCAGCGGCGGTACGGCCGTCACACCGGCCTCGCGCGCCCGCCACAGCCCGGTGGCCACCTCGAAGACCGTCCCGTCGCCGCCCACGGAGACGACGGCGTCCACGGGCTCGGCGTCCGCCGCCAGCTTGTAGGCGATGTCGGCGGCGTCGCCCGCCGCCGTGGTGCTGATGACCCGTACCCGGGCCGCGTCACTCGAGGCCAGAGCCGCGATCAGCTGCTCGCCGTCGCTGCCGGCCGCCGGGTTGAGGACGGCGGCGAGGCGCAGTGGCTGCTGTGCAGACATGTCTCTCCTGGTGTTTCGGTCGGTCACGGGAGCAGCCGGCGTACGACACCGACACGCGCTCCGCGTTTCGGGATCATGGTGATGTGGTTCATGGCGCTCGGCTCGTCGCCCTGGTCGACGGCGCGCAGTTCCACGGAGCGCAGCACCGCGGCGAGCACCGTCTCCACCTCGACCTGGGCGAAGGTGGCGCCCAGGCACCGCCGGGCACCGCCGCCGAAGGGGATCCACGCGTTCTGCGGCGGGGTGCCCTCCAGCCACCGCTCGGGGCGGAAGAGCCGGGCGTCGGGCCCCCACAGCCGGGTGTCGCACTGGACGGCGCCGATCGACGGCAGCACCGACACCCCGGCCGGCAGCCGGTAGCCGCCGAGTTCGAGGGGCTCGGTCAGCCGGCGTGCCACGTTGTGGATCACCGGGCGGACCCGCAGCGCCTCCTTGAACACGGCCGTGCGGTAAGGGTCCTTGGGGTCGTCGAGGCCCTCGCGCAGCCGGTCCAGCACCCGGGGATGGCGCACCAGCCGCTCGAACAGCCAGGCCAGCGCCACCGCGGTGGTCTCGTGGCCGGCCACGAGCAGGGTCATGACCTCGTCGCGCACGACCTCGTCGTCCGGTTCGCCCTCCAGCAGCATCGACAGGACGTCGGTGCGCTCGGAGCGCCGCGGGTCCGCGCGGCGGCGCGCGATCTCCGCGTAGATCAGCTCGTCGGCGCGTTCGAGGCCGGCGACCACCTTGGTCCAGGGCCAGACCCGGCCCAGGCCCGGACGGATCCAGACGAGGATCTCGGACAGGCCGATGTCCGCCACCTTCCGCAGGGCCGCGCCCAGTTCGGCCGCGCGCCCCGGGTCGTCGACGCCGAACACCACCCGCACCATGATGTCGAGGGTCAGGGCGTAGGCCCGGTCCAGAAGCCGGACGGGACGGCCCACGGGCCAGCTGAGGGCCTCCTGCTCGGCCAGCTCCCGCATGGCGACGACCAGTTGGCTGATGCGCTCGTGGTGGAACGGGGGCATCATCCGCTTGCGTGCCGGGCGGTGCTCGGGCGCGTCGAGCGTGAGCACGGAGTGGCGGCCGACGATCGGCACGAGCAGGGAGTTGCCCTCCCCGGCGTGGAAGACGTCGGGTGCGCCGCGGAAGACCTCCTTGATGTGCTCCGGATCGCGCAGCAGCACGAAGGGGCCGCCGGGCACCACCCGCAGGGTCACCATGTCCCCGTACCGGTCGTGCATCTCCGTCAGGTAGTGCTGCCTGCCGCGCCGGAAGCGGATGGTCTGCCGGGTCACCGATTCGGACGGGCCGGGCGGCATCCGGTCCATCGGCTCCGTGACCGGCATCTTGCTGATCGAGGCCGACCAGGCCAGACGCTCGCGCGCGGTCGCCGGGCGGCCGGTCGACGTGTGCTGTGCGGAGGTGCTCACGAAGGGGTCTCCGTCCATGGTGCGGGACTGCCTGACACGGCGACTGCGGTACGGGCGGACCCGAACGGCGCGTCGGCCGCCGCGAGGTGTTCCAGATAGCGGTCGACCACCCGGTCGGCGACCCGGCCGCGCGGCAGCCAGGGGGCGCGTGCCCGGAGCCACGGCAGCCCGTCAGGACCTGTGTCCTCGCCGGTGATGCGACGCGCCAGGCGGGCGCCGTGATAGACGCTGATCGCGAGCCCGTGGCCGTTGCAGCCGGTCGCGTGGTGCAGCCAGGGGTCGTCGCGGTGCTCGCCGAGCACGGGCAGACCGTCCCGGGTCACGGCGACCGGGCCCGCCCACGCGGCGTCGAGCGAGATGCCGGCCAGTGCCGGGGAGAGCGCGCGGGCCGCCGTGAGGAGCCGCCCGGGGTGCCGGGCGAGGGCACCGTGGGCGCCCCGCTCCAGGGCACCGCCGCCGATCACCAGCCGGCCGTCGGTGGTGAGCCGGAAGTACGGTGCCACCTCCCCGTGCTCGATGAGCGGTTCGGCGTCCAGGCCGGCCAGCTCAGCCAGCTGCTCACCGGAGAGCTTCGGGGTGACCCCGGCCTGCACGCGTACGGGGAGCACGCCGGACGGTGCCGCCCGCAGCGAGCCGCCGTAGGCGTTGACGGCGAGGACGACATGGTCGGCGATCAGCTCGCCGCCGTCGGTGACCACGGTGCTGAGCAGCCCCCGCCGGACGCGGCGCACCCGGCTGTTCTCGTGGATGACGAGGCCGAGCCGCTCGCCGGCGCCGGCCAGCTGCTCGGTGAGCGCCGCCGGGTCGAGCGTCGCGGCGGGACCGTAGCGCAGGCCGCTGCGGTAGCGGTCCGCGTACCGGGGCAGCCGGCCCTGCCCGACGAACTCGACCTGGTCCGGAGGCAGTCCGAGCATCAGCGCCGCCTCGCGCTCCCGGAGCTGGTGCTCCGCCTCCCGCTCGTCGCGGGCGACGACGAGCTGACCGCCCGGCGTCAGATCGCAGGCGAGGCGCTCTCGCTCGACCAGGTCGAGCACATGCCGCACCGCGGCCACCGACCACAGGTGCACGGCCCGGGCCGTCTCGTCGCCGAAGCGGCGCCGCGCGACATGCAGGGCGGGCCCGACGCGGGGCCCGAGGAGCCCCGTGCCGCGGCCGCTCGCGCCCGCCGCGACCCGGTCCGCCTCCAGCACCACCACCCGCAGCCGCGGTGCCGCCGACAGGAGTTCGAAGGCGGTCGACAGGCCCGTCAGGCCCGCCCCGACGACGGCGACGTCGCAGCGCTGCCGGCCGCGCAACCGGGGGCGCGTGGCCTCCGGACTCGCCGCCCAGGGAGCGAGGTGACCGGTCATCGCCTGCCTCGCAGGGCCCCGGCCAGGGCGAAGCGCCGGGTACCGGTGACGGCCCGGGCGATCGCCCGCGCGTCCACGGCCATGTCGGGCAGCTGGCCGGGCGGCAGCCGGTACCCCTGGAAGTAGAGGTGCGGGGCGTGCGGGAGGGTCTGGGCCCCGTGCACCAGGGGCCGGCCGCCGGGCTGGGAGAGCACGCGCAGATGACCCAGCAGTCCCTCCATGTCCGGGCGCTGCCCGGTCGCCGCGATCACGACGTCCGGCTTGATGCTGGTGCCGTCGTCGAGCAGCACGGCCTTCCGGTTGAAGCCGGTGACACCCCGGACGACCTCGATGGACCCGTCGCGGACGCCCGCGATCAGACCGCGGTCGATGGCACCGTAGGAGTGGCCGATGCGGGCGGTGCCGGCCATCGTGCCCTCCTTGGGCGTCGGCATCCCGTAGCGGGACAGATCGCCCCACTGGATCCGGTGCATCAGGAGGCTGGCCCGGTTGACGAGCCAGTGCGGCAGCGGGCCGTGCTTGATGGCCTGGCAGAGCAGCGAGGTGCTGGGGCTCAGCTTGAACAGGACCGGCATGTTCCGGATGGACATGCGCACCCGGGACGCGCCGGCCTGCGCCGCGGCCACGGCGATGTCGATCCCGGTCGGGCCGCAGCCGACCACCAGCACGTCCTTGCCCGCGAAGGGCTCCGGCACGGTGTAGTCGCGGGCGTGGAGGAACTCGCCCTCGAACTCGTCGAGCCCGGGCCAGTCGGGGACGAACGGCTTGCGGTGCAGCCCGGTCGCGACGACGACGTGCTCGGTGCGCAGGTCGCCGTCGGCGGTGCGCACCACCCAGCGGTCCCCGTCACGGTCCACGCGCCGCGCGTCGGTGCCGAAGAGGATGTCGGGGCTCAGCACCTCGATGTACTTCTTCATATAGGTGAGGAAGTCGTTGCGCATGGGCCACGGGCCGTACTCCGCCGACAGCCGCATGCCCGGCAGCGAACTCAGCCGGCGCCACGAGTTCATCCGCAGCGAGGGGTAGTACGAGTGCCAGGTGGAGCAGGCCTGCTGCTCGCGGTCGAGCAGCAGCGGATCGAGGCCGGCCTCCTTCAGGGTCCAGGCCACCGCGAGTCCGCCGGGCCCGGCGCCGATGATGACAGGACGTTCCTTGGTCACGGACATCAGTTCCTCACCTCAGACGCGTTCGGGAAGCTGCGGTTCGAGCGGGCCGCGTTCGCCGAGCCGGCGTTCGAACTCGGCGAAGGCCGGCAGCCGCACCGGCTCGAAGCGCACCTTGAACGACTTCAGGAAGTTCCCGAACAGGGCACGGTCGCCGCACAGATGGATGGGCACCGCGAGGAGCGCCCACTCGAATCCCGCGACCAGGGCCCAGAGGCCGACCACCGCGGCGTTCGTGACCAGGCTGTGCATCGTGTTGTAGAGGACGTAGTACACCTTGGGGATGTCGCCGTCCTCGGCCCGCCGATAGGCGATCGCGCCGGGGATGTAGCCGATCAGGTCGATGTAGACGAACAGCAGGACGGCCGCCCACCAGCGGACCTCCGACAGGTGCAGCAGGAACAGCACCGAGCACACCGCGAGTGCGACCGCGTACTCCAGGCGCAGCAGCCCGAACGTCGTCCTGGTCTCGAAGCGGTTCACATGATCCATGGGGTGCCTCCTCGCCTACGCTGCCGATACCGAGCGCTCGCCCGCCCCGGCGAACCGCGCGTTGATGACGGCGGCCGTGGCCGGGTCGCCGATGACCGTGACATTGCCGAGGAGGCTGCCCACGATGGTGGCGATGGCCTCCTTGAGGACCTTGGTCGCGATCGGTTCCAGCACGCCGGCGAGGCTCGGGATGCCGAAGTCGAAGGTCACCTCGAAGATCACCTCGCAGCCGTCGGCGACCGGCTCGACCTGCCACGAGCCGCGGAACAGCTCGAAGTCCCCGTCGGTCTGCTCGAAGACGATGCGCCGCGCGTCCCGCTGGAAGTAGTCGATCTCGGACCAGCGCAGCGGCCCGTTGCGGAAGAAGATGTCCCAGTCGCTGGCGAGCGGTCCGTTCTCGTCGCCGGGGTGCACGACGACGGAACGCACCTCGTCCACGAACTCGGCGTAGCGCTCGAATTCGGTGATGCGCCGGTACGCGGCGTCGGCGTCGATGCCCGTGGAGCGCAGGGTCAGTTCAAGGCTACGCATGGGTGAGTACCTCGTATCCGGGATTGCGTTCGGCGACCTGACGGGCCGCTCGGTCGAAACGCTCGATGAAGAACTCGACGTCGGAGTCCGACATCACGGCGGGGGGCGTGAACCGCACCACGTTGTCCGAGTTGAGGGAGAGGTTGGCCACGACGTCATGGCCGACCAGGGCGATGAACAGATCGGCCGCCATCGCCGGATCGACGAACTCGACGCCGATGAGCAGCCCTGCGCCGCGCACCTCGTGCGGGTGGTGGGACAGGTGGGCGCCCGTGATCCGGGTGAGCTCCGCCGTGATGCGGCTGCCCAGTTCGGCCGCCCGCTCCACCAGACCGTCCTCGCGGATCGCCGTGATCGCACCGCACACGGCGGCCATGGCGATGGGCGCCGCGGAGAAGGTGGAGGTGTGCAGCACGGGGTCGCGGTCGAGGACGGCGAACACCTCGTGCGTCGCGATCGTCGCCGCGACCGGCATCACCGCGCCGCCCAGCGCCTTGCCCGACAGCAGGATGTCGGGTCGCACCTGCTCGGCGTCCGATCCCCACCAGGCGCCGAGCCGGCCGAGTCCGGTCTGGATC
The DNA here is from genome assembly GCF_043079545.1 of Streptomyces sp. NPDC015171. Lineage (NCBI taxonomy): Bacteria > Bacillati > Actinomycetota > Actinomycetes > Kitasatosporales > Streptomycetaceae > Streptomyces > Streptomyces sp. NPDC015171. The sequence goes on from NZ_JBIBUO010000002.1 coordinate 24,664, forward strand.
TCGTCGACGACGAGCAGCGCACCGTACCGGGAGCACGCCGCCCGGACCTCGCCCAGGTAGCCGGGCGGCGGGATCACCACGCCGCCCTCGCCCTGCACCGGCTCCACGATGACGCAGCACTCGCCCGGGTGCTGCGCGAGGACCGCGCCGAGCGCCGCCGCGTCGCCGAAGGGCACATGGGTGACATCCGGCAGCAGGGGGCGGAACGGCTCCTGGAAGGTGCTCTTCGCCGTCACCGACAGGGCGCCGAGCGTCTTGCCGTGGTAGCCGCCGACCATGGACACCAGCCGCCGCCGGCCGCCGAGCCGGGCGAGTTTGATGGCGGCCTCGACCGCCTCGGTGCCCGAGCCCGAGAAATGGACGCGCTCCAGGCCGGGCGGCGTCACGGACATCAGCATCTCGCCGGCGCGGGCGGCGGCCGGGTCGAGGAAGATGCGGGTGCCGATCGGATGGCTGTGCAGCTGCCGCTCGACCTCGCGGACCACCGCGGGGTGCCGGGCGCCGGTGATGAACACGCCGTAGCCGCCGGCGTTGAGGTACTTCCGGCCGTCACTCGTCGTGATCCACGCCCCGGAGGACTCCACCTCCACCTGGCCGCCGAGCACTTCCGCCAGCCGGGCCCGTCCCGAACTCATCGTGCGCCGGTAGGCCGCGGACACCCGGGCGCTGTCGAGCGCCTCGTCGCTGTGCATGGTTGCGCTCACTCCTCACCTCTGTGTTGGATCCCTCAGGTCTCAGTCGAAACGGAGCACGTCACCGCGGAAGCTGGCCGCCAGGGCGGCGCCGGTCGCGGCCTTCGACGGCGGGTGGAAGCTGACGCAGTGGCAGGCGGCGGCGAGATAGGCGACGTCGGGGGAGCCGATGTAGGCCATGCCGCCGAGGGCCTCGACGGCCCGCCGCGCCGAGTCGACGATGGCGTCCTGGGCGCCGTAGCGGGCGACCATGGCCCGGGAGAGGGCGGCGTTGTCGCCCTCCTTCGCCATGAGCTGCCGGGCGATCCCCTCCAGCAGATGGGCGGCGGTCTCGATCCTGATGCCCAGGTCCGCGACGACGGCGGGGGCGAGGCGCTTGCTCGCGAAGGCCTTCTCCACCAGGGCGCTGGCCATGCCCAGGTAGCAGGAGGTGATCAGCATCTCGAACCACATGAACCCGATGGTCTGCAGTTCGTCGATCTCCCCCCGGTCGCCGATCTCCGTCGGCACCAGCAGGCGCTCGTCGACGAACACGTCGGTGAGCCGGACCTCGTCGCTCTCCGCACCCGCGAGCACATCGCTCTTCCAGAACGGGTGGACGGACACCCCGGGGGTCTCCGCCGGCAGCAGCATCAGCACGGTCTCCTCCCCGCCGTCCTCGCGGGGGACCGCGATGCTCGCGGACAGCAGGTTCATCGACCGCGACATGCTGCAGGGCCGCTTGGAGCCGTTGACGACGATGCCGCCGTCCACGCGGGTCCCGCTGACCGTGGGGGAGAGGATGCCCTGGCCCGGATTGCCCTCGGCGAAGCCGGAGGAGACCAGCAGGTTCTGCGTGGCGATGCCCTCCAGCAGCGCCCACTCGACACCGCTGGACCGAAGGCTCTCGGCGAGCGTGAAGATGGTGGCGACCGAGAAGTGGTGCATGGTGGAGGCCACCGCGAGGGACGGCGCCGCCGCCCCGATCGCGCGGGTCACCTGGACGGCCTCCAGGGCGTTCGCACCGAGCCCCGCGTACGCCTTGGGGATGACCAGGGCGGGACCGCCGGCCGCGCGGAACAGCTCGAGTCCGCGGTTGCCGGGCTTCTCCAGGTCGGCCAGGGGCGACTCGGCCAGCTTCGACAGCAGGCCGGGCAGATGGGATTCACAGACCGCGCGGGCCTCATCGAGCGACTGCAACGCCGTCCTCCTCCTTCTCCTTCGCGACGACGGAGACCCCCTGGAGATGGGTCGTCCGCAGAACGGGGTAGTTGGCCTCGCCGAAGGCCCCACCGGTCAGGCCGGTGCCGCCGTGGGACGGCAGCGGCGCGGTGAAGGCGATGTGCGAGTCGTTGACCTTGAGCAGCCCGCCGGTGACCGTATGGGCGACGAACGTGTCGATGACGTCCTGGTCCTCGGTCCACAGCGAGTTGCGCAGGCCGTACGCGTTCGAGTTCACGAACTCCACGCAGGCGTCGAGGAGCGCCTCGTCGTCGGAGGGCTCGGGCACCACGATCGGCAGCAGCGGGAAGAACGTCTCGTCCTTCACCGCCCGCACCTCGCGCGCGTCCGCCAGCCCGTCGACCCGCAGCACGGTGGGCTGGAGGAAGAACCCGGAGCTGTCGTCGACCGTGCCGTCGAGCTGCATGCCGTGGCCGCCGGTGACCAGGGTCGCGCCCTTGGCCACCGCGTCGTCCAGGAAGTCGTGGAACTTGTCGTGCCGCAGTACCGGCGAGAGCAGGACGCCCTCCTGGTCCGGATAGCCCGGCCGGAGCCGCCGCGCCCGCTCGGCGACCCGCTCGATCAGGGCGTCCGCGATCTCCGGGTGCACGACGGCCTGGTTCGGGATCATGCACAGCTGGCCCGAACCGTAGAAGCTCTCCGTGAGCGCGTCGGCGGCCCCGTCGAGATCGGCGTCCTTCCAGACCACCACCACGTCGTTGCCGGCGAGTTCGAGGATCGGCTTCTTGCCCGCCTCGACGCAGCGGCGCTCCAGCTTCAGTCCGGCCGGCACATCGCCGAAGAACATGATGTCGTCGACCAGCGGGCTCTCCAGCCAGGCGTCCAGCATCGGCGCGGGGTTGCCGCACACGACGTTGAGCAGTCCGGGCGGTGCGTCCAGCTCGTCGAGGATCGGGGAGATGATGTGGCGCAGCGCGTAGGTGACCCCGTAGGGGGCCGTGCGCGGCGCGCGGACGACGGCCGCGTTGCCGCCGGGGATGCACATGCAGCCCAGCAGCGCGCTGACCAGGGGCGCGTTCGCGGGCGGGGTGATGCACACGACGCCGTCGGCCTGCCGCCGCACGATGTTGCGCCGGTTGTCGACGGTGAACTCCTGGTACAGCTGGCCGCGCAGGAACGCCGCCGACTCCGGCCGCGTCAGCTCGCGCATCCCGGAGATCTCCCACTTGGCGAGCTCCAGGGGGTGGCCTTCCAGGGTGAGCAGGCCGACGAGTTCGTCCGCGCGGTCCGCGATGGTGGCGCGCAGAAGCTCCATCCACCCGTCGAAGCGGACCGACAGCGGAACCGCGCGCCAGATCTTCGCCGCCTCCGCCGCGGCGGTCACCGCCTCCTCCACGATGGCCTTGTCGGCCAGGGCCACACGGCCGGCGATGACGCCCTCCGGTACCTCGGCCGGCGAGACGCGGCCCGCCTCCAGCCGCCTCTTGAGGGTGAGACTTGCGAAGGAGTCCTCCAGGACGGCGCGGGTCGACAGGACGTAGACCCACTGACCGCTCTCGATGTCCTTCCCTCGTACGTAACTACTCAGCGATGGGATTGCCTGAGCCTCGACACTTGCTGCCAAAGTGACCCCGCAAGGTAGATGTCCGCGGCAGCGGCGGCGCCGTGCGCCCCTCGCTGCCAGTGCTGCGGAAAGGAGTATTCGCGGCGCCGATGAAACGGGTCTGACGTCCGGCGCGCGGCGGTGTGGGCGGCGTTTCAGAACGCGTTGCTAGCTTCTGGCCGACCCTTTTCCGTACGTGAGGACAGAGCATGCACATGCCCGACTCGCTCCGGCCGGAAGACCGTGCCACGATCGCCTCGGTCCTGGAGCGCCACGCGGACAATCCCAGTGCCTTTCTGGCTCTCAACCGCGGCAACGAGTACTTCACCTGCGAGGGCCTGGACGGCTTTGTGTGCTATCGGGTCCAGGGGCGCCGCTGGATTCAGTTCGGCGGGCCGTTCGCGGACGCGTCCTGCCGACGGGAACTGCAGACGAGGTTCGTCGAGCATGCGCACGGCAACCGCTGCAAGGTGATCGGCGCGCAGTTGCAGCGTGCGGACGCCGAACTGTTCGCCGGCCTCGGGCACACCGTCAACCAGGTGGGGGCCTCCTATGCGGTGGGCCTCCCGGACTTCTCGCTGCGCGGAAAGCGTTTCGTACGGCTGCGCAACAAGATTTCCCGGGCCCTGCGCGCCGGCCTCGAGATCACCGAGGTCGACCCGGAGAAATGCGCCGACGAGATCGAGAACATCAACCGGCAGTGGCTGCGCGACAAGGGCAGGCACACCAAGGAACTGGCCTTCCTGATCGGGGAGATCGGCGGCGAGTGGCAGTCCCTGCGCAAGCTGTACGTGGGGCGGGTGGACGGCACGGCGATCGCCTACGTGTCGTACGCGCCGGTCTACGGCTCGCGCCCGGGGTGGCTGCACGACCTGAGCAGGCGGCTTCCGGACTCCCCGCCGGGAGTGATGGAGGCCATCAACTCCCAGGCCATCGAGGACATGCGGACCTCGGGCGCCGAATGGCTGCACTTCGGATTCACCCCGTTCACGGGCCTTGACGGCGCGCACGAGCTGCCGGCCGCCAGTCCCATGGCGGCGCGGGTGGTCCGGTTCGTCGCCGAGCACGGCGACCGGGTGTATCCGGCGAAGAGCCAGCTGGAATACAAGTCCAAATGGTGCCCGGACGCCGTACTGCCCGAATACTTCGCCTTCGACGGCGGATTGTCCCCGCGCTCGCTGTGGAGCGTGGCGAGGGCGACCAACATCGTCTGACACGGTCGCGGCCGAAGAACCGTGCCGTCCCCAGGAAGGGAACCGAAGTGTCCGAAGTCTGCTTCACCGCGCTCTGCGACGCGCCGCTCGACGTCACCTTCGCCTATCTCGACGACTACCGCCATGTGCTCGAATACTGGCACGGCATGACGAGTTACCGCCCGGTCGGCGACCTGGACCACGGGCTCGGCGCGGTCTACGAATCGACGATCAAACTCGGACCGTCCACCCAGAAGTCCACCATCAAGAACGTGTGCTGGGAGAAGAACGCACGCGTGTCGTACGAGTCGATCTCCGGTATGCGCTCGACGACCGGTTTCGTCTTCCGAGAACTGCCGGGCGACCGCTGCGAGGTGGAGGTGCGCATCGGATTCACGCTGCCCGGAGGAATCGCCGGAAGGGCCCTGGAGAAGACCCTGGAACCGTTCGTCTCGGCGGCGGCGAAGAACACGGCCGCCAATATCTCACGCGTGGTGTCGGCCCATTACGCGAGGCAGGTGGCCGCCGGTGACGCGGGTTCCGCGAGTGCGTGAACGAGGAGGCGTCATGGGCGGGGTGCGCGGCGAGAAGGCGGCCGGGTCGGCCGGGGCGGGCCGGGGCGGGTCCGGCGACGGCGAGGACGCGGGCGGCACACGGCAGGGGCACCGACGGCACCTCATGAGGTTCGACGCCATCGCCGGCCTCGCCGACCGGCTCGCCGACGAGTGGGCCGTCCAGTTGGGCCTGTCACCCGAGCAGGTGCCGCAGGGTTAGGCGAACGGCCGGGCCCCCGGCGCCGGCGGGACGCCGCCGGCCGGTGCGGGGGAGCGGCTATTCCTCGGCCCCGCCGGGCTTCGGCCCGGCGGGGCCGTGTGCCGTGTGCCGCGCGGCGGCGGATGCGGGACCGTGCCGTCGTACGAGGTGTGCGAGGGGCCATCGGACCCCCCGTGTCTGTTGCCGGGAACGGCCGGGGGCGGTGCCCGCCGCGGCCGGCGGGCACCGCCCCTGTACGCGGGCCGGGTCCGGAGACGGCCGCTGGCCGCCCGCGGTGCGCCGGCGAGACGGCCGCCGGCCGCCCGCGGTGCGCCGGCCGTGCGTACCGCCGGGCTACCCGGCCTTCGCGTCCGCCGCGCCGGACTCCGCGAGCCGGGCCCACCGTTCCGTCAGGAAGGAACCGATGTCCCGTACCGACTCGGCGGCCTCCTCGACCAGTCCCGCCTGGGCCTGGGCGGCGTGCCACAGCTTCCGGCTCTCCCTGAAGGTCACGGGCACACCGGCACCGCGCAGGGATGACGCGAGGGCGACGCACTGCGCGTGCAGCAACTCGCCCATGTTGGTGTGCAGATAGGTGGGCGGCAGGCCGGTGAGGTCGCCCCGGGCGGGGGCGTAGCGGGGGTCCGCGGGGTCCGCCTGCCCCCGGTACGCGGCGGCGCAGGCGAGTCCCCACGCACGGCTGACCACGAGGTCGCGCCGCTGCTCGGCGACCTCGCCCGGGTCGGCCCACGGTGAGACGAGGACCAGCGCGGCCGGCGTCCCCGGCCGGCCGGCCGCGCCGTCCCCGGGCTCCCGGGCCGGCGCCGCGAGGTGCTGGGCGGCCGCGAGGGCGATCCCGCCGCCCGCCGAGTCGCCGGCGAGCACCAGGGACGACGTCGGATGCCCCGCCAGCCGGGCCAGCAGCTCCACCGCCGCCAGCGTGTCCTCCAGGGCCGCGGGGCAGGGGTGCTCGGGGGCGAGGCGATAGTCGAGCAGGTAGACGGGGCGGCCGGTGGCGCGGGCGAGATGGGCCGCCAGGGCGCGGTGCGTGGCCGGCGAACCGACCGTGAACCCGCCGCCGTGCAGATACAGCACGGCTCCGGGACCGCTGGCCGGCCCCGCCGTGACGCGCTCGGCACGGCGGGCCCCGAGCCACAGCGCCTCCACCCGGGTGCCGCGCGGCAGCGGCTGGCAGGCGGAGAGCGCGTTCACCAGCAGGCGCTGGGCCGGCCAGGGAACGCGGGGGTGGAAGGTCATCCGGAAGAACGGACGCAGCAGCTCCCGCACCACGGGCAGCGGGAGGTTCATGTACGCGCTCCCGGGCGGGGGGCGATCCTGATCAGGCGGGACATGACGGCCCCGAAGCGCTGCGACCCCGCGGGCGCGATCCTCCCCAGCAGGTCGAGGGCCTTGGCCTCGGCACCGATGAGGACCCGGGCCCGCCGCTCGTGCACACCCCGCACGATCGTCTCGGCGGCCATCGCGGGAGTGTGCAGCGCCAGCCGCTTGTCGAAGGCGCGCGCGATGGAGGCCGCGTCCAGGCCGGCGGCGGCCCCGGCGTTGCGGGCCACACCGGTCTTGATGCCGCCGGGGTGGACCGAGGTCACGCGCACGGGGTACCGGGCGAGCAGCATCTCCTGCCGCAGGGCCTCGGTGAAGCCGCGGACGGCGAACTTCGAGGCGCAGTAGGCGCTCTGCCCGGGGTAGGTGATGAGCCCGAAGAGGCTGGAGACGTTGACGACGTGGCCGTCGCCGGACGCGATCAGGTAGGGCAGGAACGACTTGGTCATGTACACAGTGCCCCAGAAGTTGACGTCGAGGACGTGCTCGACCTCCTTGAACGACTGCCGCTCCGCCTCGCCGTAGAAGGCGATGCCGGCGTTGTTGTACACCTGGTGCACCGTGCTGAAGTACGCGCGTACGTCGTGCGCGTAGTCGATGACGGCCTCCCGCTCGGTGACGTCGAGACGGGTGGCCCAGACGTCACGGCCGTGCCCCGCGCACATCTCGGCGGTCTCCTCGACGCTCTTCGCGTCGATGTCGGACAGCGCCAGATGGGCCCCCAGCTCGGTGAGGCGCAGGGCGAGCGCGCGCCCGATCCCGGATCCGGCACCCGTGATGACGACGACCTTGTCCTTGAAGCTGTCCAGTTGCTTGTGTGCCATGCGCGTACTCACCTCGCGATGTGATAGGCGTCGACGTCGAAGGTCCGCGTGATGCGGCGGAAGGCGTAGGAGAAGCCGGGCCACATCGTGGTGTTCGCACCGTGCTTGTCGAGGTACCAGCTGGCGCAGCCGCCGGTGTTCCAGACGCTGCGCGACAGCTCGCTCTGCAGGGTCCGGTGGAACTCCTCCTGGGCGGAGCGGCGTACCTCGACGCTCCGCAGCCCCTGCCGCTTCATGAGGCTCAGGGCGTGGACGAGATAGTTCACCTGCGCCTCGATCATGTAGATCATCGAGTTGTGCCCGAGCCCGGTGTTCGGGCCGACCAGCAGGAACATGTTGGGGAAGCCCGCGATGGCGGTGCCCTTGTAGCACTGGCGGCCGACCGTGTCGAACACGTCGCCGAGGCTGCGTCCGTCCTTGCCGAAGATCCTGCGGTACATCGGGGAGTCGGTGACGTGGAAGCCGGTGGCGAAGACGAGGACGTCGGTGGGGTGTTCCACGCCGTCGGCCGTGACGAGCGACTTCTCCCGTATCTGGGTGATGCCCTCGGTGACCAGGCGCACGTGGTCCAGATTGAAGGCCGGGTAGTAGGTGTTGGACAGCAGGATGCGCTTGCAGCCGAGCCCGTAGTCGGGGCGCAGGCGGCGGCGCAGTGCCGGGTCCTTCACCTCGCGGCGGAGCTTGGCGCGGGCCAGCAGCTCGACCGGCTTCAGCAGCGCGGGCACCTTGGCCAGGGCGATCGCCTGGGCCTCGTGGGCCCAGTAGAAGCCGCCGCGCAGGGCGCGCTGGTAGAAGGGCACGTACCGGCAGGCGAGGCGTTCGGCGGTCGAGTACCGGCGGTCCAGGCGCGGCATGACCCAGGGGGCGGTGCGCTGGTGCACCTGGAGCTCGGCGACCCGCGGTGCGATGGCCGGCACGATCTGGATGGCGGAGGCGCCGGTGCCGACGACGGCGACCCGCTTGCCCGTCAGGTCGACGTCATGGTTCCAGCGGGCCGAGTGGTGGATGTCCCCGGCGAAGGTCTCGATGCCCGGGATGTCCGGCAGCGCCGGCTCGCACAGCGCGCCGAAGGCGCCCACCAGCACGGTCGCGGCGAACGTCCCCCGGGTCGTCTCGACGTGCCATCCCTCGTCCTCGCCCTGCCAGCGTGCGCTCAGCACCTCGCAGTCGAAGACGTGCCGGTCGTGCACCCGGTGGCGGCGGGCGGTCCGCTCGATGTAGGCCCGGATCTCCGGTTGCGGGGAGAAGGACCTGCTCCAGCCCGGGTTGAGCGCGAACGAGTAGGAGTAGAGGTGCGAGGGGACGTCGCACGCGGCTCCGGGGTAGGTGTTGTCGCGCCAGGTGCCGCCGACGTCGTGCCCGCGGTCGAGGACCAGGAAGTCGTCCCAGCCCTGGCGGCGGAAGCGGATCGCGGCGGCCAGGCCCGCGAGCCCGCTGCCGATCACGAGGGTGTGCACACGCCGGGCCGGGCCGTCCTTCGGGCGGACCGGAGAGAGTGCGGGCCCCGTCCGCGACGCGCTCGGTGTCGTGTGGATGTCTGAAGCACTCAAGAAGGATCAGCTCCCCCGTCGCGTCTGCCATGCGTATCCGCAGCGATGGTGGTGCAGGGGCCTGACACCGCGCTGAATCGGCGCCGCCGGCAGGACAGAGCGGTTTCAGAACCGGAGGTGATGCTTGGTGCCCCGTGACGGCCGTGAGGCTTCGGCTTCCGGGCCGTCCGTGTCCCCCGGCGAGCGACCAGATGAGGAGAGCCCCGATGGCCTTTGCGCAGGAGACGGACGAATCCCTCGAGACCCCGGACGTGCTGATCGTGGGAACCGGGCTGGCGGGCCTCGGCATGGCGGTGAAGCTGGCCGAGGCCGGCCATCGCGACTTCGTCATCCTGGAGAAGGCTGACGGTGTCGGAGGCACCTGGCGGGAGAACACCTATCCGGGCTGCGCCTGCGACGTGGCGAGCGTGATGTATTCGTACTCCTTCGCCCCGAACCGGAGCTGGAGCCGGATGTACGCGGAGCAGCCGGAGATCCTCGACTACATCAAGCAGGTCGTCAAGGAGCGCGACCTGGAGCGGCACATCCGGTTCAACACGGAGGTCGTGTCGTACGAGTTCGACGAGGCGGCCGACCGCTGGCACGTCAGGACGGCCTCGGGCCAGGAGTACCGCGCGCGGATCGTGGTCCTGGCCCATGGCGCGCTGCACCAGCCGCACGTCCCGGACCTGCCGGGCAGGGAGCGCTTCGGGGGAGAGGTCTTCCACTCGGCGCAGTGGGACCACTCGGTGGACCTGCGGGGCAAGCGGGTCGCGGTCATCGGTACCGGTTCGAGCGCGGTGCAGTTCATCCCGCGGATCGCGGGCGTCGCCTCGCACGTCGACGTCTTCCAGCGCAACGCGCACTGGGTGCTGCCGAAGGCGGACCGGGCGCTGAAGAGCCTGGAGCACCGCCTGTTCCGGTCGCTGCCCTTCGTCCAGCGGCTCTACCGGCTCGCCGCCTACTGGACGCACGAGCTTCCGGTGCTCGCGTTCCTCAACCCGAAGTACCTCGGTGTCCTCGAACTGGCCGCCAAGCGCACGCTGGAGAAGCAGGTGCCCGATCCCGAGCTGCGGGCCAAGCTCACCCCCGGCTACCGCATCGGCTGCAAGCGCATCCTGCTCACGAACGACTACTTCCCGGCCCTGCAGCGCCCGGACGTCTCGCTGACCACCTCCGGCATCGAGGAGTTCACGGAGTCGGGGATCAGGACGAAGGACGGGGAGCTGCACGAGGCGGACGTGGTGATCCTGGCGACGGGCTTCTCCACCGACAACCGGTGCGCGAGCGAGCACATCGTCGGCCGCGGCGGGCTGACCATCCAGGAGGCCTGGCGCGACGGCATGACGGCGCATCTGGGCACCACCGTCGCGGGGTTCCCGAACCTGTTCATGCTGATGGGCCCGAACTCCGGCGGCGGCGCCCAGTCGATCCTGTTCGTCATCGAGGCGCAGCTCCACTACATCGTGGAGTGCCTGAAGCTCATGCGCTCCCGCCGGGCCACCCGGTTCGAGGTGCGCGCCGAGGTCCAGCAGCGCTTCAACTCCTGGCTGCACGCCAAGCTCTCCCGCTCCGTGTGGAACTCGGGCGGCTGCCACAGCTGGTTCCTCGATCACCGGGGCGTCAACCGCCAGTCCTGGCCGGGCACCGGTACCTCCTACTGGCGTGCCACCCGCCGGCCCGACCCGGCGGCGTTCGAGCTGACTCGGGGAGGCGATCGATTGCAGTGAACATACGGTCGCGCGTATTCTGACTTCAGCTCGGGACCGCTGAGCCAGTACGTCTTGCTGCGAAAGGGATCCCCCACGTGTCGAATACCAGCCACACCCTGAAGGCGGCGCCCAGCGCGCAGCCGGGTCCAGGGGCCACGGTGCCCTGGGCCGCGGTATCGACCGTCATGATCGGTATGTTCATGGCGATCCTGGACTCGTTCATCGTCGTCGTGGCGGGCCCGGCCATCCAGGACGACCTCAAGGCGACCGCGAGCGACCTCGAATGGATCCTCGCCGGCTACCAGTTGAGCTACGCGGTCTTCATGATCACCGGCGGCCGGCTCGCGGACATGTTCGGGCGCAAGCGCGTCTTCATCCTCGGCACGGCGGTGTTCACGCTGTCGTCCATCGCCTGCGCCATGGCCGGTGACCCGGGCGTGCTCATCGGTGCCCGCATCGTCCAGGGCCTCGGTGCCGCGCTGATGGTCCCGCAGGTCTTCGCCGTCATCACGCTGTCGGTGTCCCAGGAGAACCGGCACCGCGTCTTCGGTGTCCTCGGGGTCGTCATCGGCATGGCGACGGTCAGCGGTCAGCTGATCGGCGGCCTGCTCATCGGCGCCGACCTCTTCGGCTCCGACTGGCGCTCGGTGTTCTGGGTGAACGTCCCCATCGGCATCATCACGATCCTGCTGGCCCTCAAGTACGTGCCGGAGTCACGGGCGGAGCAGACCCGCAGGCTCGACCTCCCCGGCGTCGTGGTGCTCAGCGCGGCCCTGCTGCTGCTGACCTACCCGCTCATCCAGGGCCGGGACGCGGGCTGGCCGTGGTGGACGTGGGCCTGCTTCGCGGGCAGCGTGGTGGCGTTCGGGCTGTTCGTGGCGCTGGAGCGGGGGATCGACCGGCGCGGCGGCCAGCCGCTGATCAAGCTGGAGCTCTTCAAGCAGCGCTCGTTCTCGCTCGGCATCGTCCTGGTGCTCGCCGTCTACGCGCTCCTGACCTCGTACTACCTGTCGCTGTCCGTCTCCATGCAGGACGGACTCGGCATGTCGGCCATCGGTTCGGGTCTGGTCTACACGCCGGCGGCGGTCACCTTCTTCGTCTGCAGCATGATCGCCGGACGCATCGTCCCGAAGTACGGCCGCCGCGTGCTGGAGGTCGGTGCGATCGTCCTCGCGCTCGGCTATCTGACGACGGCGGTGGTGCTGCTGTCCGGCCCCCGCCTGACGCCGCTGCTCGTCATCCCGACCCTGATGCTGCAGAGCGTGGGCGGCGGTCTGCTGATCACCCCGCTGCTCAACACGGTCCTCGCGCGGATCGAACCGCAGACCGCGGGCATGGCCTCGGGCTCGCTGTCCACCGCCCAGCAGGTCGGCGGAGCCCTGGGTGTGGCCGTCGTCGGAGCGGTGTTCTTCCACTCCTTCCAGAACGGCGCCGCCTCGGGCGACAAGGTGCACGCGGCAGGCCACGCGTTCGCGCTGACGTCCCTGACGACCTTCGCCATCGCGGCACTCGCCGCGCTGATGGTGTTCCTGCTGCCGAAGGCGCCGGCCCCGAAGCCGTGACGTGGAGCGGGCCGGCGTCTCCCGGAAGCGAGTCCGGGAGGCGCCGGCCCGTCTGTGTGCGGCGCGATGGCGCGCGGCGGACGATCAGGGCTCGACGAGAAGATTCCGCACGATACGGCGTACCTTTTCCACGACGTCTTCGTCGCCGAGCCGCAGGGCCGTGTTGGCGGCGCAAAGGGCGGAATCGATCTGGAACACGGCGAGATCGATGTCGAGTTCCGCGATTTCCCCGGCGGCGACGGCGGTCCGCAGTTCCCGGCCGATCGCGTCGGTCCATTCCTGCTGGTTGCGGAACAGGGCGTCCCTGATCGGTCCCGGTTTGCTGTCGAAACGCGCGGTGTTGGCGACGCGGAAGCAGCCGCCCTCGAACAGCGGTGTCCTCGCGTACTCGATCCAGTGCTCGACCAGGGAGCGCAGCCGCTCCGCCCCGGGGGGCGCCGTCCGCGCCGGGCGGACGACCGCGTCGATGAACATCTCCCGCGCATAGTCGATGGTCGCAAGCTGGAGCACTTCCTTGGCCCTGAAGAGGGTCTGGATGCCCGCCTTGCTCATGCCCGTGTCCGTGGCGAGACGGCCGAAACTCACATCGTCCAGCCCGTCGAGGGAGGCGATGTCGACGGCACGCCGCAGCACGGTCTCACGCGCCCGAGCGCCCTTGAGCAGCCGCTTGTCCGTGATCGCCGGCTTGTCCGCCCGCGCGGCGAACACTCGCGTCTCTGTGCCCATACGGTCGATCGTACCTCTTGTCTGCCGATTTCGGCGGTCCCGTGCCGCACCGCGTACGGGCGGCCGGCGGCGCCCCGTCCCGCATTCCGGGATTACGACCTCCGGAACCCGCTCGTTCGTGCGGGTCACCTACTCGAACATGCGGGGTGCGTGGTGCTGGGGGGCGAGATTAGGCTCCCTGACATCCCTGGCATGCATGAGGAAATCCTTGGGGGAGGAGTAAGCCTTGTCAGCCATGAACATCGGAATGCTCGGACCTTTACGTATCGAGGTGAACGACTCGGAAATCGATTTGTCCGGAGCGAAGTTGCGGGACATACTCGCCGTGCTCGCACTGCGGGCGGGTGAGGTCATTCGACGGGACGAACTCGTCGAGGAACTGGGACTGGCGAGCACGACGCGGAACTCGGTCAACGCGGTGCACGCCCACATTCGCCGACTGCGCCGCTGGCTGGAGAAGCACGGCATTCCGGCCGATGTGATCGAGACGGTCGATTCCGGCTACCGGATGAACGTGGACCGGGCGTGCGTCGACGCGCACCGCTTCAGCGACCTGGCACGGCAGGGGCTGGGCCTGGCACCGGCCACCCCGTCCGTCGTCGCGACGATCCTGGAGGAAGCGCTCTCGCTGTGGCGGGCGGACGCGCTGCTGGACTCCCGGCAGGGCCCCCTGGTCACCTCCGCCGCCGATGAGCTGCACCACTGGCGGTCGACGGCGCGCGACGCGCTGCTCGACGCGTGGCTCGCGCTCGGTCAGGACAACAAGGTCATCCTCAGCGCGCCGCGGTTCATCGCCGACGACCCGCTGAACGAGTCCATCCGGGTGTGCCAGCTCATCGCGCTGCGCCGCATGGGCCGGTACACGGAGGCGGTCCGGGCCTATCAGAACGCCGAGCGGATCCTGTCCCAGGAGCTGAGCGTCGAGCCCGGCCCGGAACTGCGCACGGCGCACCGGGTCGCGCGCCGGAGGATCTCCTCGGACATCATGCGCGAGCGGGCGGAACTGGCCCGCCTGGCCTGACGGCCGGCCGAGCCGGGTGCCGACCGCGGACGCGGCGTGGCGAAGGGGGCTGAAGCCTCCCGCGCCACGCCGCGTCGGCCTTCCGGCACCGGTGGTCAGGGCATGCGGCGGCCCAGGACGGCGGCCAGCGCCTTGACCATCTCGGTCGCCATGACGGCCTGGCCGGACGTGGAGAAGTGGATGCGGTCCGCACTGAGCAGGTTCTCCCGCGAGTTGACGGGGTGATCCCACATGTCGACGACCACGGCGCCGTACTCGGCCGCCAGGGCGCGCGTGATGGCGTTGAGGGTGACCACGCGCTCGGTCCAGTCGGGAAAGACGGGCACCACGTAGGCGCGGCCCAGGGTGAACGTGGTGAGCTGGGCGCCCGTCTCGGCCGCCAGGTCGTACATCTTGCGCATGTTCTGCTCGATCTCCCCGAAGTCGGGCGAGCGGCGCACCAGGTCGTTGGCGCCGCAGGGGAGATGGAGCAGGTCCGGGGCGAAGTCCCGCATCGCGTCGACCTGGTTGCCGAGGGTGTCGGGCGTCGTGGCGCCGACCACCGCGGAGTTCAGGTAGGCCAGATCGGGCTTCACCTGCCGCAGGACGTGCGCGAACCGGTCGGACCAGCCCTGCTCCCCGTAGCCGGGGGTCTCGTCCCCCGTCCCCGCCGAGAGGCTGTCCCCGATCACGGCGTAGCGCTGCCAGGGGGCATCGAAGATCATCGCCGCGGCGTCGATGGTGGCGAGGCAGTACGGATCGGTCTCTTCGGTCAAGGAAGTCGATGTCATTAACAAAGCGTGCGGTCGATCGTATCTATTGTCAAGGGTGTGCCTGGCCGGCGGGTACGGGCGATCGGAGCGAGGCAGGGGGGTGTGGAAGTCAGGGCCGAACAACAGTCCCCGGCAGGTGATTCGCTGATCTTGCACGCATTCGAGTGATCACCGCCCGTCCATCCGTTTTTCTGTGGTTAGGATCCGCTGCTGTGACGGAAAGTCAGCACATCTCACCCGTCGAGGGCGCGGCTGACGTGGTCGTCCTCGGTGCCGGGCCGGCAGGGCTCGTGCTCGGAAATCTCCTCCACGCGAGCGGGATCGACTGCGTCATCCTGGAGCGCGCCGACCGTGCGCACGTACAGACCCGGGCGCGTGCCGGGTTCCTCGCCCCGAACACCGTGCGCGTCCTGGAGCGGCACGGTCTGGCCGAGGGCCTGCGCCGGCGCGGACGGGAGCACGGCGCCTGCGAGTTCCGTACCGACGACGGCCGTTTCACCCTGGAGTACGGCAGCCTCGGCCGCGGGGAGCCCCATACCGTCTATCCGCAGCAGGAGTTGGTCACGGATCTGCTCACGCGGTACGTGGACACCGGTGGCCGGATCCGGTTCGGGGCCGAGGCGGTGGCCGTGCACGGCGCGCGGACCGGCCGGCCGTCGGTCACCGTGCGCGAGGCGGACGGACGGACCGGACGGTGGCAGGCCCGGTACGTCGCCGGCTGCGACGGCCGGCGCGGCGCGGCGCGCGCCTCGCTCCCGCCCGGCGCGGTCCGCCGCCACCACCGCGACCACGGGGTGTCCTGGCTCGGCCTGCTGGTCGAGGCCCCGCCGAGCCTCGACGCCGTGGGCTACGCCGTGCACGGCCGGGGCTTCGCCGGGCACATGGCGCGCACCGACCGGATCACGCGCTACTACCTCCAGTGCGAGCGCGGCAGGCCGGCCGGGTCCTGGTCGCAGGACGCGATCTGGGCGGAGCTCGAACTGCGGATGCGCGCCGCCGCGTACGGTCCGCTGCACCGGGGCCGGATCGTCCAGCGCGGCGTCGTCGACCTGGACTCCGATGTGCTCGAACCGCTGCGCCACGGATCGCTCTTCCTCGCGGGTGACGCCGCGAGCGTGATCAGCCCCTCCGCCGCCAAGGGCGCGAACCTCGCGGTGCTGGAGGCGGAGATCCTCGCCCGCGCGCTGGCCGACGACCTCGCGCACGGCGACGGCGAGGGGCTCGACCGCTACTCGGCGCGCTGCCTGCCGCACATCTGGCGCGCACAGGACTTCTCGCAGTGGATGATCCGGCTGCTGCACGGCCCGTCAGGACCGGAGGGCGAGACGTCGTTCCACAACGCGTTGCGGCGTTCCCGCATCGAGTCGCTGCGCACCTCGCGCAGCCAGCAGGACTGGTTCGCCGAGAACTACGTCGGCGTATGAGAACCACGGCACCCGGACACCGAAATGAGGATGCCCGCCCGATGATGACGACGATGCCGGGCGACGAGGCCCGCCTGCGCGAGGCGGCCGACTTCGTCAGGGAGCAGGACACCACCACCCTGTTCCCGCTCCTGCTGCCCGGCCTTGACGGCCCCGAACTGCGCACGCTGGCCGACCGCTGCCGCTTCGCGCACGCCGCGCTGCTCGTCTTCCCGCCGGACCCGCCGGCGCTGCGCGCCGCGCTGGCCGGCTGCGGGCTCGACCCGGACGCCTCCGCGCGGCCGAGCGTCGTCGTACGGGAGCGGCTGGCCCTGCGGCACGGCCGGCCGGCGACGGAACTCGACGTACGCATCCTGCGCCCGGCGGTGGAGGGCCCGGACGGCGTACGGCGTACGGTCGAGGTGTTCGCGCTGACCGTGCCGCCGGGCTCCGGGCTGGCGCCGGTCGCCGCGCACGAGCGGGCCGGGCAGCACGAGTCGCACCTCGCCTTCGAGGTCGAGCGCCCGGATCCGCTGGTGCTGCGCGGCCTGTGCGCGGTCTTCGCCCGCCATGGCGCGCTCCCCGACGGCGGTGGCTACAACCCGCACGAGGACGGCACGGTGTTCTACTTCACCGCACCGCCCGACGCGAAGGCCGGGTACCGGCGGGTGGAGCTGTACGTGCGCGGCGACCACCAGGACGTGCTCGCCGCGCACCTGGAGGAGCAGCGCGCGCGACAGCCTGCTGAATCGCTCCTGCGCCTGCTGACCGGGGCATGGACCACCCAGGCCCTGGCCGCGTTCGCGCGGCTGCGGGTCCCCGACGCGATGGACCCGGACACCGGGACCGCGGTCGGGGCCCTGGCCCGGACCGTCGGCGCTGACCCCCGCAGCCTGGGGACGCTGCTGCGGTACCTCACGATGCTGGACGTGGTGGCCGAGGACCGCGGAGGCTACCGGCTCACCGCGTCCGGCGCGCTGCTGCGCGAGGACGTACCGGAGTCGATGCGCCCGCTGGCACTGATGTACGGCGGCCCGTTCTACGAGTCCTTCGCCGGCCTCGGGGACACGGTACGCACCGGCGAGGTCGCCTTCGACCGCCTCTTCGGCGAGAACCACTTCGACCACTTCGCCCGCCACCCCGAACTCGCCGAACTCTTCGACCGGTCCATGGCGGCCGGCTCCCGCATGTTCGCCCCGCTGCCCGCCCACCCGGTCCTCACGGCCGCGGGCCGGGCGCCCGGGGCCGGGACCGTCGTCGACGTGGCGGGCGGCAACGGGGAACTGCTCGGCCGCGTCCTCACGGCGCACCCGCGCCTGCGCGGCATCCTGCTGGAGCGCCCGCACGTCATCGAGGCCGCCCGCCGCTCGCTCGGCGCGGCCGGCTGCGGCGAACGCTGCGCCTACCGGACGGGCGACTTCGCGGACGTACCGCCGGGCGGCGACGTCTACATCCTCTCCCGGGTGCTGCACGACTGGGACGACGAGCGCTGCCGCGAGATCCTGCGCCACTGCTCCCGCGCGATGCCCGACCACGCCGACCTGCTCGTCGTAGAGCGCGTGCTGCCCGCCGACGGCTCGGTCTCGCTGGCCACCGCGTGGGACCTGCACATGATGTGCAACGTCGGCGGCCGGGAACGCACCGCCGCCCACTACGCCCACCTGCTCGGCGACGCGGGGCTCACCCTCGTGGACCGCTCACCGCTGCCGCTGGACGGCAGCGTGCTGCACGCCCGGAAGCAGCCGGCGCCCCGGGCTGCCGGCCGGGGAAGCGGAACCTAGCCGAGGCCGCCGTCGCCCGGCAGGGCCGGCCGTCGGTCCGGCCGCCCGCCGCCGAGCGGAGGGAAGCCACCGGACGCGCGCGGTCCCGGGGTGTGCCGAGGTGCCCCAGGGGCGGGTCGGGCGGCCTGCCCCGCGGGGCGACGGGGAGTCAGGCACTCCGCATCCGGGTATCGCCGCACGGGCCGCACCGGGTGCTCGCCGGCGCCGTATCCGGTACCCAACTCTCCGGTTCGTCCCGGGACTTGGCGATCCGATCGCAGTCCTATTGAAAAGCCGGGATTCGCCGGTACCTTGATACCGCATGTCGTCGGTGACGGAGGTCGCATGGGGGACAGCGGGGGAGGGAGCACGCATGTGCTCACACATCTCGACCTCGTGGAGTCGGAGGCCGTGCACATCCTCCGCGAGGTGGCGGGCGAGTTCGAGAGGCCGGTGATGCTCTTCTCCGGCGGCAAGGACTCCATCGTGATGCTGCACCTGGCCTCCCTGGCGTTCGCCCCGGCACCGGTGCCCTTCGCCCTGTTGCACGTGGACACCGGGCACAACTTCCCCGAGGTCATCGACTTCCGGAACCGGACCATGGCGCGGCACGGCCTGCGCTGGCACGTGGTGTCGGTGCAGGAGTACATCGACGCGGGCACGCTCCGCGAACGCCCGGACGGCACCCGCAACCCCCTGCAGACGCTCCCGCTGACCGAGGCCATCCGGCTGCACCGCTTCGACGCGGTGCTCGGCGGCGCCCGGCGCGACGAGGAGAAGGCGCGGGCGAAGGAGCGGGTGTTCTCCCTGCGGGACGAGTTCTCCCAGTGGGACCCGCGCCGGCAGCGCCCGGAGCTGTGGCAGCTCTACAACGGCCGGCACGCCCCCGGCGAACATGTACGGGTCTTCCCGCTGTCCAACTGGACCGAGCTGGACGTGTGGGAGTACATCGCCCGGGAGGGCATCGAGCTGCCGGAGATCTACTTCGCCCATGAGCGCGAGGTGTTCCGCCGCGACGGCATGTGGCTCGCGGCCGGGGAGTGGGGCGGGCCGCGCGAGGGCGAGACGGTGGAGAAACGACTGGTCCGGTACCGGACCGTGGGCGACATGTCCTGCACCGGCGCCGTCGACTCGGAGGCCGCCGACGTCGACGCGGTGATCGCCGAGGTCGCCGTCTCCCGGCTCACCGAACGCGGTGCCACCCGCGCCGACGACCGGCTCTCGGAGGCCGCGATGGAAGACCGCAAGCGCGAAGGGTACTTCTAGCCGTGGCCGGCCGCACCGGGCAGCCCGGCCGGACGACCCTGCTCCGCTTCGCCACCGCCGGTTCCGTGGACGACGGCAAGTCGACCCTGGTGGGCCGGCTGCTGCACGACGCGAAGTCGGTGCCGCAGGACCAGTGGGAGGCCCTCGCGCGGGTCTCGGCCGGCCGCGGGCAGCAGGCCCCGGACCTCGCGCTGCTGACCGACGGCCTGCGCGCCGAGCGCGAACAGGGCATCACCATCGACGTCGCCTACCGCTACTTCACCACCGCGCGGCGCCGGTTCATCCTGGCCGACACACCCGGGCACGTGCAGTACACCCGGAACATGGTCACCGGCGCGTCCACCGCCGAGCTGACCCTGCTGGTGGTCGACGCCCGCAACGGGGTGGTGGAACAGACCCGCCGGCACGCGGCCGTCGCGGCCCTGCTGCGGGTGCCGCAGCTGGTGCTGGCCGTGAACAAGATGGACCTGGTGGACCACGCGGAGGACGTCTTCGCCCGGATCGCGGACGAGTTCACCGCGTACGCGGCCCGGCTGGGCATCCCGCGGGTCACCGCCGTCCCCGTCTCGGCGCTCCACGGCGACAACGTCGCGGCCCGCTCCGCCGCCATGGGCTGGTACGCGGGCCCGACCGTGCTGGAGCACCTGGAGTCGGCCCCGGCCGGCGACGACCCGGCGGTCTGCCCGGCCCGCTTCCCCGTCCAGTACGTCATCCGCCCCCGCAGCGCCGACCACCCCGACTACCGCGGCTACGCCGGCCGGCTCGCCTCCGGTGTGCTGCGCGTGGGCGAGCCCGTCACCGTGCTGCCCTCGGGCCGCACCTCGGTGATCGCGGGCATCGACGCGCTGCGCGGCCCCGTGGACACCGCGTGGACCGCCCAGTCCGTCACCCTCCGGCTCGCCGACGACCTCGACGTCTCCCGCGGCGACCTGATCGCTCCGACCGCGGTCGCCCCGGCCCTCTCCCGGGACGTGACCGCGACGGTGTGCCATGTCGCCGACCGGCCCCTGACCGCGGGGACCCGGGTGCTCCTCAAGCACACCACCCGCACCGTCACGGCCGTCGTCCGGGACATCCCCTCGCGGCTCGCCCTCGACGACCTCTCCGCCCGTCCCCGCCCCGGACGACTGGTCGCCAACGACATCGGCCGGGTCGAACTGCGCACCGCTGAACCGCTGGCGCTCGACGCGTACGCCGACTCCCGGAGCACCGGTTCCTTCCTCCTCATCGACCCGGACGACGGCACCACGCTGACCGCGGGCATGGCGGGCGAGGCGTTCGCCGGTACGGCACCGCCGCCCGGCGGCCATGGCTTTCCCCCATGATTTCCGGGGAATTCAGCCGAACACTGGCCCGATTCGGAGATGCCACGGTAGGTTGGTCCGGGTGAGGCCTTCCGGGAATGTGTGGGCTGTTAGCGATCTTCATGTGTCGTACGAGGAGAATTCCGAGTTGATCCGCCGGCTCCGGCCGGAGCGCGAGGACGACTGGTTGATCATCGCGGGGGACGTCGGCGAGACCGTGGCCCAGCTGGAATGGACCCTGGACGAGTTGGGTCGGCATTTCTCCACCCTGATATGGGTGCCGGGAAATCATGAGCTGTGGACCACACGCGACGACCCCGACCGATCGCGGGGGGAGGTTCGATACCACCGGCTCGTCGAGGTGTGCCGCAGTCGCGGAGTACTCACTCCGGAGGATTCCTTTCCGGTTTGGGAAGGGGATCGGGAACCGGTGGTGATCGCACCGCTTTTCCTGCTGTACGACTACACCTTCCTGCCCAGGGGCGCGCACACCCCGGAGGAGGGGATGGCCGCCGCCCGGGCCGCCGGAGTGGTCTGCTCCGACGAGTACCTGCTCCACCCGGAACCGTACGCGAGCAGGGCCGACTGGTGCGCGGCCCGGCTCGCCGAGACCAAGCCGCGCCTCGCCGAGCTGGGCGGGGCCCGCACCGTCCTGGTCAACCACTGGCCCCTGGTGCGCCAGTCCACCCGGGTCCTGCGCCATCCCGAGTTCGCCCAGTGGTGCGGTACAGAGGCGACCGCCGACTGGCACCGCGAATTCCATGCCGAGGCGGTGGTGTACGGGCATCTGCATCTGCCGCGGACCACCGTGTACGACGGAGTGCGATTCGAGGAGGTATCGGTCGGCTATCCGCACGAGTGGCGGCGGCAGACTTTTCGTCCGCAGGGCTGGCTGAGGAAAATTCTGCAGCCCAGGTGAGAGTGGTGCGAGGTCGGGAGCGGGTTGCCGGATTACCACCCGCCGTGGTCTTGACGTCGTTTGCGCGCGCCCACTACAAATCGTGGTGCTCGTGCCTGGGAAGTGAATTGTCAGTCGTCCTTGGGGAGGGTGCGATGACGGACGGCACAGTGGCGGAACCCGTACGCGAAGATATCAGCACGAACGGTTCGCCCATTTACACGTTGTTCGACGTGGAGACAACGGATGTACTCACAAGGGACCACATTCTCCGGCTCGCCGCCGGTGTGCTGGGCGCGGTCCGCATCCGTGGCTTCTCCTCGCTCCAGGACTGCCGGGACGTCATGTCCGCGCTGGAGACCTGCCCGCTCGGGGCGTACGACGAGGCGCTGATCTCGCCGCGGATCGCCAAACTGGGACCGGCCGCCTACGACTTCTACAGCGCGCACGGACTGGACGAGCGCTACTGGAAACACGGCGAGGAGTCCGCGGCGAGCCGCTCCGCGCTGCTGCGCGGCACCGACCCGATGGACCTGGCGGTCCGGCGGCTGCGCGACGCGTGGGGGGACGAGCTGGTCCCCGCCACCTCCGGCGGACGCCCGCTCTTCGCCGGGATGATCCGGGAGATCACCCACGGGGCGAAGATCCACTTCGACGAGGTGCTGCGCGAGTTCCCCGGCGCCCTGGACGAACCGCCGGCCAGCTTCCTCACCTTCAACTGGTACCTGTCGATGCCGTCCTCCGGCGGCGAGACCGTCGTGCACCGGCACCGCTGGGACCCGACCGACGAGCGCTACCGCGACGGCTACGGATACGTGGAGGAGTCGGTGGCCCATCTGCCCGCCGCCTTCGTCGCCCCGGAGACCGCGGACGCCGTCCTGTTCGACTCACGCAACTTCCACTCGGTACGCCCGGTCGACGGCGAGGGGCGGAGGGTCAGTCTCTCCTTCTTCCTGGGTGTCACGGGCCGCGGCCCGCTCGCCATCTGGTCGTGACCCGCCGCCCGCAGCGGCGGGTCCCGCACTTCTCTTCCCTGTCCGGCGGGGCGGCGCCTCGCGGGACTGTCATGTCCAGGGGGACGCATGAGACTGACCGACGATGAGGTCCGCGGATACCGGGAGAGGGGCTTCCTGCTCGTCGAGTCGCTGTTCGGACCCGAGGAGGTCGACGCCCTGCGCGCGGCCTTCCTCCGCGACAGCCGGGTACCGGGGGAGCAGCGCATCCTGGAGGACAAGGGCGACACCGTACGCGCCGTCTACGGCTCGCACCGGCGCCAGCCCGAGTTCGCCGCCCTGGTCCGCAACAGCCGGCTGCTCGAACCGGCGCACCGCCTGCTGGGGCGGGACGTCTACCTGTTCCAGCTGAAGGTGAACGCCAAGCCGCCGTTCACCGGGGAACAGTGGGCCTGGCACCAGGACTTCCTGGCCTGGCAGCTCGCCGACAACCTGCCCGCGCCCCGGCTGCTGAACGTCGGGGTGTTCCTGGACGACGTCACCGAGTTCAACGGACCCGTCATCTTCCTGCCCGGCTCGCACCGGGACGGGCTGGTGGGCGACCGCACCCGGCACTCCACGCGGTCCGTGCAGCACGTCGACCCGGACGACATCAGCCTCACCCCGGCGCAGATGGCCGACCTGGTGAACCGGCACGGCATGGAGAGCCCCAAGGGTCCGGCCGGGTCGGTGGTCTTCTTCGATCCGGAGATCGTCCACGGCTCCGCACCGAACATGTCGCCCTTCCCGCGCAAGCTGCTGATCGCGACCTACAACGCGGTCGGCAACGAACCCCGGCCGACGGGCGAGCCCCGTCCCGAGTACCTGATCTGCCGCGACAACCGGCCGCTGCGGATCAGCGACGAACCCCTGGTGACAGCGGGAGGAGAGAACAGGTGACGCAGGAGCGGGCGGAGAGCGGGACGACGGCCCGGGCGGTGGTGCTGGAACGCTTCGGCGAACCCCTGGCGCTGCGGGAGTTCGAGGTGCCCCCCGCTCCCCCCGGCGGGCTGGTGGTGGCCAGCCGCTGGGGCGGGATCTGCGGCACCGACCTCCACCTCCAGCAGGGGCATCTGCCCATCCCCACCCCCTTGGTGCTCGGCCACGAGGGCCTGGGCACCGTGACGGAACTCGGCGCGGGCACCGAGCGGGACGCGAACGGCGACCCGCTGGCCGTCGGCGACCTGGTGATGTGGGCGTCCTCCATCGCCTGCGGGGAGTGCGTGCCGTGCCGCACCCACCGCGAGCCGACCCTCTGCGAGAACCGGCGGACCTACGGCGTCAACCGGCCGACCACACAGGAGCCCGCGCTGGCCGGGGCCTGGGCCGACCGGATCGTGCTCCACCCCCGCACCACCGTGGTCCGGCTGCCCGCCGGCGTCGACCCGATCGCCGCGATGTCCCTCGCCTGCGCCGGACCGACCATGGTGCACGCCATGTACGAGCGGCGGCCGGTGCGGCTCGGCGAGACCGTCGTCGTCCAGGGCAGCGGGCCGGTCGGCCTCGCCGCGGCGGCGCTGGCCCAGCTGGCCGGCGCGGGCCGGGTGATCCTGGCCGGCGGCCCGGACCGCAGGCTCGCGGTCGCGGCCAAGTCCGGCATCGCCGACCACCACGTCAACGTGGTCGACGGCGGTGATCCCGCCGCGGCGCTGGCCCAGGTGCTGGAGCTGACCGGCGGACGCGGCGCCGACCTGGTGGTGGAGTGCACCGGGGTGCCGGCGGCGATCGACCAGGGGCTGCGGCTGTGCCGGCGCGGCGGGTCGTATCTGGTGGTCGGCCAGTACACGGACAGCGGCGACACCCTCGTCAACCCGCACCAGATCGTGCACCGGCAGCTCGACGTGGTCGGCTCCTGGGCCTTCAGCGGGGCCCATCTGACCGAGTACGTCCGGCTCCTGCCCGCGCTGGTGCGGCGCTTCGATCTGGCCGGCATGGTCACCACCTTCGAGCTGGCCGAGCACGCGGCGGCGCTCGACGCGGTGGCGCGTGGTTCCGTCCTCAAGGCGGTCCTCGTCAGCTAGGCTGTCGACCGCGAATGCCGGTGAACTCCTGTGTCGTACAAGGGAGTTAATGAGCCGGACCGGCCCCCGCGGAGAAGTGCGTACGAAGGTCAGCGAGGAGTGGGTATGAAGGTCAGCTGGAATCAGGTGCTGGCGTGGCGGCTGCGGCGGCAGTATCTGGAACCGCTCACCGATCCGGATCCGGTCGAGGTGGTCGGGCGGCTGTGCGGGGTGCAGGCCCAGGTGACCTCCTCGGCGGAGCTGGCGATCGCCCTGCGCCGCGCCACCGCCGACCAGGGCGGCCTCGCGTCCGCCCTGGCCGAGGGCGCCCTGATGAAGACCTGGGCGATGCGCGGCACCCTCCACTGGGTCACCCCCGGGGAGGGCGCCGACTTCCTCTCCCTGCTCGCCTCCGCGCGGACCTGGGAGAAGCCGGCCTGGACCCGGGAGTTCGGGGCCACCCCCCAGCAGGTCTCCGACCTGGTGGAGAAGGTCTCCGAGATCCTCCACGGAGCCGAGCTGACCCGCGAGGAACTGGCCGCCGAACTGATCAGGGACCGGCGGTTCACCGGCATGGAGAAGCAGCTGAGGTCGGGATGGGGGGCCCTGCTGAAGCCGCTGGCCTGGCAGGGGGCGCTGTGCCACGGCTCCGGCCAGGGCAACAAGATCACCTTCATCGCCCCCCGCGACCTCCCCGGCTGGAAGGGGCTGCCCGACCCGGCCGAGGCCGGCCCCCGGGCGTTCGCCGCCTACCTCGGCGCCTACGGTCCCGCGGGGCCCGAGCTGTTCGACCACTGGCTCTCCCGCGGCAGCCTCCGCAAGACGCTGCTGCGCGCCTTCGTGGCCGAACTGGGCGACCGGCTCACCGCGGTCGAGGTCGAGGGCCGGCCCGCGTACGTCCTCACCGAGCACGCCGACGAACTGGCCGCCACCGAGCCCACCCGCTCGGTGCACCTGCTCGGCGGCTTCGACCAGTACATCCTGGGGCCCGGCACCAAGGCCGAGGAGATCCTGCCCCAGGAGCACCGCGCCAAGGTCAGCAAGACCGCCGGCTGGATCGCGCCCCTGCTGGTCGCGGGCGGACGGATCACCGGCGTATGGGAGGTGTCGGGCCGGCAGCTGAACGTGACGCTGTTCCCCGGCGCGTCCGCTCCCGCCCGCGAGGACCTGGAGGCCGCGGCCGGCCGGGTCGCCCGGGCGGGCGGTCTCGGGCGGCTGACGGTCCAGGTGTCCTAGCGGGCGCGACGCCGGTCCGGCCGTGGGGGGACACGGCCGGCGCGACCGGCCCACCGGCTGCAAAACCGGTCCCCGCCGCAGCTCCGAGTCCGTGTCCGACAGTTCTAGAGAGGTTGGGAAGACCCCCATGGATGGCAAGACCAGATCGGTGCTGTTCCGCAACCGCGACTTCGCCCTGATATGGACGGGCGAGACGGTGAGCCTGCTGGGCAGTGAGATCAGCATCATCGCCCTTCCCTCGCTCGCGGTCCTCGTGTTCGGCGAGGGGGCGCTCGGGGTGGGCCTGCTCGTCGCCCTCCAGTGGATCCCCTTCGTCCTGCTCGCCCCGCTGATGGGCGTGTACACCGACCGGCTGCGCCGCAAGCCGCTGATGCACCTCGCCAACATCGGCCGGGTCGTCACCCTCGGCTCCCTCCCGCTGCTGGCCGTCCTCGACCATCTGACACTGGCCCACCTCTACGTGGCCGCCGTGGTCAAGGGCGTCTTCGACGTCGTCTACCAGCTGGCCTACCAGGCGTACCTGCCGCAGCTGCTGGAACGGCAGGACCTGGCGGACGCCAACGCCAAGACCCAGCTGAGCCGCTCCCTGGCGATCGTCTTCGGCCGGTCCGTCGGCGGTGCCCTGGTCGGGGCGATCGGCGCGGCCAAGGCCGTGGCGGCGGACGCCCTGTCCTATCTGCTCTCCAGCCTCGCCCTGCTGGCCATCCGCGCCGAGGAACCCGCACCCGCACCCGCCCGGCGCGGTCTCGCCGCCACCCTGGAGGACCTGCGCGGCGGCGTCCGGCTCACCTTCGACAACCGGCTGCTGCGGAACCTGACCCTGATGGCGGCCTTCGGCAACACCGCGGTGTCCATGGTGCTCGCCATGGTCATCGTCTTCGCCTACGACGACCTCGGGTTCAGCGCGGGCCAGGTCGGCCTCGCGCTCGCCGCGGGCGGCGTCGCCGTGGTGGCGGGGGCCGTCCTCTCCCGGCGGCTCACCGCCGCACTCGGGATGGGCCGTTCCCTGATCTGCACCCACCTCGTGCTGGGCGTCGCCTTCCTGCTGCTCCCGATCGCCGCCGAGGGCGGCAAGACCCTCGCCTTCACCGTGCTGGTCGTCTCCCAGTGCGTGTCCTCGTTCACCGTGCCGATCGCCAACGTCGGCATCATGACCCTGATCCAGAAGTCGACCCCGCCGCAGGCCATGGGCCGGGTCGGCGGCGTCGCGCTGCCGTTCGTGTGGGGGGCCAACGCGGTCGGCCCGCTGCTCGGCAGCGCGATCTCCGCGCTGGCGAGCACCTCCGCCGCCTTCTACGTCGCGACCGCACTGGCCTGGACCGCCACCGTGTGGATCGTCCTCGGCTCCGTGCACCGGCTCGCCGACGACGTGCCCGAGGAACTCCGCGTCGCCGTCTGAGCCACCGGTCCGAGCCGCTGTCTGAGAGCTGTCCGAGGCACCACCCCCCGACGACCTCCGGAAGGAACGGCTGCCATGCGGGACCCGCACACCCACGACGACATCGAGGACAAGCGCGGACGGCTCGCGGCGCTGCTCGCCGCATCGGGCGGGAAGGAGGGCAGCCGCACCGGACCGGTCTCCTTCGCCCAGCGCCGGCTGTGGATCCTGGACCGCCTGGTGCCCGGGAGCAGCGCGTACAACGTCCCGATCGTGCTGCGGACCCGCACGGCGCCCGACCCGGAGGCGTTCGGCCGGGCCCTGGCGGAGGTGGTCCGCCGCCACGAGGTGCTGCGGACCGTCTTCGCCGGCGCCGACGGCGTCCCGGTGCAGCGGGTCCGCCCGCCCGCCGCGCCCCAGGTCGCGGTCCGGGACGTCGGCGCCGAGCCGGACCCGGCCGCGGCGGCCGACGCCCTGGTCCGCGACTTCGTACGCCAGCCCTTCGACCTGGCCGCCGGGCCGCTGCTGCGCGTGCTGCTGGTCCGGGTCGGCGAGCAGGACCATCTGATCGCGCTGACCGTGCACCACATCGTGTGCGACGGCTGGTCGATCGTGACCCTCTTCCGCGAACTCGACGCCCTCTACCGGCAGGAGCGCACCGGCGAGCCGGCCGGGCTGCGCCCGGTGGAGCGCCAGTACCTGGACTTCGCGCGCTGGCAGCGGGCGAGGCTCTCCGGCGAGCGGCTCCAGGAGCTGAACGCCTACTGGCGCGAGCGCCTGGAGGGTGCGCCGGGCCTGCTGCAGCTTCCGCTGGACGCCGCCCGTCCGGTACACCACCGCGCCAACGGCGGAGTACGGGAGTTCCGGTTCGCGCCCGGACTGCGCGAACGCGTGCTGGACTTCGCCGCCCAGGAGAGGACCACGCCCTTCGTCGTGGTGCTGGCCTGCTTCTCCGCACTGCTCCAGCGCTTCACCGGGCAGGGCGACGTCGTGGTGGGCGTCCCCGCAGCGGGGCAGACGCACGGCGCCCTCCAGGACATGATCGGGTTCTTCGTCAACACGCTCGTGATGCGGCTCGATCTGACGGGGGAGCCCGGTCTGCGCGAGGCGGCGGCCCGGGCCCGGGAGACCTCCGTCGGCGCGGTCGCCCACCAGGACATGCCCTTCGAGAAGCTGGTGGTCGAGCTGCAGCCCGACCGCAACCCCACGGTCACCCCCATCTTCCAGGTGCTGTTCAACTTCCAGACCGCCTCCGACGACCGGGTGCGGCTGCCCGGACTCGACGCCGATCTGGTCCCCTTCGACACCGGCATCGTCCGCTTCGACCTGGAGTTCAACGTCTTCGTCGGCGAACGGGAGATGGGCGGGACCTGGCTGTACAACCGCGACCTGTTCCCGGCCGCCGCGATCGACCGGCTCGCCGTGCTGCTGGAGCGGCTGCTGGCCGCCGCCGTCGCCGCCCCCGACACCCCGCTCGCCTCCCTGGACCTGTTCACCCCCGAGGACCTGGCCGAACTCGGCCGCATCGGCGGCGGCGCCGAGCCGCTGGCCGCCCTGCCCGCCCGGCCCGCCCCGGCCGGCTCCGCCGCGCGTATCGGCGGCGGCGACCGCACCGGACCCGACCCGCTCCCGGCGCTGCCCGACCCGGCCGCCGAACCCGCGCTGCGGCACGCGGTGGACCGCCGCCGGCACGCCTTCGACCTGCCCCCGGAGGCACCGGTGCTGATCGCCGCCGCCCCGGGGGAGATCGCGCCGGACGAGGCGCTGTGGGTCCTGGAGGCGGGCGGCGACCTGCTCGTGCCCGATCCGGAACGCCCCCTGCCCGAGGCGGTGCTGCACGCCCTCGCCACCGAGGACATCGACACCCTGCGGGTTGCTCCGGCCGTGCTCAACGAGGTGCTGCACGCCGTCGAGCGCGGCGTCCTCTCCCCGAAGCCGCGCCGGATCCTGGTCGGCGACGAACCGCTCGGCCTGGCTCTGGAACGCCGCTGCCTGCGCCTGCTGCCCGACACCGAGCTGTGGACCGTGCACCGCGCCGCCGGAGTGGGCGACATCGCCGTCCGGCGCTGCACCGGTGACGCGCCCGCCGGCCACGACCTGGCCGGCGTCGTCGACCGCGCGCTCGCGGTGCGGATCAAGGACGCGGCGGGACGGCTCGTCCCGGTCGGCGCCCCCGGCCGGATCTGGGTCGCGCGCGGCGCCGACCGCGCCGACGAGCGGCCCAGCGGCAGCCTGGGGCGGTTCCGCGAGGACGGCCTGCTGGAGGTGCTCGGCCCGGAGGACGAACAGATCCACGTCCGCCAGGTCCGCATCCCGCGCGGGGAGATCGAGGAGACCCTCGCCGCGCACCGGGCGATCGGCGACGCCCGGGTGGTCGCCGGCCACGCGCCCGACGGCTCCCCCCTGCTGACCGCCCATCTCACGCCCGCCGACGGCGAGGCCGGGGCCGGCACCGGCGAATGGGCCGATCCCGGCGCCCTGCGCGACTCGGTCCGCGCCCACGCCCAGCGCCTGCTGCCGGGCGTCCTCGTGCCGCACGCCTACGTCTTCCACGCCGCGCTGCCCCTGACGCCCGCCGGCACCGCCGACCGCGCGGCGCTCGCCGCGACCGCTCCGGTGGAGGAGAACCGCCCCGCCTACGTCGCCCCGCGCGACGACACCGAACGCGTGCTGACCGACATCTGGCGTTCCGTGCTCGGCGTCGAGCAGATCGGCGTCCACGACAACTTCTTCCTGCTCGGCGGCCATTCGCTGCTCGCCATCCAGCTGATGACCCGGATCCGCCGGGCCACCCGGGTCGACCTCCCGGTGAGCGTGCTGTTCCGCTACCGGACCGTCGCCGACCTGGCCGCGCGGGTGACGAGCGTGGTGGGCGGCGACAGCACCGACGGCAGCCTGGTCCGGATGCAGTCCGGGTCCGCGCCGCTGCCGGTGGTCGCGGTCCACCCGGCGGGCGGCGGCGTCTTCTGCTACGGCCCGCTCGCCACCGCCCTGACCAACCGCACGGTGTACGCGTTCGAGGGCCGGCATCCCGGCGAGTCCCTGACCGCCCTCGCCGAGCGCTATCTGGAACGGCTCTCCGGCGAACTGGCCGAGGGCCCGTTCGCCCTGCTGGGCTGGTCCTTCGGCGGGGTCGTGGCCTTCGAGATGGCCCGGCTCCTCGCCGAGCGCGGCGCACCGGTGCCACCGCTGATCATGATCGACTCCTTTCTCTTCGAAGGGGACATCGCGGACCCGCGGGCCGAGACCCGCATCCTGGAGGGCTATCTGGAGGGCGTGCGCGCCGACTTCGACCTGGACCTGCGCATCGAGGCCCCGGACCGGCTCGCCCCCCGCCGGATCTTCGCCGACCTGCTGGAGCGGCTCGGCTCGGACGCGCCCGAGGTGCTCGACCTGGAGGAGATGTCCCGGCAGTACGCGGTCTACCGCTCGCACATCCTCAACCTGGCCGCCTACCGGCCGCACGGCCCGCTGCCGGGCCCGGTGCACCTCATCAAGGCGGAGCGTTCGCCCGAACGGATCGACACCTGGCACGAGTTCGCGCCGCGGCTGACCGTCGACCGGGTCGACGGCGACCACTACGACATCATGCGCAACCCCGGCCTGACGGCGGTCGCCGCCCGGGTCGAACGCATTCTCTCCGACGCCATGGCCGAGAAGGGTGAGCAGCGGTGACACGACAGACCGACGCGGCGACGGTGGTCGGCGCGCTCCGCGCGGTGGCCGCCGCGCACGGTGCGGTACCGGCGATCCTGGACGGCACCGAGAGCCTGGACCACGCGACGTTCTGGCGGCAGGCCGGACAGGTCGCGCGGCGGCTGCGCGGCCTCGGCGTGCGCAACGGCGACGTGGTGGCGCTGGCCGCCGACCGCACCGCCGGACTCCTGGTGGGCCTGGTCGGCGTCCTCCGCTCCGGGGCCACCGTGCTCCCGCTGGACGTCACCTACCCCCGGGCCCGGCTGATGATGATGCTGCGGGACAGCGGCGCCCGCATCGTCGTCGGGCACGGGCACACCGTCGGACCGTTCACCGCCGAGGGCCGCGAGGCCGTCATCCTGGCCGACGCGGTGGCCGCGGAACCGGTGCCCGCCGAGGACGAACTGCCCGAGCCGCACCCCGGGGACGGCTGCTACCTGCTCTACACCTCCGGCTCGACCGGCGGCCCCAAGGCGGTGCTGATGCCGCACGCGGGCCTGGCCAACCTGGTCCGCTGGCAGGCCCGTACCTCCGGGGTCGGGCCGGGCTCCCGGACCCTGCAGTACGGCGCGATCTCCTTCGACGTCGCCCTCCAGGAGATCTTCTCCACGCTCGCCACCGGCGGCACCCTGGTCTGCGTCGACGAGGACACCCGCCGCAACCCGGTCCGCACCTGGGAACTGATGATCGCGACCGGCGTGGAGCGCATCTTCCTGCCCTACGTCGGCCTTCAGGCGCTGGTGATGGTCGCCGACGACGTCCCCGTCGAGCGCTCGGCGCTGCGCGAGATCATCCCCGGCGGCGAACAGCTCCAGTGCACCAAGGCGCTGCGGGAGCTGCTGCTGCGCATGCCCGGGTGCCGGATCAGCAACCACTACGGCCCCGTCGAGACCCACGCGGTCACCTGCCATCCGCTGGAGGCCGACCCCGGGCGCTGGCTGTCGCTGCCGCCGATCGGCACGCCGATCCCGGGCAACCGGGTCCATGTGCTGGACGAGGCGGGCCGGGAGAGCGCCGTCGGCGAGATCGGCGAGCTGTACGTCGCCGGGGACCAGGTGTCCTACGGCTACTGGCGGCGCCCCGACCTGACCGCCGAGCGCTTCCTGCCCTCCCCGGACGGCGACGGCGGGCGCATGTACCGCACCGGCGACCTCGCCCGCCGCCGGTCCGACGGCTCGCTCGACTTCCTCGGCCGGGCCGACGACCAGGTGAAGATCCGCGGCTTCCGGGTGGAGCTGGCCGAGGTCGAGGCGGCCCTCAGCGACCACCCCGACGTGGCCGCCTGCGGGGCCACCGTGGCCGGGGACGAGGGCATCGACCGCATTCTGGTGGCCTTCGTGCTGCCCCGCCCCGGGTTCGACGCGGACGCGGTGCGCGAGGAACTGCGCGGCCGGCTGCCCGGGCACCTGGTGCCCGAGGTGTTCCACGTGGTCGACGCGCTCCCGCAACTGCCCAGCGGCAAACTGGACCGGCGCGGCCTGCGGCTCCTGGCAGAGCGCGAGACCGCCGCCGATCCGCGCTGATCAGCGGCCCACCGGAAGCCGGTGGGCCAGCAGCCGCTCGTAGTGCGGCAGATGGAAGTCGAGGTACTCGGCCAGCAGCGGGGTGTTCTCCACGGTGGCCGAGTACTCCGACCCGGTGGACCGGAACCCGCTCGTGTCGGCCGTCGAACGGTGCCAGCGCTCGGTGCGCTTCCAGCCGTCCAGCATCCCCGGCCGCCAGCTCAGCGCCTCCGGCGAGTAGGGGATGCCCACCCGCAGGCAGAACTCCCGGACCGTGGCCGACGCGTCCCGCAGCAGGTCGTCCGAGTCCACCACCACCGGCCGGCCCCCCACGGCCACCACGGCGTCGTAGATCTCCGCCAGCCGGGCGAACCCGACCTCGTGCAGGCCCAGTTGAGGATTGAGGGCGTAGTGCGAGGCGATCGCCTCGCTCGGGTGGCGCAGGATCACCGCGTGCGCCGTCGCGGCCAGGAAGTCCTTGTCGGCGAGCAGGCCGGGGTAGGCGAAGTCGGTGGTGTCCTTGAAGAACACCGGGCGTTCGGCGGAGAGCGCGAGCAGGGTCTCGATCAGCTCGGCCTCGGTGCGCACGGTACGGCCGGCGACCTCGGCCGACCCGAAGTCCGCCACATGGGAGAACGGCTCGTGCACCACCAGGAAGTCACCGCGCTCCGCCATCATCCGCATGAAGGCGGTGGAGCGGCAGCGGGGCGCGCTCCACAGCGCCAGCAGCCGGGGGCGGGGCTGTTCGTCCGGCATGGGGCCTACCTTTCGTCCGAGGGAATGACCCGGCCGGCCAGTGCGGACAGCCGGAGGGCGGGATCGGCGGTCACCGCGGTCAGCAGCGCGGTCAGCCGCTCCAGATGGCGGCGGCCGGTCTCCGCCTTCCACAGACCGGTGTCCAGCTCCAGCATCACCTGGAAGCCGTCCGCCCGGATGATCCCGTGGAAGGAGAGGTCGTAGCGGGCGGTGCCGTGCGAGAGCATCTCGTAGCCCACCTGGCAGCCGGGCAGGTCGAGCGGCATCCAGCCGTCCAGCTGGAGCTCGCAGGTCACCTGGTAGAGCGGGTGCCGGTCGGCGGGCCGCTCGACGCCGGCCGCCTCCAGGATCTCCGGGAACGGCAGCCGCTGGTGGTCGTAGGCGCGCAGCAGGGTGGCGCCCACCCGCTCCAGCAGGTCGGTGAAGCGGGGGTCGCCGGAGCAGTCCGCGCGGACCGGCAGCACATTGAGGAAGCAGCCCACCAGGTGTTCCGCGCCCCGCCGGCCCCGGTTCTCGGTCGGCACGCCGACCACCAGGTCCCGCTGCCCGCCGCTGAGGTGGTGCAGATACGCCAGGACGGCCGTGAGGAACACGGTGTACGGGGTGGTGCGCCGCTCGGCGGCCAGCGCGAGCACCGCGTCGGCGAGCGCGCGCGGCGCCGGGTGGGCGAGGAACTCGCCGGTGTGGCCCGCCCGTTCGGGGCGGGGGTGGTCGGTCGGCAGCCGCAGCGGCGCCACCCCGGCCAGCGCGCGCTGCCAGTAGCGGCGCAGCCGGTCCCCCTCGCGCCCGGCGAGCAGGTCCCGCTCCGCGGCGGCGAGCCCGGCGAAGTCCAGCTCCAGCGGGGGCAGGGCGGCGGCGCCCAGGCCGGTCCGGCGCCGGTAGTGGGCGGACAGTTCGCGCATGAAGACGGTCATCGACACCTCGTCGGTGACCAGGTGGTGGAAGAGCAGGTGCAGCACGTGGTCCCGCGCCCCCCGCCGCACCAGCCGGGCGCGCAGCAGCGGACCGGTGGACAGGTCGAAGCCGCCGTACGCGGTCTCCTCCTCCAGCGCCCGGTCGCGGGCCTCCCGCTCCCCGGCGGGCAGCGCCGACAGATCGGTCACCGGGACGTCCATGCCGCAAAAGGGCAGTATCCGCTGCATGGGCTCCCCGTCGACCTCCACGAACACCCCGCGCAGCCCGTCCTGACGGGCCACCACGTCACCGACGGCCGCGCACAGGGCGGCGGCGTCCAGCGGTCCGTCGATACGCAGCAGGAGCGGGATGGTGTGCGTCAGCCGGCCCGGGTTCAGCTGCTCCGCCAGCCACAGCTGGCGCTGGGCGGAGAGCAGCGGGACGGTCCGCTCCACGTCATGCCCGGCCGGCCCGGCGCCCGGCTCCGCGTCCCCGGTGCCGGGGACACCGGCGGAGGGCTCCTCCGTGCCGAGCAGGAGCAGCATCTCCACCAGCCGGGGCGCGCGATGGCGCAGTTCCTCGGCGAGCAGGGCGGGGGTGGGGTGCTCGAAGAGCAGGCGCAGGGTCAGCTCGACGCCGAGGCTCTCCCGGAGGTTCTCCACCAGCCGGGCGGCCAACATCGAGTGGCCGCCGAGGGCGAAGAAGTCGTCGTCGGGACCGACCGCCGGCAGCTCCATCGTCTCCGCCCACAGTTCGGCCACCAGCGGGACCAGTGGATCGGCGGGCCGGCCGGGCTCCGGCGGGGCGCCGGGGGCGCTCCGCGGCCGCTGGTCGTCGAGCAGCCACAGTTCGCCGGCCGGGCCGCGCCGTACGGTCAGCCCCGTCGGTTCCGTCCGGCCGCCGACGTCGAGCAGCAGGGGGGCGGGGGCGCAGGCGGCGAGCGGGGCCGGCGGCGGGAGCGGGACCGCGCCGACGGGCAGGACGGCGGGCCAGGCGTCGGGCAGCCCGGTCAGGTCCAGGGCGAGCAGGGCCCCCGAGCCCGCCGGGCGGACGAGCCGCAGGACCCGCCTCGCCCCCGACGACCGCAGCCGGGCCGGTTCCCGCGGGTCGAGCGGGCCGTCCACCAGCACGGTCCGGGCCCCGGGCAGGGCGTCAAGGCGGCCGTCCGGACGGAGATGGACGGCCACGACGGCCGCGACGTCGGTGGCACCGGCGCCGACCGCGCTGTCGGCCCCGGCGCCGCCCGTGCCCGTACCCGTACCCGTGCCGAACGCGGCGCCCGCCCGCCGGACCGCGGCGGCCAGCGCGTCGGCCTCCGCGAACTCCGCGTCGGCCCGCACGGTGTCCCCGGGGGCCAGCTCCAGCAGCCCGGCGAGGTCGGCGGCCGGGGCCGCACCCGCCGGCGGTGCGCCCAACTCCACCTGTGACAGCGGGAGTCCGGGGTCCGCGAGCCAGCCGGTGAGCAGCCGCTCGTAGTCGGCGGCCAGGGCCGCGATGCCCGCCTCGGTGTAGAGACCGGTGTCGTACTCGACCCACAGGCCGGCGTGCCCGTCGGTCACCTCCAGCTCGACGATGGTGTCGAAGCGGCCCCGGGTCCGCTCCACCACCACGGGGACCGCGGGCAGGCCCGCGAACTCGCCCGTCCCGACGGCGTCCACGAGCGGGATGAACAGATGCTGGACCAGCGGGGTGCGGCCGACGTCGCGGTCGGGGCGGGCCAGTTCGAGGATGCGGCTGAAGGGCAGCCGGCCGTGCTCCACCGCGCCGGCCACCGCACGGGCACAGCGCTCGGTCAGCCGGCCGAACGCCGGGTCGCCCGAGGTGTCGAGGCGCAGCGGCACGGTGTTGGCGAACTGCCCCACCATATGCGCGGTCTGCGCCGTGGACCGGTTCGCGGCGAGCACGCCGAGCACCAGGTCCTCGGCTCCGGTGGACCGGGTGGTCAGGGCGGCGAAGGCGGCGAGGCCCACGGCGTAGACGGTGGTGTGCCGCTCGGTCGCGTGGGCGCGCAGGGCGGCGGCCACCCCCGGCGCGAAACGGAAGCCGGTGCGTCGGCCCGCGGTGCCCTTCACCCGGGGCCGCGGCCGGTCCGTCCGCAGGTCGAGAGCGGCGGGGGCGCCGTCCAGCACGGACCGCCAGTAGGGCCCGTCGGTCCGCTCGGCGGCGGGCAGCAGGTGCTCCCGCTCCCAGGCCGCGTAGTCCCCGTACTGCAGCTCGGGCTCGGGTACGGCCGGGGCGCCCGGGGCCGCCGCGCAGTCCCGGCTCAGCTCGTCCCACATGATCCGGACGGCGGTGGCGTCGGCGACGAGGTGGTGCACCGCGAGGGCGAGCACCTGCTCGTCGGCGGCGAGACGGACGAGCAGGAAGTGCAGCAGCGCGTCGGACGACGGGTCCATCTCCCGGGCCGCGAAGGCGGACAGGGCGGGGCCGAGGGCCGCCTCGCGCTCGGCGGCGGGCCGGCCGGACAGGTCCAGCACGTCGAGCGGCGGCCGCCCGGGCACGGGCCGCACCCACAGCGCGGTCCCGCCGTCCGCCGCCGTGACGGTGTTCGCGCGCAGGATCTCGTGGCGGCGCAGCAGCGCGAGGACGGCCTGTCCCAGGACCGCCGGGTCGAGTGCGCCCCGCAGCCGCACGGCCACGCACTCGCCCTGGGCCGTGCCGCCGGCACCGGCGCTCACGAAGTGCTCCTGGATCGGCGCCAGCGGAACGCCGTACCCCGCTTCCTGCATGGGACCCCCCTTGTCGTGACGGTGCTGCTGATGGTGCGTCAAGCCCGCTGAGCGGAGCGGTGGTTGCACCGGTGACAGGCCGGCGGCGGCTCGCTACGATCGGCGGCCGATCCAGCTACTGACGACTTCCGGCCGAACGGTGGTGGGCGTGATGGCGATTCCCCGGTGGTTCCTGCGGGCCCCCTCGCCCGACGCGGAGTACCGGCTGCTGTGCTTCCCGTACTCGGGCTGCGGTGCCTCCATGTACGCCGGCTGGCCGCAGTGGATCGGGCCGGTGGAGGTGCTCCCGCTGCAACTGCCCGGCCGGGAGAACCGGATGCGCGAGCCGCACTACGGCACCTACGAGCAGCTCGCCGCCGACGTGGTGGACGGGGTCGCCGCGTACCTGGACCGGCCGTACGCGGTGTTCGGCCACTGCGGCGGCGCGCTGCCGGCCTTCGAGACCGTGCTGCGCATCCGGGAGGCAGGCCTCAGGGCGCCGGAGCGGTGTTTCGTCTCCTCCCAGGTGGCCCCGCAGGACGGGCCGTACGGGCGGTTCCTCGGGCTGACCGAGGAGGGGCTGCGGGACGAGCTGCGCGGGCTGTTCGCCGCGCTCGGCTCGGACAGTCCGCCGGCCGAGATGCTCGACCTCTTCCTCGAAGTGATGTGCGCCGACCTGGACGCCAACCGCACGTACCGCAAGCCGGTGACGCCCGGCGCCGCCTGCCCGCTCACGGTGATCGGCTGGGACGCCGACGTCGAGGTGCCGCACCGGCTGATGGGCGGCTGGGAGGGCTGGGCGGACGCCTCGAAGGTGGTGCTGCCCGGCACCCACTACACCTTCCTGAGCGCCCCTGACGTGCTGCTGGAGCGGCTGCGGACGGACCTGGCCGGCGGCTGAGCGGGCCGGGCCGCCGGTCCGGGCGGACCGTACGGCCGCGGCCTCGGGGGTCACTCGCCGAGACCGGGGGCCGGCCGGCCCCCGGCTGCCAGCCGGGCGCCCGCCTCCCGCCACAGCCGCCGGGGAGCGCCCAGCCGGGCCGCCTCCGCCGAGGCGTGCCGGTAGGCGGTGGCGGCCGTCGCATGAGCCAGCATGCCCCGCACGCCGTGCAGCTGGATGGCCAGCCGTGAGCAGGCGAGGGCGTGTTCGGCCGCGGCGGCGAGCGCGAGGGCGGCGACCGCCCGGCAGTCCTCGCCCCGGTCGTGCCGCCAGGCGGCCTCGTGGACGAGCAGCCGCCAGCCGTCGCCCTCCCCGACCAGCCGGGCCAGCCGGTGCGCCACCGACTGGCGGTCCACCAGCGGGGTGCCGAACTGCAGCCGCCGGTTGACGTGCGCGCGGGCCGCCGCGAGCGCGGCCTCGGCGAGCCCGGTCAGTACCGCGGCCTGGCGCACCCGGCCCGCGTCGAGGGCGGTGTGCAGCACCTGCTCCGGCACGGTGAACGGGGTGGCGGGCGCCCCGGAGAAGCGGAGCATCCGGCCGGGCAGCCCGAGCAGGGGGTGGTCCACCGACTCCACGCCCGGGCCGTCGGGCACCACCGTGCACCACTGCGCCGAGCCGTCCGGCCGCAGTGCGCGGACCACCGCGAGGGCGGCCTCGTCGGCGGGCAGCGGTCCGCTGTCCCCGGTCAGCCGGTCCCGCTCGTCGAGCCGCAGGGCGGGCGTGCCGTACGCGCCGGCGGTGACCAGCTGGGTCTCGCCCTTGGCGGCGCGGGCGGCCAGGTCCGCCGCGCCGCGGTCGTCGGGCAGCAGGTCGAGGGCGAGGCGGGTCTCCCGCCGGGCGGGCAGCGGGCACAGCTGCCGGCCCAGCTCCAGGTCGACCACCACCTCGGCGCCCAGGCCGAGGCCGTAGCCGCCGAGCCGGTCGGGCAGGCCCAGTTCCGGCACCCCGATCGCGGCCAGCTCGGCGTGGGTCTCGCCGGTCCGGCTGAGCGCCGCCCGCACCGCGGCGGCGAGCCGCACCTGTACGGGATCCATGGACAGGTCCACCCGCTATCCCCCCGTCTCCACGTCGTCGAGCAGCCGCGCGCCGGTGATGATGTCCAGCAGCACCTCGGACGCGCCGCCCGAGATGGACATGCCCGGGGCCTCCCGGAAGGCCGCCTCCAGCACCCGGTCCGGTCCTCCGAGGCCGTCCGGTCCGTCCGGTCCTCCGGGGCCATCCGGTCCTCCAAGGCCATCCGGTCCCTCGGGGCCGTGCGGTCCTCCGGGTCCTGGCGGGCCGAGGGCGGAGAGGCCCAGCGCCTCCATCGACCACCAGGAGACGGCCTGCGCGGTCTCGCTCGCGTGCCACTTGGACATCGAGGCGGAGGCGATGTCCGGCCGGTCCTCCTGGAGTTGCTGCAAGGCCCGGCAGGTGAGCAGCCGGGTGGCGGCCAACCGCGCGTGGTGGCGGGCGAGTTCGGCGAGGTCCGCGCCGTCCGGCGCCGGACCGGCGAGCAGCCGGCGGGCGGTGAGGTCGAGCCAGTGCCGGGCGCGCACGTAGTAGTCGAGGCCGCTGCGCTCGGCGGCGAACATCCGGGTGATCAGCGACCAGCCCTCACCCGGTGCGCCGAGCACCGCCTCGGGACCGACCTTCACATCGGTCAGCCGGACGTCGTGGAACTGCTCGTCGGCGAGGCTGGGCAGCGGCCGCACGCTGACCCCGGGCGCGTCGAGCGGCACGAGGAACAGGGACATGCCCTCGTACCTGCTCTGCTCCGGGGCGGTGCGCACGGCACACAGTGCCAGGTCCGCGTAGGCGGTCTTCAGGTTGTAGGTCTTGCGGCCCTTGAGGGTCCAGCCGCCGTCGGGGCCGGGCTCGGCCCGGGTGGTGATGCCGGCCAGGTCCGAGCCGTGCTCCGGTTCGGTGAACAGGATGCAGACGGACAGCTCGCCGGAGGCGAGCCGGGGCAGCAGCGCCGCGCGCTGTTCCGGCGAGCCCGCCTGGAGGATCAGCGAGCCGACGATCTGGACCGAGATGTAGTAGAGGCTCTGCGGTACCCCGTGCGTGACCAGTTCCTCCAGCAGGACGACCGTCTCGGTGAAGTCGCCGCCCCGGCCGCCGTGTTCGGGCGGCCAGGACGGAGCGAGCACCCCGGACCGGCCCAGATGCCGGTACAGCGGCCGGACGTCACCGTCCATGCCGTCGCGGCGCGCGTGGACATCGTCCAGCAGGGTCCGGGTGTCGGGGGAGGTCAGCAGAGTCCGCAGCTCTTGTCTGAAGTCGAGGGTTCTCCGGGTGACGCTCAAATCCATGACGCGTCCTTGTCGAGACTCGATGGCCGCACTACTGTGGCACACGTTGTCGGTCCTTGAATAGTGCCGCATCGGCCCGTCGACGGATGAGTGCCCGGGGGATTCGGGGCACTGCCCATCCGTCGGGCGACTTCACTGGTCGAAGCTTTTTCTGCGGTCATATCCGACGTGTCCTTGCGTGCCGTGTCTGCTGCGACGACTGTTATGCGTCTGGTGAACTGGGGGACGAATTGGCTGGACAAGGCGAGTTGCTCCGAAGGCTGCGGAGCCTTTCCGCGGAGCGCCGCGCGGAATTGCTGGCCCGCTTGGACGGAGCGGAACCGGGGGTGCGCACCGCTCCGCTCACCTTCCGGCAGGAGCAGCTGTGGCTGTTCGACAAGGTGTCGCCCAGCAGCACCGCCTACGGACTCGGTTTCGCCCTGCGCCTGACCGGGCCGCTGCAGGTGCCCGCGCTCCGCGCCGCCCTCGACGACCTGATCGGCCGGCACGGCGCCCTGCGCTCGGTCTTCCCGCGGGAGCACGACACCGGAGTGCAGGTGGTGCAGGCCGCACGGCCGGTCCGGCTGACGGCCGAACCCTGCGACCCCGGCGAGGCGCGGGCCCGGACGCGGGAGATCGTGACGGCCGAACTGGCCGAAGGGTTCGACCTCGACGCCGCGGCCCCGCTGCGCCTGCGGCTGCTGCGCCTGACGGCCGACGAGCACGTCCTGGTGCTGGTCTCCCACCATCTGATCCTGGACCACCGTTCCGTCGGAGTGCTGGTGACGGATCTCGCCGCTGCCTACGCGGCCCGGCGGGCCGAGCGGAATCCGGAATTCCCCGAGCCGGCCCACCCGTTCGGCGAGTACGCTGCCTGGCAGCGGAACTGGACCGAGGGTCCCGAGGCGCGCGCCGGTATGGAATTCTGGCACCATGAGCTGGCCGCCTGGGAGAACACCGAGATTCCCCCCGACCATCCTCGGCCGCGCGTTCTCGACCTTACCGCCGAATCCATTGAATCCCCGATTCCGGATGAACTTCTGAAGCAGCTCCGGGATTTCGCGGAGAAATCCGGGAATCCCGCCGAGGACATCCTTCTCGGCGCCTTCTTCGCACTCGTGGCCCGCCATCTGTCGGGCGCCGACCTCACCATCGGCATACCGCACCGGGTCCTCGGACCGTTCCCCTCCGGCCTCCTGGTCGGGGACTGCGGGAACCTGCTCGCCCTGCGCGTGGAACTCGACGGCGATCCCGCGTTCGCCGAGATCGTGCGCCGGGTGCGCGCCCGCCGCGAGGCGGCAAAGCGGCACGGCGCCACCCCGTTCCGCACCGTCCTCGACGGCCTCGGCCTGGAGCCCGACCCGTCCCGGCTGCCGCTGGTCCAGCTCGGCTTCGACGCCTGGACCGAGACCGCGCACACCGCGTCGGCGGGCGGGTTGACCCTGTGCGCCGAACGGATCGACACCGGCGCCAACAGCTTCGAACTCTCCCTGGAGACGACCCCGTTGGACGGGCCGGACCCCGTCGTCCGGATCCGTTACGCCACCGCGCTGTACCGCGAGTCCACCGCCCGCCGCCTCGCCGAGCGCTTTCTGCTGCTGCTCGGACAGGGCTGCGCCCGCCCCGAGACCCCGCTGCACGCGCTGGAGATCACCGGGGACACGGAGCGCGCCACGATCCTGGACCGGTGGAACGCGCCGATCGGCAGCCGCCCGCCCGAGGTGCTGCACCGGGTCTTCGACGACGTCGCCCGCGCCCACCCCGAGCGGACCGCGCTGGCCGGCCGGGGCGGCGAGGTCTCCTACCGGGAACTCCAGGCCCGGGCCAACCGGCTCGCCCACCGGCTGATCGCGCGCGGAGTGGCCCCGGGCGACCGGGTGCCGGTGCTGGTCGGGCGCGGTCCCGCCGCCGTCACCGCGATCCTCGCCGTGCTGAAGGCCGGCGCCGCCTACGTCCCCGTCGACCTCGGACAGCCCGCCGACCGGGTCCGCACCATCGTCGCGGACTGCGGCGCCCGGCACGTCCTCGCCTCCCCGGAGGTCGCGCAGCTCGACGAGGGCGTCGCCGCCGAGATCCTCACGGTGACCGGCGAGGCGGACGAGCACGCCGCGTTCCCGGACACCCCGCCCGAGCGGGACACCGCCCCGCAGTCACTGGCGTACGTCATCTACACCTCGGGGTCCACCGGCCGCCCCAAGGGCGTCCTGGTCGAGCACCGCAACGCGGCCGGCTTCGTGCGCAACGTGCAGGAGATGTTCGGCCTCGGCCCCGCCGACCGGGTCCTCCACTTCGCCTCCCTCGGCTTCGACGTGTCGGTCTTCGAGATCTTCGGCGCCCTGCTGTCCGGGGCCCGGCTGTACGTCGTCGACGACGAGGAGCGCTCGTCCCTCGACGCGCTGGACACGGTCCTGGCCGGCGAGGGGATCACCGTGATCGACCTGCCGCCGGCCATCATGGAGCTGCTCGACCCCGACCGGTACCCCGCCCTGCGCGTGGCGTTCGTCGGCGGCGAGGCCTTCTCCGGCGAACTGACCACCCGCTGGGCCCGCGGCCGGCGGTTCACCAACGGCTACGGCCCGACCGAGACGACCGTCACCGTGGTCGCCAAGGACTGCGCGGGCCACTGGGCCGCCTCGCCGCCGATGGGCCGGGCCATGACCAACCACCGCGCCTACGTGGTGGACGAGGCGCTCGGCCTGCTCCCGCCCGGCGCGGTCGGCGAACTGGCCGTCGCGGG
The DNA here is from genome assembly GCF_043079545.1 of Streptomyces sp. NPDC015171. Lineage (NCBI taxonomy): Bacteria > Bacillati > Actinomycetota > Actinomycetes > Kitasatosporales > Streptomycetaceae > Streptomyces > Streptomyces sp. NPDC015171. Next base: position 67,276 of record NZ_JBIBUO010000002.1, read on the forward strand.
ACTCGGCGTCGCCCGCGGCTACCTGGGCCGCCCCGGCCTGACGGCCGAACGCTTCCGCCCCGACCCGTACGGGCCGCCCGGCTCCCGGATGTACCTGAGCGGCGACCTCGCCGGCTGGAACGACGACGGCGACCTGGTCTTCCGGGGGCGTGCCGACCGGCAGGTCAAGGTCCGCGGGGTGCGCATCGAACTCGGCGAGGTCGAGGCCGCCCTCCAGGCCCTGCCCGGCGTCGCCCGCGCGGTCGCCGACGTGGCGGTCGACCCGCACCGCGGCACCCTGCTCGTCGCCTACGTGGTGGCCGCGCAGGAGGGCGAGCTGAAGCTCGACGCGGTACGGTCCGCGCTCGGCGACCGGCTGCCGCCGACCATGGTGCCCAGCGTCCTGGTCCCGGTGCCGGCCGTTCCGCTCACCGCCAGCGGGAAGGTGGACCGACGCGCCCTGCCCGCCGTCGAGTTCACCCAGCTCGACGACCTCGGCGACCCGGGCGCGGAGGACGGCAGCCCCACCGAGCGCACCGTCGCGGCCGAGGTGTTCGGCCCGCTGCTGGGCGCCCGGATCGGACGGCACGTCAACTTCTTCGCGCTCGGCGGCACCAGCCTCCAGGCCATCCGGATCGCGCCGCGCGTGAAGGCGGTGTTCGGCGTCGACGTCTCCATCGCCGAGTTCTTCGCCGCGCCCACCGTCGCGGGGCTCGCCCGGATCGTCGACGAGGCGCTGGCCCGCCGCGACCAGCGGCGCGATCGCCTGGCCGCCGCCCTCGACCTGGTCGAGGCGCTCGCCGACGACGAGATCGAGGCCCTCGCCGACGAGCGGCCCGGGGACCAGTGATGGGCGCGGCCGTGTTCACCGCCGAGTCCCCCTGGGTCCGGCGGGCCGCCCGGCCCGCCCCCGTCCTGCGTCTGATCTGCCTGCCGCACGCCGGTGCCGGCGCCTCCGTCTTCCGCACCTGGCCCGAGCTGCTGCCGCCCGGCATCGAGGTGCTGGTCGTCCAGCTGCCCGGCCGCGAGGACCGCTCCAAGGAGGACCCGCCGACCCGGCTGCGGTCCCTCGTCCGGGCCTGCGCCATCGCCCTGCGCCCCTTCTGCACCGGCGACTTCGCGCTGTACGGCCACTGCGCCGGCGCGCTGCTCGGCTGGGAGGTCGCCCGGGAACTGGGGGAGCGGGACGGGCTGTGGCCGCGCCGGCTGCTGGCCGCCGCGCAGCCCGCCCCGCATCTGCCGCCGCCGGAACACCCGCTGCACGCCCTGGCCGACGCCGACCTCGCCGCCGAGGTCGCACGGCGCGGCGGACTGCCCGCCGCCGTCCTCGGCAACACGGCGCTGCTGGAGATGCTCCTGCCGCTGATCCGGTCCGACTTCACCCTCTGGGAGACCTACCGGTACGAGCCGCGCCCGCCGCTGCCCTTCCCGGTCACCACCCTGCGCGGCACCGAGGACACCACCGTGCCGGTCGCCGCGCTGCACTCCTGGGCCGAGCACACCACCGCCGGCCACACCCACCACGACGTGGACGGCGGCCACTACTTCGTCAACGAGCCCACCGAACGGACCGCCCGGGTCCTCGCCCGAGCGCTGCTGGCCGGGTGAGACCGGCCGAGGGGGAGAACATGGCGCACCACACCGACGCCGCCGGCCCGGCGGCGCTCAGACGGCTGGCCGAGTCCGTCCCGGGCGTACGCGAGGCCGCCGTCGTCCTCGACCGGCGGGTCCGCACCGCCCTGCCCGCCCCGGCCGGCCCGGAGACCGCACCCCCCGCGGGCACCCCCCTCCCGGACGACCGGCCCGCCGTCAGCGCGGGCCCGCCGGCCACGCTCCCGCCGGACGCCCCCCGCACCCTCACCGAGGCCCTGCTGCGCGCGGCGGAGCTGGCACCCGGACGCGGCACCACCTATCTGCTGCCCGACGGCGGCACCGACCGGCAGACCTATCCCGAGCTGCTCCACGAGGCACGGTGCGCCCTGACCGGCCTGCGCGCCGCCGGACTTGGCCCCGGCGACCCCGTGCTGCTGCAGTGCGCCGACAGCCGGACCTTCCTGACCGCCTTCTGGGCCTGCGTCCTCGGCGGCCTCGTCCCCACCCCGGTCGGCCCGGTCCTCGACCACACCACCGACAACGCGGGCACCCGCAGGCTCCGGGCCGCCTGGGAGCTGCTCGACCGCCCGCTGATCCTGACCGACGACGCGCTGCTGGACCCGACCACGGCCCTGGTCGCCCGGTGGGGCGGGCCCGCACCGGCGCGGGTCGCCTCGGCCGCCCGCACCGCCGCCGCCCCCGCCGAGCCGTACGCGGCCGGCCCCGACGACCCGGTCGTGCAGCTGCTCACCTCGGGCAGCACCGGCACCCCCAAGTGCGTGCGCCACGCCCACCGTTCGATCGTCGCGCGCAGCCACGCGGTGGCCGCCCGCAACGGCTTCACCGAGCACGAGGTCACCCTCAACTTCATGCCGCTCGACCATGTGGGCGGCATCGTGATGTCCAACGTCCGGGACGTCTTCCTGCGGTGCGAGCACATCAACGCCCGCACCGAGGCGTTCGTCCGGCGCCCGCTGGCGCTGCTGGACTGGCTGTCCGAGTACCGGGTGACCAACACCTGGGCCCCCAACTTCGCCTACGCCCTGGTCGCCAAGGAGGCCGACGCGATCCGGGCGGGCAGCTGGGACCTCGGCACGGCCCGGCATCTGTGCAACGCGGGCGAGGCCGTGGTCGCCCGCACCGCCCGGCGCTTCCTCGAACTGCTCGTCCCGCACGGCCTGCCGCCCACCGCCATGGTCGCCTGCTGGGGCATGTCCGAGACCTCCTCCGGCGTCACCTACTCGGCCCTGGACGCCCGTGACCCCTCCGTCGGCACGGTCGCGCTCGACCCGCACTCGCTGGACGGCCGGCTCGCCACGCTGCCTCCCGACGCCGCCGGAGCCGTACTGCTCACCGAGGTCGGCCCGCCGGTCCCCGGCGTCGCCCTGCGGATCGTCGACGCGCGGGGCGAGGTGCTGCCCGAGGGCCGGATCGGCCGCCTCCAGGTCGCCGGGGACACCCTGCTGCTCGAGTACCACCGCAACCCGGAGGCGAACGCCGCCTCGTTCACCGACGACGGCTGGTTCGACACCGGGGACCTGGCCTTCCTCCGCGACGGCCGGCTCACCTTGACCGGCCGTGAGAAGGACATGGTGATCGTCAACGGCGCCAACTACCCGGTCGCCGACGCCGAGGCCGTGGTCGAGCAGACCCCGGGGGTGCGGCCCGCCTGCGCCGCCGTCTGCGGGGTCCGCGACGAGGACCGCGGCACCGACGCGATCCTGGTCTTCTTCGTGCCCGACGCCGAGGCGGCGGGCGATCTGGACGGCACGGTCGCCGCCGTGCGCGGTGCCCTGGCCCGGGAGCTGGCCCTGAGCCCGGAAGCCGTGATCCCGCTCACCGCCGAGGAGTTCCCGCGCACCGCGAGCGGCAAGATCCAGCGCGGCCGGCTGCTGGAGGACCACCGGGCCGGCCGGTTCGCCGACCGCCGCTACGACCATCGCGCCGAGGACCCCGTCACCGCGGCGAGCCCCGTGCTCGAACGGGTCTGGATCCCGTCGCCGGCCCCCGAACCCGCCCCCGGCACCGGTCCCGTCCTGCTGCTCGCCCCACCGGACGGCGCACTCCACGCCCCCCTCGCGGCCCGGCTCGACGGCCCCCTCATCCTCCTCACGGCGCCGGGCGGCCCGGCGTCCGCCGACCGCCCCGAACTCCCCGGCGTCACCGCGGCCGACCCGCTCGACCCGGCCGCCCTCGTGCACGCGCTGGAACGGCTCGCCCCCGGACTCGGGCCCCGCCCCCGGGTGATCTACGCCTGGGACGTCGGCCCCGCTTCCGGCGGCGCCGCCGACGAGCCCGCCGCCCGGCTGCTCACCGCCCTGTCGGCACTCGCCCGGACCCTGCCCGGTGCCGAGGTGACCGTGCTGACGCAGGGGGCGCTGGCGGCCGGGCCGCAGGATCCGGTGGAGCCCGGACGGGCCGCGCTCGCCGGCCTCGTCCGGACGGCCGGCGCCGAGGACCTGTGCGCGGCCGTCCGGCTGGTGGACGCGCCCGCCGGCGCCGACGCCGGCGAACTGGCGCGGCTCGCCCTCGTCCCCTACCCGGGGGAACTGACCGCGGTGCGCGGGGACGCGGCCCGCGTGCCCCGGCTGCGCCAGGTGGAGACCGCGACGGAGCTGGCCGTCCCCCGGGACGTGCTGCCGCCCGGCGGCACCTGCCTGCTCATCGGCGGTCTCGGCGGCCTGGGTGCCGTACTCGCCGAGTACCTGCTCGCCGCGCTGGGGGTGCGGCTGCTCGTCACCGGCCGCACCCCGGAGGAGAAACTCGCCCCCGAACAGGCCGGGCTGCTCGCCGATCTGCGCGCCCTCGGCGAGGTCCGCTACCTGGCCGCCGATGTCGCGGACACCGCCGCCCTCGCCGCCGGTGTCGCCGCGGCCGAGCGGGACTGGGACGCGCCCCTGCGGCTCGCGGTGCACGCGGCCGGCGCCTCCCCGGCCCCGCAGTGGACCGACCTCTCCGCACACGAGCTGCGCCGGGAGACCGCCGACTGGCTGCGCCACATGCTGCACGCCAAACTCGCGGGCGGCGCGGCGCTGGAAGCCGTCCTGCGCGACCGCCCGGAGACCGGTGTGGTGCTGTTCTCCTCGGTCAACGGCCACCTCGGCGGAGCCGCCTACGGCGCCTACTCGGCGGCGAACGCGGCGCTGGACGCCTTCGGCCACCGCTGGAGCGCCCAGGGGCGGTACGTCCGCTGCCTGGCCTGGAGCATGTGGGCCGGCACCGGCATGAACGACGGCAGTCCGCTGGTCGCCGCCGCCGAACGGCGCGGGCTGCGCTCCCTCGAACCCACCGAGGGGCTGCGGCTGCTGCTCGGCGCGGTGCGCGGCACCCGGCCGTATCTGCTGCTCGGCGCGGATCCGCGCAACCCGCATCTCGCCGCCGAACTGGCCCCGGACCAGTTCTCGGGCGGCAGCGTGGTGATCGCCCTGACCGTCGCGGAGGACGCCGACCCCGCGCAGGTGCGGCGCGCGGTGGCGGGCGCGCTCGCCGCGCGGGGCGCCCTCGCCCAGCTCGTGGTGGTCCCGCGGATCCCCCGTACCCCGGCGGGCGAACCCGACGCCGTCAGGCTGCTGGCGGAGCGGGCCGTGGACCGCCGGCCGAGCGGCTACGCGGCTCCGGTCGGCGCTGCCGAGACCCTGATCGCCGAGGTCTTCGGCGAGCACTTCCAGCACGAACGGGTCGGCCGGGACGACTCGGTGTTCGCGCTCGGCGGCGACTCCATCGTGATCCTCCAGGTGGCCGAGGCACTCGGCAGGCGCCTCGGCAGGGAGGTCCCGGTGCCGATGCTCTACCGGCACGCGACCGTCCGGGAACTGGCCACGGCCCTCACCCCGGCCTGACCCGCACGCACGGGCGGGGCCCCGGGAGGCATCTCGTCCCGGGGCCCTGGTCTGCGGTGCGGTGCGGTCGGTTCGAGCGGGCCGGTGCCGGTGCCGGGCGGGTGCGCCGGTTCGGGAGCCGGGCGCGGGTCTGGCGCCGGCCTGACCCGCACGCACGGGCGGGGCCCCGGGAGGACTCTCCTCCCGGGGCCCCGGTGTGCGGTCAGGCGGCCGTGCGCAGCACCGACTTCACGATCTGCCGGTGGTGGTCGGTCAGGAAGAAGTGACCGCCGGGCAGTACCGTCAGCTCGAACGGGCCGGTGGTCTGCTCGCCCCAGCGGGCCATGTCCGCGGGCCGCACCTCCGGGTCGGCGTCACCGCACCAGGCCAGGACCGGGCAGTCGAGCGGCGGCCCGGGAGCGTAGGCGTACCGCTCGATCAGGTCGAAGTCGGCGCGGATCATCGGCAGCAGCACATCGAGCAGCTCCGCGTGGCCCAGCACCTCCTCGGGGGCCGTGCCGTACGCCCGGAGCATCCGCACGAACGCGTTCCGCGGCAGCCCGGACACCGGGGCGACGGGCCGGGCGATGGGCGGTGCGGGCCGTCCGCTGACGAACAGCGTCCCGGCCGGGCGCCCCAGTACGGCGAGCCGCCGGGCCACCTCGAAGGCGGTGATCGCCCCCATGCTGTGCCCGAGCAGCAGCGGCCGGGTCGGGGCCGCCGCGATCAGCGGCGCCAGGGTGTCGGCCATCTCCGCGATGCTCGCCGGGCCGGGCTCCGCCATCCGGGACCCGCGCCCCGGCGGCTGGACCGGGACGATCTCTACAGCGGCCGTGAACTCCTCGGCCCAGGGCGCGTAGTAGGCGGCCGTACCGCCGGCGAACGGGAAGCAGTACAGCGTGGCGGACGCCCCGGCCCGGCGGAACCGGTTGTCGAACCACGACCCGGGGCCGCTCACGCGGACCCCGCCCCGGCCCCGCGCGCCCCCGCGCGGGGTGTCAGCCGGACCGGCAGATGCTTGTATCCGGCGACGAAGTTCGAGGCCAGATGGGCCGGTTCGCCGGCCGGCTCCACCCGTTCCACCAGCTCAAGCAGCTCGTCGAGGAACACTTCGAGGCCGAGCGTGGCGAGGCCGGCGCCGATGCAGTAGTGCGGCCCCACCCCGAAGGCGAGATGCCGGTTGCCGGTGCGTGTCCCGTCGAACTCGTAGGGCCGCGCGAACATCCGCTCGTCCCGGTTGGCGGAGCCCAGCCAGACGCTGACCGGCTCGCCCGCCCGCAGGGTACGGCCGTGCAGCCGCACGTCCTCGACCGCGTACCGCATGAAGTGGCTCGCCGGGGAGGCCCAGCGCAGCGTCTCCTGCACCAGGGGGCGGCGCAGCTCCGGGTCTCTGCGGGCCGCCTCGAACTGCTCGGGGTGCTCGGCCATCGCCAGCACGAGGGCGGAGGTGACATGGGGGGTGGTGACGTTCGCGCCGAGCAGCAGCGCGTAGCAGTTGAGGATCAGCTGATGCTCGGTCAGCCGCTCGCCGTCCACGTCCATGGACCGCAGGATGCCGATCAGGTCGTCGGCCTCCCGGCCGGCCGCCGTGCGCTCGCGGACCTCGGCCCGGAACAGGTCGAAGAGTTCGTGGTGGGCCAGCCGGATGGTGTTCTTGGGGTCGCCGAGGGAGTAGTCCGGGTCGTCGTAGGCGATGGTCATCGTGGTCAGTTCCGCCATGTGCCGCCAGTGCTCCCGGCGCAGTCCCATCAGGGTGCCGGTGAAGGCCATCGGGAACAGCAGCGCGGCCTGTGCGAGGTCGAACACCCCGCCGTCCAGGGCCGGTTCGAGCAGCTCGTGCACGATCCGGCGCAGCGCGCCCTCCTGGGAGGCCACCGCGCGCGGGGTGAGCGCCCTGCTGACCGGCTCGCGCAGCTGCCGGTGGCGGGGCGGATCGGTGTCCGGCATCATCTCGTCGGAGGCGAAGTCGGGCATGCTGAGGTCGATGATGCACAGCATGGTGCCGCGCCGCGAGGAGAAGGACCGGTGGTCCCGCAGCACCCGGGCGACGTCCTCGTAGCGGGTGAGCACCCAGAAGGGTTCGCGCCCGTCGGCCGGGTCGCAGTAGTAGGCCGGCTCGGTCTCCCGCAGCCGGGCCCAGACGGCGTGCGGGTCACCGGTGGCGTAGTAGGCGGAGTCGAGCAGATCGACGTCCTTGAACTCCACGGGTGCGAACGGCGGGCGCGACAGTCGCATCTCAGGCTCCTTCCGCCGCGGGGAGGCGGGCGTCGATCTCCTCGGCCAGCTCGGAGACGACCGTCGCCCGGTACAGCGTCCGGGGCGGCAGCCGGACACCGAGGTCCGCGTCGATGACGTCGAGCAGTTCCATCGCGGTCAGCGAGGTCCCGCCGAGCAGGAAGAAGTCGTCGCCCTCGGTGACGTGCTCGATGTTCAGCACACGCGCGTACAGTTCGGCGACCCGCAGGCTGGTGCGGTCCGGCATCGGGATCTCACCTCTCAGGGCGTCTGGATGTTCAGGACTCGGAGTGCGGCCTCCCGGACCGCCGCGGCACTCAGCCCGGCCTCGGCCAGGGCGTCTTCGTGACTGCGCACCACGGTGCCCACCGGTCCGCGTACCGCTACGCGTACCTGCGGGACCGGCCGGTGGCAGCCGAGCGTCTCGGCGACGGCGTCGCCGAGGCCGCCCGCCGGGCGGTGCTCCTCGACCGTCACCACGCCCCGGGTGGACCGGGCCGCCTCCAGGACCGCCCCGGTGTCCAGCGGGCACAGGGTGTGGATCTGCAGCACCCGGCAGGACACGCCCTCTCCGGCGAGTTGTCCGGCGGCCCGCAGGGCCAGCAGGACGGGCAGCGGTCCGAGCGCGAGCACGGTGACGTCCGTGCCCGCGCGCAACGTCACCGCACCGCCGAGCCGGAACTCCGCGGGCCGCTCCGCCACCGGCTCGGTGGCGGACCGGCCGAGCCGCAGATAGGCGGGCCCGGGAAGCCGGTGCAGGGCGCGCAGCGCCGGGGCGATCTCGGCGGCGTCCGCGGGCACCACGACCGTCAGGTCGTCCAGCGCCCGGGTGACCGCCAGGTCCTCAAGTGCGTAGTGCGTGGTGCCGAAGTGGGTCGCGGAGAGCCCGGCGTGGGTGGCGATCACCCGGACCGGCAGCCGGTTGCCGACGATGTCGAGCTTCAGCTGCTCGCCCGCCCGCAGACTCGCGAACGCCGCCATGGTGTGCACGTACGGGCGCAGCCCGCGTGCCGCGAGGCCGGCGGCCACCCCGAACAGGTTGGCCTCGGCGATGCCGACGTCGATGTAGCGGTCGGGGAAGCGGCGCCCGAAGGACTCGCCGAGGCCGCCGGTGTCGGAGTCCAGGCAGATCACCCGCTCGTCCTCGGCTGCCAGCGCGAGCAGCGCGTCCCGGTAGGCGTCCCGGGGCGCGAGGGCCGGGGTCCCGGCCGTGGTCGTGGTCGTCATCGGCGTTCCTGGGCGTCGAGGGCGGCGAGGGCGCGCTTGAGGAGATCCGGACGGAGCCTGACGTAGTGACTCGCGACCCGTCCCTGGAGGAACGGCACCCCGTGTCCCTTGACGGTGCGGGCCAGCACGGCCACCGGGCGGTCGGCGGGATCACCGAGCGCCGCGCCGAGCGCCGCGTGGTCGTGTCCGTCGACCGCGCGCACCTGCCAGCCGAACGCCGTGAAGCGCGCCTCAAGTGACTCGGCTCCCGCGGCCTCCTCGGTCGGTCGGGCCAGCTGGAGGCCGTTGCGGTCCACGACGGCGACCAGCGAGGTCAGCCGCCGGGACGCGGCGAACAGCGCCGCCTCCCACACCGAGCCCTCCTGGAGCTCGCCGTCCCCGAGCAGGGCGTAGGTCCGGCCGCCCGCGCCGGTGAGCTGCCCGGCAAGGGCCACCCCGGCCGCGAGGCTCAGCCCGTGGCCGAGCGATCCGGTGGGGAACTCCACCCCGGGCAGTCCGCGCGGCGGGTGCCCGAACAGCCGGCTGCCCGGCTCGGCGTAGCGGGACAGCTCGGCCCGGTCGATCCGGCCGGTGGCGGCCAGCGCCGCGTACAGGGCGGGCGCGGCGTGGCCCTTGCTCAGCACGAAGGTGTCCTGGTCGCCGAGGAGCCCGCCGTACAGCACCGCGAGCACGTCCACGCAGGACAGGCTGCCGCCCAGGTGCGCGCCCTGGGGCCCGGCCGCCATCTCCACCACGTCCCGGCGCAGCCGGCGGGCCAGTGCGGCGGCCCGCTCCGGGTGCGCGCTCACCGCGCACCGCCGGCGAGGTCGTCCCGCCAGTCCCCGTACGGCCGGGCCCGCGCCATGGCCCGTACGGTCTCCAGGCCGTCCCACACCTTCTCGAACGCCGTGGCGTACGCGGCCAGTACGGGGCCGGCCGCCGGGTTGAGGTGGCGGCGCTGGAGGCACAGCGTGCCGTCGAGGGCAGCGCCGGTCACCGGGAAGCGCTCGGCGATCGCGTCGAGGGACGCCGTCGCGGCCCGGAAGGCGGGGTGGGCGGGCAGCGGCGCGGTCTGGTAGCGGGAGACCGGCACGCCCTCGGCCCGCAGCGCGCGGTGCAGGGCGCGGCGTACGGCGGCCGGGGCCACCCCGGACAGGCCCAGCTCCGCGGGGACCAGGCGCAGCCGCAGGATGTGCCAGGCGTGGGTCCGCCCGGCCGGAACCACGGGGACGCGCAGGCCGGGCAGGGCGGCGAGCCGGTCGAGCAGCGCGCCCACCGACTCCTCGCGGGCCTTGGCCCACTGCGGCAGCCGGCTCAGCTGGGACCGGGCGAACGCGGCCTCCACCGGACCCATCCGGGCGTTCCACCCCGGGCCGTGCGCGACATAGGTGCGGATGCGCACCGGCGGACGTTCGCCGAAGGTGCGCAGTGCCAGGGCGGCGCGGTGCAGTTCGGCCGAGTCCGTGGTGAGCAGACCGCCCTCGCCGCAGGTCGGCAGGTTCTTGCTGGGGTGGAGGCTGAAGCAGCCGGCGAGGCCGAGCGAGCCGACCGGGGCGCCCTGGTGACGGGCGCCGTGGGCCTGCGCGGCGTCCTCGACGACCGCGAGGCCGCGGTCGCGGGCGAGGTCCCCGAGGGCGTCCATGGCGGCGGGCAGCCCGTGCAGGTGCACCGGCAGCAGGGCGGCCGTACGGGCCGTCAGCACCCCGGCGGCCTGGACCGGGTCCAGCGTGTAGGTGTCCGGTTCGATGTCGGCGAAGACCGGTTCGGCACCGCACCGGCGTACGGCGTGGGCGGTGGCGTTCATGGTGAGCGCGGGCACCACCACCTCGTCCCCGGGGCCGATGCCCGCCGCGGCGAGCGCGACCTCGAGCGCCGCGGTGCCCGAGGACACCGCCAGGCAGTGGGCGGTGCCGACGGCCCCGGCCCACTCCCGCTCCAGCGCGGCCGTCTCACCGCCGTCGCCGCCCGCGGCCGTCAGCCGGTCGCCGCGCAGCACCCGCAGCACGGCCCGCTCGTCCTCGTCGGTCACCACCGGCCAGTCGGTCAGGGCGGCGGTGTCCGGGCCGGGGGCGGGCACGGCGGGTGTGCCGCCGAGCAGGGCGAGTCGGCTCATGGGTCCTCCCGCAACACGGTCTCCAGGCGGTTCAGGCACAGCTCCCAGGTCGCCAGCAGCCGGCGTCCCAGGCCGAGCACGTGCTCCTCGCCGGGGCCGTCGCCGAGCGCGGTGTGCGCGGCGGCCACCCGGAGCCCGGTCCAGCCGTGGGCCACGAGGTCCACCCAGCGGCCCAGTTCGGCGAGGTCCGGGCGGTCGAGCGAGCGGGCGGCGGCGGCCAGGAAGCCCGCGTGCAGGGCGGCCTCGGCCTGGGCCGGCCAGCCGAGCACGTACAGCTCCTGGAGGACGCCCACGCCCTCGTCCCCGACCCGCTTGGGCACGTCGTCCAGCAGCGCGGACAGCGCGGCCGGGCCGTGACCGCCGCCGGCCCGCTGGGCGGCCAGGTTGCCGTGCAGGACGGTGCGCAGCCAGGCCGGGGTCAGCGGCGGCTGCGGTCCGGTCGGACGCACCTCCAGCCAGCGGAAGGCGGGGGAGGCGCCCGCGAAGAAGGGGTCGCTCGGGTCGTCGACGCTGAGCGAGCCGCGCGCGGTCTCCAGGACGGGGCGCGGCAGTTCGCCCGTGAAGGCGGGCGGCATGGGGTCGCTGATCAGGTAGGCGTCGGCGGCGGCCCGGTAGCCGGTGACCACCAGCAGATGCGCGGCGTGCACATCGTGGTAGGCGGGCCGGAACGGCAGGTGGTAGTTGTTCACCGCGACGACCGGCGGTACTCCGCGGTCCAGCGCGTCGAGGAGCTGCCGATGGGCCTCGGCGGCCGTCGCCGGGTGGTGCCAGCGGAACTCCACCGGGTGGTGGAGGCAGAGATGGGTGCCCAGGCGGTCGCCCGCCGGGTGGTAGAACTCGACGGACTCCACCGGCCCGGTCGGCGCCGTGAACCGCCACCCGGCGGCCAGCGCCCGCACCGGCTCCCAGCCCGCGCGCTCCAGCACGAGCCCGATGTCCATCTGGAGGCAGCTGCACAGGTCGTCGTACCAGGGCAGCGAGGATATCGCCGGGTTCACCGCACGGTCTCGACGGTCAGGGCGAAGATGTGCAGCGCCGGATTGACCGGCAGGCGCAGCGCCCGCAGCGGCTCCCGGCGGGTCACCGGGACGCGGACCGCCCACAGCTGCCCGGCGAGGTCCTGCTGCCGGTGGTGCGGATAGTGCAGGGCCGGCGACCGGGCGGCGAGGGTCTCGCCGAACCGCGCCTGGGCGGGCCAGAAGTCGGAGACCCTGATCCACTCCGGGTCCACAGCGCCGGAGGCGTAGTGGAGATGGACGGTCTCCTCGCAGCGCCGTTCGGAGGCGGCCAGCAGATGCAGCCATTCCGCCGGTGCCGCCGGCAGCGGAAGAAACTGCCCGTCACAGCGGATGTTGTCGGGCCCGGAATCGCGATCCGCTTTAGCGGAGAATGGTATTCCGCCGACCGTCCAGAGGCCGGTGGGCACGGTTTCGGTGGGCAAACTGTTCCCCCAGACGTTCATTCGCCCGTTGCGCAGATTCCTTCGGCTGGTGAGAGCGACATTATCGAGATACGGATCCAGATCGACCACGGTCAGGACGTGGGTACGACTGGCAGAAACCGACGGGAATTGGCTCACTGACAGACTCTCGGATTCGAGTGGTGCGCCTATGGTGCCGTCTGCGTTGTCGGCGAGGCTAGACGGCTGACGCCGCGCCGCGCAAGGCTGTTGCGGCCCCCGTCGGTGACCTTGACTGACCCTGGGGCACCTGTTCTACTGACGGCTGTCACTGCGCACCGTGATCCTCAAGTCGTCTTTTCTGACGCGACGTTGTGGCCTTAGGGGCCGGGGGGAGCCCAGATGAGTGGGACGTTCAATGTGTGCCCGGAGTGCCGCTCCAGCGTCGCTCTCGACGACGGAGTGATGGTCGCCGAAATTGTCGATTGCGTGGACTGTTCCGCGGCCTTGGAAGTTGTTTCCACCGAACCGCTGATCCTCGCGCTGGCCCCGGAGATCGAAGAGGACTGGGGAGAGTAGACCCGGTGCGGCCGTCCGATCCTTTGGTCATTGTCGCCACCAGAATTAGGGTCGAGGAACGCATGCTGATCGAGGCGCTCGAACGCCGTCGCCTGCCCTTTGCGCACATCGACGACCGCCGGCTCGTCTACCGGGTCGGGGGCCCGCCGCCGGCCTGGCGGGCCGTGTTCAACCGGGCGCTGTCCGCCACCCGTCGCATCGAGGTCAGCCGCTACTGCGAGGCCGTCGGTGTGCCGGTGCTCAACGCGGCGGCCACCCTGGACCGTTGCGACAACAAGATCGCCGGCACGCTCGCCCTGCACGGGGCCGGACTGCCGGTGCCCGACACCTGCGTGGCCCTGGATCCCGCGCACGGCACCGAGGCCGTCGCACAGGTCGGCTATCCGGCCGTGGTCAAGCCCGTCGTCGGCTCCTGGGGACGCGGCCTCGCCCGGGTCAACGACCCCGACGCGGCCGAGGCCGTCTTCGCGCTGCGCGAGCAACTGCCTTCGCCCATACAGAAGTTGGGGTACGCGCAGCAGTACGTGCCCGGACGTGATCTGCGGGTGCTGGTGGTCGGGGACCGGGCCGTCGCGGCGATCGAGCGGAGCAGCGGGCACTGGGTCCGCAACACCGCGCGCGGCGCCCGGCCCACGGCCCGCACGGTCGACGCCGCCCTCGCCGACCTGGCCGAGCGGGCGGCCCGCGCGGTCGGCGGCGGCATCCTCGGCGTCGACCTGCTGGAGAACGACGACGGCCGACGGGTGGTGCTCGAGGTCAACGGCGGCGTGGAGTTCCACGGCCTCGCCGAGGCACACCCCACGCTGCGCATCGCCGATCTGATGATCGATCACGCCTTGGAGCTCGCCGCATGAAGGTGTCCGTCCTCGGGGCCGCCGGCTACGTCGGGGGAGAGCTGGTGCGCCTGATCCTCGGCCACCCCGGCCTCGAACTCGTCCAGGCCACGTCCCGCCGGTACGCCGGCGGCCCGCTCGGCGCCGTCCACCCCAACCTGCGGCATGTGGCCGCCCCCCGGTTCACCGACCCGGAACACCTGGAGACCGTGGACGCGCTGTTCACCGCCCTGCCCGCGGGCGAGGCCCGCAAGCTGCTGCCCCGTCTCGCCGGCAGCGCGCAGGTACTGGTCGATCTCGGCCGGGACTTCCGCGACCCCCGGGACACGGAGTCGGCGGGCTTCGTCCCCGGGCTGCCCGAACTGCACCGCGCCGAGCTGGCCGGAGCGGACCGGATCAGCGTGCCCGGCTGCATGGCCACCGCCGCTGTCCTCGGACTGCACCCGCTCGCCGAGGCCGGCGCGGTCGACGGCGATGTGCTCGTCGACGCCCGCAGCGGCTCCAGCGGATCCGGCGCCACGCCCGGCGAGAGCACCCACCACGCCGAGCGCCAGCACGCCCTGCGGATCTACCGGGCCACCGGCCACCGGCACCAGGACGAGATCGCCCGGCTCACCGGGCTGCGGACCAGGATGACGGTCACCGCCGTACCGCTGGTGCGCGGCGTGCAGGTGATCGCCCATGTCCGGCCCGCCCGTCCGCTCACCCGCGCCGAGGTGTGGGAGCTGTACCGCCGCCGCTACGGTGCGGAACCCTTCGTCCGGCTGGTCGCCCGGCGTGCCGGACTGCACCGGCTGCCCGACCCGCAGTTCGTCACCGGCTCCAACTTCACCGACGTCGGCTTCGACCTCGACGCGGACGGCGGCCGGGTGGTGGTGGTCGCGGCCCTGGACAACCTGGTCAAGGGCGCGGCGGGCGGCGCCGTGCAGAGCCTGAACGCGGCACTTGGCCTTCCCGAGTCCACCGCGGTGGACTTCCCCGGCCTGCATCCGGTGTAGGGGAGGAGACGGGTGACGGACGGGACCGACATGACAGACGTACCGGATGCGACGGCCGCCGACGGGCCGCTCGTGGTGAAGCTCGGCGGCGGCATGGACCCCGGCCCCGCCCTCGACGACCTGGCGGCGCTCGCCGCGCACGGCCGCGGCCTCGTGGTGGTGCACGGCGGCGGCGCCGAGGCCGACCGGCTCTCCGCCCAGCTGGGACTGCCGGTCCGCACGGTCACCTCGCCCGACGGCACCCGGGGCCGGCGCACCGACGACGCGGCCCTCGACGTCCTGGCGATGGCCCTGCTGGGGCGGGTCAAACCGGCTCTGGTCCACGGCCTGCGGGCGCGCGGGGTGGCCGCCGCCGGGGTCAGCGGCGCCGACGGCGGCCTGCTCACCGCCGAACGCAAGACCGCCCTGCGCAGCGTGGAGAACGGCCGCACCCGGCTGCTGCGCGACGACCGCTCGGGCCGGGTCACCGGGGTACGGCCGGGGATCCTGCACGCCCTGCTGGCCCAGGGCCTCGTGCCCGTGGTGTCCCCGCCCGCCGCCGACGCCACGGGCAGCCTCCTCAACGTCGACTCCGACCAGGTCGCCGCCGCGCTCGCCGAGGCGCTGCCCGCCGCCGCCCTCGTCCTGCTCACCGACGCGCCCGGAGTACTGGCCGACCCCGCCGACCCGGGCAGCCTCATCGCCCGGCTGCCCTGCGGACCCGAGGTGCCGGCGGCGGCCACCGGCCGGATGCGCCACAAGGTGCGGGCCGCCGCCCGCGCCCGCCGGGCGGGCGTCGGCCAGGTCGTGATCGCCCACGGCCACACGGCCCGGCCGGTGCGCACCGCCCTCGCCGGCGGCGGCACGGCGTTCGCCGGACCCGGAGAGGAGCTCGGATGACCACCGGCGACCCGGCCGAGGAGGAGACGGTACGGCTGCTGCGCGCCATGCTGTCCATCCCCTCGGTCTCCGGGGACGAGGCACGGCTCGCGGCCTTCCTGGCCGAGTGGATGACCGGGCTCGGCATGACCGCCTGGGTCGACGCCGCAGGCAACGCGCACGGCGTCGCCGGACCACCGGACGCGCCCACCGTGCTGCTCCTCGGCCACCTCGACACCGTCCCCGGCGCCGTGCCGAACCTGCGCGTCGGCGACCTGCTCTACGGGCGGGGCGCGGTGGACGCCAAGGGCCCGCTGGCCGCGATGATCGTCGCCGCCTCCCGGTCCCGTACGGTCCGCGCGCACGTGGTCGGCGCGGTCGGCGAGGAGGTCCCCGGCTCCCGCGGTGCCCGGCACCTGCTGGAGACCCTGCCCGCCCCGGACGCCGTCGTCATCGGCGAACCCAGCGGCTGGGACGGCATCTGCCTCGGCTACAAGGGCCGGGTCGGGGTCGTCTACCGGGTCGACAAACCGCTCCTGCACACCAGCAGCCCCGAACCGACCGCCGTCGAGGACGCCGTGGCCTTCTGCGACCTCGTCCGCGACCATCTGCGCCGGCACTCGGACGGCACCGACCCGGTCTCCTTCGACACCGCCGCCGCCACCCTGGTCGAGCTGCGCGGCGACCTCGGCCACGCCGAGGCCTTCCTGACCTGCCGGGTGCCGCCCGGCTTCGACTTCGACCTGTTCGAACGGCGCCTCGGCGGGCACTCCGCCGGCGTCACCGCCTTCGACGAACGGGTCCCGGCCGTCCGCAGACCCCCCGGCGACCCGGTCGCCCGGGCCCTGCGGGCCGCCGTGCGCGCCCAGGGCGGCACACCCGTGCTGAAACTGAAGGCGGGCACGTCCGACATGAACGTGGTGGACGCGTGGCACGTCCCGATGGCCGCGTACGGCCCCGGCGACGCCCATCTCGACCACACCAGCGACGAACACATCGCGGTGGCGGACCTCACCCGCGCCGTCGCCGTCCTGGACACGGCACTCGCCCGGCTGGGCGGGCTGCTCGGGGCGAAGGCGACGGTCGGCGCGGGGACCGCCGGGCGCGGAGCGGGCTGAGGGGGAGACAGGTGCGGATCGAAGGACGGATCGCCGCGATCACCGGCGCCGCGCGCGGGCTCGGCCGCTCGCACGCGCTGCTGTTCGCCAAGGAGGGCGCGGACCTGCTGCTGATGGACCGCTGCCAGGAGGACGGCCCCTACCCGCTCGCCGGGCGCCGGGAACTGGAGGAGACCGCGGCCGACTGCCGGCGCCTGGGCGCGCGCGTGGTCACCGCCGTCGCCGACGTCCGCGAGCAGGCCGCCGTGGACGCGGCCGTCGCCGCCGGACTCGACGAGTTCGGCCGGATCGACATCCTGCTGAACAACGCGGGACTGCTCGCCCCCGGCGGTGTGCGCGCGCACGAGCTGAGCGAGGAGGACTGGACGCTGGTGGTGGACGTCAACCTCAACGGCACCTGGCGGTGCTGCCGCGCGGTCCTGCCGGCCATGGTCGCCCAGCGCTCCGGCGCCATCGTCAACACCGCCTCGGTCGGCGGTCTCGTCGCCTACGAGATGTACTCCAGCTACGTCGCCTCCAAGCACGCGGTGATCGGCCTGACCAAGGCGCTCGCCCTGGAGTACGGGCGGCTCGGCATCCGGGTGAACGCCGTCTGCCCGAGCACGGTGGCCGCCGCGGACCGGGCGGAGACCTCCAGCACCGCCGCGGTGGCCGCCGGCATGGGCGCCTCGCTGGAGGACTACGAGCGCAGCTCCACCTCGTACCACCCCATCGGCCGGCTGGTGTCGGCCGAGGAGGTCTCGGCGGCCTGCCTCTGGCTGGCGGGACCGGAGTCGGCCGGCACCACCGGCAGCGCCCTGACGGTGGACGGGGGCTTCACCGCGCGCTGACGCCGGCCCCGGCACCCTCAGCCGCCGGCAGGGGCGCGGGGCGAGGCACGGCGCGCGGGGCCCGGCGGATGTGCCCGGGGAGGGACCGGCACAGCGGGCACAGAACCGAAAGGAGTGGGGGGATGACCGGGAGACCGGACGACGCGGGCCTCGACGAGGCGCTGCAACGGCGGCTGGCCGCTCTCGCGCCCGAACGGCGCGCACTGGTCCTGCGCCTCATGGCGCAGCAGGAGGACACGGACGACATGCCCGGCGTGCACAGACGCCCGGCCGGACTCACCGAGATACCCGCCTCCTTCGAGCAGGAGCGGCTCTGGTTCATGAACGAGCTGCTCACCCACCGCGAGATCTTCCACGTGCCGACCGCGCTGCGGCTGCGCGGCACCCTGGACGTCGCCGCGCTGCGCCGCGCCCTGGCCCGGGTCACCGCCCGCCACGAGGCGCTGCGCACGGTGTTCCGGGCCGGCCCCGACGGCCCGCGCCAGGTCGTCCTCGACACCATGGACGCGCCCCTGACCGTCGAGGACTGCCGGGCCGAACCCGACCCGGAGCGCGCCGCCCGGGAACGCGCGTCGGCCGCCCTCGCCGAACCCTTCGACCTGGCCACCGGGCCGCTGCTGCGCTGCCGGCTGCACCGCATCGCCGACGACGACCAGCTGCTCCTGCTCGTGCAGCACCACATCGTCTCCGACTACTGGTCGCTGGGCATCCTGCTGGCCGACCTGGGCGAGGCGTACGCCGTCGAACGCGGCGCCCCCGACCGCACGGAACCGCTGGAGCTGCACTACCCCGACTTCGCGTACTGGCAGCGGCAGACGCTCGACGGCGAGCGGCTCAAACGCCAGCTGGACTACTGGCGCGAGCAGCTGGCCGACCCGCCCGGCACGCTCCAGCTCCCCACGGACCGCCCCCGGCCCGCCGTCCGGGGCAGCCGGGGCAGCTTCCACCGGGTGGAGTTCCCGGCCGGGCCGGTGGCCGGGCTGCGCCGGATCGCGCAGGAGAACGACACCACGCTCAACGTCGCCTTCCTGGCCTGCTACATCGCCGCGCTGGCCCGGTTCACCCGCCAGGACGACCTCGTCGTCGGCGTGCCCGTGGCCGGCCGGCTCGGTGCGGAGCAGCAGCGGATGGTCGGCTACTTCCTCAACTGGCTGCCGGTCCGCGTCCCTCTCGGCGGACGCCCCTCGCTCCGCGAACTCGTCCGCCGCACCCGGGACACCTTCACCGGCGCCCTCGCCCACCAGGACCTGCCCTTCGACATGCTGGTGCGCGAACTCCAGCCGGACCGGGTCCCCGGCGTCACCCCCGTCTTCCAGACCTCCTTCAGCCTGCGCGACGCCGCCCCGGTGCCGCCCCGGCTGCCCGGCCTCGACACCGAGTTCGCCGACCTGGACGGCGGCGCCACCCACTTCGACCTGATGGCCGAGCTGTGGTGCGAGGACGACCGGGTGGTCGGCTATCTGCCCTACGACGACGAGCTGTTCGATCCCGGCACGGTCGCCGACCTCGCCCGCTGGACCACCCGGCTGCTCACCGAGGCCGCGGCGGACCCCGACCGCCCGCTCGCCGCCGTCCCGCTGCTCGGCCCCGAGGAGCAGGCCGCCGTGATCCGTGGCCCCGAACCGGCCGCCCAGCAGGTCACCGGCACCCTGCACGAACGGTTCCGGGCCCAGGCGCGGCGGCGCCCGGACGCCCTCGCCGTCAGCGACGAACAGGGCTCCCTCACCTACCGGGAGCTCGACCAGCGCGCCAACCGGCTCGCCCATGTGCTGCGGGAGCGGGGCGTCGGGCCCGGCGACGTCGTCGGCCTGCTGATGGAGCGCACCCGCGACCTGGTCGCCGCCGTCCTCGGCGTCCTCGCCACGGGCGCCGCCTATCTGCCGATCGACCCCGACAACCCCGCCGAGCGCACCGCGCGGCAACTCGCGGACTGCGCCGTCCCCGTCGTCGTGCACAGCCCCGGCACCGCCGGCCGCCTGCCCGGCTCCGCACCCCCCGCCCTCCTCGCCGACTGGACGGCGGGACCCCTCGCCGCGGCCCCCGGGACCCCGCCGCCCGCCGAGGCCGGCCCCGGCCACCCCGCGTACGTGATCCACACCTCCGGGTCCACCGGCACCCCCAAGGGCGTCGTCGTCACCCACGGCAACGTGCTGCGCCTGTTCGCCGCCGCGGAGGAGGAGTTCAGGCCCGGCCCGGACGACGTGTGGACGCTGTTCCACTCGTACGCGTTCGACTTCTCCGTCTGGGAACTGTGGGGCGCCCTGCTGTACGGCGGGCGCGTCGTCGTCGTCCCGCACTGGACCAGCCGCGCCCCGGACGCCTTCCTCGACCTGCTCGGCCGCGAAGGCGTGACCGTGCTCAGCCAGACCCCGTCCGCCTTCCACCAGCTGGCCGCCGTCGCGATCGCCGCCGGAGCCCTCCCCGCCGCGCTGCGCACCGTCGTCTTCGGCGGCGAGGCCCTCGACCCCGGCGCGCTCGCCGGCTGGTTCGCCGCCTTCGGCGACCGGCGGCCCCGCCTGGTGAACATGTACGGGATCACCGAGACCACCGTGCACGTCACACTCCGCCCGGTCACCGGCGCCGACACCGCCGAGACCGCCTCCCCGATCGGCGGCCCGCTGCCCCACCTGTCCCTGTACCTGCTCGACGACGAACTGCGCCCGGTACCCGACGGACTGCCCGGCGAGATCTTCGTCGGCGGCGGGGGAGTGGCCCTGCGCTACCAGGGCGCCCCCGCGCAGACTGCCGCCCGGTTCCTGCCCGACCCCTACAGCCCCCTGCCCGGCGCCCGGATGTACCGCTCGGGAGACCTCGCGCTGCGGCGGCGCGACGGCGAACTCGTCCACCTGGGCCGCGCCGACCAGCAGCACAAGATCCGCGGGCACCGCATCGAACTCGGCGAGATCCGGGCCGCGCTGCTCCGCCTCGACGGGGTGGCCGGCGGCGCGGTCCTCGTCACCGACGACCGGCTCCGCGGCAAGACCCTCGTCGCCTGCGCCGTCCCCGCCGAAGGCGCCGGCCTCACCCCCACCCGGGTACGCCGCGCCCTGCTGCGCACCCTGCCGGAGTGGATGGTCCCGGCCACCGTGCTCGTGGTCGCCGAACTCCCCCTCACCCGCAACGGGAAGCTCGACGAACGGGCCCTCGGGGCGCTGCGCCGGGAGGAGGAACGGGCCCACGAGCCCCTCACCCCGCCCGAGGGCCCGACCGCCGAGGCCCTGGCCGCGATCTGGGCCGACCTGCTGGACACCGGCAGCCGCGGCGTCGGCGCCGAGGACAACTTCTTCGAACTCGGCGGGCACTCCCTGATGGTGGTCCAGCTCGTCTCCCGCATCCACAGCGAACTCGGCGTGGCGGTCCCGATGGAGACGCTGTTCCTGCGGCCCGGCCTCCAGGCGATGGCCGACGCCCTCGACGCGGCGGACGGGACCCCGGCCGAGGGGATCGACGTACGCGACGAGGACTGGCTCGGCACGCTGTCCGAGGCCGAGATCGACGCCATGCTCGCCGCGCTCGACGACGACCGGTCCTGACCCGGCACCCCCTGCGCGCCCACCGCCCCAGCCAGCGACGCACCGACCCCCGCCGACCGAGGGAGCACGCCCCATGGAACCGACCGTACCCGCGATGGTCGAGGAGCACGCCCGGACCCGTCCGCACGCCGCCGCGATCACGCGCGGTGCGCAGCGGCTCGACTACGGCGAACTCAACCGCCGGGCCAATGTGCTGGCCGCCCGGCTGACCGCGCGCGGGGTGCGGCGCGGCACGGTCGTCGGCGTGCACCTCGGCCGGTCCGCCGAGTGGGTCGTCGGCATGCTGGCGGTCCTCAAGCTCGGCGCGGTCTGCATGTCCCTCGACCCCAAGGCCCCCGCCGAACGGACCGCACGGGCCATCAGGAGCGCGGCACCCGCCGTCGTCCTCACCGGCACCCGCGACGGCGGGGAGCCGCCCGGCACCGCACCGGTCCTGTCCCTCGACGACCTGGCCGACGACCCGGGCGACCCCGGTGACCCCGGCGTCGAGATCCACCAGGACGACCTCGCCTTCGCCATGCACACCTCCGGCTCGTCCGGCCGCGCCAAGATCGTGCTCGCCCAGCACAGCTGGCTCACCCACGGCGTGGCCACCGGTGTCGCCGTCAACCGCACCACCGCCGCCGACCGCGGCTCCTGGCTCGCCCCGGCCGGCGCGGGCATCGCCGTCCACGAGGTGTGCATGCTGCTGTGGGCCGGCGCCGCCCTGCACATCGCCGAACCCGAGACGGTCGCCTCCCCGCCCGCCCTGCGCGCCTGGCTGCTGGAGCACCGGATCACCCAGACCTTCGTCGTCACCCCGGTCGGCGAGACCCTCCAGACGCTCGACTGGCCCGCCGGCACCGAGCTGCGGCTGATGTCCCTCGGCGGCGACAAGCTCAACGGCTGGGCCCCCGCCGGCCTGCCCTTCGAGGTGGCCGTCTCCTACGGCTCGCTGGAGGCGTTCCAGATCGCCAACTCCCTGCACCCCTGGGAGCGGCGCTGCACCCCCGCGACCGCCACCGCCGCCGACCGGGCCGCGCCGCCACCGGTCGGACGGCCGCTGCCCGGCGTCACCGTGCACCTGCTGGAGGAGGACCTCACCCCGGTCGCCCCCGGCGCCATCGGCGAGGTGTGGGTGGACTCGCCCGCGCTCTCCCTCGGCTACCTCGGCAACCCGGCGCTCACCGCCGACAAGTTCCGCCCCGACCCCTTCGGCGCCCCGGGCGGACGCCTCTACCGCACCGGCGACGCCGGCCGGCTGCGCCCCGACGGCGTGCTGGAGCACCGCGGCCGGATCGACGACGTGGTGAAGATCCGCGGCCACCGGGTGGAGGTCGGCGAGGTCGAGTGGGCGCTCGGCCGGCATCCCCGCGTCACCCGGGTCTGCGTGGTCGGGGTGCCCGAGGACGGCCAGCACCAGCTGGTCGCCTGCCTGGTCACCGACGGACCGGTCAGCCCGCGCGAACTGCGCGCGCACGCCGCGGCCCAGCTCCAGGACTTCATGGTCCCGGTGGCGTACGTGCTGATGGACCGGCTGCCGGTGAACACCTCCGACAAGATCGACCGCCGGGCCCTGCCCCCCGCCGACTGGCGCACGTGGCGCCCCTCCCGCCCGTACCGCGAGCCGCGCGGCGAGACCGCCCTCGGCCTCGCTTCCCTCGTCGCGGAACTGCTCGCCGTGGAACGCGTCGGCGCGGACGACAACTTCTTCGAACTAGGCGGCGACTCGCTGCTCGCCGCACAGCTCCAGACCCGGATCGAGGAACGCTTCGGCATCCGCCTCCGCATGGAGGACCTGATGGCGGCCGAGACCCTCACCGATCTCGCCGAGCGCGTCGTGCGCACCGGCGACCGGGGCGGCCGGACCGATCGGCTGCCGCCGATCGTGCGGCGATCCCGTTCCTGACGCCCGTCAGTCCCGATCACCCCAGACCCCGGAAGGTGGCGCACATGGCCGATGACGAACAGCAGTACCACGTGGTGGTCAACGCCGAGGAGCAGTACTCGATCTGGCCCGCCGACCGCGAGATCCCCGCCGGCTGGTCGCCGGCCGGTTTCGACGGGCCCAAGCAGCTCTGCCTCGACCACATCGCCGAGGTCTGGACGGACATGCGCCCGCTCAGCCTGCGCCGGCGGCTCGGCGCGAGCGGCACAGCGGGTTGAACGGCACGGAAGCGGACGCGACGACCGACCAACGTGGAGGGCAAGTGCACGAGCACGACGTTCAGCAGCCGGACGACGCCATCGCGATCATCGGGATGAGCTGCCGGTTCGCCCCCGACCTCGACACCCCGGGACGCCTGTGGGAGGCGCTGCTCGCCGGGCGCAGCTCGATCGGGGAGATGCCCGGCAAGCGCTGGGACCCGTACGCGGCGCAGAGTCCCGACGCCACCGCCATCCTGCGCCGGACCACGCGCAAGGGCATGTACCTCGACGACATCGAGGGATTCGACGCCGACTTCTTCCGGATCACCCCCCGGGAGGCGGAGTTCCTCGACCCCCAGCAGCGCATCCTCCTGGAACTCGCCTGGGAGGCGCTGGAGGACGCCGGCGTGCCGCCGCTCGCCCTGCGCGGCACCGGCACCGGCGTGTACATGGCGGCCAACTCCAACGACTACGGCAGACGGCTGCTGGAGGACCTCTCCAGAACCGGCGCCTGGGCCGTCAACGGCACCACCTTCTACGGGATGGCCAACCGGATCTCCTACTTCCTCGACGTCAAGGGACCGAGCATGGCGGTCG
This sequence comes from Streptomyces sp. NPDC015171, assembly GCF_043079545.1. Lineage (NCBI taxonomy): Bacteria > Bacillati > Actinomycetota > Actinomycetes > Kitasatosporales > Streptomycetaceae > Streptomyces > Streptomyces sp. NPDC015171. Next base: position 91,092 of record NZ_JBIBUO010000002.1, read on the forward strand.
ACACCGCCTGCGCCGGATCGCTGACCGCCCTGCACGTCGCCTGCCAGGCCCTCCGGCTGGACGAGACGCCGGTGGCCCTCGTCGGCGGCGTCAACATCATCGCCAGCCCCGCCCTGAACGTCGCCCTCGACGCGGCCGGCGCGACCTCACCCGACGGCCGCAGCAAGGCGTTCGACCGCGCGGCGGACGGCTACGGGCGCGGCGAGGGCGCCGGTGTCGTGGTCCTCAAGCGGCTGTCCGACGCCCGCCGGGACGGCGACCCGATCCGCGCCCTGATCATCGGCAGCGGTGTGCACCAGGACGGCCGGTCCGACGGCATGATGGCGCCCAGCGGCGAGGCCCAGGAGCGCATGCTCCGCGAGATCTACGAGCGGTCCCGGATCTCCCCCGGTTCGATCGGCTACGTCGAGGCGCACGGCACCGGCACCCAGGCCGGCGACCGCGCCGAGATACACGCCCTCGCCGCCGTCTTCGGCGCCGGCCGGGCGGCCGACGACCCCTGCCTCGTGGGCACCCTCAAGCCCAACATCGGCCATGTGGAGGCCGCGTCCGGGATCGCCGGGGTGATCAAGACCGTCCTCGCCATGGAACACGACGAGCTGCCGCCCAGCGTGCACCGGGAACCCGACCCGGAGCTGGGGTTCGAGGACAACGGGCTGCGCCTGATCGCCGGGACCACCGCCTGGCCGGCCCAGGACACCCCGCGGCGCGCGGGCGTCTCCAGCTACGGCGTCGGCGGCACCATCAGCCACCTGATCCTCCAGGAACCGCCCGCCGGCCGGCCCGCCGCCGAACCGGCCGCCGACCCCGGGCACCGGGTCTTCCCGCTCTCCGCGATGTCCGAGGCGGGCGTGCGCGACCTCGCCGAGGCCACCGCCGCCTGGCTGCGCTCCCATCCCGCGGCCGGCCTCGACGGGATCGCCCACACCCTGGCCCACCGCCGCTCCCACCTCGATGCCAGAGCCGCCGTCGTCGCCGCCACCGCCGAGCAACTCGCCGCGGGCCTCGACGTCCTGGCCGCCGGCGAGCGCGCCCCCGAGGTGGTCACCGCACGCGTCCTGCCGCCCGCGGCGGCCGGTCCCGTATGGGTGTTCTCGGGCCACGGGGCCCAGTGGACCGGCATGGGCCGCGACCTGCTGCGCGACGAACCCGTCTTCGCCCGGACCATCGACGGCCTGGCCGGCGTCTTCCAGGAGGAACTGGGCTGGACCCCGCGCTCGGTGATCGAGGAGGGCGGCCCCTGGACCGTCACCGTGGTCCAGGCGATGACCTTCGCGATCCAGGCCGCGCTCGCCGAGACCTGGTCCGCCCGCGGGCTGACCCCGAGCGCCGTGATCGGCCACTCGGTCGGCGAGATCGCCGCCTGCGTCGCCGCCGGAGCCCTCGACCGCACCGACGCCGCGCGCTTCGCCTGCCGGCGGGCGCGCGCGCTCCAGCGCGTCGCCGGACGCGGCGGCATGGCGCTGGTCGGCGAGTCCCTTGCCGACGTCGAACAGCACCTGGACGGCTGGGACGGCCTGGTCGCCGCGATCTCCGCGAGCCCCCGCGCCACCGTGGTCTCCGGCGACGCCGAGACCATCGGGCACCTCGTCACCGAGTGGACCTCGGTCGGCATCGAGGTGCGCCGCGTCGACACCGACGTGGCCTTCCACAGCCCGCACGTGGACGAGGTGCTCGACGAGGTCACCGAGGCCGCCCGGCAGCTGACCGCCCGCACCCCGCACACCACCCTCTACAGCACCGCCCTCGCCGACCCGCGCGGCACCGCCCCCCGCGAGGGCGGCTACTGGCGCACCAACCTGCGCGAGCAGGTACGTTTCGCCCAGGCCGTCACGGCCGCCTTCGAGGACGGCCACCGGGTCTTCCTCGAAGTCTCCTCGCACCCGGTGGTCGCCCAGTCCGTCCGGGAGACCGCCGAGCACCTCGGCATCGAGGACCCGCACGTCGCCGTGTCCATGCGGCGCGACACCCCCGGCGTGCCCACCCTGCTGCGCGCGCTGGCCGAACTGCACTGCCACGGCGCCGCCGTGCGCTGGCCGGACCGGGACGGCGAGCTGCTCACGCTGCCCACCACCCGCTGGCAGCACCGGCCGTACTGGATCTTCCCGGAGAGCGCGGCCGAGAGCCACGGCCGCGGCCACGACCCGGACACCCACACCCTGCTCGGCGGCCGGATGACCGTCGCAGGATCCCCGGCCCAGCAGGTCTGGCAGACCCATCTCGACATGGACTGCCGCCCGTACGCCCAGAGCCACAAGGTCGTCGGTGTCGAGACCGTGCCGGCCTCCGTGGTGCTGCACACCTTCATCACCGCGGCCACCGCCGCCACCGACGGCGACCGGCACGCGGGCCTGCGGGACATCGTCTTCCGCACCCCGCTCGCCGCCCAGCCGCCGCGCGTGGTCCAGGTCGTGCTGGACCAGAACCAGGCCCGGCTCGCCAGCTGCCTCCAGCGCGGCGCCGGCGAGGGCGCCCACCAGGAACTGGAGTGGCTCACCCACACCACCGCCACCGTCGACCGGACCGCGGTCGTCGGCAGCCGCCCGCTGGAGGACATCCAGACCATCAGGGACCGCTGCCCCGAGGAATGGACCTGGACCCGCGTCGACACCATGTTCCGCAACATGGGCGTCGACGGGTACACCTTCCCGTGGGTGGTCACCGAACTGCGGCGCAACGACGTCGAGCAGTTCGCCACCGTCGTCATCGACCACGAGCCCAAGCTGCACCCCAGCAGCTGGACCGCCGTCATCGACGGCGCCCTCACGGTCAGCGGCGTCCTGGTGACGAAGGAGGACGCCACCGCGCTGCGCACCTCCTCGCACATCGAGGCGATCGCCTACCGGGGCGACCCGCCGCCGCGGATCATCGTGCACACCACCCGCTCCGCCACCGACCCCGACACCACCATCGACGTACGGATCGCGGACGAGAGCGGACAGGTGGTCTGCGAGGTCACCGGCCTGCGCTACACCGTCGTCCAGGACCGTCCGGGCGGCATCATGGCGCCCCGCGAGCTGGTGCACGAGATCGCCTGGCGGCCCGTGGAGGTCAAGGAGGGCGGCGCCCGGCCCGCCCGGCTGCTGCTGCTCGGCGACGGGACCGTCACCGAGTCCCTCGCCCGCGACCTCGGTGACTCCGGCGTGCGCTGCCGCCGCCTGGGCTCGGCCACCGAGATCGCCGAACTCTCCCTCGACGAACCCGGCGTGCTGCTGGTCGCCCCGCCCCGGCAACTGCCCGACGAGACACCGGAGAAGGCCGCCGAGCGGTGCGCCTGGACCCTGATCGAGGCCGTCCAGGCGCTCGGCCGCCGGCTCGCCGAACGGGCCGACCCCGACACCGAGTCGCCGCTGCGGCTGTGGTGCCTCACCCAGGGCGTCCGCTCCACCGACCAGGAGGCCGCGCTCGCGCACGCCCCGCTGTGGGGCGTCTCCCGGATCACCGCGGGGGAACGCCCCGACCTGTGGGGCGGGGTGCTGGACGTGGGCCCCGAACTGCTGGGCTTCGACGGCGACACCCCGGACCGGGTGCTGCGGGTGCTGTCCGCGCTGCCCGGCGCCGAGGACGTCGTCTCGCTCACCAAGGACGGCGTCGCGGTGGCCCGGCTCGCCCAGATCGACCGGCCCGCGGGCTCCGGCGGTGTGCGCTGCCGCCCCGACGGCACCTATCTGATCACCGGCGGTGTCGGCGCACTCGGTCTGGAGGTCGCCCGCTCACTGGTCGAACGGGGCGCCCGCCGGCTGGTCCTGGTCAGCCGCGGCGGCCTGCCGCCCCGCTCCGCCTGGGCCGAAGCGGACGACCCGGCGGTGCGCCGCAGGATCGACGCGGTGCTCGCCCTGGAGGCGCTCGGCGCGACGGTCCGGGTGCTCGCCCTGGACATCTCTGACGGCGAGCAGGCCGCCGCCGCCCTCGACCCCGCCGCCCTCGACCTGCCGCCGATCCGGGGTGTGGTGCACGCGGCCGGTGTGGTCGCCGACGCCCTGGTCGACCACGTCGACCGGTCCGGGCTGCGGCACGCCATGGCACCCAAGATGCTCGGCGCGATGGTCCTGCACCGGATGTTCCCGCCCGGAACGCTCGACTTCATGGTGCTGTTCTCCTCCTGCGGCCAGCTCGCCCGGCTCACCGGCCAGGCCAGCTACGCGGCGGCCAACTCCTTCCTCGACGGCCTCGCCGCGCACCGCGGGGCCGGCGGCGCCACCGACACCGTCAGCCTGGCGTGGACCTCCTGGCGGGGCGCGGGCATGGCCGAGACCACCGCCGGCACCACCACCATCGAGGCGGAGTCCCGGGGCCTCGGCAGCATCTCCATCACCGAGGCGTTCCGCGCCTGGGCCTTCGCCGACCGCTTCGACAGCCGGTACTACGCCATCCTGCGCGTGCTGCCGGAGCGGCGGCTGCCCGTCTTCAGCGAACTGAACGCCGTCACCGAGGACGACGCGGCCGTCGCCGGCGGCGTCACCGACTGGTCCGCGCTGACCGGCGAGGAACTCGCCGAGCGGGCCGAGGCCGAGGTGAACGACCAGGTCGCCGCCGAACTCAACCTGCCCGCGACCGACATCGACCCGAACCGCCCGCTGGTGGACCTCGGAGTGGACTCCGTCCTCACCGTCGGACTGCGGGTCCGGCTCAACCGCCGGTTCGGCATCGACCTGCCGCCGACGATCCTGTGGAGCAACCCGACGGTCGCCTCGCTCGGCGCCTACCTGGCCGAGGAGCTGACCCGGCGGGGCGCCGAGGAGGGCGCCACCGGCGGGGCCGGCGAGCACGACGAGGCCGACGAGGGCAACGAGGGCAACGAGGAGGACTGATGAGCACGGCGCGGCAGGATGCCGTCGACCGCCTGGTGCGGGAGTTCGACTGGCACGATCCCGAGTACACGCCCGACCTGGCCGAGGAAGTCAACCGAGTGATCAGGGAGCGCTCAGCCGTCGGCTGGACGCCCGCGCACGGCGGGCTGTGGATCCTGTCGCGCCACGACGACGTCCGGGCGGCCCTCAAGGACCACACCGTCTTCAGCTCCGGCTCCGGTGTGTTCCATCCGAGGGCCGCCGGGATGCCCCTGTTCTCACCGATCGAGTTCGACCCGCCCGAGCACGGCGAGCTGCGCCGGCTGATGGCCCCGCCCCTGCACAACGAGGAGGTGCGCCGTCTCGGGACCGGGGTCGCCGCGCTGGCGGCCGAGCTGATCGGCCCGCTCGCCGGACGCGGCCACGGCGACTTCGTCGCCGAAGTGGCCCATCCGCTGGCCATCGGAGTGCTGGCGCTGGCCATCGGCCTGTCCGAGAACGCCCAGGACCGGGTCCGCGAACTGACCAGCAATCTGTGGCAGCACCTGTCCAAGGACAGCGACGCGGACGAGTTCTGGCCGCAGTTCCGCGAGCTGCTGGCCGACGAGGTCCGCGCAGCCCGCGCCGAGCCGGGCGACCACTATCTGTCCCGGCTCGCGCGCACCACCGTCGACGGCCGGCCCCTGGAGGAGGAGCGGCTGCACTCGATCATCGTGTCGCTGTGCATCGCCGGCCACCAGACCACCCTCAACACCCTCAGCCGGATGCTGTGGAACCTCGCCCGCAACCCGGAGATCCAGCGCCGGCTGCGGGCCGAGCCCGAGCTGATCCCCGTGGTCGGCGACGAGACGATGCGCCGCTGGTGCCCGACCGACCGCTTCACCCGGGTCACCACCCGGGACGTCTCGATCGCCGGGACGACCATCCCGCGCGGCGCCCGGGTCGTGCTGCTGCTGGACGCGGCCAACCGGGACCCCGCCAAGTTCCCCGACCCCGACGCCTTCTCCCTCGACCGGGGCACCTCCCACCACCATCTCAGCTTCGGCCACGGCATCCACCACTGCCTGGGCGCCGGACTGGCCCGGGCGGAGTTCCGCGCCGTCCTGCACGAACTGGCCCGGCACCCCGTCTACCACCTGGACGGCGAGTCGGAGCGGCACTTCGAGAACGGCCGGCACGTCGTCTTCGACCAGGTGCGGGTGCGCTTCGAGGACACGGACGGCGAAGGCCCCGGACACCCGGACGACCGGAACGGAGAAGAGGCGCACGATGACTGAGCCGCTGCACCCCACGGAGCAGGCGCCGCCGGACCTGTCCGGCCTGCTGCGGATCACCGGCGGGATGTGGGCCGCGCAGACCCTGGCGGGCGCCGTCGAGATCGGCCTGTTCACCCATCTCGCCGCCGCCGGCGGCGCGACCGCCGGCGAACTGGCCGCCGGCCTCGGTCTGGGCGCCCGCCCGGCCGAGGTCCTGCTCACCGCCTGCGCGGCCCTCGGCCTGCTGCACACGGACGGCCCGCCCGACCCGGGTGCCCCGGCGGGCCCGCGATACCGCAACAGCCCCGCCGCCGACACCTATCTGGTCCGCGAACGCCCGCACTACCTGGGCGACTACATCATCATGGTCCGCGACCACACCACCCCGGGCTGGCTGCGGATCACCGAGGCCCTGCGCTCCGACACCCCCAGCCGCTGGGCCCCCGAGCAGCACGAGCGCATCTTCGACGAGGAGAACCGGTCCACCGCCTTCTGGGACGGCCTGTTCCCGCTCTCCCGTCTCACCGCGCGCGCCCTGGGCGAGGCCGTCGACCTCGGCGGCACGGACCGGCTGCTGGACGTCGGGGGCGGCGGCGGAGCCTTCGCCATCGAGCTGTGCCGGCGCTTCCCGCGGCTCAGGACCACCGTCTACGACCTGCCGTTCGTCTGCGCGTACACCGAGAAACGGGTGGCGGCGGCCGGCCTGTCCGAGCGGATCTCGCTGCGTCCGGGGGACTTCTTCGCCGAGCCGGAGCTGCCCGCCGGGCACGACGCGGTCCTGCTGTCGATGATCCTGCACGACTGGGACGAGCCCCGGAACCGGCGGCTGCTCGCCGCCTGCCACCGGGCCCTGCCCCCGGGCGGCCTGATCGTGGTCAGCGAACTGCTGGTCGACGACGACAAGACCGGCCCCCTGGACGCCGCCCTGATGAGCATGAACATGCTGGCCGGAACCTGGGGGCGCAACTACACCGCCGCCGAGTACGGCGGCTGGCTCCGCGAGACGGGCTTCCGGGCGGTGCGGACCGTGCGGTTCGAGGGGCCGGGGGCGAACGGAGCCGTCATAGCCCGAAAGGAGTAGGGCCGTTTGGGCGGCCCCGTACGGGCGAGGCACGATGGATCGGTCAGGCAGGCGCCGGCTCCCCTCGGGGGAGCCGGCGCCGAACCCCCGAACCACACCCCTGGACAGCGCCATGGCGATCCGAGCACAGGTGACCTTCGACTCCGAGAACCCGCACGACCAGGCGGAGTTCTGGGCCGTCGCCCTCGACTACGTCGTGCAGCCGCCACCGCCGGGCCACGGGTCGTGGGAGGAGTTCGCCGAGTCCATCGGCCTGCCCGAGGACCGGTGGGACTGCCTGGCCGCCGTCGTCGACCCGGACGGCGCCGGCCCCCGGGTGCTCTTCCAGAAGGTGCCCGAGGGCAAGGCGGTCAAGAACCGCGTCCACCTCGACGTCCAGATCAGCCACCCCGACGGCCACCGCAGCCCGGCCGGGCAGGAGCGGATCGCCCGCCATGTCGCCAGGCTGGTCGACGCCGGCGCCAAGGTGCTGCGCGAGGTGGACGAGCCCACCGGCTTCTGCGTGGTGATGCAGGACCCCGAGGGCAACGAGTTCTGCGTCGGCTGACACCCGGGCGGGGCCCGCCCGGGTGTCAGCTCCCGGCGGGCGGAGCCGTACGGCCCTCGAAAGCGGCCAGGATCCGCTCCGCCGCCAGGGTCGCCGTCAACCGGCCCTGTCTGACCTGCTGTTCGAGCCCCGGAGTGGCGGCGCGCACCGCCGGATCGGCGTGCAGCCTGCCCAGCAGCTCGTCGCGGACCATCGCCCAGGTCCAGTCGACCTGCTGGTCCCGGCGCTTGGCGGTGAGCCGCCCGGTGGAGTCGAGCAGCGCGCGATGCCGCTCCAGCCGCTCCCAGACCGTGTCGAGACCCGCGGTCTCCCGGGCGCTGCAGTGCAGCACTGGCGGCGTCCAGAAGGCGTCCTTGCCGTGCATCAGCCGCAGCGCGCCCGCCAGTTCACGGGCGGCGGCCTTCGCGTCGCGCTCGTGCGGGCCGTCCGCCTTGTTGACGGCGATCACGTCGGCCAGTTCCAGGACGCCCTTCTTGATGCCCTGGAGCTGGTCGCCGGTGCGGGCCAGCGTCAGCAGCAGAAACGAGTCGACCATGTCGGCGACCGCCGTCTCGGACTGGCCGACACCGACGGTCTCCACCAGGATCACGTCGTAGCCGGCCGCCTCCATCACCACCATCGACTCCCGGGTGGCCTTGGCGACGCCGCCCAGCGTGCCCGCGCTGGGGGAGGGCCGGACGAAGGCCGCCGGGTCCACCGCGAGCCGCTCCATCCGGGTCTTGTCGCCCAGGATGGAGCCGCCCGTACGGGTCGAGGACGGGTCGACGGCCAGCACCGCCACCCGGTGGCCCAGCGAGGTCAGCATCGTGCCGAACGCGTCGATGAACGTCGACTTGCCGACACCCGGCACCCCGCTCACACCGATCCGCCGCGCCCGGCCGCTGTGCGGCAGCAGCTCGGTGAGCAACTGCTGGGCCAGGGACCGGTGCTGTGGCCGGGTGGACTCGACGAGCGTGATGGCGCGGGCCACCAGGGCCCGCTTCCCGTCGAGCACACCCTTCACGTACGTGTCGAGATCGATCGCTGCCATCGGCGCTACAGCTCGTGGCCGAGGCCGGCCGACAGCTGCTTGATCAGGTCGTGGGCCGCGTCCGGGATCACCGTCCCGGGCGGGAACACGGCCGTGGCGCCCATCTCCAGCAGGGTCGGCACGTCCTGCGGCGGGATCACCCCGCCGACCACGATCATGATGTCCTCACGGCCTTCCTCGGCGAGCTGCTCGCGCAGCGCCGGGACGAGCGTGAGGTGGCCGGCGGCCAGCGAGGACACCCCGACCACGTGCACGTCCGCCTCGACCGCCTGCCGGGCGACCTCCTCGGGCGTCTGGAACAGCGGGCCGACGTCGACGTCGAAACCGAGGTCGGCGAAGGCGGTCGCGATCACCTTCTGGCCGCGGTCGTGGCCGTCCTGGCCCATCTTGGCGACCAGGATGCGCGGCCGGCGCCCCTCGGCCTCCTCGAACGCGTCCACCAGCGCCCGGGTGCGGTCCACCGACGGGGACTGGCCTGCTTCGTTGCGGTACACACCGGAAATCGTACGGATCTGGCTCGCGTGCCGTCCGTACACCTTCTCCAGGGCGTCGGAGATCTCGCCGACGGTGGCCTTGGCACGGGCCGCGCGCACGGCCAGCTCCAGCAGGTTCTCCGTGCCGTCGGCCGCCCGGGTCAGCGCGTCCAGGGCGTCCTGGCAGACCTGCTCGTCCCGCTCCGCCCGCAGCCGCCGCAGCTTCTCGATCTGCTGGGCGCGCACCGAGGAGTTGTCGACCTTGAGGACGTCGATCTGCTCGTCGGAGTCCACGCGGTACTTGTTGACGCCGATCACCGGCTGGCGCCCGGAGTCGATGCGGGCCTGGGTGCGGGCCGCCGCCTCCTCCACGCGCAGCTTCGGGATACCGGCGTCGATGGCCTGCGCCATGCCGCCGGCCTGCTCCACCTCCTGGATGTGCGCCCAGGCCTTGCGCGCCAGGTCGTACGTCAGCCGTTCCACGTAGGCGCTGCCGCCCCACGGGTCGATGACCCGGGTGGTGCCGGACTCCTGCTGGAGGAGCAGCTGGGTGTTGCGGGCGATGCGCGCCGAGAAGTCGGTGGGCAGCGCGAGCGCCTCGTCGAGCGCGTTGGTGTGCAGCGACTGGGTGTGGCCCTGGGTGGCCGCCATCGCCTCCACACAGGTGCGGGTGACGTTGTTGAAGACGTCCTGCGCGGTCAGCGACCAGCCCGAGGTCTGCGAATGGGTGCGCAGCGAGAGGGACTTGGTGTTCTTCGGGTCGAACTGCGCGACCAGCTTGGCCCACAGCAGCCGGGCCGCGCGCAGCTTCGCGACCTCCATGAAGAAGTTCATGCCGATCGCCCAGAAGAACGAGAGGCGCGGCGCGAACGCGTCCACGTCCAGGCCGGCCTCCCGGCCCGCGCGGATGTACTCCACACCGTCCGCGAGCGTGTACGCCAGCTCCAGGTCGGCCGTCGCGCCCGCCTCCTGGATGTGGTAACCGGAGATGGAGATGGAGTTGTAGCGGGGCATCCGCTGCGAGGTGAAGGCGAAGATGTCGGAGATGATCCGCATCGACGGCTTCGGCGGATAGATGTAGGTGTTGCGGACCATGAACTCCTTCAGAATGTCGTTCTGAATGGTTCCGGCCAGCTTCTCGGGCGGTACGCCCTGCTCCTCCGCCGCCACGATGTACAGCGCGAGCACCGGCAGCACGGCGCCGTTCATCGTCATCGACACGGTCATCTTGTCCAGCGGGATGCCGTCGAACAGCTGCCGCATGTCGTAGATCGAGTCGATGGCCACGCCCGCCATGCCGACGTCGCCGGTCACCCGCGGGTGGTCGCTGTCGTAGCCCCGGTGCGTGGGCAGGTCGAAGGCGACCGACAGGCCCTTCTGGCCGGCCGCCAGATTGCGCCGGTAGAACGCGTTGGACTCCTCGGCGGTGGAGAAGCCCGCGTACTGGCGGATCGTCCAGGGCTGGTTGACGTACATCGTCGGGTACGGGCCGCGCAGATACGGGGCCATGCCCGGGTAGGTGCCGAGGAAGTCCAGCCCCTCCAGGTCACGGCCGGTGTACAGCGCCTTGACCCCGATGCCCTCCGGGGTCTCCCACAGCGGCTGCGCGCCGCCGGCGGCCCGCTCGACGGCCGTACGCCACTCGCCGTCGGTGCCGTCGGCGACCGGGGTGCCCAGCTCGATGCCCGAGAAGTCGGGGATTCCCATCAGGACACTCCCATGCGGTCAAGGGTCGCGGACAGCACATCCACGGCGTCACAGCCCGCGAAGACGTACGAATCGATGCCGGAGTAGTCTCCCCGGCCCGCCAGGAACACATGCCGGGCGCCGGCCGCGCGCAGCGCCCCGGCGCTCTCCGCGGCCTCTTCGGCGTAGCGGCCGTCGCTGGAGCACAGCACGGCCTCGGTGGCGCCGCTGTCCTCGAAGCGGCCCTCGGTGACCGGCTCGATGCCGCCGGCCTGGAAGAGGTTGGCGGCGAACGTCGAGCGGGCGGTGTACTCGGCGGCGGAGCCGATCGTGGCCAGGAAGATCCGGGGACGGGCGCCGGTCGCCGCCAGATGGGCGTCGGAGCGGGCGCGCAGCTCCTCGTACGCCTCGTCGCGCCGCACCCGCGGCAGGCCGCCGGACGGCGGCTCGGGCGCGGGGGTCCGCTCCACCGGCTTCTCGGCCAGCAGCGGGAACTCGCTGACCCCGGTGATGGGTTCGCGGCGCTTGGCGAGCTTCTTGGACCGCTCCGCCCAGGTGGTCGCCAGGTCGGTGCGGATGCGTCCGGAGCGCAGCGCCGCGGCCTGGCCGCCGTCGCGCTCGACGGACCGGAAGAACTGCCAGGCGGCCTCGGCGAGTTCGTCCGTCAGCCGCTCGACGTACCAGGAGCCGCCCGCCGGGTCGATGACCCGGGCCAGGTGGGACTCCTCGATCAGGATGGAGGAGGTGTTGCGGGCGATGCGCCGGGAGAAGGCGTCGGGCAGGCCGAGCGCGTGGTCGAACGGCAGCACCGTCACGGAGTCGGCGCCGCCGACCCCCGCGGCGAGCGTCGCGATCGTCGTGCGGAGCATGTTCACCCACGGGTCGCGCCGGCTCATCATCACCGGCGAGGTCACCGCGTGCTGCACCTGCGCGCCCGCGCCCGGCGCCGCGCACACCTCGGCGACCCGCGCCCACAGCCGGCGTGCCGCGCGCAGCTTGGCGATGGTCAGGAACTGGTCGGCGGTGGCCGCGTAACGGAACTCCAGCTGGGCGATTGCCTCTTCCACGCCGAGCCCGGCCTCGGTCAGCTCGCGCAGATAGGCCACACCGGTGGCCAGCGAGGCGCCCAGCTCCTGCGCCGCCGAGCCGCCCGCCTCGTGGTACGGCAGCGCGTCCACGGTCAGCGCGCGCAGGCCCGGGTGGTGCCCGGCGCAGCGCGCTGCCAGCGCGGCGGCGGGCGCGAAGTCCAGTGCGGTGCCGGTGCGGGCCTCGTACCCGAGCGGGTCGGCGCCCAGGTTGCCGCGCGCGGCCCGCGGGTCCACGCCCCGCCGCTCGTACAGCCCGAGCAGCGCCTCGGCGGCGGCCGGGGTGTCGCGGCCCGCGTCCAGGACGACCGGCGCCAGATCGAGGTAGACCCCGTCCAGGGCCCGGCCCAGCTCGGAGACCGGGATGCCGCCCTCGCCCAGCACCAGCCAGAGGGAGGTGACGCCGTTCTCCAGGTCGGGGAGCACCGCGTCCGCCGAGCCGGCGCCGAGTGCCGTGTGCCGCTGCCGTACGTCCCAGCCGCCCGTGCTCGTGCCCTCCGGACGGCTGCCGCGTACGAACGGGGCGAAGCCCGGCAGACCGGGATCGGGCGCGCTGTCGCGCGCCGTGTAGAGGGGCCGGGTGCGCAGCCCGTCCTCCAGCGTCGTGGACAGGGCGTCCTCAGCTGCCGCGCCCGAGACTTCCTTGCCCGACTTGCGCAGTACGCCTTCGACCAGGCGTTGCCACTGCTCGTGCGTCGCGTCAGGGAACTCGGCGGCCAGTGAGAGCCCGTCGTCAGGCAGGACCGTCATGGTCCGGATGCTAGGGCAGGCGGCTGCGTCGCAGGCGGAGCGGCGGCTGTGAGGTTTCTCTTCTTGCGGTTGTGACTGAAGTCGCATCCGTACGGACAGGCATGTCCGGACCGCTCAGTGCGCCGCGTCGTCCAGGTCCGGTACGAGCGCGCACATGGCCGCCCGCTGGTCGGGGCCCATGGAGTCGGCGAGGGCCTGCCGGACGGTCCCGGCGAGCAGCGCGGAGGTCTCGCGCAGCAGCTCACGCGCCGTGTCGGTGAGGGCGACCCGCACGCCGCGCTTGTCGCCGCACACGGTCGTGCGGACGACGAGTCCGGCTCGCTGGAGGCAGGCGATCTGGTAGGTGAGGCGGGTCTTGGGGCGGCCCAGCAGGTCGGCGACCTGGGTCATCCGCAGCCCGTCGCGGGGCTGTTCGGCCAGCAGGCACAGGATCAGGAACTCGTCGTGGGAGACGTCGAGGGTCTCCTTCACGACCGACCGCAGCCGCTGCTCCACGGTGCCCGTCGCGGCCAGCAGGACCATCCAGGCGCGCAGCTCGTCCGGGAGCAGCCCGTCGCCGCTCGCGCGGGGGCAGGCGGGCTGGCTGGCGGTGCGGGCGTCGGAGCGGGACATGGGTCGAGTCTACCTATTGTCCATTTTTGGATGAGGGGTGCTTCCTGCTGTTGTTCACATTTGGATGGCGCGCTAGCGTGAGGGTCCCTCAGTCATCCAAATTTGAACCACCTGACCCTGGAGTACGACCATGACCGTCGCCGTGGAAACCGGCCTCTGGCAGCTCGACCCGACCGCGACCACCGTGGGCCTGCGGCACCGGACCTTCTGGGGCCTGGTCGCCGTGAAGGGCACCTTCACCGGCGTGGGCGGCAGCGGCGAGGTGCGGGCCGACGGCTCGGCCGCCGGCACCGTGACCCTGGACGCCGCCTCCCTGGACACCAAGAACGCCAAGCGGGACGCCCACCTGCGGTCGGCCGACTTCCTCGACACCGACCACCACCCGGAGATCACCTTCGCCGTGCGCGGCGCCGACCGGCTCGACGGCGACGAGGTCCGGGTCGCCGGGCAGCTGACCGTGCGGGGCGTCAGCCGCCCGCAGTCCTTCACCGCCCGTCTGACCGGGGTGAGCGCGGAGGCGCTCACCCTGGAGGCCGAGTTCGGCGTGGACCGCGCGGAGTTCGGCATGGGCTGGAACCAGCTGGGCATGATGCGCGGACTGACCACGGTCACGGCCGTGCTCCGCTTCACCCGGACGCCGGCCTGACCTCCAGTTCGGCTTGCCGTACCTCCTGGGTGGACAGCGTCTGCGGGTCCCCCGTGAACGCGCGCAGCCGCAGCCGGGTGCCCCGCTTCGAGGGCACCGCGAAGCCGCCGCCCGGCGCCCGCAGCTCGACGGCCGCGGCGGAGTGCGCGGGAATCGTGGCCGGCCCGCGCACCAGCGCCCAGTACCGGCTCATGCCCTGGCCGGTGGTGAGCATGTAGTGCGGGGTCAGCGCGGTGGTGCCGGTGTTGGCGATCCGCAGGGTCAGCCGGGACAGGACCCGCGCCGACGTGTGCCGGGTCGCCGTGACGTCCATCCGCAGCGGCGGCGTCCCCGTCGCCGCCAGGGCCGCGCTCACCAGCGCGGGCGCCACCAGCATCGCGACGGCGGCGGCCCGCGCGCCGCGGCGGCGCGGTCCGGCGAGCGGGCGCGGGCGCGGCTGCCAGGCGCGGGCGAACTCCGGCAGGGGCGTGGTGACCGCCGCCGCCAGCCACAGCGGCGTCATCATCAGGTAGTAGCCGTCCTGGGACCGGGTCGCCAGATAGAAGGCGCACCAGGGCAGCACGGTCGCGGCGGGGCCGAGCCGCCGGACGAACAGCACGAATACCGCCAGCAGGCCCGCGACGAGCAGCACGCTCGCCCGGCCGTACCAGGCGAGCCGGTCGCTGCCGTCGGTGAAGTAGAGCGAGATGTCCACCAGGCCCTGGCCGTGCAGCACCGCGCCCTGGGTCAGCGGCAGGGCGATGCCCCGCAGCCAGGGCCCCGGCTCGCTCACCACGAAGTACGCGTTGACGAGCAGCCAGGTGAGCGCCGCGGTCCCGGTGATCCGCAACACCACCCGCGCCGCCGCGCGCCCGCCCAGCTCGCCGCGCCGCACCGCGTAGATCCCTGCGAGCAGGAACGGCGTGACGAACCAGGGGAGTTGCTGGGCCGCGCACGCGGCGCCCAGGCACGCGGCCCGCGCGATCCCGGCCGCGCCCAGCCGGCCGCGCGCGCCGAGCCGGGGCCAGCGCACCACCACCGGCACCAGCAGGGCGAGGCCGACGATCGCGGGATAGCCCTGCCGGGCGTACAGCGGCAGGAAGCCGAAGCCCAGGCAGAGCATCGTCGCCGCCGAGCGCCACGGCACCGGCAGCAGCCGCCACAGCAGCGCCGTGCCCGCGAGCAGCGCGGCGGTCGCCGCCGCCGTCGCCGGGGCGCCGCCGCGGCCCAGCCACAGCAGCGGCACGGTGAGCAGCGGGGCCAGCGGGGGGTATCCGTACGTGAAGTCGTACCCGCCGTCCATGGTCGGCGTCAGCGCGACGCCCTTGGCGTGGAACAGCCAGGGCCAGGGCTGTCCGTACACCGGGTGCCCGGCGACGATCTCCCTGGCGGCCTGGGTGGTGAGGACGGCCTCGTCGCCGCCGCCGTGGTTCAGCGCCCACGCGCACACGGTGAGGACGGCCGCGGTCGTCAGCACCGCCAGGTCCAGGCGGGCCAGCGAGCGCGTCCGGCGGACCGTCAGGGCGAGTACGCCGGTCACCAGGACCGCGGCGTAGCAGACCGAGACGATCCCCGCGAGGACCAGCTGATGGGTGGCCGCCTGGGTCCACACCGAACGGGTGCCGATGAACAGGCTCACGTCGGCGAGGAGCGTCAGCACACGGTGCCATTGCGCGGGGCCGTCGGGGGACCCGGTCCGGGCCCCCGGTGCGGCGGACACCGCCGACGATGTCCGCCGATCGGGTGTCACCTGCTGTGTTTCTGCCAAGTGCACGGGATCGGACGCTAGCGGCGGCGGGTGAGCGGGGTGCGGAGGCCGGTGAAGAGTCGGGTATGAGCCCAGTAAGAAACGGATCTTTTGGGGCATACACCGCATTCTGTGGCGCGAGTGGGCCGCCACACCGGTCGCGCACCGTGTCGTTGTTGGGCCGAACGGGTGACTTGGCGTAAGAATTGGCTGGTGCAGGGATTGAGTGCGAGTCAGGTCGGGGGGAGCCGGTGAGCCGTTACGACGTCACCGATGAACAGTGGGAGGGGCTCGCCCAGGTCGTGCCGCTGCGGGGCCGGGACGCCTGGCCGTCGGCGGTGAGCCACCGCTCGCTGCCCGACGCCGAGACCGAGACCCGGCGCCGGTTCGTGGTCCTGCGGGTCAACATCTTCGCGGACGCCCGCGAGGTCGCCGAGACCCTGATGGCCGGAGTGCCGGTGCTGCTCGACCTGTCGAGCGCGGAGGGCGACGTCGCCAAGCGGGTCCTCGACTTCAGCACCGGCGTGGTCTTCGGCCTGGGCAGCGGGATGCACCGCGTCGACCGCAACGTCTTCCTCCTCACCCCGCCCGGCACCGAGGTCAGCGGGCTGATGGAGGGCGCGGGCCTGTCGGGCGGCTGACCGCGGCTCCGGGCGGACCGGCGGTACGGGGTGTGCCGTGCGGGGGTGCGCCGAGACGCGGTGCGGCGCGGGGCGCCGGAGGCGCACCGGCCGGTCGGGGCGGTGGAACCGGTACCGGCCCGGGCCGTGCGCGGGGGCTCGTCCCCCGATCGTAGGAAGGTTCCCGCGGTGAAACGGTTCGCTGTGGGAATGGAGTTCTACGGTCCGCATATGGCCGTGCCCTCCGTGTCCGCTGAGCCGCCGGCGGCCGACGTGTCCGCCGTGACCGTCCCCGCGCGGTCCCGCCAGCCCGTCGACCTCCGCGCCCGGATCACCGAGTTGCGCCTTTCCGCCTTCGCCGGACACCGGCGGGCGGTGTTCGGCCTCGGGCCGGTCACCGTGTTCGCCGGGCCCAGCGGGGCGGGCAAGACGACCGCGCTGGCCGCGTACGAGGCGCTGGCCCGGCTCGGCGGCGGTGCCCCCCTCGCGGAGGCGTTCCCGGACCCGGCCGCCTGTGTGCCGGAGCGGGCGCGTCCCGACGCCGGCCGGCGGCGGGGCTTCCGGATCGGGTGCACGGCCGACGGCGCGGCGGGGCCGGTCCGGCTCGACGTCGCGGTGCAGGCCGAACCGGAGCTGCGGATCGTGGGGGAGCGGCTGACCGCGTGCGGGGTCGTGCTGCTGGAGACCGCCCTGCGCGACCCCGGACGCCGTACCGTGCAGGCCGCCTGGCACACCGCCGGCTCCGCGCCGGTGACCCGCGCCCCGCTTCCGGACGACCGCCTGGGCACCGCCCTGCTGCCGCTGCGCGTCGCCGGCAAGACCGACGGGCAGCGCCATGTGCTCGCGGCGGCCGAGCAGATGGTCGTCGCCCTGCGTTCCGCCTTCTCCTGCGACCCCCGCCCCGAGTACATGCGCGCCCCGGTGCCCACCGGCTCCGGCCGGCTGCTGTCCGGCTGCGACAACCTCGCGGACGTGCTGTGGCGCACGCGCGCGGAGTGCGGTCGCCGGCACGGCCGGCTGGTCGAGGCGCTGCGCGCGGGATGCGCGGGACCGGTGGCCGACCTGGTCGCCGAGCCGCTCGCCGACGGCACGGTACGGGCGCTGCTCGACCGCGGCGACGGCTTCCGCACCGACCTGGCCCGGCTCGGCGACGGCGAGCTGCGCTATCTCGCGCTGACCCTGGTGCTGCTGACCGGGCCCGGTGTGCTGGAGGTCGACACCCCGGGCGAGGTGCCCGCCGCCCTGCAGACCCTCACGATCCTCGCCGACGGCTTCGACCGCGGCCTGGACCCGGTCCAGCGCGGGGAGTTGCTGCGGATGGCCGCGCGCATGGGGGAGCGCGGGCACATCCGGTGTGTGGCCGCGGTGAGCGACGCCTCATGGGCCGCCGAGGACCCCGGTGTCACCGTGGTACACCTGAACCCGTGACAGAACATCCTGACCTGGGCCGACTCCAGCAGCGACTGGCCGAGTTCGCCGCCGCGCGGAACTGGCAGCCCTACCACACGCCCAAGAACCTGGTCGCCGCTCTCTCGGTGGAGGCCGCCGAACTGCAAGAGATCTTCCAGTGGCTGACGCCGGAGGAGTCAGCCGGGGTGATGGACGACCCCGGCACGGCGCACCGCGTCACGGACGAGGTCGCCGACGTGCTCGCCTATCTGCTCCAGGTCTGCGAGGTGCTCGGTATCGATCCCCTGGCCGCCCTGGCCGCCAAGATCGAGCGCAACGAGCTCCGGTTCCCGGTCGGCGGTGCGGAGGGCCAACAGGCGGACTCCTAGATTCCGTTATTACTCTCCGCAGTCAAAGTGGCCGCCGAATCCGAATTGTTGTCCGCAGATTTCCGTCTTCCTCTGGCTTTTCGCCCCATGGACCCTCACTCTGGGTAGTGGACAAGAGAATCGAGGCAGCCGTGCGAGAGGCACGGCGGACGGGGGCACCGTATGGATGCGATACGGCTCATCCTCACGAGCAGGCGCGCGCTGGCGACCGGCGCCGACGCGGCGGAGATGCTCGCGGAGGTCTGGCAGGCGCAGGCTCTGGCGCAGGCGATCGGGAGCCGCCTCGCGGTCTCCGGCCCGCCGGAGCTGCGCGGCGAGGCGCTGGGGCTGACCGAGCTGGCGGGCCGGGGCTGCGGGGTCCTGGACCCGCCCGAACTCGACCCGGGGGACCTGCGTGCCGCCCAGCTCACCGAGCTGGACGACGCCCGCGAGACCCTGCTCTGCCTCGGCGGTCTGCTCGGCGAGGTCGGCATAGCCCTGGTCGGCCTGGCCAGCGCCGCGGCCGACGAGACGACGTACTGGCAGTGCATGGAGGCGATCGACGCGGCCGACGAGTCCCGTGACCGCGTCCTGGAGATGCTGCGCAAGCTCGCGGCGCGTGAAGAAGTGCTGCCGGAGGACGCGCAGGACAGCCCGTCCGGCGTGTGAGGAACAAGGCGCACACCCCGCCCGCGCACGCGCACGTCCGCCCCGACGGACAGCGGCGCCCACCGCCCACCGGGCCGCGCGCCCGATCGCGCCCCTGCCCCTGAGCCGGGCACCGAGTCGTCACCCCGCGTCGGCGCGGGCGACGCCCCGCACCCGCCCCTGGGCTCGGACCGCGTGCGCGCCCTGCCGCCCCCGGGTGGACCAGGCGCCTCGAAGCGCCCCGGCGCCGGATCATACGGACCAGCTCGCTCCCGGATCCGGGCCATGTGCCGCACCCGCCTGAGGCGGACCACGTGCCGTACCCGCCTGAGGCGGACCACGTGCCGCACCCGCCGTCGAACGGGAACGTGCGGCCACCCCGCCCCCGGAACCGGACACGGACCTCAGCGCGCCCCGACGCCGGGCCGTGCGGCGCGGCTCACCCGCCCAGCCGGACCGCGCGGCCTGCTCCGCAGCGAACCTGAATCCCCGTGCCGCCCCCGTCGCCGCCGCCTCCTCGGCTCACGCCGCCCCCAGCCGCACCCCCGGCACTCTCCGCCCTCCGCCGGAATCCTCAGCCGCTCTTCTCGCCGCTGTCGCGGGCCGGTGTCGGTGTCGGTGTCGGTGTGCCGGAGTGCAGGTCGGCCAGTGCTGACAGGTCCGCGTTGAGCGACGCCATCAGTTCCTCCATCTGCTCCAGCAGTCCCTTCGGCCGCCCGGCCGGGCCTCCCTGCTGCGGAACGGACTCTTCGGACATCACGGCCTCCTCGGCCCCCGGTCCGGCAGGACCGGCGCGATGACGCGCGACGGCGTCCACCGTCCGGCGCGGGTGCCGGACGGCCCGGCTCCGAAGCCCCAACGATCACTCCCGGGGCCGGTCACTGGTTCGGAGCAACGCCCGCGCGCAGGGAGGATGATTTTCACCCGACCGGGGTCGGCCGTGCCGGACGGTACCGGCGCGGTTGACGCGGCGGTCGCCAGGCAGGATAGATGTATGGACCTGCGAATCTTCACCGAGCCCCAGCAAGGGGCCACCTACGACACCCTGCTCACCGTGGCCAAGGCCACCGAGGACCTCGGGTTCGACGCCTTCTTCCGCTCCGACCACTACCTGCGCATGGGTGGCGCGGACGGTCTGCCCGGGCCCACGGACGCCTGGATCACGCTGGCCGGCCTGGCCCGCGAGACCAAGCGCATCCGCCTCGGCACCCTGATGACCGCCGGTACCTTCCGGCTGCCCGGCGTGCTCGCCATCCAGGTCGCCCAGGTCGACCAGATGTCCGGCGGCCGGGTGGAACTCGGTCTCGGCGCCGGATGGTTCGAGGAGGAGCACAAGGCGTACGGCATCCCGTTCCCGAAGGAGAAGTTCGCCCGGCTGGAGGAGCAGCTCGCGATCGTCACCGGACTGTGGGCGACCGAGGTCGGCAAGACCTTCGACTTCCACGGCACCTACTACGAGCTGTCCGACTCGCCGGCGCTGCCCAAGCCCGCGCAGCGGAAGGTGCCGGTGCTCATCGGCGGCCACGGCGCGACCCGGACCCCGAGGCTCGCCGCCCAGTACGCCGACGAGTTCAATATCCCGTTCGCCTCGATCGAGGACAGCGAGCGGCAGTTCGGCCGGGTGCGGGCCGCAGCGGCGGAGGCCGGCCGGGGCGCGGACGACCTGACGTACTCCAACGCGCTCGTCGTCTGCGTCGGCAAGGACGACCAGGAGGTGGCCCGGCGGGCCGCCGTGATCGGCCGTGAGGTGGACGAGCTGAAGGCCAACGGGCTCGCCGGTTCCCCGGCCGAGGTCGTCGACAAGATCGGCCGGTACGCCGAGATCGGCTCCCAGCGCATCTACCTCCAGCTGCTGGACCTCAGCGACCTGGACCACCTGGAGCTGATCTCCGCCCAGGTGCAGTCGCAGCTGTCGTAGCCCTCCGGCGGCGCGGCATCCGTCCCCGGGCCCGGCGCACGAGTCCCGGGACGGATGCCACGGCCGTGACGAGGCCGCGACCGGAACTATGGCCCCCGTCACGGTCGGGTCCGGTCAGCCCTGCCGGGATCGCGCACACCGGGCAGAACGCGGCCTCGGAGTCGGAGTCGGAGCCGGAGCCGGAGTTGGAGCGGAGTCGGCGCCGGAGCCGGGAGCCGGTCCGCGGCTGTCCTTCCGACGCCCCGCCGAAGCGCCGCGGCACCCAGGACGCGGCCGGGTGGCCACAACCGGGACGACATGGCCTTTCTGCGGGCGCCTTGTGCCGGAACTGTGGGCTCCATCACAGCGCGGATGATCGACGGCTGATCGTATGACCCGGTGCGTAAACTCCTCCCCCTTGCTGTCACCGGCCTGCTCGCCCTGCCGGCATGCCAGTTCGCCGGCGGCGACGACGCCGCCGACGAGGCCCACCGCCTCAACTCCATGAAGGCGCTCCCGCTCAACGCCTACCTCCCGGACGCGGCCTCCCGCGACGGAAAGGCCGTCGGTACGGCGCAGTGGCTGCTCGCCAAGCGGTGCATGGTCCGGCTCGGGTTCACCGGCTTCAAGACGCTCGACATCAGGACGGTCGACTCGACGTACCCGGTGCGGCAGGGCACCCTCACGAGCGCGGGCAAGGTCGGTGACAACAGCCTGTACGGGGTGGACGATCCCGACCTCGCCGCCGAGCACGGCTACCACAACCGGCGGCGGGAGGAGTCCGACGACCAGCCCATGGAGTGGCCCGCCGACCAGTACGCGGCGCTGACCGGCACCTTCGAGTCCGGCGACAGCCACCGGGCGCACGGCAACCCCATCCCCGAGAAGGGGTGCATGGGCGAGGGCGTCCGCAAGATCTTCGGTCCCGAGCCCAAGCCGAGGAAGGTCGGCGGCGTCCAGCTCAGCGGCTACCACTGGCTGGGCGCCGAGCTCTGGTACCAGGCGCACAAGAAGGCGCGGAAGGACCCGGCCTGGAAGAAGGCGGACCGCGCCTGGTCGGCCTGCATGAAGAAGAAGGACCTGCGCTACGCCGGCCCGGACGAGGCGTCCACCGACTCCGACTGGTACCGCACCGACGAGCCCTCCGCCAAGGAGAAGAAGACGGCCGAGGCGGACGCCCGGTGCAAGCGCGACACCGGCTACATCAAGGCCGTGCACGCCGTCGACAGCCGCGCGCAGAAGGCCCTCATCGCCAAGAACGAGAAGCAGCTGGACGACGAGCGCGCCGCCTTCCTGCGGTCCATGGCGAACGCCCGGAAGATCGTCGACGACCTCTCCTGACCGCGGCGGCGGCCGGCACGGCCGGGCCGACCTCCTCGGCAGCGAAAACTGGTGGTGGCCGGGGGCCTGGCCAGCAAGAATCGTCAACATGTTCGTGACGATCTCCACCACAGGGACGGCCGGAGCCCCGGCCACCGACCTGGGGTACCTGCTGCACAAGCACCCCGGCAAGGCACAGGCGTTCTCCACCTCGTACGGCACGGCGCACGTCTTCTACCCCGAGGCGCACGCCGAACGCTGCACGGCCGCCATGCTGCTGGAGATCGATACGCTCGCGCTGGTCCGGCGGGGCAAGGGCAAGGGCCGCGGCGGCGCACCCGACGCGGCACTCGCCCAGTACGTCAACGACCGCCCCTACGCGGCCTCCTCGCTGCTCGCGGTCGCCCTGAGCAACGTGTTCTCCAGCGCCCTGCGCGGGGTGTGCAACGCCCGCCCGGAGCGGGCCGCGGCCCCGCTGCCGCTGCGGATCGAGGTCCCCGCACTGCCCGCACGCGGCGGCCCGGACCTCGTACGGAACCTGTTCGCGCCGCTCGGCTGGACCGTGACGGCGGACCCGGTCCCGCTCGACACCGCGTTCCCCGAATGGGGCGACTCGCGGTACGTCACACTCGTCCTGGAGTCGGAGCGGCTGACCCTCGCCGAGGCCCTGCGCCACCTGTACGTGCTGCTGCCGGTGCTCGACGACGCCAAGCACTACTGGGTCACCGCCGACGAGGTCGACAAACTGCTGCGGGCCGGCGAGGGCTGGCTGGCCGGCCACCCGGAGCAGCAGCTGATCACCAGCCGGTACCTGTCCCGCCGCTGGTCGCTGACCCGGCAGGCCCGGGAGCAGCTCGAACTGGTGCGCCTCGCCGAGGCCGACGACAGCGACGTGAAGGACATCGACAACGCAGTCGCCGAGGAGACCGAGGCGGAGGAGCGGCCGACCCCGCTCGCCGTGCGGCGCCGGGCGGCGATCCTCGCCGCGCTGCGGGCGTCCGGTGCCGCTCGGGTCCTCGACCTCGGCTGCGGCCAGGGCCAGTTGGTGCAGGAGCTGCTCAAGGACACCCGGTTCACCGAGATCGTCGGCGTCGACGTGTCCGTACGGGCGCTGGCCATCGCCGCCCGGCGGCTCAGGCTCGACCGCATGGGAGAGCGGCAGGCGGCCCGCGTCCAGCTCGTGCAGGGCTCCCTCGCCTATACCGACAACCGGCTCAAGGGCTATGACGCCGCCGTGCTCAGCGAGGTGATCGAGCACCTCGACCTGCCCCGGCTGCCCGCCCTCGAGTACGCCGTGTTCGGTCACGCCCGCCCGCGCACGGTCGTCGTGACCACCCCGAACGTCGAGTACAACGTCCGCTGGGAGAGCCTGCCCGCCGGACACGTCCGGCACGGCGACCACCGCTTCGAGTGGACCCGTGAGGAGTTCCGCGCCTGGGCGCGGGAAGTGGCCGAACGGCACGCGTACGAGGTGCGGTTCGCCCCGGTGGGACCGGACGACCCCGAGGTCGGGCCGCCCACCCAGCTGGCCGTGTTCGAAACCAGGACCGAGAAGACCGAGAAGACCGGCAAGGCCGAGAAGACGGACAAGACCGCGAAGACCGACGAGACCGAGAAGACCGACGAGACCGAGAAGGAGGCGAAGGCCGCATGACCGAGAACCGCCGGCCGGGACGGGCGCTGCCCGTCACCGACCTCTCCCTCGTCGTCCTCGTCGGCGCCTCCGGCTCCGGCAAGTCCACCTTCGCCCGCCGGCACTTCAAGCCGACCGAGGTGATCTCCTCCGACTTCTGCCGCGGCCTGGTCGCCGACGACGAGAACGACCAGAGCGCGAGCCGCGACGCCTTCGACGTCCTGCACTACATCGCGGGCAAGCGGCTGGCCGCCGGCCGCCGCACCGTCGTGGACGCCACCAACGTGCAGCAGGACGGCAGGCGCCGGCTGATCGAGCTGGCCAGGACCTACGACGTGCTGCCCATCGCCATCGTGCTCGACGTGCCCGAGGAGGTGTGCGCGGCGCGCAACGCGGCCCGCACCGACCGCGCCGACATGCCCCGCCGGGTCATCCAGCGGCACATCCGCGAACTGCGCCGCTCGCTGCGGCAGTTGGAGCGCGAGGGCTTCCGCAAGGTGCATGTGCTGCGCGGGGCCGAGGAGGTCGACGGCGCCACCGTCGTCACCGAGAAGCGGTTCAACGACCTGACGCACCTCACCGGACCCTTCGACATCATCGGCGACATCCACGGCTGCTCCGCCGAACTGGAGGCGCTGCTCGCCCGGCTGGGCTACGCCGACGGTGTGCACCCCGAGGGCCGCACCGCCGTCTTCGTCGGGGACCTGGTCGACCGCGGCCCGGACTCCCCGGGCGTGCTGCGCCGGGTGATGTCCATGGTCGGGTCGGGCAACGCGCTGTGCGTGCCCGGCAACCACGAGAACAAGTTCGGCCGGTACCTCAAGGGCCGCCGCGTCCAGCACACCCACGGGCTCGCCGAGACCGTCGAGCAGCTGGCGGGCGAGAGCGAGGAGTTCAAGGCCGAGGTCCGGCAGTTCATCGACGGACTGGTCAGCCACTACGTGCTGGACGGCGGCCGGCTGGTGGTCTGCCACGCCGGTCTGCCCGAGAAGTACCACGGCCGCACCTCGGGGCGGGTGCGCTCGCACGCCCTGTACGGCGACACCACGGGCGAGACCGACGAGTTCGGCCTGCCGGTGCGCTACCCCTGGGCGGAGGAGTACCGGGGCCAGGCCGCTGTGGTCTACGGCCACACTCCGGTGCCCGAGGCCACATGGCTGAACAACACCATCTGCCTGGACACGGGTGCCGTCTTCGGGGGCAAGCTCACCGCGCTGCGCTGGCCCGAGCGGGAACTGGTCGACGTACCGGCCGAGCGGGTCTGGTACGAGCCGACGCGTCCGCTGCGCACCGAGGCGCCCGGCGGCCACGACGGCCGGCCGCTGGACCTGGCGGACGTGCGCGGCCGCCGGGCCGTGGAGACCCGGCACGCCGGCCTGGTCGCGGTCCGCGAGGAGAACGCGGCGGCGGCCCTGGAGGTCATGAGCCGCTTCGCGACCGACCCGCGCCTGCTGCCGTATCTGCCGCCGACCATGGCGCCCACCGCCACCTCGCGGGTGGACGGCTATCTGGAGCACCCGGCGGAGGCCTTCGCGCAGTACGCGGCGGACGGGGTCGCGCGGGTGGTGTGCGAGGAGAAGCACATGGGCTCGCGGGCCGTGGCCCTGGTGTGCCGGGACGCGGAGACGGCGCGGCGGCGGTTCGGGACGGACGGCCCCACGGGGTCCCTGTACACCCGTACCGGGCGGCCGTTCTTCGACGACGCGGCGGTGACCGAGGAGATCCTCGGCCGGCTGCGCGCGGCGATCACGGACGCCGGGCTCTGGGACGGCCTCGGCACGGACTGGCTGCTGCTGGACGCCGAGCTGATGCCGTGGTCGCTGAAGGCGGCGGGGCTGCTGCGCGGCCAGTACGCGGCGGTCGGTGCCGCGGCGGGCGCGGTGTTCCCGGACGCGCTCGCCGCCCTGGAAGCGGCGGCGGCGCGCGGCGCCGACGTGGGCGGCCTGCTTGCCCGGCAGCGGGAACGCGCGGCCGACGCCGAGGCGTTCACCGCCGCCTACCGCCGCTACTGCTGGACCACCGAGGGGCTGGAAGGGGTCCGTCTCGCCCCCTTCCAGCTGCTGGCCGCGCAGGGGCGCAGCCTCGCCGCGCTGCCGCACGACGAGCAACTGGCGCTGATCGACCGGCTGGTGGAGCACGACGGCAGCGGACTGCTGCAGACCACCCGGCGGCTGTACGTCGACACCGGCGACCCGGAGTCGGTCCGCGCGGGCGTCGACTGGTGGCTGGAGATGACGGGCCGCGGCGGTGAGGGCATGGTCGTCAAGCCGCTCGGCGCGCTGGTCCGGAGCCCGCAGGGGCGGCTGGTGCAGCCCGGCATCAAGTGCCGGGGCCGCGAGTACCTGCGGATCATCTACGGTCCGGAGTACACCCGGCCGGACAACCTCGCCCGGCTGCGGCAGCGGTTCCTGAACCACAAGCGGTCCCTCGCCCTGCGCGAGTACGCCCTCGGCCTGGAGGCCCTCGACCGGCTCGCCGACGGGGAGCCGCTGTGGCGGGTGCACGAGGCGGTGTTCGGGGTGCTGGCACTGGAGTCCGAGCCGGTGGACCCCCGTTTGTAGCGGGGACCCACGGCAGCACAGGGCCCCACCTCCCGCCCCCCCCCGAGCACCACCGGCCCTCCCCCGGCTGCTGCCGGGGGAGGGAAGAGAGCCCGGCGCGCAGTCGCCGTCCTCGGCGTGGCGGGAGCCCGGCGGCGCCCCGCCCTCGCCTCGTTCCGCCCCGTCGCCCGGCGGCACCGCTGGGCGGCGGGTCGGCCGGGGACCGCCGCCACCCAGCGGACCGGGCACGCCCATTCCCGGCTTCCCGGCCGCTGGCGGGGAAGGGGGGAGAGGTCGGCGCGTGGTCGCCGGCCTCGGCGTGGCGAGGGCCCGGCGATACCCGGCCCGTTCCGCCCTCGCCCCGCTCGCGCCCGCGCCCGGCCGCAACGGGCCGGCCTCCCGGCTGCTGGTGGTGGAGGGGGAGAGCCCGGCGCGCAGTCGCCGTCCTCGGCGTGGCGGGAGCCCGGCGGCGCCCCGCCCTCGCCTCGTTCCGCCCCGTCGCCCGGCGGCACCGCTGGGCGGCGGGTCGGCCGGGGACCGCCGCCACCCAGCGGACCGGGCACGCCCATTCCCGGCTTCCCGGCCGCTGGCGGGGGAGGAGGAGAGGTCGGCGCGCAGTCGCCGGCCTCGGCGCGGCGAGGGCCCGGCGATACCCGGCCCGTTCCGCCCTCGCCCCGCTCGCGCCCGCGCCCGGCCGCAACGGGCCAGTCTCCCGGCCGCTGGCGGGGGAGGAGGAGATGTCGGCGCGGTGCCGCCGGCCTCGGCGCGGTGGGAGCCCGGCGATGCCCCGCCCGTTCCGCCCTCGCCCCGCTCGCGCCCTGCCCCCACCCCCTTCCGCACTGCCCCGCTCCCTCCCTGCCCCCACCCCCTTCCGCTCTGCCCCGCTCCCTCCCTGCCCTCACCCCCCTTCCGCTCTGCCCCGCGCCCGCCCCCTTCCGCCCCGTCGCCCTCGCGGCGTCCGGTGGGGAGGGCTCGTGTCCGGTGGTGTGCTCCGGGGTGGCCCGGCCGTTTCGCGCGGTGGGGCGGGAAGCGGCGCGAATTCGGGGCGGAAACCGCCTAGCGGAGGGTGAAGCGGGGCGCCGGTGGTCAGGATGGAGGCATGGGATTCCACGTCGACTCCGAGGCCGGGCGGCTGCGCCGCGTCATCCTGCACCGGCCGGATCTTGAGCTCAAAAGGCTCACCCCCAGCAACAAGGACGCCCTGCTCTTCGACGACGTGCTCTGGGTGCGCCGGGCGCGCGCCGAGCACGACGGGTTCGCCGACGTACTGCGCGACCGCGGGGTCGTCGTCCATCTCTTCGGGGACCTGCTCGCCGAGACCCTGGCGCTGCCCGAGGCCCGCACCCTGGTCCTCGACCGGGTCTTCGACGAGAAGGAGTACGGTCCCCTCGCCACCGACCACCTGCGCGCCGCCTTCGACCGGATGACCCCGGACGAACTGGCCGAGGCCCTGGTCGGCGGCGCGACCAAGCGGGAGTTCCTGGACGCCCACGAGGAACCGGCCTCCGTCCGCTTCCACGTCATGGAGCTGGACGACTTCCTGCTCCCGCCGCTGCCCAACCACCTCTTCACCCGCGACACCTCCGCCTGGATCTACGACGGTGTCTCCATCAACGCGATGCGCTGGCCGGCCAGGCAGCGCGAGACCGTCCACTTCGAGGCGATCTACCGGCACCACCCCCTGTTCCGTGACGAAACGTTCCACGTCTGGTCCCGGGGGCAGGCCGACTACCCCTCCACCATCGAGGGCGGTGACGTCCTGGTGATCGGCAACGGCGCCGTCCTGATCGGCATGAGCGAGCGCACCACCCCGCAGGCCGTGGAGATGCTGGCGCACAAGCTGTTCGCGGCGGGCTCGGCGCGTACCATCGTCGCGCTGGACCTGCCGAAACGGCGTGCCTTCATGCACCTCGACACGGTGATGACCATGATCGGCGGTGACACCTTCACCCAGTACGCCGGGCTCGGCATGCTCCGCTCGTACACCATCGAGCCGGGCGCTGGCGAGCGCGAGCTGAAGGTCACCGACCATCCCCCGGAGCACATGCACCGGGCGATCGCCGCCGCGCTCGGGCTCGGCGAGATCCGGGTGCTTACCGCCACCCAGGACGTGCACGCCGCCGAGCGGGAGCAGTGGGACGACGGCTGCAACGTGCTGGCCGTCGAGCCGGGGGTCGTCGTCGCCTACGAGCGGAACGTGACCACCAACACGCATCTGCGCAAGCAGGGCATCGAGGTGATAGAGATCCCGGGCAGCGAGCTGGGCCGGGGCCGGGGCGGCCCCCGGTGCATGAGCTGTCCCGTGGAGCGAGACGCTGTATAGAAATGTGAAGGGTCGTATAGACTTCCACGGTCCCCTGTAGTCATACATCTGGAGCGCCCCCCATGGCCGCAGTCCCGACCGCCCTCGCCGGCCGCCACTTCCTCAAGGAGCTGGACTTCACCGAGGAGGAGTTCCGCGGGCTGGTCGAGCTGGCCGCGGAGCTGAAGGCCGCGAAGAAGGCCGGGACCGAGACCCGGTACCTGCGGGGGCGGAACATCGCGCTGATCTTCGAGAAGACCTCGACGCGCACCCGCTGCGCGTTCGAGGTCGCCGCGGCCGACCAGGGCGCGTACACGACGTACCTCGATCCGTCCGGCTCGCAGATCGGGCACAAGGAGTCGGTGAAGGACACCGCCCGGGTGCTGGGCCGGATGTACGACGCCATCGAGTACCGGGGCGACAGCCAGGCCAAGGTCGAGGAGCTGGCCGCGCGGGCCGGCGTGCCCGTCTACAACGGGCTCACCGACGACTGGCACCCCACCCAGATGCTCGCCGACGTCCTCACCATGACCGAGCACAGCGCCAAGCCGCTGCGGAAGATCACCTTCGCCTACCTCGGCGACGCCCGCTTCAACATGGGCAACTCCTACCTGGTCACCGGCGCCCTGCTCGGCATGGACGTACGGATCGTGGCCCCGAAGTCCTACTGGCCCGCCCAGGAGGTCGTCGACCGCGCCCGCGCCCTCGCCGCCTCCAGCGGTGCCCGCGTCACCCTCACCGAGGACGTCGCCGAGGGCGTCGCGGGCGCCGACTTCGTCGCCACCGACGTCTGGGTCTCCATGGGCGAACCCATGGAGGTGTGGGACGAGCGGATCGCGGCCCTGAGCCCCTACGCCGTGACCATGGACGTCCTGCGCGCCACCGGCAACCCGGACGTGAAGTTCCTGCACTGCCTGCCGGCCTACCACGACCTCGGCACCACGGTGGGGCGGCAGATCCACGCGACGCACGGCCTCACCTCGCTGGAGGTGACGGACGAGGTCTTCGAGTCCGCCCACTCGGTCGTCTTCGACGAGGCGGAGAACCGGCTGCACACCATCAAGGCGGTGCTGGTGGCCACACTTGCCCGGTAAACCCTTGCCTGACCCGCCTCACCAGGCCTTATCCTGACCGGCGGCCCGGAGCCACCCTTTCCGGAGCCGTCGCCGCGGCTGTACGACGGTCGCCCGCACCACCAGAAACGAGCACCACCCGCATGCCCGCTCCCCGCATCAAGTCCCCGCATCTGCTCGTCGCCGAGTCCGGCGCCGACCGCGAGGGGCACGGCCTGAAGCGCACCATGGGCCTCTTCCAGCTCATCTGCTTCGGCGTCGGCGCCATCGTCGGCACCGGCATCTTCGTCGGCCTCTCCGACTCCGTCGCCCAGGCCGGCCCCGCCGTCGTCGTCTCCTTCGCCCTCGCCGCGCTCACCTGCGTCTTCACCGCCTTCTCCTTCGCGGAGCTGGGCGGCGCGATCCCGGTCTCCGGCTCCTCGTACTCCTTCGCCTACGCCGGCCTCGGCGAGTCCACCGCCTTCCTGGTCGGCTGGTGCCTGCTGCTGGAGTACGGCATCTCCATCTCGGCCGTCGCGGTCGGCTGGAGCCAGTACGTCAACGAGCTGCTGCACAGCCTCACCGGCTGGCAGCTGCCGCACGCGCTGTCCGCGGGCCCCGGCGAGGGCGGCGTCGTCAACCTCCCGGCCGTGATCGTCATCGCGATGGCCTCGATGCTGCTGGTGCGCGGGGTGCGTGAGAGCGCCCGGGCGACCGCCGCCATGGCGGCCGTGAAGCTCGTCATCCTGCTGGCCTTCTGCGCGATCGGCTACAGCGCCTTCAAGGACGGCAACCTCACCCCGTTCACCCCGGCGGGCCTCGGCGGCATCGGCGCGGGCACCACCGCCGCCTTCTTCTCGTACATCGGCTTCGACGCGATCACCACCGCCGGCGAGGAGGCGAAGAACCCGCGCCGGGACATCCCGGTCGCGATCCTCGTCTGCATGGGCCTGGTCACCCTGCTCTACTGCGCGGTCGCGCTCGCCGCGATCGGCGCCATCGGCGGCGACCAGGTGGCCGGCCGCCCCGCCGCCCTCTCCTACGTCGTCAACCAGGTCACCGGCTCCACCGTCGGCGGCGGCGTCATCGCCTTCGGCGCGGTCGTCGCCATCGCCTCCGTGGTCCTCGCCGTGATGTACGGCCAGACCCGCATCCTGATGTCGATGTCCCGGGACGGCCTGATCCCGCGGGTCTTCGAGAAGGTGTCCCCGAGGACGTCCACGCCGGTCGCCGGCACGCTGATCGTCGCCGTCGTCTTCGCGATCCCGGCGGCCTTCGCCTCGCTCGACTCCGTGATGAACCTGTGCACCATCGGCACGCTCGCCATCATGGCCGTCGTCAACATCGCGGTGATCGCCCTGCGCCGCCGCGAGCCGGGCCTCGTCCGCAGCTTCCGGGTGCCGCTCTACCCCGTGGCCCCGCTGCTCGGCGTCGGCTTCTGCCTGTACCTGATGTACGAGACGGGCTGGCGGACCTGGCTCCAGTTCGCCGTGTTCCTCGCGATCGGCCTGGCGGTCTACGGCGCCTACGGCCGCCGGCACTCCACGCTGGCCCGGCCGGCCGCCGAGGTCACGCCGGACGCCGCTGAGCGGGAACCGCAGGCAGTCTGAACCACACCGCCTTGCCCGACGGGGTGGGGCGGTGCCCGCAGGACGAGCTGAGGGCGCGGATCAGCAGCAGGCCGCGCCCGCCCTCCTGCCAGGGGTCGGGCGCCTCGATCACCGGCCGGGTCAGCTGGCCGGGCGGCGCCGGGTCCGGGTCGTGCACCTCGACCTGGCAGCCGGTCGGCAGCAGCTCCACCACCAGCTCTATCGGGCCGCGCCCCGCGGTGTGCTCCACCGCGTTGGCCACCAGCTCGGCTGTGAGCAGCTCCGCCGTGTCGCAGTCGGCCGCGTGCTCCACCTCGGTGAGGGCCGTACGCACCAGGGCACGCGCCACCGGCACCGCGGCGGTGGTGTGCGGCAGCGCGATGCGCCAGGAGGCCGATCCGGTGGGGCGTTCGTGCAAGGCGAGTCCGTTCATGGAGCAGGCTGTCCTGCTTTCAACCTTAGAAATGGTACGGCGCCCGGCCACAGGGACCGTCGTCGGGCACCGCCCGGGACCTTCGGCCCCGGCTACCGGGCGGCTTACCCCGCCGAAGGTCCCGCCTCGCCTCCCGGCCCCCACTGTTACGCCGCTGTCGCCGACCGGTGACCGATGTGACCGACCAGGCCGGCCGGAGCAGGGATGTCGCGCACCCGTGACGACAGTCACAAACAGGTGATAACTTCATAGGGCAGAGCAACGTACGGCACCGCCGCCCTAGGGAGGCCGCACGTCATGAGTCCCTTCACCGGCTCCGCCGCCCGCACCGCCGACTGGGAGCACCTGCGGGTCGGCGTCGACGACGGGGTCGCCACCGTGACCCTCGCCCGCCCCGAGAAGCTCAACGCCCTCACCTTCGGTGCCTACGCCGACCTGCGCGATCTGCTGGCCGAGCTGTCCCGCGAGCGCGCGGTGCGCGCCCTGGTGCTGGCCGGCGAGGGGCGCGGCTTCTGCTCCGGCGGCGACGTCGACGAGATCATCGGCGCCACGCTGGCCATGGACACCGCCCAGCTGCTCGACTTCAACCGGATGACCGGACAGGTCGTCCGGGCGGTCCGGGAATGCCCGTTCCCGGTGATCGCGGCCCTGCACGGGGTGGCCGCGGGCGCCGGCGCTGTCCTCGCCCTGGCCGCCGACTTCCGGATCGCCGACCCCTCCGCCCGCTTCGCCTTCCTCTTCACCCGGGTCGGCCTGTCCGGCGGCGACATGGGCGCGGCCTATCTGCTGCCCCGGGTCGTCGGCCTCGGCCACGCCACCCGCCTGCTCATGCTGGGCGAGCCGGTGCGGGCCCCCGAGGCCGAGCGCATCGGCCTGATCAGCGAGCTGACCGACGAGGGACGGGCACATGACGCCGCCCTCGCCCTGGCCCGCAGGCTGGCCGACGGCCCGGCCCTCGCCCACGCCCAGACCAAGGCCCTGCTCACCGCCGAGCTGGACATGCCGCTGGCCGCTTCGGTGGAGCTGGACGCCTCGACGCAGGCCCTGCTGATGAACGGCGAGGACTACGCCGAGTTCCACGCGGCCTTCACGGAGAAGCGCCCGCCGAAGTGGCGGGGGAGGTGAGTGCCGATGCGCGTGGCGATCATCGGCGGCGGCCCCGGCGGACTCTACGCAGCCGCCCTGCTGAAACGGCTTGACCCCGCACGGGAGGTCACCGTCTGGGAGCGCAACGCCCCGGACGACACCTTCGGCTTCGGAGTGGTCCTGTCGGACGAGACCCTCGGCGGCATCGAACACGCCGACCCCGTCGTCCACGAGGCCCTGCGGCGGGACTTCGTCCGCTGGGACGACATCGACATCGTGCGCCGGGGCGTCACCCACCGCTCCGGAGGCCACGGATTCGCCGCCCTCGGCCGCCGCCGCCTCCTGGAGATCCTGCACGAGCGCTGCCGCTCCCTCGGGGTGCGGATCGACTTCCGCACCGAGGCCCCCCACCCGGACGTCCTGTGTGCCGGGTACGACCTCGTCGTCGCCGCCGACGGGGTGCACAGCGCCACCCGCGAGACCTATGCCGAGGCGTTCCGCCCCCGGGTGAGCGCACACCGCTGTCGCTACATCTGGCTCGCCGCCGACTTCGCCTTCGACGCCTTCCGCTTCGAGATCGCCGAGACCGAGCACGGCGTGATGCAGCTGCACGGCTATCCCTTCTCCGCCGACGCCTCCACCGTCATCATCGAGATGCGCGAGGAGGTCTGGCGGGCCGCCGGGCTCGACGGCGCCGACCCGCGGGAATCCGTCGAACGCGTCGGCAAGGTCTTCGCCGACGCGCTCCGCGGCCGCCCGCTGCGCTCCAACAAGTCGGCGTGGACCACCTTCCGCACGGTGGTCAACGACCACTGGTCGCACGGCAGGATCGTCCTCCTCGGTGACGCCGCCCACACCGCCCACTTCTCCATCGGCTCCGGCACCAAGCTCGCCGTCGAGGACGCCCTCGCCCTCGCCGCCTGCCTGACGGAACAGCCGGACGTGCCGACGGCGCTCGCGGCCTACGAGGCGGAGCGCAAGCCGGTCGTCGCCTCCACCCAGCGCGCCGCCCGGGCCAGCCTGGAGTGGTTCGAGGACCTCGGCCTGTACCTCGGCCAGCCGCCCCGCCAGTTCGCCTTCAACCTGCTCACCCGCAGCCGCCGCGTCACCCACGACAACCTCCGGCTGCGCGACGCCCGCTTCACCGGCGGCGTGGAGCGCGAGTTCGGCTGCCCGCCCGGCACACCCCCGATGTTCACCCCGTTCCGGCTGCGCGGACTGACCCTGCGCAACCGGGTGGTGGTCTCACCGATGGACATGTACTCCGCCGCCGACGGCGTCCCCGGCGACTTCCACCTCGTCCACCTCGGCGCCCGCGCCCTCGGCGGGGCCGGCCTGGTGATGACCGAGATGGTGTGCGTGAGCGAGGAGGGCCGCATCACCCCCGGCTGCGCGGGCCTCTACACCGGCCGGCAGGCCGAGGCGTGGCGGCGCGTCACCGACTTCGTGCACCGCCAGGCGCCGGGCACCGCGATAGGCGTCCAGCTCGGCCACTCCGGCCGCAAGGGCTCGACCAAGCTGATGTGGGAGGGCATGGACGAGCCGCTGCCCGCCGGCAACTGGCCCCTCGTCGCCGCCTCCCCGCTGCCCTACAAGCCGGGCGGCCAGATCCCGCGCCCGCTCTCCCGGGCCCAGCTCACCGACATCCGCGAGCAGTTCACCGCCGCCGCGTGGCGGGCCGCACGGGCCGGCTTCGACCTGCTCGAACTGCACTGCGCCCACGGCTATCTGCTCTCCGGCTTCCTCTCCCCGCTCACCAACCGGCGCACCGACGCCTACGGCGGCTCGCTGGAGCGGCGGCTGCGGTTCCCGCTGGAGGTCTTCGACGCCGTGCGCGGGGTGTGGCCGGCCGAGCGGCCGATGACCGTCCGGATCTCGGCCACCGACTGGGCGGAGGGCGGGACGAGCGCCGAGGACGCCGTCGGGATCGCCCGCGCCTTCGCCGCGCACGGCGCCGACGCCATCGACGTCTCCACCGGCCAGGTGGTGGCCGAGGAGGAGCCGGAGTACGGGCGGTCGTACCAGACGCCGTTCGCCGACCGGATCCGCAACGCGGCGGGCGTCCCGGTGATCGCGGTCGGCGCGATCTCCTCCTGGGACGACGTCAACTCGCTGATACTCGCGGGCCGTACGGACCTGTGCGCCCTGGCCCGCCCCCATCTGTACGACCCGCACTGGACCCTGCACGCGGCGGCCGAGCAGGGCTACTCGGGCCCCGGTGCCCACTGGCCCGCGCCCTACCGGGCGGGCAGCCGGCGCCCCCGGACCGGGCGCACCGACGCCCCCAGGCCCCGTCTCACGCTGAGCGGCTGAACCCCGCCGCCCCGGCGGGTCACAGCCCGGCGAACCGGGCCCCCGCGTCCCGCAGCCGCTCGTGCAGCCCCTGGAAGACCTCGGCCGAGCGCAGGCCCGGCCAGTTGGCCGGCAGCAGGCGGGCCGGCAGGCCCGGGTCGGTGTAGGGGAGATGGCGCCAGGAGTCGAGGACGAGGAGGTAGTCGCGGTAGGCGTCCTCGGGCGGGGTGTCCGTACGGCGCTGCCACGCGCGCAGCACCGGCGCGTGCGTGTCCAGGAAGTGCTCGTGCTCCTTGGCGATGGCGGCCAGGTCCCACCAGCGGCCCACCGCCTCGGCCGTGGGCGCGAAGCCCAGGTGCTCGCCGCGGAAGAAGTCCACGTACGGGTCGAGCCGCAGCCGGCGCAGGGTGTGCTCCGCCTCCTCGTACAGCCGGGCCGGGGCGATCCACACCCCGGGGGCCGCCGTGCCGAAGCCCAGGCCGGCCAGCCGGGAGCGCAGCACATGCCGCTTCTGCCGCTCCGACTCGGGCACCGAGAACACCGCCAGTACCCAGCCCGCGTCCGCCACGGCCGCGCCGGCGTAGATGCGCCGGTCGCCGTCGTCCAGCAACTGGCGTGCCTCGGCGGACAGTGCGTACCCGGCGGCACCGGATCCGGTGCGGGCGGGCTGGAGCAGGCCGCGCCGCTTGAGCCGGGACACCGACGAGCGGACGGAGGGCGCGTCCACACCGACCGCGGCCAGGAGCCGGATCAGCTCGGCGACGGGCACCGGGCCGGGCATGAAGCGGCCGTACGCGCCGTAGAGCGTGACGATGAGGGACCTGGGTGCGTGCTGCTCGGACACGTTGATCATTTTAAGTCTTCGGTATCACTGCTGGTCACCTCCGGTGCGCAGCCGGAACCGCTGGAGCTTGCCGGTGGCCGTGCGGGGCAGCGCGTCGAGGAAGACGAATTCGCGCGGGCATTTGTAGGGTGCCAGCTCGGAGACGAGGAAGGCGCGCAGCGCCTCCGGGTCGCGCCGGGCGCCCGCGCGCAGCACCGTGTACGCGACGACCACCTGGCCGCGGGCGTCGTCCGGGCGGCCGACGACCGCGATCTCGGCCACGTCCGGGTGGCGCAGCAGCGCGTCCTCCACCTCAGGGCCCGCGATGTTGTACCCGGCGGAGACGATCATGTCGTCGGCGCGGGACACATAGCGGAAGTAGCCGCCGGCGTCCCGGACATAGGTGTCGCCGGTGATGTTCCAGCCGCCCTTGACGTACTGCCGCTGGCGCGGGTCGGCGAGATAGCGGCAGCCCACCGGACCCCGGACGGCCAGCAGACCGGGCTCGCCGTCCGGCAGCGGCGTGCCGTCGGCGTCCTGGACGCGTGCCTGCCAGCCCGGCACCGGCAGGCCCGTGCTCCCGGGTTGTATGTGCTCGTCGGCGGCGGAGATGAAGATGTGCAGCAGCTCGGTCGCGCCGATGCCGTTGATGAGGCGCACGCCCGTGCGGTCGTACCAGGCCCGCCAGATGGCGGCGGACAGGTTCTCGCCGGCCGACACGCAGCGCCGCAGGGACGAGAGGTCGTGCTCCTCCGCCACCTCCAGCATGGCCCGGTAGGCGGTCGGCGCGGTGAAGAGCACCGAGACGCCGTGCTCGGCGATCGCCGGGAGCAGCTGCCGGGGGCCCGCGTGCTCCAGGAGGAGCGAGCTGGCTCCGGCGCGCATCGGGAAGATCACCAGGCCGCCGAGACCGAAGGTGAAGCCGAGCGGGGGGCTGCCGGTGAAGACGTCGTCGCCGTGGGGGCGCAGCACATGCCGGGAGAAGGTGTCGGCGATCGCCAGCACATCCCGGTGGAAGTGCATGCACCCTTTCGGGCGACCCGTGGTGCCGGAGGTGAACGCGATCAGGGCGACGTCGTCGGCAGCGGTGTCCACCGCCCGGAACGGGGTGCCGGGGGCCGGGCGGCGCAGCAGGTCGTCGGGGGTGTCACCGCCGTACGTCGTGATCCGCAGCCCGGGTATCGCGGCCTTCGCCAGGTCGTCCACGGCCCGGGTGTCGCACAGCGCGTGCCCGACCCGGGCGATCTCGCACAGGGTCGCCAGCTCGTGCGGGCGCTGCTGGGCCAGCACGGTGACCGCGACCGCGCCCGCCTTCAGCACGGCCAGCCAGCAGGCGGCGAGCCAGGGGGTGGTGGGGCCGCGCAGCAGCACCCGGTTGCCGGGGACCACGCCCAGGGTGCCGGTGAGCACGTGCGCGATCCGGTCGACCCGGGCGCGCAGCTCGCCGTACGTCCAGCTGGGGCCGGACGGGGTGTGGAAGACCGGGCGGGCCGGGGCGGTGTGCTCCAGGAGTTCCGCCGCGCAGTTCAGGCGGTCGGGGTAGCGCAGCTCCGGCAGGTCGAACCGCAGCTCGGGCCATTCGTGCGGCGGGGGCAGATGGTCGCGCGCGAAGGTGTCGACATGGGCCGAGAGATGCATGGTGGTGCGCCCCCTTGCCGTGACCGAGGTCCAGACGGGCTTCCTGGTGGGCTCGCGCATCGAGCGTATCGTGTTGGTGACGGCAGTCAACTGTGCGCGATAACGTCGAAGGGCGGTGGGGAGGGGCCCCGCCTCGGAAGGTGACGGGACGGTCGCCGCGGCCGCCCCGGAGGGAGGACCGGCTGTGTCCGCATTCTCACTCGGACCGGAGCAGACCGCATGGTGTGCGGAGCTGCGCGAGCTGGCCGCCCGGCGGCTGCGCCCGCTCGCCGACCAGGGCGAACCCGGCCGCGTCAACCGTCCGCTGCTCGCCGAACTCGGCCGTCTCGGCCTGCTCGCGCGGCTCTTCGGCTCCGGCGCGCTCGACCTGTGCCTCATGCGGGAGTCCCTCGCCCAGGCCTGCACCGAGGCCGAGACCGCCCTCGCCCTCCAGGGCCTGGGCGCCCACCCGGTGCACGCCCACGGCACCCCGGCCCAGCGCGAGCGCTGGCTGCCCCGGGTCGCCGACGGCAGCGCGGTCGCCGCCTTCGCGCTGAGCGAGCCGGGGGCCGGCTCGGACGCGGCGGCGCTGGCCCTCGCGGCCGAACCCGACGGCACCGGCTGGCGGCTCAGCGGCGCCAAGTGCTGGATCTCCAACGCCCCCGAGGCCGACTTCTACACCGTCTTCGCCCGCACCACCCCGGGCGCCGGAGCCCGCGGCGTGACCGCCTTCCTCGTCCCCGCCGACCGGCCCGGACTCACCGGCGGCGCCCTGGAGATGATCTCGCCGCACCCCATCGGCGCGCTCGACTTCGACGGGGTGCCCGTCACCGGGGCCGACCTGCTCGGCGAGCAGGACCGCGGCTTCGCCGTCGCCATGGGCACCCTCAACCTCTTCCGCCCCAGCGTCGGCGCCTTCGCGGTCGGCATGGCCCAGGCCGCGCTGGACGCCACCGTCGGCCACACCAGCCGGCGCACCGCCTTCCAGGGCAGGCTGATGGACCTTCAGGCGGTGTCCCACCAGGTCGCCGAGATGGCCCTGCGCACCGAGGCGGCCCGCCTCATGGTGTACGCGGCGGCGGCGGCGTACGACGCGCGGGCCGCCGACGTCCCCGGGCGGGCCGCGATGGCCAAGCTGCTCGCCACCGAGACCGCGCAGTACGTCGTCGACACCGCCGTCCAGCTGCACGGCGCCCGCGCCCTGCGCCGCGGGCACCTGCTGGAACACCTCTACCGCGAGGTGCGCGCGCCGCGCATCTACGAGGGGGCGAGCGAGGTCCAGCGGGGCATCATCGCCAAGGAGTTGTACGCCACCGCACTGAAGGAGGCCCGGTGACGACCGAGCGCGTCAACCCGCCCGAGCTGTCCCCGCCCACGGGCTTCTCGCACGCCGTCGTCGCGGCCGGCTCGCGTGTGGTGTTCCTCGCCGGCCAGACCGCCCTCGACACCGACGGCAAGATCATCGGCGACACCCTGGCCGAGCAGTTCGAAACGGCCCTCGGCAATCTCCTGACCGCCCTGCGCGCGGCCGGCGGCACCCCGGCCGACCTGGCGCGGGTCACCGTCTACGCCACGGACGTCGCCGACTACCGGGTCCATGCGCGCCGACTCGGCCGGATCTGGCGGGAGTCGGCGGGCCGCGACTATCCGGCGATGGCCGTCGTGCAGGTCGTGCGGCTGTGGGACGAGCGGGCGCTGGTGGAGCTGGACGGGTTCGCCGTACTGCCGTAGCGGCACGGGCCGGACCCGGGCGTGCCCGGCGCGCACGGCGGGGGTGACGCGCGGCCGTCCGGCGTGACGCGCCACCGATGGAGTGACGGTCACACCCCCCGGCACGGCCGCCCGGTACCAGTGGAGGCCCTCTGTACCTCTGGAACCGGAAGGCATCCCATGCCCGTACGCCCCGTCCTCGCCTCGGCCCTCGGCGCCGCGGCCCTGCTGTGCGCCGCGGCCGGCCCGGCCGCCGCCGCCCCCGCCGAGACCATCACCGTCGACCACACCGGCAAGATCACCTCCGAGGGCACCGTGACGCTCTCCGGCACCTACCGCTGCACCCCCGGCACCGGACCGGTGCTCATCAGCTCCTCGGTCGGCCAGGGCAAGTCCGGCGTCAAGGCCGGCATCGGCGGCAGCGTCGCCCAGTGCGACGGCGCCGAGCACCGCTGGGAGCACTCGGGCAAGGCCTCGCCGGAGCCGCTGAAGGCGGGCAAGGCGCAGGTGCAGGCCACTCTCACGGAACTGCGCCCCTCGGGCATCGTGCTGCTGCCGGCCTTCCACGCGGTGACGGACCAGGACATCACGCTCACCAAGGTGTGATGCCGGGCCCCAGTGGTCCGTTCCGCCGTCCGGCCCCCTCGCCGAAGGGGCCGGACGGCCGTGCCGCGGGGCGGGCCGGCCGGACACCGGCCGCCCGGCCGCGCCGGTCCGCCGCCCCGGCCGAACGCTCCCCGGTTCAGGCGAGGCTGAGCTCGTCCCGGTCCGGCGGAGCGGCTCTGCGCCGCAGCACCGGGGCGCCCGGCCGGTGCAGGGCCGCGACGAACTTGTAGCGGGAGCCGCGGTAGACCGAGCGCACCCACTCCACCGGGGTGCCCGCCGCGTCCCGCGAGTGCCGGGACAGCAGCAGCATCGGCAGGCCGACGTCGGTGCCGAGCAGCTGCGCCTCGCGCGGGGTGGACAGCGAGGTCTCGATGGTCTCGTCGGCCTCGGCGAGATGGACGCCGTACACCTCGGCCAGCACCGTGTACAGCGACGGGCAGGCGGACAGGGACCGGCGCAGGCCGGGGAAGCGGCGCACGGACAGATGGGTGGTCTCGATCGCCATCGGGTCGCCGCTGGCCAGCCGCAGCCGCTCGATGCGCAGCACGTGTTCGCCGATCCCGATGCCGAGCAGGCCCGCCAGCTTCTCGTCCGCGGGAACCTCCCCGATGTCCAGCGTCTGCGAGGCGGGGGTGAGGCCCTGGGCGCGCATGTCCTCGGTGTGCGAGGTGAGCTGGAGCGTGCGGTACAGCTTGGGCTGGGCGACGAAGGTGCCCTTGCCCTGGATCCGGTCGAGCCGGCCCTCGCCCACCAGTTCCTGGAGCGCCTGCCGGACGGTGGTCCTGGAGGTGTCGAACCGGACGGCGAGCAGACGTTCCGCGGGCATGGCCGAGCCGGGCTGCAACGCCTCGGCCATGCTGAGCAGCTGCTGTTTGATCCGGTAGTACTTCGGCACGCGCGCGGTGCGCCCGGACACCCCTCTGTGCGGCTGGGCGCTGCTGACGTCGGTGGTCATGCCTGCCTTCCCGGCTGTGTCGATGGGCTCCCGTTATAGCGACCAACTGCCCTATGGTCTAGTCCAACTGAACGGCCCGGGGCGAAAGGGACGGATCCGGACGGGCGCGCTCCGGTGACTTTCTCGTAACGGCCGGGACCGGCTTCCCGAACCACCCTTGACACTCCAAAAGGTCTAGGCCAAGCTCCACCGTACTGGTCTACACCATTAGTGGCCAGGTCCCGAGCCCTACGTGCAACAGCGTCGTACGCAGGTCACCGCCGAGGGCGTGGGGGGTTAGTGGCATCCCTGAGGAGGGTGGCGTGAAGCGCAAGCTTGCGGCCGCGATCGTGATCGCGGGCATGATGGTCTCCGTTTCGGCGTGCGGCGGGGACGACGGCGACGACAGCGGCAAGAACGCCGGACCGGACAGCTTCAAGGGTCAGACGCTCACGGTCTGGGCGATGGACGGCTCGACGCCGGACCAGTGGGTGAAGGACGTGACGGCCGCCTTCGAGAAGAAGACGGGCGCCAAGCTGAAGTTCGAGACCCAGAAGTGGGACGGGATCCAGCAGAAGATCACCACCGCCCTCTCCGAGTCCAGCCCGCCGGACGTGCTGGAGGTCGGCAACACCCAGACCCCGGCCTACGCGGCCACCGGCGGTCTCGCCGACCTGAGCGACCTGAAGAAGGAGATCGGCACGGACTGGACCCCGTCGGTCTCGGAGTCCTCCGTCTTCGACGGCAAGCAGTACGCCGCGCCGTGGTACTTCGCCAACCGCGTGGTCATCTACAACAAGAAGATCTGGGCCAAGGCCGGCATCAAGGACACCCCGAAGACCCGGGACGAGTTCTACAAGGACCTCGAGGCCATCGGCAAGAAGACCGACGCCGAGCCGCTCTACCTGCCCGGCCAGAACTGGTACTTCTTCGACGGCCTCATCATCGGCCAGGGTGCCGACCTGGTGAAGAAGGACGGCGACAAGTACGTCTCCAACCTCGCCGACCCGAAGGTCGCCAAGGCCATGGACATCTACAAGAAGTACGCCTCCTTCTCCAAGGCGCCCAAGGACAAGGACGAGGCCACCCCGCAGCAGGCCGAGGTCTTCGCCAAGGGCAAGACCGGCGCCTTCATCGGCATGGGCTGGGAGGCCGGCACGGCCGTCACCGCCAACAAGGCCATCGAGAAGGACCTCGGCTACTTCACCATCCCCGGTGAGACCGCGGACAAGCCCGAGAGCGTCTTCCTCGGCGGCTCCAACCTCGCCGTCGCGCAGGGCAGCAAGAAGCAGGCCCTGGCCAAGGAGTTCCTGAAGATCGCCCTGTCCGACCAGTACGAGGGCGAGCTGGCCAAGCTCAACGGCGTCATCCCGAACAAGCAGGCCCTGGAGTCCAACGTCAAGGGCAACGCCGTCGCCGAGGCCGCCGCGCCGGGTGCCGCGGTCGGCGGCACCACCCCGCTGATCCCCGAGTGGGGCGCGGTGGAGAACAACCCGAACCCGATCAAGTCCTACATGACCGCCGTGCTGAACGGTAAGTCCCCCGCGGACGCCGCCAAGCAGGTCGAGGGCGACATCAACAAGCGCCTGGCCCAGCAGAACTGATGGCCGCGCCGGGGGCGCCACGAGGGGGCGCCCCCGGCACACCTGTGCCGCCGCCCGGCCCCGGACGCCGGGCGCACGGCCGAGGAAGTCGTTCGTACGGCCACGGAAGAGATGACAACGCATGTCAGTGCAGACCGAAGGCACGGACACGGCCGGGGAGCCCGCTGTCCGCAAGGCCCGGGTGCCGGCCCCGCCGCGAGGTGACCGCCGCACCCCCGCGGGTCCGAGACGGGGCCGCGCCGCCGCCCCCTACCTGCTCCTGCTGCCCGCGCTGCTGGCCACCGCTGTGCTGCTCGGCTGGCCCCTGGTCAAGAACGGCATGCTGTCGTTCCAGAACCTCAACGCGCGCCAGCTCATCCAGCACCTCACCGAGTGGATCGGCACCGACAACTACCGGGAGGTGCTGAGCGGCGGGGACTTCTGGCACGTCGTCGAGCGCTCGGTCGTCTTCACCGCCGTCAACGTCGTACTGATCATGGTGCTCGGCACCCTGATCGGGCTGCTGCTGGCCCGGCTCGGCAAGAAGATGCGGCTGCTGCTCCTGCTCGGCCTCGTCCTCGCCTGGGCCATGCCGGTCATCGCGGCCACCACCGTCTACCAGTGGCTGTTCGCCCAGCGCTTCGGCGTCGTCAACTGGGTGCTGGACAAGCTCGGCTGGCACTCCATGGCCGACCACAACTGGCTGGAGACCCAGTTCTCCACCTTCGCCGTGGTCGGCCTGCTCATCGTCTGGCAGTCCATACCCTTCGTGGCGATCAACCTCTACGCGGCCACCACCACGATCCCCCGGGAGCTGTACGAGGCCGCCTCCCTGGACGGCGCCGGCGCGTGGAAGGGCTTCACCTCGGTGACCCTGCCCTTCCTGCGGCCCTTCCTGTACGCGACGACCTTCCTCGAAGTCATCTGGGTCTTCAAGTCGTTCGCGCAGATCTTCGCGATGAACGAGGGCGGCCCGAACCACCTCACCGAGACCCTGCCGATCTACGCCTACGTCGAGGGCGTCGGCAACCAGCACTTCGGTGTCGGCGCGGCCATCTCCTTCCTGACCATCCTGGTCCTGCTCGCCATCACCTCGTACTACCTGCGCCTGGTGCTCAAGCAAGAGGAGGACGAGCTGTGAAGCGCTCGCTCTTCGGCCGTATCTGGCCCAACGCGACCGCCGCCGTCCTCTTCGTCGGCTTCGTGTTCCCCGTGTACTGGATGTTCGCCACGGCCTTCAAGCCGACCGGCGACATCATCGCCGACGACCCGGTGTGGTTCCCGACCGACGCCACGCTGGACCACTTCAAGAAGGCGGTCGACGCCGACCACTTCTGGACCCTGGTCCTCAACTCCGTCACCGTCACGGTCGTGTCGGTCCTGCTCTCCCTCGTCATCGCGCTGTTCGCCGCCTTCGCCCTGGCCCGCATGCGGTTCAAGGGGCGGCGTGCCTTCATCGTGACGTTCATGCTGGCGCAGATGGCCCCCTGGGAAGTCATGATCATCGCCATCTACATGCTCGTCCGCGACAACGACATGCTGAACAGCCTGGTCCCGCTCACCGTCATCTACATGATGATGGTGCTCCCGCTGACCATCCTGACGCTGCGCGGCTACGTCGCCGCCGTGCCCAAGGAGCTGGAGGAGTCGGCGATGGTCGACGGCTGCACCAGGACCCAGGCGTTCATCAAGGTGATCTTCCCGCTGCTCGCCCCCGGCCTGATGGCGACCTCGCTGTTCGGCTTCGTGACGGCGTGGAACGAGTTCCCGCTCGTCCTGATCCTCAACAAGGACATCGAGAAGCAGACCCTGCCGCTGTGGCTGTCGCAGTTCCAGACCGCCTTCGGCGACGACTGGGGGGCCACCATGGCCGCCTCGTCCCTGTTCGCGCTCCCCATCCTGATCCTCTTCATCTTCCTGCAACGCAAGGCTGTCAGCGGTCTGACCGACGGCGCCGTGAAGGGATGACGCCTCCGATGACCACTATCGCCACCTCCGGGTCCGGCGGCGGCTCCGCCGCGGGCGACCCGCTCTCCCGGGACGCCCTCGCGGTCCTGCAGCCCGGGTTCGCCGGCACCACCGCGCCCGACTGGGTGCGCCGCCGCATCGCCGAGGGCCTCGCCTCCGTCGCCCTGTTCGGCCGCAACGTCGCCGGTGAGGACCAGGTCACCGCCCTCACCGCCCAGCTGCGCGCCGAGCGCGACGACCTGCTGGTCGCCATC
Organism: Streptomyces sp. NPDC015171; assembly: GCF_043079545.1. Lineage (NCBI taxonomy): Bacteria > Bacillati > Actinomycetota > Actinomycetes > Kitasatosporales > Streptomycetaceae > Streptomyces > Streptomyces sp. NPDC015171. The sequence continues at coordinate 135,438 of NZ_JBIBUO010000002.1, forward strand.
GACGAGGAGAGCGGCGACGTCACCCGCCTCGATGTGCGCACCGGCTCCTCCTTCCCCGGCAACCACGCCCTCGGCGCCGTCGACGACCCCGGCCTCACCCGGGCCGTCTCCCGCGAGCTGGGCCGGCGCCTGGCCGCCTGCGGCGTCAACTTCGACTGGGCGCCCTCCGCCGACGTCAACGCCAACGCGGACAACCCCGTCATCGGCGTCCGCTCCTTCGGCGCGAGCCCCGACCTGGTGGCCCGGCACACCGCCGCCTGGGTGGAGGGCCTGCAGTCCACCGGCGTCGCCGCCTGCACCAAGCACTTCCCGGGCCACGGCGACACCAACGTCGACTCCCACCACGCCGTACCCCGCATCGACGTCGACGCCGACACCCTCTACGAGCGCGAACTGCCCCCGTTCCGCGCGGCCATCGCCGCCGGCACCCGGGCGATCATGAGCGCCCACATCCTCGTCCCGGCCCTCGACCCGGACCGCCCCGGCACCCTGTCCCGGCGCGTCCTCACCGAGCTGCTGCGCGGCGAACTCGGCTACCAGGGCCTGATCGTCACCGACGGCATGGAGATGCGCGCGATCTCCGGCACCTACGGCCTTGAGCACGGCGTGGTCCTCGCGATCGCGGCCGGCGCCGACGCCATCTGCGTGGGCGGCGGCCTGAACGACGAGGGCACCGTGCTCGGCCTGCGGGACGCGCTGGTCGCCGCCGTACGCTCCGGTGAACTGCCCGAGGAGCGGCTCGCCGACGCGGCGGCCCGGGTGCGCGACCTGGCCGCCTGGACCGCCGCGGCCCGCGGCGACGCGGAGAAGACCCCGGCCGACCCGGAGATCGGGCTGGTCGCGGCCCGCCGCGCGCTGACCGTGACCCGCTCGGACGGACCCGCACCGGTCACCGAGCCGGTGTACGTCGCCCAGTTCAACCCCGCCCCCAACATCGCCGTCGGCGACCTGACCCCCTGGGGTGTCGCCGCCGACCTGGAGCGGCTGCTGCCCGGCACCGCCTCCGGCTCCTTCACCGGCGAGGGCGCCGGTGAGGCCGCCCGCGCCGCCGCCGCCGGCCGCCGGACCGTCGCCGTGGTCCGCGACGAACACCGGCACGACTGGATGCGCTCCGCGCTCGACACCCTGCTCGCCGCCCGGCCCGACACCGTCGTCGTCGAGATGGGCCTGCCGCAGGCCCCGCCGCGCGGCGCCCTGCACATCGCCACCTACGGGGCCGCCCGCGTCTGCGGAGTGGCCGCCGCCGAGGCAGTCCTCGCCGGCTGACGCCCCTGCCCCGGCCGCCCGCACCTCCCCGCGGGCGGCCCACCCCCGCACATCTCAGGGAACCGGTGGCCCTCTCGCGCTTTGGCGCTTGCCACCGGCACATGTCTCACGTCCGACCCCACGGTGCCCTCGTCCCGATCACCCCGGAGTGAACGCATGAACACGCCCGCGCCCTACCTCCACCGAGCGGCGACCGGCCGCCCCTACTTCAGCGCCGACGGCGAGACCTACCTCGCCCCGACCCCGCTGCGCGACCTCGAGAAGACCCAGCCGCTGCGCGTACTGTCCGAGGAGGACTTCGCCTTCTGGCAGACGTACGGCTACGTCGTCGTACGCGAGGCCATCACCCCCGGCGAGGCCAAGGGGCTGCTCGACTTCGCCTGGCGGTTCCAGGGGCTCGACCCCGACCGCCCCGACAGCTGGTACGAGGAGCCCGAGTTCCGCTCCGAACTCGACCAGCACCTCTACATCTACGGCTTCGTCGAGGCCTACCACCACCAGCTCCTGTGGGACAGCCGGCAGAACAGGCGCGTCTACGACGCCTTCGTCGACGTCTGGGACAGCCCGGAACTGTGGGTCACCCTGGACCGGCTCAACCTCAACCCGCCCAACATACGCACCCGTTCCCGCTCCCTGATCGAGCCCACCGACGAGGGCTTCGACATCGAGCTGCACTGGGACGTCGACACCACCCTCGCCGTGCTGCCCCAGCGCGTCCAGGGCATCATCGCGCTCACCGACACCCGCGACGAACTCGGCGGCTTCCAGTGCGCCCCGGAACTCTTCCGCCGCCTCGAGGAGTGGCGCGTCGCCCAGCCGCCCGGCCGCGATCCCGTCAGGCCCGCCGCCGACCGCGCCGAGTTCCCCGTGATACGCCCCGACCTCCAGGCCGGCGACCTGCTCATCTTCAACGGGCTGCTCGCCCACGGCGTGGGCCCGAACCGGTCTGACAACGCTGTCCGGGCCGTCCAGTACCTGTCGATGATGCCCGCGCTGGAGGAGCACACCGCGCTGCGCGACTCCCGCGTGCACTCCTGGCGCACCCTCGCCACCCCCGACTGGAACGGCACCCTGCTCGGCGACGCCCGCGAACCGGAAGCCCTGCGCTACGGCCCCGCCGAACTGACCGGCCTGGGCCGCAGGCTGCTCGGCCTGGACTCCTGGGCCGCGGCGGACGGTGACCGGTGAACCGGATCTGCCTGAGCCTGCCCACCAACCGGGCCTGCTCCGCCACGATCACCGCGATGCACCAGGAGGCGGACTACGCCGCCCGACGCTTCGGCGCCGAGGTCCGGCTCCTGATCCTCGACTCCGCCGACGACACCGCCCGCGCCGCCCACACCCGCACGGTCGCCGCCCTGCCCGCCCGGCCGGGCGTCACCGTCCACCACCTCGACGAGGAGCGCCAGCGCGGCTGGCTGCGCCGCACGATCACCGGAGCGGGACTGCCCGAGCCGGACCGGCTGCTGCGCCTCATGCTCCCGCCCGCCGTCTCCTACGGCGCCTGCACCAACCGCGCCTTCCTGCTGGCCGCCGCCCTCGGCTGCCGCTCCGTGCACCGCAGGGACTCCGACAGCACCTACCAGGTACACGCCGGAGAACCGGTCCACCCCGTCCACCACGAGCTGCCGTGGCTCGGCCGGCCGGCCGCCGAGGCCGCGACCGCCGTCACCCCCGACCGCCTCGACCCGGCCCGCGCCCGGCGCCCCGTCTCGCTGGCCGGCGCCTCCTTCATCGGCGAACTCTCCGTCGACATCGGCGAGATGCGCGACCTGGACGAGGGCGTCTACCACGACGTGGTCGGACTGTGGGCGCCCGCCGGAGCCTCCGCGGCCGAGCGGCGCGAGCTGGTCGAGGAGTCCTTCACCGGAGCGGGCACGGCCCCCTTCACCGGCGACCGCGCCACCCTGGGCCCGGTGGACCCGATGCGGGTCGACATGTGCAACGTCGCCTTCCACCACGACGTGTACGAGCGGGTCCCGCTGCCCCCGGCGACCGACACCATCGGCAGCGACTACTTCCTCCTCCACCTGGTGCACGACGCCACGCTCCCCGGCATCCTGCACAACCGGCACATCGAGAACTTCTACACCCCCGAACGCCGCACCGACGCGGGCTTCCTCGCCTACCAGAACCGGTTCGTGAAGTTCCTCCTGTCGATGCTGTACTTCCACCACGTCTACGACCGGATGGCCGCCGAGGGCGCCGGGCTCCTCGACGAGCGGCAGCACGTACGGGCCGACCGGATCGTCGCGTTCCTGCGCGAGAGCACCCGGCTCGACCCCGCCGAGAACATCTGGCGCCTGGACCGGATCGACACCGCCTACCGCAAACTGGGCGGGCGCTACGAACGGTTCGCCGAGCAGCTCGCGCCCCGCAGGGAGCGGCTGCTGGCCGAGGCCCGCCAGGACATCGAGGAGTTCGCCCTGCTCACCGAGGCCTGGCCGGCCCTGGTCGACGCGGCCCGGCGCACCGCTCACGGACCCGGGGGCCGGTGACCGTGGAGATCAGCACGCGGCTGACCACCGCGCTCGCCACCGCCCCGGCCGACCGGCTCGTCTACGACCTCGACGGCATCGCCGCCCAGTACGACCGGCTGCGGGCCGAGCTGCCCGGCGTCCAGGTCCGCTTCGCCCTCAAGGCCTGCCCCGTGGACGAGGTGCTGACCCGCCTCGCGGACCGCGGCGCCGGATTCGACGCGGCGAGCCCCGCCGAGATCGTCCAGGCCCTGCGCACCGGCGCCCCCGCGGACCGTGTCCACTACGGCAACACCGTCAAGTCCGACCGGGACATCGCCGAGGCGTACCGGCTGGGCATCCGCACCTTCGCCACCGACAGCGTCGAGGACGTCACCGCCATCGCCCGGCACGCCCCCGGCGCCCGCGTCTTCTGCCGGCTGGCCACCAGCGGGGAGGGCGCCCTGTGGGGCCTGAACCGCAAGTTCGGCTGCGCCCCGGACGACGCCGTCCGCGTCCTGGCCACGGCCCGCGCGGCCGGGCTCGTCCCGGCCGGCCTCTCGGTGCACGTCGGCTCCCAGCAGATGACCGGCGAGGGCTGGCAGCAGGCCGTGGACTCGCTCGCCGAGGTGCTCGTGGCTCTGGACGGCCTCGGCATCACGCCGGACCACGTCAACCTCGGCGGCGGCCTGCCCGCGCTCGGCTACCTCGACCGGCGCGGCAACCCCCTCGACCCGCCGCTGGACAAGATCTTCACCGTCATCCGCGAGGGCATGGAGCGGCTCGGCGCCCTGACCGCCGCCCCGCTCGGCTTCGTCGTGGAGCCCGGGCGCCACCTGGTCGCCGACCACGGCGCGGTCCGCGCCCATGTGTACCGGCTGACCGAACGGGCCCAGCCGGACGGGACGTCCGCCCGCTGGCTGTACCTGAGCGCGGGCAAGTTCAACGGCCTGTACGAGATGGACCAGCTGCGGCACCGGCTGGTCTTCCCCACCCGCACCGGCGCACCCGACACGGCGTACGTCCTCGCCGTCGTCGCGGGCCCCACCTGCGACAGCGACGACGCCTACGGCGACGGCCTGCACCCGGTGCGGGTGCCCCGGGGCCTCGCCTCCGGCGACCCCGTCTGGATCCTGTCCGCCGGCGCCTACGCCACCAGCTACACGACCCAGGGCTTCAACGGCATCCGCCCGCTGCCGTGCGTGTGCGCCGGCGGCCCGGAAGGACAGCACTGACATGGAAGACCTCGTACGGGGCATCACCGAGGCCGACTGGCCGCGCCTGGCCGCCCTGGAGAGCGAGGCGTACGCGGACCTCTCGCTCGCCGAGGGCGAGGAGCTGCTGCGCTCGCGGGCCCGCGCCTCGGCCGGCACCTGCTTCGTCCTCGACCTCGACGGCCGGCTCGCCGGCTATGTCCTCGCCCTGCCCTACCCCCGGTTCCACTGCCCCGACCTGGCCCGCCCGGAACAGGCCGCCCACCGCACCGCCAACCTCCATCTGCACGACCTGGTCGTCAGCGCGCCGCTGCGGCGCCGGGGGCTCGGCACCCGCCTGGTCGGCCATCTGACCGAGGCCGCCCGCGCCGGCGGCTTCACGACCATCTCGCTGGTCGCCGTGGCGGGCAAGGAGCGGTTCTGGCACGCCAACGGCTACCGCGCCCACCGCTGGACCCCCGTCCCGGCGGACTACGGCGGCGACGCGGTGTACATGTCCGCCCAGGTGCCCGCCGTACCCCGTCCGCACCAGGCCCGGGAGGCCGTGTGATGCCCGAGCCGTCCTTCCAGCGCGCCAAGTGGTCCATCGCCGCGCTGTTCTGCTTCCTCGGCCTCCAGTACGGCACCTGGGTCTCCCGGCTGCCCGCACTGAAGACCCGGCTCGACCTGGGCGCGGGCGAGGTCGGGCTGCTGCTGATGGCCTGCGGGGCCGGCGCCGCCGCCTCCTTCCCGCTGGTCGCCGTCCTGATGCGGCGGCTCGGCTCGCGGTGGCTGTCGCTGGCCTCGGCGGCGTGCCTGATCGCGGTCCTCGCCGCCCTGTCCGTCGTACCGGACTATCCGCTCGCGCTGCTCGTCGTCTGCGCCGACGGCGTCGCGGTGGGCTGCCTCAACGTCGCCATGAACGCGCAGGGCGCCGAGCTGGAGAAGGCGTACGACCGCACCGCCATGTCCCAGCTGCACGCCACCTTCAGCGCCGGCCTGCTCGTCGCCGCCCTGCTGGCCTCCGGCGTCACCACGCTGACCGGGTCCGTCCCGGCCCACTTCGCGGTCGGCGGCGCCCTGCTGCTCCTGCTGCTCGGCTGCGCCCGCCCGGGCCTGCTGGCCCACCGGGAGCCGGCCTCCGCGACCGCGGACGAGCCGAAGCGCCGCACCCGCCGCTCCCTCCCCACCGGCACGACCCTCCTCCTGGGCTGCGCGATGGTCTTCGGCACGATCACCGAGGGCGCGATGAACGACTGGTCGACGCTCTACATGAAGGACGTCGTCAAGGCGTCCTCGACCGTGGCCCCGCTGGGCATCGCGGTCGTCTCCGTGATGATGCTGCTGGCCCGCGTGTGCGCGGACCGCTGGCGCACCCGCTGGGGCGACGGGCGCGTGGTCCGCACCGGCAGCGCCGTGGCCGGCGCCGGACTCGCCCTCGCCCTGCTGGCCGGCGGGGTGGTGCCCACACTGCTCGGCTTCGCCTGTGTCGGCCTCGGCGCTGCGGCCGTCACCCCGTGCGTGTACGTCGCGGCGGCCGAGCGCGGCTCGGACGCCCTCGCCCTGGTGGCCGCGATGGGCACCACCGGTCTGCTGGGCGGCCCGGCGCTGATCGGGTTCGTCGCGGGCGCGGCGAGCCTGACCCTGGGCATGGCCACGGTGGCGGCCTCGGCCCTGATCGTCACGGTGACCGCTGTCTGGATCCCGTGGCGGGCGCGGGCCCGGACCGCCCTGCCGGCAAAGTCCCGGGCCGGGACCGGCTAGGGCCTGCGCCGGTGCTCCGGTGACCGGGTCGCGGACTTCTCGTCGAAGGACGCGGAGTTCGCCGGGGCGGAGTCCAGGAGCTGGTCGCCGTACAGGTCCTGCAGCCAGTTGGTCTGGTAGATGGTGTCGAGGTAGCGCTCGCCGAGATCGGGCGCGATGGCCACCGCCGTGAGGTCGTGGGTCTCGTTCCGGGACAGCCAGTCCGTCGCCGCGCTGACCACCGTGCCCGAGGACCCGCCGAACAGGTAGCCCCGCCGGGCCATCCGGTGGCAGGTGCGGATGGTGTCCGCCTCCTCCACCTGGATCACCTCGTCGACCAGCGACTCGTCGAGCAGCGGGGGCCGCATGCTCATGCCCAGGCCGGGGATCATCCGGCGGCCGGGGGTGCCGCCGAAGGCCACCGAGCCCACGCTGTCCACGGCGACGATCCGCACCGGCCGCCGCCAGTCGCGGAAGTAGCGCGCACAGCCCATCAGGGTGCCGGCCGTTCCCGTCCCGACGAACAGCACGTCAAGGTCCGGGAACTGGCCGGCGATCTCCGGCCCCGTGGTGCGGTAGTGCGCCTGCCAGTTCCCCGCGTTGGTGTACTGGCTGAGCCACACGTACCGGTCGTCGGAGGCGCACAGGCTGCGGACGTACTCCAGCCGTGTGCCGAGGAAGCCGCCGTTGGCGTCCAGGTCGGTCACCACGTGCACCTCGCTGCCGAGGGCCTCCATCAGCAGCTTGGTCGACAGATTGCAGCGGGAGTCCGTCACGCACAGGAACTGGTAGCCCTTGCTCGCGGCGATCACGCTGAGCGCGACGCCCAGGTTCCCGGACGAGGACTCGACGAGGATGGAGTCGGGTGTCAGGGTGCCGTCCCGCTCGGCGATCTCCACCATCTCGTTCGCGGCCTTCAACTTGATGGAACCGGCGAAGTTGAAGCCCTCGCATTTGAGGAAGAGGCGGCATCCGAATATCGACTCTAGATCGACGAAGAGACTTCCTTCGTTGAACGCGTGGGGAGCGGAGATCACGGGCACTGCAGGCCTCCTGGAACCAGGGCTGAGGGCAACGGCTTCAGCCGTACCGGCGCAGGTCGTGGAAGAAGTCGTCGATGAGGCGGAGTTCTCCCGCCCGGGCCACTTGGTCGTAGACGTACTTGCCGACGGCCAGGTCGAGGACGCCGAGACCGAACGGTGAGAAGATCACCGGCTGGTCGTGCGGCGGCGCTGCCCGGCCGAGCATCACGTCGTTGAGGGTGCCGTTGAGGAAGTCACGGTTGCCGGTGCGCTGTTCGACCAGGTGCGGCGAGGTGTCCGCCTTCAGGCAGTGCTCGACGTCGTCGACGAAGTTGGCGGCGCCGAGGAGCACCTCGGGGGCGAGGTCGCGCAGGGACACGTGCAGCACCACGGGGTTGTGGTCGAACCAGCCCGGCGACATGACATGGGGCCGGCCCGCCACGGTCGCGAAGACCACGAGGTCGCTGGAGCGGATGAGGTCCTCGGCGCTGTCGTGCACGGTGACCTTCCCGGTGGCGCCGGACTCGCGCAGATAGCCGCAGAAGCCCGCGGTGCTGTCGGCGGACAGGTCGTGCACGCCGACGGCGTCGAAGCTCCAGCCGGTGCCGGCCAGGAAGGTGTGGATGTACCGGGCGATCAGACCGGTGCCGAAGAACCCGATCCGGGCCGGCCGGGTCCGGGTGCGGCTGAGCCAGTCGGCGGCCAGCGCGGCGGACGCCGCGGTCCTGGTCGCGCTGATGACACTGCTCTCCAGGCAGGCGAAGGGGTAGCCGGTGTCGTGGTCGTTGAGGATCAGCACCGCGGAGGCCCGGGGCAGCCCGGCGCTCACGTTCTCCGGGAAGCTGGAGATCCACTTCAGGCCGTCCACGTGCGCCGCGCCGCCGAGGGAGGCGGGCAGCGCGATGATCCGCGAGGTCGGGCGGTCCGGGAAGCGCAGGAAGTACGACGGCGGATTGACCGAGTCCCCGGCGCCGTGCAGCCGGTAGGTGGCCTCGACCAGCTCCACCAGCTCCTTCTCGCGCCCGCTGAGCGCCTGCTGCACCTCCTTGCCGGAGATCACCGCGAAGCTGGGCGCCGAGCCGGGATGGCCCATGGCGGGCTCGGTGGCCGTCGACAGCAGATGGGTCATCGTCCGCTCGCCTCCCCGGCCCTGCCGCCGTCGGCGAGGCGCCCCGGATCGGCCATGCCGACCAGCACCTCCCGCTCGCCGGCGTAGGTCTCCCGGCTGTGCGCGCTGCGGATGTTGTCCACCAGCATCAGGTCACCTGCCTGCCACGGCTCGCGCCGGGTGTGCTTCTCGTACGTGCTGTTCAGCAGCTGGACGACGTCCTCGCCGATCGGGCTGCCGTCGCCGTAGCGGGTGTTGAACGGCAGGCCGTCCGCGCCGTACTCGTCCACCAGGTACTCGCGCACCTCGGGCGCCAGCGTCCATTCGTTGAGGAAGGCGATCTGGTTGAACCAGCAGCGCCTGCCCGTGACCGGGTGCCGTACGACGGCGGCGCGGCGCTGCTCGGTGTGCAGGGAGCCGTCGGGCTGCCAGGTGAAGCGGATCTCGTTGGCCCGGCAGTACTGCTCGATCGCCGCGGGGTCGTCGGTGCCGAACGACTCCTCGAGGGACGCCCCGATCTCCTCGTTGTAGGTGCGGGTCAGCAGCCAGCCCTCGCGCTCGAAGCGCTCGGCCGGCTCGGCGGGCAGATCCTTCAGGACCTGCTCGGCGTCGGCCACGCCCGTGGCCCCGCCCTGTCCGGGCGGCGTCAGGCAGGCGAACAGTAGCAGCCGCGGCACCTCCAGCAGATAGCTCAGCTCGTGGTGCATGCACATCGGCTGGTTGGCCGGCCAGGGGGTGGAGGAGTACAGCCCCGGGCCGTGGGGCTGCCGGGGCGCGAAGGCCTCACGCTCCGCCATGAGCCGGCCGGCCAGCCGCGCGAAGACGGCACCCGCCTGGTCCGCGTCCCGCAGTCCGAGACCGCGGACGAGCAGCGCCCCGTGCTCGGTGACCTGCGCCCGCAGCGCCTCGCGGTGTTCGGCTGCCCAGGCCGCCGGGTCGCCCGGCGGATCGACGCGCAGCAGCGCGGGTTTGTCCGGACGCAGCTCCACGTCGAGTGGTGCTGCCAGGGATGAGGACGGCATCTCGGTCTCCTTTCGGTCGCTCGGCTGACGGCGGCACGGGCCTCAGGTGGAGGCCAGCGGCAGGGCCGCGTTCAGCACGGCCCGCGCCGACTCGGCCGGGCGGGTACGGAGGAAGTAGTGGCCCCCGTCGGCCAGCTCGTGCAGATCGACCTGGTCGGCGAGGAGCAGCCAGTCGCGGTGGCGGTCGGTGTGCCCGGCCGTGTGCGGGTCGTCGGCGGCGACGACCACCGAGACCGGAGCGGACAGCTTCACCGGCGGCGGGCCCTCCAGGGCCGCCCGGAAGTAGCGGTGCGCGGACACGCAGTCGTGCCGGTAGGCGGCCCCGATGTGCTCGGCGTGCCGCTCGTTCAGTTCGGCGAGTTCGGTGTAGCCGCTGTCGGCGGTCAGCCGCGCCGCGATCTCCGCGTCGCTCAGGCCGGTCAGCTCGGCGACGGCCGCGTCCCGCTCGGCGGACGTGCCGAGCAGCTGCGCCGCGAGGAACACCCGGGTCACCCGCACGCCGCGCTCGCGCAGGGTGCGGGCCGTCTCCACGGCCGCCGCGGCGCCCGACGAGTGGCCCCAGAGCATGACCCGGCTCAGGCCGCGCGCCGTGATCTCGTCGGCGACCTGCGCGGCCACCTGCGCGATCGGGACGAACGGCTCACGGTGCGCGGCCAGGTCGTGACCCGGCAGGTCCACCGCGAGGACCGCGAGGCCGCTGCCCGCGAGCGCCGCCGCCATCGGCCGGTAGTTGACCGCGTTGCCGCCCGCGTAGGGGAAGCAGACCAGCGCGTGCCCCGGCACCCCGCCCGGCTCCGACAGCGCGTGCAGCAGCTCCGGGCGCCGCCGGGCGGCACCGTCGACGAGGGCGGCCAGCTCCGCGAGGACCGGATGCCGGGTGATGTCCCGCAGGGACACCGCCCGGTCGAGGGCGATGCTGAGCTTGACGGCCGAGAGGGAGGTGCCCCCGGAGTCGAAGAAGTGGTCGGTCCGGCCGATCCGGTCGGCGGGCACGCCCAGCAGCTCGGCCCAGGCGGCGGCCACCCGCCGCTCGGTCGCGCTGAGCCGCTCGCCGGCCGCCCGCTCCCGCGCCTCGCCCCGCGCCGCCCCCTCGGCCCCTTCGGCCTGCGCGGCCCGTTCCGCCTGCGCGGTCAGGGCCTTGCGGTCGATCTTGCCGTTGGCGGTCAGCGGAAGGCTGTCCTGCCAGTGGAAGGCGGAGGGCACCATGTAGGCGGGCAGCGCCGCCGCGAGCGCCTCGCGCAGCACGTCGGGCTCGTGCCGGCGGCCGGTGTGGAAGGCGATCAGATGCTTGTTCCCGCCGCCCCGCTCGGCCACCACCACGGCGCCGTCGCGCACCCCGGCCACCCTGAGCAGGGTGTTCTCGATCTCACCGATCTCGATGCGGAAGCCGCGGATCTTGACCTGGTTGTCCCGGCGGCCGAGGAACTCCAGCTTGCCGCCAGGGTGCCAGCGGCCCCAGTCGCCGCCCAGGTAGAGCCGCTCGCCGGACCGGTACGGATCCGTCCGGTAGGCCTCACGGGTCCGCTCGGGGTCGTTGACGTAGCCTCGGCCCACGCACACACCGGAGAACGCGATCAGCCCCGGGGCGCCCAGCGGCACCAGCGACAGCTGCTCGTCCACGACGTAGACGCGGACGTTGTTGACGGCGCGGCCCAGCAGGACGCGGTCGGGCACCCCGTCCAGGACCTCGTGGTTGGTGTCGTCCGAGGTCTCCGTCAGTCCGTAGGCGTTGACCAGCCTGATCCCCGCCTGGACCGCGAACCAGCGCTGGACCAGCTCCCGCTTCAGCGCCTCGCCGGTCACCGACACGCACCGCAGGTCGGGCAGCTCGCGCGGGTGCTGTTCCAGGTACGAGACCACGACCTCCAGATAGGAGGGCACGAGCTGGGCCACCCCGACCCGGCCGTGCTCCAGCGTGTCGAGGAACCGCTCCACGTCCAGGATGACGTCCTGGCCCACCAGCAGCGTCCGCCCGCCGACCAGCAGCGCCGACAGCAGCTGCCACAGCGAGATGTCGAAGCACTGCGGGGCGGTCTGCGCCACCACGGACCCCTCGCCGATCCCCAGGTCGTCGATCTTGGCGAAGAGGTGGTTGAGCATGCCCGCGTGCTCGCACATCGCCCCCTTCGGCTCGCCGGTGGAGCCGGAGGTGAAGTAGATGTAGGCCAGCCGCCCGGCCTCGACCGGCAGACCGAGGTCACCGTCGGCGTGCGGTTCCGCGTACGCCGTCTCGACCAGCAGCTTCTCGGCTCCCGGTACGGTGGCCAGCGCCTCGTCCAGGGTCCGGGTGCTGCCGGACTCGGTGAGGACCAGCCGGCACCCCGCCCGGGACAGCGTCGCCGCGATCCGGCCGGCCGGGAAGTGCGGCTCGACCGGCAGATAGGCGCCGCCCGCCTTGAACACCGCCAGCGTCGCCGCCAGCCAGTCCAGGTTCCGCTCGGTGACGACGGCGACCACGTCCTCGGGGCCGAGCCCGCGCTCCAGCAGCGCCCGGGCCAGCCGGTTGGCGCGCGCGTTCAGCTCCTCGTACGTCCACGCGTCAGCGCCGTGCACCGCGGCCACCGCCCGCGGATGCTCCCGTACCCGCCGCTCGAACAGCTCGTGCGCGCGGGCGTCGGGCAGCGGCCGGTGCGGTCCCGCGAGACCTTCCAGCTGCTCGCGCACCTCGTCGGCGGGGAGCAGACTCTGCTGGGTGTGGTCGGCGTCGATGTCCGCCGTCATCAGCTTCAGCGCCCGCAGGTGGTAGCCGCCGATCCGCGCCGCGCTCTCGGCGTCCAGCACGTCCGTGCGGTACCGCAGGCGCAGCAGCAGCCGTCCGCCCCGCTCGCACCAGCGCACATGCAGGACGCCGTCGTCGGCGTGGTCCTCGTCGGCGCCCATCGGGCCGAACACGGCCTCGTAGGACGGCTCGCCCACGCCCAGCTCCCGGCGCAGCTCGGACACCGGGTACTCGCGGTGCGCCAGCACCTCCGCCTCGGCGTGCTCGGCGGCCGTCACCAGGGCCCGCCAGGACCCCGCGGGGACCGTCAGCCGGCACGGCAGCGGCTCGCCGCGCACTCCGGCGGTGTACCCCGTCACCAGCTCACGCTCGCCGGACAGCGCGGCCAGCACCTTGGCGTGCGCCGCCAGCAGCACCGCGCTGATCGGCAGGCCCGACCGCCGCACCAGGCCGCGCACCGCGGCCGCCACCTCGTCGGGGACCGCCGTCTCCTGCTCCAGCGCTCCCGGCACCGGCTCCCGCACCCACCGGGGCACGGCGGTGCTGCCGCCTGCGGTCAGCACCCGGCCCCAGAACTCCCGGTCCTCCCGGTCCGCTTCCACGCGCGTTCCCATCGAATGGCCTTCCTCAACTCGTGGCAGCCGCAGTGGCGTCGGTCGTTTCCCTGGCCACGCCCGCGCGGGGCCGGCTGCCGGCCTCGGGCATGTCCACGGCCGGATTGCCGCCCCACTGCGCGTTCGGGGGGACTTCCTCGCCCTTCATCAGGAAGGAGTCGGCGGCCAGCACCGAGCCGTCGCCCATGGTCACGCCGTAGTGCACATGGGCGGCGACGCCGAGCGTGCAGCCGGCGCCGATCGTGGTGCCGTCGGACTTGAACGTGCCGTCCTCCTGCGAGTGGCACTGGACCTTGCTCCCGGCGTTGAGAACGCACTCGTCGCCGAGGGTGGTCAGCGTCCGCTCGGTCAGATGGACCCCGTCGTCGAAGACCCGGCGGCCGATGCGCACACCCAGCAGGCGCCAGACGAGACCCTTGAAGGGAGTTCCGTTGAAGACGTTCAGATGCCGGTCCGGAATCTTCCACAGGCGCTCGTGCAGCCAGAAGTTCCGGTCGTAGATGGAACACAGCTGCGGGCGCAGCCGGCCGAACGACGTCATGCAGCGTTCCACGAGGATGTAGTACGCGGTGGAGAACACGAGCGTCAGCGCCAGATACAAGGCGATGACCACATGCCCGACCACGCCGTACAGATCGACGGAGGCGAGCGCGAGCAGCGTGAGCAGAAAGACGTGCAGCCAGCGCACGAACAGCATCCACGTCATCGAGAGCAGGTTGTACCGGTTCTTCGCGGCGAGATGGCGGTGCAGTTCCCCGCCCGTTCGCAGATGGTCGAAGCGGGCGTCCCGCTCCACCGAGCGCGGAATCTCGAAACACGGTGAACCGAGCAGTCCCACGCCTTCCCGGACCTCACCGTCGAGGGGGACCATGACCTTCGTCGCGAGCAGACAGTTGTCTCCCGTCCGGCCGCCCGCCGGATAGGCGATGTTGTTGCCCAGGAAATTGTGCGGCCCGATCGCCACCGGGGAGAGCCGGAACGACGTACTGGAATATTCGGCATTCACCACGGAAAGCCCGTCGGCCACCATCGTCCCGGTGCCGACGCGGACCAGGAAAGGAGATTCGTGCTGGACCTCGGTGCCGAAATTGGAACCCGTCTGCTCGACCCGTGACAGGTCGTAACCGAGCGCGCGGAGGTAGTACACGATGTATGAGCTGTCCCCGCAGAGCCAGGCGAAGAACTTCATGTTCGTGAGCCGGGTGGACGCCCGGTGCAGCGTGTAGTGGATTCCGTAGAGCGGATAGACCCGCCCGGGCCTGACCACCAGGCGCAGCAGCCGCGGAACGGTGCAGAGGGCGACGAGCCCCGCGAGGACGAAGCCGAAGAACAGGAAGAACGAGACGGCCAGCGCGTCGGGGATCAGCTCGGGCCGGGACAGCGCCGCCGTCTGCGGATCGAGCCGCTTGCCGATCGCCGGTACCTCGGTGAACAGCATGTACACCCCGCCGACGGCCAGCGGTACGTAGAGCAGGAGCAGTTGGAGCAGCACGCCGAGGCCGTACCAGGCCCGGCGGAACGTGCCGCACCCGGCCGGCGCGACCCGTACGTAGTCGATCCGCGTGGGCTCCGCGGGGGAACCGTGCCAGTGCTCGCCCGCCGGGACCGACTGGCCGCGGTGGAGCGAGGAGGAGTGGCCCAGCTGGGCGCCGTCGCCCATCGCCGTGTCGATGTCCAGGACGGTCTTCTCCCCGATGAACACGTCCCGGCCGAGCGTGATCCGGCCGGTCTGGACACGGCCCGCGCGGGCCCGGTAGCCGAGGAGGAAGGAGTCCTTGCGGATCACCGTGCCCGCGCCGATGGTCAGCAGGTCGGTGCAGACCGGCACACTGCGGGACAGGATCGTGACGCCCTTGCCGATCCGCGCGCCGAGCGCCCGGAGGTACAGGACGTACAGCGGGGTGCCGACGAGGAAGATCATCGGATTCGCGTGGAGCAGCACCTTGAGGAGCCAGAAGCGCGCATAGGCCAGGCCCCAGAGGGGGAACTCGGCGGATTTCCACCGGCCCACGAGAAGCCATTTCGCGATGATCGGCAGGACGCACAGGGCGACCACTCCGCCGCCGCCGAAAAGCAGCGACCGCAGATAGATGTCGACCAGACCCGAACCGGCCGCGATCCATTCGTATCCGCTGGCCGTCACGAATCCGGAGACCAGCGAATAGACAAGGAACACCAGCAGCTGGAACGTTCCGCACAGAAAGTGATGCACCGGGCTCGTGGGGGTGACCGGGGCCGATGCCGGCACGGTCGCCGGAACCGCCGGTACCGCCGGAGCGCCGGCCGATCGTGCGGCGGGCTCGGGATCGGTCTGCGCGAGAGCCGTCGTCAGACCGCGGATCGTCGGGTGCCGGTAGATGTCCCGCATGGAGGGCGACGGCAGGTCCGGAATTTTCCTGAGCCGTGCGCAGAACTGCGCCATGACCAGCGAATTGGCGCCGAGATCAGTGAAGAAATGGCTGTCGACGGGTACCTCTTCGGCGCCTACGACCTCGGCCAGTGCCGCCGCGAGTTTCCGTTCGGTCTCTGCCCCGCCCGGACCGTTGTCGCTCATGGTGACGGCAGGTTCGCCCGGTCCGGATATGGGGACCTCG
Source organism: Streptomyces sp. NPDC015171 (assembly GCF_043079545.1). Lineage (NCBI taxonomy): Bacteria > Bacillati > Actinomycetota > Actinomycetes > Kitasatosporales > Streptomycetaceae > Streptomyces > Streptomyces sp. NPDC015171. Next base: position 151,175 of record NZ_JBIBUO010000002.1, read on the forward strand.
GAGGACTGCTCCACCATTCGATCTCCTGAGGACGCTTGGATCGTCAATGGCCGACCGGATCATTTCTGATCACGAACCGCCGGTTCTCAGTTTGGCGAGGCAACCACGAGGCTGCCACTTCGGATCGGGGCGCCCGCTCGCGGGAAATGCGCGCAGGGTCCGTGTCCCTTGGCCTCCGCGCGGCCGACCGCGGACCACGGTTCACTCGAACGGCGCCCCTCGCGCACGGGCCCGGGCCCGTGAAAAACCGGCGAGGAGTCCCGTAAAGAGACCGGCGGGGGAAATCAGGCGATGAGCCCGGCGCGGGATCCGGCGAAGTGCGGCGGTGTCTCCCGGGAGGTGGTGCGGCGGTGTGCGGGGCGGTCCGGCCGGGCGGAGCCGGGTCCGATCGGGCCCGGCCACGCCGGAAGAGTGGAGTTTTTACTACCCGGGAAGGCTCCTTAACTCTATTCCCCGCACGGCCCGAGGTCCGTATCGTCGTGATCGCAGGGCGCCCGGGCCGACTCCTCGGCCGGCGGAGCGCCCGGACGCCGAGGCCCGCCCGGTTCCCCCGTACGGGCGGGCCCACGGCACGGCACCCCTGAGTACCTCGGGGTCGCCGCTCCGAAAACCCGTGCCGCCAGGGGAGCGAACCGGGACGGTTGGGCCGGATGCCGCGTCCGGATGCGCCCGCTGTCCGCCTCGTCACAAGATCCTCGGCATGCGGATCTTCACGATGACCCCGCCCTGTCCCCGGCCGCTCCGGTACGGCGGGGCACGGCACGCCATATCCACGGCCCTCGCCTGCTGCCTGCTGCTGGCAGGCGCCACGGCGTGCGACCAGCGGGCGGAGCGGAAGATATCCGTCGGCGCACCCGGCGCCGCTTCGGCCTATCCCGGCCAGGCCGTGGGCGAGCGCCTCCCGGGCGTCGGGGACCGGATGTGGCAGCAGGTGCCGGCCGACACCGGACAGGCGGTGGTCGTCTACGGCGAGCACCCCGACTCTCCCGACAGCCGCGTCGTGCTCTACCAGAAGCGGGGGCCGACGTGGGTACGGACGGCGAGCTGGGCCGCGCACAACGGCCGGCTCGGCTGGACCGCCGACCACCGCGTCGACGACGAGCACAGTCCCGTCGGCGTGTTCACGCTCACCGACGCGGGCGGCACGCTCGCCGACCCCGGGAGCCGGCTGCGGTACTGGCGGGACGACAACGCCTACGCCACCATGCTGCCCCCGGAGCAGGGCCACGCCCATGACTTCGACTACGTCATCGCCATCGACTACAACCGGGTCAAGGGCAGTCCGCCGTTCGACTGGAGCCGGCCGGACGGTGAGGAGAAGGGCGGCGGGATCTGGCTCCACCTGGACCACGGCGACGGCACCTCGGCATGCGTGACGGTCCCCGTGTCCGGCATGAAGACCCTGCTGCGCACCCTGGACCCGGCGCGGCATCCCGTCGTGGTGATGGGGGACCGCGAACACCTCAGAGCCTGAGCACCGCGTGAGCGCCGGACACCTGCGGGGGGCGCCGGCAGCCGGGCCGGGGAGCCCGTTTTTTCCGGGGAACAGGTGATGCGGCCCATAGGAGCCGTATCACGTCCTAAGCGCGGTCGTAGGGGCGCACCGGGGCGAGCAGCAGCAAAAGCACCTAAATGCCCGATTCGAGCCATTCCTCCGAACCTACGTAGTACGTCACATTCTTGCCAGGGGTGCGGCGGGCCGCTAACCATGTTGGACGTTGCCGCAAGCCGCAGAGCCGACCGGGCGTCGATCGCCGGACGAGCACGCCGCGCCCTGCGGCACAGGGCCTCGCCCCGACGCCCTGCGGGCCGCGACCGGAACTTCCGGCCGGCGCCTCGAAAGACGTCCTACAGGAGAGTTCCTTCCCCATGACCGCGATCACCGCCCCCCGCCGCCTTGCCCGCCTGCGCTCCCTCGCTCTGACCGGCATCGCCACGACCGGCGCCGCGGCCGCCGCCCTCACCCTGATGCCGGCTTCCGCGCACGCCGCCGAGGCCCCGCGGGCCGCCCACGGCGTCGTCGCCTCCGTGCGGGACGGCCACAGCGGCTCCGCCGCGGCCGGCGGTGCGAACAGCCTCGACGGCTGGATCAAGAAGTCCCTGGCCATCATGAAGAAGAACGGCATCCCCGGCAGCTACGAGGGCCTGCACCGCAACATCATGCGCGAGTCCGGCGGCAACCCCAACGCCCAGAACGACTGGGACGTCAACGCCCAGAAGGGCACCCCGTCCAAGGGCCTGCTCCAGGTGATCGACCCCACGTTCAACGCCTACCACGTCGCCGGCACCGCCCACAGCACCACGGACCCCGTCGCGAACATCACCGCTGCCGCGAACTACGCCGCGCACCGCTACGGCTCCATCGACAACGTCGACTCCGCGTACTGAGCGACCCGCTGAACAGCCCCCGCGGCACGGCGAAGGCCCGGACCACTCGGTCCGGGCCTTCGCCGTGCCCTCGCGCGGCCCCGGAGGAGTCCCGCGGGTGCCGCCGTGGACGCGGGTCCTAGATGTCGCGGAACTCATATGCAAAGCTTCTGACCTGCGTAAATTACATCTCTCGAAGATCATCTTGCACGGTTGTTGCACAAGCCGAATGGAGCAGGAGTCACGCGGCCCTGGTGTAGGCGCTCCGGACCGCGATGCGGACCTTGGAACCGGCGCCCACGACCCGGTGCACGTATTTACGCAGGGTGAACGCGGGATCGGCGTGTCCGAGGCGGTCCGCGAGCGTGTACACGTCTACCCCGCCGTTGATCATCATCGATGCGTACAGGTGTCGGAGCGCGTGCATCATCACGTCGCGGGACTTCTCCCAGCGTCGTCCCTTCGCGTCGGGCTCAAGGGGCTTGATGAGGCCGGCCGACGCCAGGGCGGGCTTCCAGCGGTAGGAGTTGAACCAATTCGACTGAATGGCGGTCTTCTCCCGGGTGTAGAAGATCAGCCGCGCCGTGACCGGGGAGCCGCCTTTGCTGCCCCACGGTCGGGTCACCTCGATCGGCGGGTACTTCTCCATGTGCTCGCGCAGGGGGATGGCCACGTCGTCGGTCAGCTCGACCCACCGGTCCTTCGGGTCCTCGTCGTCTCCGCCCTTGGGGAGGGCGTATACGAGGAACGAGCCGTCGTGGACTATTTGCCGTTGCACGTGCACCATGGCGCCGTCTGGATGTGTCCAGTCGATATCTTCTGGTGACAGGCCGAATATCTCACCTTGCCGCAGACCCAGGCCGCGACCACAGTCAACAAGTGCTTTGTAGCGGTCGGGAAGTTCGGCGCGGATCTTCTCGGTGTCCTCCCACGTTAGGGTCAGATCTACCCGGCCGCCACCTCCTCGCTTTGGCTTGGCGTCCTGCACCGACTTGGCGAGGCACGGATTTTTGTGTATCAGGCTGTCGTCCACGGCCAGGTCAAAGACAGCCCGAAGATTGTCGAAGACCAGGCGCAGCGTGGAACTTTCGAGCAGCCTGCGACGGTCGTGCAGCCAGTCCAGCAAAGACGAGGCGTTCACGTCCTTTACGCGCATCTTCCCCACTGCGGTAGGAACGACGTGCAGGAGAATCCGCTCCTTGTGGCGTCGGTAAGTCCGTGGATTCTTGTGTTCGTGCCCCTTGAGCCAAGTAAGGGCGAGTTCGCTGACCCTGACCTCCCCGGCGCGAGGGTCGATGTACGAACCGTCGTCCACGCCGGACCGCATCTTGGTCTCATGCCTGCGGGCTTCGACCTCGGTGCGGAACAGTTCTGTCTGCTGTACATCTTCCCTGTTGCGCCATCGGGCCTGCCACCGCTTCCCCGTCCCGTGATCCCGCGTCGGAACTTTGCCGTGTTCCTTGCAGGTCGACTCCCCGTCTTTCGGGCGCGACTTGTGCCAGCGATCGTACGGCATCGACTCAACTCCTAGTTTCCATCGGCCCTTTGAGTCTATTTGTGGACTCTTTTCAATCAGGGTCATCGTCGACGGCGAGATTGTCTGCCCGTTCATCGCGCCCTGAGTGAATTGGATGTTGATCCAGGCGAGCTGAAGATGTCAAATGCATTCTTGGGGTCTTCGCGACAAAGGGCGCAGAGTGGTAGAGAAGATTTCACCTAGACGAATGCTCGCTGAGGGTTCGACGAGGGCTCGACGAACCCTCAGCGAAGATTCGCCTGTGTCCTTCGAGAGTTCGCAAGAGTCATAGGTATTTCGCCGAAAGACCCTCTGTTTGGTCCGGCCGGAATTCAATGCAAACGTTCGCCCACCACCACAGCGGAGTACCGCTCACGTGGTTCTTTCCTGCCCGCTTCGAACCGTTTTGGAGTGACCATGCGTCGAACCACTGCCCGTGCGGAAGAAGCCGCCAGTGGCGCGGGGGACCGTTGTCCCTTGATGAGCGCGGAGGAGCTGGCCGACTTCCTGGGCGTACCTCTGAATACGGTCTACGTATGGAATCACCGACACCAGGGGCCGCGAGCCCACAAGGTCGGCCGCTATTTGCGCTACCGCTGGCCGGAGGTAGAGGCATGGCTGGAAGCTCAAGCGGTGAATCGCGCGACCTGATCGGCCAAGATTGGCTAGTGCCCTTGTCTTTGGTCGAGCGACAGAACCCGGCGTACAGCCCGCCTAGCCCGACGCCACCAGCGGCTTTGCCTTGGAGAGGGCCTCCGACGCAGGTCGGAGGCCCCTTCTAGTGACGCGCCATCCTGAAACGGCGCGGCCCCCTACGCCCGGTCGCGCCTGAGAGCCGTCTCGCCGAGCCCGAGGGCCATGCTGCCCATGAGCTGACGAGCGAAGTCCTCCAGGATCGAGGGGTTGGTGGCGAGAAACTCCATGACCCGGTCGGTTCGCTGCTCAGGCGAAAGCTCTTTCAGTTCCTGCTGCCATGCCAGGGTGGCAACACCGCCGTCCTCGACCTCGGCATTCACGATGAGGTTCCAGAGCGCCTGCTGGGCGTCCTCACGAGCGAGCCAAGTCATGAAAATCTGCTGGAACTGCTCGCTCGTAACAGTGACCTTCGGGTCGCTGGGCGCGGTGGCCAGATCTTGGGAAGGCGCGTCAGCTTCTACCCCTGGGACGGCAACAGGAGGTGTCGTCGTGGCCCCGGCCCGCAAGGCCTTCTTCTGGGCTCTGCGGGCCTGCTGCTTCAGCACTAAGGCTTCGCCCTTGGCAACGAGGACCGGCACGGCCTGGGTATGCCACCAGTGGGCAACGCGAGGTTTCGCGATCTCTACGAGATCACCGATGATCTGGCCCGCGATGTCAGCCACGACCTGTTGGCCGGGGGTGAGCTGAGGACGCTGATCCGCCACGTACTCGGTGACGTAGCCGATCTCGGGCTTGTCTGTTGAACCTGACTCGTTTTCGGCCGTCAGGCGGATCTCAACGTGCTCCGGCCCCTTGTCACTCGTCTTGGGAGTGAACCCACGCTTCCAGCCTTCGCTCTTCCGCGAGTCGGCGAGGTGCTCGCCCTTGGGGATACGAACAACTGCGTCGACCTCGTCGTACTCCTGGTCCTCGGCCATGCGTCCTCGTCAGTACTCGGGTCCTCCTCGGCGCTCAGTCGACGAGGAAGTCGCGGTAGTAGCTTCACTCCTGACCGTAGCTGCAGCGTCCGACGATTTGGCAGGTTCGGCGAGCATCGCATCAGCCGCCACAGAGCCGCAGGTCCAAGGTTGTCACCAGTCCCCTTGCCGGATCTGCTCGTCGGACACGATCCCGTAGACGTACCGCCCAGAACGTTCGGGGCATCGTGCGGCGAGTCTGTCGATGACACGGAAGGCTGTGGGATCGGAGGCCACCGGGCCGAACATCCGGCTCGGCCCGCAGCATGCCGATGTCGGCCAGACAGCCCCGGCCGAGTGCGACGGCCAAAGCCACACCCAGCAGGATCTTCCCCGGATCGTGCACGGCATGCGGCTTGCGCCACGGCGTGAGTGCCGCCGATATCGCTTTGTTCGGAACGGACTTGCGGACCATCTCGGCCAGTAGCACCGACCAGCCTGTGAGTGGAGCCTTTCGCCAATGTTGAGGGCGAACTCGGTGATGGCCAACAAAGTAGAGAAGCCGTAATCTTGCTGTTCAGAAGCACGTCTCGCCCACGTGACCACCCGTCGGACAGGTCGCTTCATGAAAGCGCGAGGTTAGCGGTCAAATTGCGGGGCGGCGCAGAACTGACCCAGAACGGAGACGCCGTGACGGACCTCCCCGAAGAGGGCCAGCCCATCGAGGCCATATCGACGGTGTACAGCGGTACCACCTTCCGTTCTCGGCTCGAAGCCGACTGGGCCCGCACCCTCGACACCCAAAGCATCCTCTGGCAGTACGAGCCCGAGCGAATAACCCTGCCGTCAGGGGCGCATTACCTGCCGGACTTCTGGCTGCCCGAGATCGGGACATGGCTTGAGGTCAAGGGACCAGCCACCCCCCGAAAGGAGAAGGCCGTCGAGCTGGGCAAGGCGCGCGCCTGCCGCTGCGACGGCCCCTGCGCCTGCGCGTGGCCCGGTGGCGAGATGGTCCTCCTTGGCTGGGTCGCGGAACGCACCCACGGCGGCATCACGGTCGCTCGCAGCCGGTCAGGCTACGCCAGTTGGGCCGCCGCTCACGGGCCCAGCGCGTACTTCGCGGTGTGCCCCTGGTGCGGGCTCAGGCAGTGGATCACCCTGCGCCGGCCTTGGAAGTGCCGCGCCTGTCGCCGCGGTCTGGAAAGCGAGGAGCTGTACCAGCCCCGCGACCGTGCACTGCCTTTCGGGAGCGGCTCGGGGTGGTCTCCTGCGGACACGGTGGCCATCCGCAGGGAGATCGCCGAACAGATAGCTGAGGCAGAGGCCGCTGACTCGGAGGACTCTTTCTGGGAGGCCCCGTACGAAGAGTGAGCGCGCGGGCGCGTAGTGCTCGCCCACTCGCGGGTGAAGGTCCACCCTCGGTCGGCGCCGACTGGGCACCGTGCGGCTGCCGCAAGGCGGCGGCAGTTCGACGGCTCTCCATAGGCGGTCGGCCGGGGCCGCTCTGGAACGGATCCGCGCGCCCGGCGCTTTCATCACATGGCGGCCCGAACACTGCGGGCCGCCTTCGCCGAAGGAGGCTCCTCATCCGCGTCTACCGCCGCCACCCTTACGCCGTCCTGGTCGACGCCGTCACCCTTCTCAACAAGGAGCTCAGCCCCACCGCCCGCCTTACATACGCTGTCCTTGCCGCAGTCCAACAGGTCGACGAGGGCAGCGACACCTTCGACCTGGACCACGTTGCACATGTTGTGGGCCTGACCGACTCGGACGCTTTGCTACCAGTCCTTGCTGAACTCACCGCGGTCGGTGCGATCGACAAGCGTGAGCACCACGGTCTGGGTCTCCTCCTCTCCGTGAACCTCGAGGCGATACCTCTAGCCAACCAGCAACCGTGCGTGCCTTGCGACGACTGCGGCCAGTGCTCGTGCGGTGGCCTGAGAGGGGTTTGTCAGGCCTGCTCAGAGGTCCGGGCGTCACGTGTGCCCGAGGCGGAGAGCACCAACGAGATGGACTCCCGGTGGGTCTATGCCGTGTCCACCGAATCCGACCCGAAGTCCATAAAGATCGGTGTAGCCGCGAACATCCAGAAGCGCCTGAAGCAGCTCCAGATCGGGTCAGCGTCTCCTATAGTGTTGCGCTGGCAGTCGCCGGGCGGATTTCCATTGGAGAGCCACCTCCACGAGAAGTTCACCCGGCTGCGGATCGCAGGGGAGTGGTTCAACTTCCAGCGCACCGCAGATCCAGTGAAGGCCATCAACAAGGCGGCGCAGACCTTCCTCCAGCAGTACGCCGCCACCTACTAAGGGTGCGCTTGCGGTGTCGTGGCCGGTCAGGCGGTCTGATGTCCAGATCGGTCTTGGCGAGTCTGCGCCCCGGCAACGCCCACCGGGTGGTCAAGGCCGACCTGCTGCGCCTTCACAGTGACGTCAAAGAAGCGTTCCTTTCGCGGGATCACAGGTGCTTCAGAAGCAATCAGCGCGTTTGCGTAGTCTCCCGCCGGCTACCACCCGCTGGCCTGCGTCGAACACATAGATAGGGTCGCGGTACCCGAGCTGGAGAGGTAGCCGCATGGACCCCGAGATCGTGATCGCGCAGACGACGAGTGACGACGAGGAGCAGGCGAAGTCCCTCGCCAGAGGCGCTGTTGAGAGCAAACTGGCGGCGGGCGTTCACATCGATGCGCCCATCAACGCCTTCTACTGGTGGCAGGGGAAGGTCGAGGCGGCTCAGGAGTGGCGGATCTCCTACATGACGTCGTCGGATCGCCTCCCCGCGCTAGAGGCATGGCTGCACGAGAGGCACCCGTACGACGTCCCCCAGTGGGTCACGCTGCCTGTGACCGGAGGGTCGGAGGCGTACTTGTCCTGGGTCGTCGACGAGACGCGTCCGCAGTAGAGGTCACCACCGCAGCGCCTCGCTCTCACCGAGCCCCTGCGCTTGGACGCTTCACAGCGTCGCGAACGTCAGCAGGTGGCTGGCCAGGTCATGCTCAGTGTCGGGGAGCCCGGCAGCGATGGCCTGAGCCCGCTGCCGGCCCATGGTGTTGGGCTTCGACTCCGCCGCTGCGGCGAACTGGTGCGCTACGTAGGCTCCGCGATCTATGTCGCCGCCGCGCAGAAGGGCGGACGCCAGGTCACCCAGGACGACCACGCCGGACTCGGGTAGTTCGCCGCCGAGGCGCTCGACTGCGGAGTCGGCCGTGGCGGTCAGCTCCTGACGCGCGAGTTCGCCATAGACCGAGAGGGTTAACGAGTCCATGCGGTATGGCGTCACGAAGCGGACCCACGCCTGCTCGCTCGTATGGTCGGCGAAGTCATAAGCGAACTTGGCCTGATCGAGAGCACGAAGGGCGCCAGCGTCATCGCCTGACTGGGCGGCTTCCTCCGCGTACCGGCCCAGAGCCCACGCTGCGGCGGTTGCGTTGCCACGTCCGCGTACGTCCTGAGCTGCCTGCGAAAGCATCTCCAGCGCCTTCGCCGGGCTGGGGGCACCGTAGCTCGCGTAGCCCAGAGCGAGAGCGCGCAGCGGAGGGTGTCCGGCCTTTTTCGCGCACTCCGAGGTCACTCCGTAATAGGAAGAGGCCTTGTCCTGCTGGCCGAGGTCCCAGGCGACCCACCCAGCAAGAGCGGCAGTCTCCCCGGCCGCGATGGTCAGGGCTCGCTCGTGGGCTCCGGCGCGGGGAAGGGCTGCGGTGATCGCGTCCAAGTGCGCCTCGACGCGGGACTGCAGGCTGAGCGCACTCTCGTTCAGCTCGTCCACGTGCAACGTGGCGGCATGATCAATAAGCACCGCCGCGGACTCAGGGTCGATCTTGGAACCCTTGCTGAGTGCGTAGGCCAGTCGGCCCCAGGGCTCCGCAGCCGCAGCCGCACCGACGACTGCGCCTCCCAGCAGCGTTCGGCGTTTCACGTCGTCCAGGTCCTCCGCCTCGGCCTTGTTCTTCTCTCGCCGCCTGGCGCGGGCGGCTTTCGCCTCGCGCAGTAGCGGCTCCAGCGGGACGCCACAGGCCAAAGCGATGTTCCCCAGGGTGTGGTCCGTCGGAACATTCGCACCGTTCTCGTACCGGTTCACCTCCCGGCGGGTCACCGTTGCCCGGCCGGAGGCGGCGTTGATCGCACCAGCCTGCTCGTCCTGCGTCCGATTCGCGTTACGCCGCAGGTGACGGAGCAACTCGGCAAATGGATCCACCGCCATGAGTTTGACCCCTATCCGTGGGAGAAAGCCAATACTCCCCTCAACTCCGCCCTGGTTTCCCCCCCTTGACAAAGATTTCCCCCCGCCGGTTTCCCCTGTCCCGGATCGCGCAGCCACGGTGCGATGTGCTCATGACCACGCACCGGACAGCAACGCCGCCCCGACCTCGGGGCGACGACGATGGCGCCCACGCCGTCGGCGCCTCGACCGCTCGGTGTCCGCTGGCCTCTCACGTCTTCGAGATGGCCATGGAGCCGGTAGATGTGCACGTCGCTCAAGCGCGACGAACGACGGCCACCGTGTTGAAGCACTGGTCGTTGCCGGAGACGCCGGCAGAGGACGCCCGGCTCGTCGTCTCGGAGTTGGTGTCCAACGCGATCATTCACGGTTCCGGGGACGTCCGACTGCGACTGCGACACGACGAGCACGAGCTTCGAATCCGAGTCACCGACGACAGCACGGCACCGGCGAGGCGGCAACGTGCGAGTGCCGCCGGCCTCGGCGGTCGAGGGCTGCACCTCGTCGCCTGCTTGTCGCTTCGGTGGGGCGTCGCGGACGGCGGCCGGACGACGTACGCGGTCATCCCCACTCTCACGGAGGCACCCCCATGTCGCCGCACAACACAGTCAAGCACGGAGCCGACGTGTTGAGCCTCGTCGCCTTTGATCGGGGGCGAGAGAAGCACACGGGCGGTGGGGCGCCGACCGCTGGCCGTGACTACCCGAGCTGGCCTCGCACCTCTGCCCAGGTGAAGCGCCGGTCCCGAGCTGGCCAACTCCGAGGCTTGCGCCAGCACTTCTGCCGTCAGACCGTCGGCGCGCAGGCCGATCAGGCGCTGCGCGTGCTGGCGTACAGCCTGGTACCGAGTCCGAGGGCCCGACCTGACGAGGACTGGGAGACGCTACAGGCTGAGGCCGACCAGCTTGGTTACGCGATCACCGCCCGGCTCCACGATGTGGCGGTCCCGGTGACCACGACGTACCTCCCGGCATCCAGTGCGAGCCAGGGCGTCTACACGCCGCCTTGGGATCGACCTGGATGGCGGGAAGCCGAGCGACAGCTCCGAGAGGGCTTGGCCCACGGCGTGCTCGTCCTCGACCGGCACAGCATCAGCTCCGATGACGACGAGTACCACGCCGTGATCAAACACCTGGGCGAGCACTGCCGGGCGTTTCTCCACCTCGTGATCTCCGAGGAGCCCGTCGCGCCGACTTGAAGGCGTCCGCTGCTCTGGATGGACAGGAAGGGCTGGGGCTGGCGGCAGATCAGCGCCCAGATCGCCCTGATCGTCGCCGTGAGCGTCGTGCTCGTCCTCACCTTCAAATACACCTGACCGAGGGCTGACCATGACTTTCGAGGGACACATCGATCGTGCGCCGCGCCTCCTCCCGCACCGCGAGCAGGGCGAAGCGCTCCTCGCCATCAGGGAGGCCGCCCCTTCGGCACCCAGCGAAGAGGGGATCGACCTCTTCGCCGTGCCCGCTGGTGAGGTTCAGGGGCGTGGCTTCGACCTCTCGCGCTTTCACCGGCTCGCGCGCCTGCCGGCCGTGCCGGACGGATTGACCTCGCCGTCGGCTGAGGGCCCGCCGGACGCGGCCTGACTCTCCTCAAGCGAGCACGGCGGCGACGACCACTGCCCCGGATGCCGCCGCCGGTTGCCGCACCGCCCCATCCATCCCCGAGTAAAGGTCGCAGATGAACCGTCCCGTTCTCGCTCTGGCCACCACCATCGCCCTGGCGTCCGCGGTGCACATCGCCCAGCGTCGCCAGCATCACCGCCAGTCCCTGGAGTTGGCAGTGCACCAGGCCCACGGCCGCATGCTCGAAGTCGGCACCACACACACGGACTTGGACCCGATCTGGGTGCGCAACCACCCCGACCACGTCAAGGACGACGAATCGGGTCCGCTCCTGATGTGCCAGTGGTGGCTTGAGTTCTGGCGCACCGGCCTCAATCTCAGGGTGTTCACCCCCGCCATCCTGCGGCAGAACGCGCGGAACTTCATGCAGGACCCGACGGCCCTCAAGGCGTGGGCCTTGACCCGCCACGGGCGTGCTCTGCAGTCCCGAGGGCGATGGGACCGCTTGCACGTCGCGCTGCTCGACGCGGCGTTCGAGGAGGCCGGCGGTCCGTCCCAGTACCCCGAGTTGGAACTTGCCCCGGCTTCGGCCCTCTGAGGCACGACGACACCCTGACGAGAGGATGATCATGACCGTTCCCGCTTGCGGATCGCCACCCGCCCCGGCCGCGCCGAGCGACTACGGGTCGCGCGCTCTTCTCCTCGACCTCGACGGGGTCCTCCTCGACACGCGTCCCGTGATGCGGAGGGCGTGGCAGAGGGTCCAGGAGGTTCATGGCGTCGCGCTCCCGTTCCGTGACTACGAGCGCCACCTGGGTCGCGAGTTCGGGGACATCATGGAGCGCCTGGGCGTGACCGATGCCGAGGCGGTCCGTAGGACGTACGAGGCGGAGTCCGTGGCCACCGCGCACCTCGCGGAGGAGTTCGCCGGCATCGTCGAGACGCTCCACGCCTTCGTGGCCGCCGACTGGCGGCTGGGCGTCGTGACGTCCAAGCACGTCGACCGGGCGGCCCCGCTCCTCGCGCGCCTCGGGTGTCCCTTCGCGACCATCCGCACGCCCGCCGGCGCGGGCCGGACGAAGCCGGCCCCGGACCCGCTCCTCCTGGCGCTGGTCGACCTGGGAGTCGACCCCGCCTCCGCCGTCTACGTGGGTGACATGGCGGTCGACCAGGAGTCGGCCGCACGCGCCGGCGTCCCTTATGTGCACGCTGGGTGGGGCTACGGGCAGCCGACGGCTCCCGCCCCGGAGACGGTCTCGTCCCCCAGGGAACTGCTGAGCCTCCTCCCCGCCAAGCAGCTCGTCGAGGGGAGCAAGGTGTGAGCCCCCGCACCACTGGCGGCCTCGGCCTGGTCCGCTCCTCCAACGTCGGGAAGCCGACGTGGACTCTCGTCGGAACCGGCGCCCTGGCGCACGCGCGAACCGACCACATCCACACGACGGAGCTTGATGCGACGGCCGTCGACAAGCAGTTACTGCGCTCCGGCGTCGAAGACGTCATGGAGGCCGTCGACCGCTACAGCGCCAAGTGGGCCGCCACCCCGGGCGGAGCCGACTGGCTCCACGTTCAGCACGTCCCCGTGCGACGCTTCGTCGCCGAGATTGTGCGCAAGCTCCTGGCCCTGAACTCCTGGGCACCGTTCGCCTCCGCCCCAGGGCCTCTGATCCTGGCCCCCTACGAAGGTCTCGTGGGACTGCGTTCGAGCAGCTCGCGGGAGTACCTGGCCTACACCGTGACATGGTCCGGCGTCGCGTACGTGCTCGGTGCTGCGGCACCGCACAACCCGACCCGCTCCGCCCAGCTCCGAAACCGCGCCCGGACGAGTACGGCGAACACGGAACCGAGTCCGCTCCCCTTGGATCTCGGACGGCAGGACGTTCTGGCGCTGTCGTGGACCTCCCGCCATGCCGCCACGCTGACCCCCGTTCTCGCCGAGCTGGCGCGAGGCGGGCAGAGGAGCCTCCTGCTCGATCTCGCCACTGACGCCGCCGAGCGATGCAGCGCGGGACCGGCAACGGGTTTCGAGCTGCGCGCGGCTCCGAGCGACCTCTTCACCGCCTCCGGCACCGTCGAGGGCCTCCACCGCCCCGACGACGAGCACGTCGTCCAAGTGGAAGGCCACGGCATCCAACTTGCTCGGCTCGTAAGGCTCTTGTCCGTTCTCTTGGAGACCAGCGGGGGCTGCACCCAACCGTCGTGGCGGACGGTGGTGCGGGCGGAGAGCTGGCTCGACGACATCCTGTCGACCACCCGGCCGCACACCGTCCTGCTGAGCAACGACACCAGCCCACTGGGAGTGCTGGCCGCGCACGCCGCCGAGCGGCACGGAGCGAACTCGGTGCACGTCCAGCACGGGGCGTGGACGCCGGAATCGGTCGCCTGGCTGGCCCTGCACAGCCGCGACATCATCGTCATGGGCGAGCGGGACCTTGCCCTGGGCCGAGGGTGGGCGCGCCACCCCGAGGCCGAGGTGCACGTCCTCGGGCAGCCCCGCTTCGACGTCCTCACCAGCCTGAGCCGCCAGACACAACGGCGGTACCTGGAGAACCTGCTCGCTCCGGGAGGCCGACGCGCGCCGACCCGGATCGCGGTGTGGGCCTGCCAGCCCTTCAACCCCGATCACCTCAAGTCCCACGCGGACCTCCTCCTGGACGGGCTTGCCGAGGCGGACGGCGACTGGGGGCTCGTCATCGCTCCACACCCGGCGCAGGGAGCCGACGCCTTCACCGCTCTGGTGAAGCGGGGCTCCGGGCCGCCCATCGCGGTGGCCGATCCCCGAGTCGGAGCCCGAGGCTGCCTCGCCGGCGCGGACGTCCTGGCGAGCGCGTACTCGACGTGCGGGATCGAAGCCGCGCTGCTCGGCATCCCGGTCCTCGAAATCGGCCCGCCGGGCGAACGCACCCTGGGCCTGACCAGTCACGGACTGGCGACCCGGTGCGAAGCCGCCGATGAGGTCGCCGAAGCACTCTCCGGCTTGCGCGCGGGCCCTGCGCCGATCCCGCGGGCGGCCCTGGACGCGGTCTGCCGGTGGCGCGGCGACAGCGCCACTCGGATCGCCCGGCTCATCACCGAACGCGCCACCTCCGGCCCGAGGGCCGACGACTCCACCCACCACCATCCGGGCGCCGCTGCGTCGCCCAAGGACGAAGGAGCATCCGTCCGATGACATCCCTCACAGCCGACAGCATCGCCGAGCTGTTCTCCGGCGCCGTCACGCTGGCAAAGTCCGGCGAGAAGATCAGCCCCCGGGGCATGGCCACCCACGAAGTCCGCGATGTGCACCTGCTGCTCACCCAGCCGCGTGCCCGCCTGCTCTACGCCCCGCCCGCCCGCATCGTGAATCCGGCCTTCGCCGTCGCCGAGACGGTCTGGCACCTGTCCGGCTCCGACGCCCCGTGGATCTTCGACTACAACAACCGGCTGCGGCAGTTCGCCGACGAAGGCGTCCTCCTGGGGGCGTACGGCCCCAGGATGCGGAACTGGGGTGGCAAGGTCGACCAGCTCGCCCGCGTCGTCGAGATCCTCCAAGCCGACCCCGACTCCCGGCGAGCCCTGATCCAGCTCTACGACCCGGCCCAGGACGCCGCAGGGCACAAGGACGTGCCGTGCACCCTCGGGTTCCGGTTCCACCTGCGCGCCGGCCGCCTGCACATGGCGACCATGATGCGCGGCCAGGACGTATGGATCGGCATGCCGTACGACGTGTTCTTCTACACCGTGCTGCACGAGCTGGTCGCCGGATGGCTCGACGCCGAACTCGGCGAGTTTCACCTGCACATCGGCTCGCTGCACATCTACGACGAGCACATCGAACAGGCCGACACGCTCACCTCGCTCCCGGCGAGCGGGATCATGCCCGACCTGCGAACACCCTGGAACGGCTTCGACGGCCTGCTCGACCAGATCGAGGCCCGTGACGTGACCGGCCACCCCGGCTGGGATGCGATGGCCGAGACGCTGCGCAGCTACCGGTTGTGGAAGGACGGCAAGCGCGAGCAGGCGTGGCGGGCGGCCGACACGATCGACGGGCCCCTCGGCCAGGCCCTCACCGCCTGGTACGGAGAGCTGGAGCGGCGCTCGACCAATCGCGCCGCGACAGCCGGGGCAAGGTGACCGCCGCCATGAAGCGCCCCCCCTCCGTCATCCTCGGCCTGTGCTCGTACACCCACGACTCCTCGGCTGCCCTTCTCGTCGACGGTGAACTCGTCGGCTTCGTCGAGGAGGAACGCCTCTCCGAGCAGAAACACACCAAGCTCTACCCGGCCCGCGCCGTGGGCTGGCTCCTCGACCAGGCCAAGCTGAGCGCCAGCGACGTGGACGCCGTCGCTTACAACTTCCAGCCCGCCCGCTACCTCGCCGAGTCGCCCGTCGCCCTGCGCACGGCGCTCTCGTCGGCCACGCGCGACCGCAGCCTGGCTCGCGCCCACGGGTTCGCCAAGGTCGCCCTGCGCACCCGGCGGCGGCTGCGCGTCCTCGGCAGCCAGTTCCCCTCGGCCCGCGTCACATCGGTCCTGCACCATCGCGCCCACCAGCTCACGGCCTACGCCGCCTCCGGCTGGGACGAAGCGGCCGTACTCGTCGTCGACAGCCTCGGCGAACGGCAGACCACCACGATCGCTCACGGCCATGGCGTTCAGCACCCCCGCGTCCAGACCCTGGAAGCGATCAACGACCCGGCCTCCCTCGGCTACGTGTACGGCGCCGTCACCGAGCACCTGGGCTGGCGGCGGGGCGACGAGGAAGGCACCGTCATGGCGCTCGCCGCCCTCGGCGACCCAGCCCGCTTCCGGCACCTGTTCACCACGGCCGTCCGCACGACGGCCACGGGCTTTCGCATTCACCCCGGCTACTTCCCGGCGCGCACCCTTACCTCGGGCTACCCGAGGACGTCCCGGCGGTTCGTCGCCGAGACCTGCCCCGAGCGGCACCCGAGCGAGCCGCTCACCGACGTCCACCGAGACCTGGCGGCTGCCCTTCAGGAGCGGACCGAGCAGGTGATGGTTCACCTGGCCCGCCGCGCCCGTGTGCTCACCGGCTCCCGGCGCCTGTGCGTGGGCGGCGGCGTCGCCACGAACTGCGTGAGCATCGGGAAGATCATCGAAGCTGGCATCTTTGACGAGGTGTTCGTCCCGCCGGCACCGGGCGACGCCGGAACCGCGATCGGGGCCGCGCTCGCCGTCCACGTCGACGCGCGCACGCCTCGCCCGGTCGCCGGCATCGCCCGCCACTGTTATCTGGGCCCCTCCTACGAGGACCAGCCCCTCGACCTGACCCCCTGGCCCGGCCTCCACCAGAAGACCCTCGGCATCGAGACCGCCGAGTTCCTCGCCGACCAGCTCGCCCACGGCGTGATCGCCGGACTCTTCCAGGGAGGGGTCGAAGCCGGGCCGCGTGCCCTGGGCAACCGCTCGATCCTCGCCTCCCCGCTGGAGCCCGGCGTCGTCGAGCGGCTCAACGCCACCGTGAAGTTCCGCGAGCCATTCCGGCCCTTCGCCCCCATGGTCCCCGCCGAGCGCGCCGCCGAATTCTTCACCCTCGGCCAGCCGGCCCCGTACATGTCCATGGCCTCCGGTGTGACGGACCTGACGCGCGAGCGGGTGCCGGCCATCGTGCACGCCAACGACACCTCCCGCCTGCAGACCGTCACCCGGTCACAGAACCCGTTCATGCACGCGGTGCTGACCGCCTTCGGCCGCCGAACCGGCATCCCCGTGCTGATCAACACCTCCCTCAACGTCAAGGGCAAGCCGATCTGCGGGACACCCGAGATGGCCCTGGACTGCCTGGCCAACTCCGGCCTCGACGCCCTGCTCCTCGAAGGGCGGTGGATCACCAAATGAAGATCGGATACAGCTTCTGGGGCTTCCTCGGCAACGGCATCACCGACACCCCCGACGGAGGCCGCAGCCACCGCCGCCCCTTCATCGACGCCCTCCTTGCCCGCGGTCACGAGATCGTCTTCCTCCAGCCCGACCGCGACCGCCTCGAAGCCGGTGACGACCTCGGCGGCGCGTACACCTTCGACGACGGCCTGCCCGGCATCGACGCCCTGTTCCTGGAGTGGCGCTGGGCGATCCCCGGCCGCAACACCACCGTGTGCGGCAGCGAGGGGCACACCTGCGACCTCCATCGGCAGGCCCAGCTCATCAACCACTACACGGCCCGGCACCGGACGCCCACCGTCATCTGGGACAAGGACCGCACCCTGCGCGCCGAGAGCGTGTGGCGCCGCACGGCCCACACCCGCGTCTGCGAGGCCGCGCTCACCCCGACCCCCGGCGCGCACTCGCTGCTCTTCCCCGTCGCCGAGGACCTCCTCGCCCAGACCGATCCCCTCACCCTCGCGGCGCGGCCTCGGGATCTCGCGCTCGGCTACGTGGGCAACCAGTACGACCGGGACGAGCCCTTCGACCGCTTCTTCGCCCCGGCCGCCGCCCGCGTCGAGCATCTGGTCGCCGGGAAGTGGACGAAGACCGGCCGCTGGCCGCACGTCCGCTTCGCGGGCCGGATCCCGTTCGAGGACGCCGCCGGCGTCTACGGCCGCTCCCTGGCCACGGTGCTCATGCTGCCCGAGCGGTACACCGCGGTCGGGCAGATGACCCAGCGCATCTTCGAGGCCGTGCTCGCCGGATGCCTGCCCCTGGCCCCGGCGGACATCCGCTTCGCCGACCGGTTCGTCCCGAAGGAGCTGGTCGTGCGCTCAGGCGACGACGTGCTCGAACGCCTCTCCTGCCTGCGCGAGATCGCCGGCACCGAGCAGCACGCCGCCCTGATCGCCGCGTGCGTGGACCGCCTGCGCCTGTTCGGCCTGTGCAAGCAGGTCAACACCCTGGAGTCCGTCCTGCACGGCCTCCTCCAGTCCACCGCGACCGAGCGGGGAGCTGCCTGATGCAGACCGCTCGATCAACGACGGCGCGCGGGTTCTCCGGGCGCGTCCCGGAGGATGGGTCCGCCGGACACCCGAACCTCTCTACGCTGGAGCACCATGAAGAAGGTCGCCATCGTCGGCTGCGGAGGCAGCGGCAAATCCCACGTGGCCCGCGAACTGGGCAGGATCCTCGACGCCCCGGTGACGCACCTGGACGCCGCGTTCTACGACGACGAGTGGAACGCGTTGCCCATGGACAAGTTCACCGACGTCCAGCGCGAGCTGGTCGCGCAGCCGCGGTGGGTGATCGACGGCAACTACAACTCGACGCTGCAGGTACGGCTCGAAGCCTGCGATACGGTGGTCCTGATGGACGTGTCGACCGTGGCGGCGCTGTACGGGATCTTCTCCCGGCAGATCCGGCACGGGGCCGGGCACAAGGGCAACGGGGTGCACAACCGCATCCACTGGGGCGTGATCAAGTACGTCGCCACGTACCGGCGCAAGATGCGGCCCCGCGTGATGGCGAAGATCGAGGAGTTCGGCTCCGGCGCCGATGTGGTGCTGCTGGCCAACCGGCGTCAGACGCGCCGCTGGATGCGGAA
The DNA here is from genome assembly GCF_043079545.1 of Streptomyces sp. NPDC015171. Lineage (NCBI taxonomy): Bacteria > Bacillati > Actinomycetota > Actinomycetes > Kitasatosporales > Streptomycetaceae > Streptomyces > Streptomyces sp. NPDC015171. Next base: position 169,900 of record NZ_JBIBUO010000002.1, read on the forward strand.
GGTCGCCGCCGAGCAGCCCTGACCGGTCCGCGCCCCCGGTCAGGGGGCGCGGCATGAACGAGCCCAACCCGTTCCTGGACCCCGCCCGGCAGTCGGAGTTGTACGGACACGCCTCGCGGCTGGCCGGGCGGACCAGCGCCCTGATGCGCGCCAAGACCGCCGGACACCCGGTGCCCGAGACGATCGTCAGCCTGGTGCAGACCCACCACGCCCGACCCGACCGGCTCGGCGTGGTGCTCGACATCGGATGCGGCCGCGGCACGAGCAGCCTCGTCATCGCCGAGCAGCTCCGGCCCGAGCGCGTCGTGGGCCTGGACGCCGCCCCTTCCTTGCTCGCCCAGGCCCGCGAGCGCGCCAAGGACCTGCCCGACAGCACGGTGGACTTCGTCGAAGGCGACTTCCACGACCTCCCTCTGCCCGACAGGTCGAGCGACGTCGTCGTCGCCGCGTTCTGCCTCTACCACTCGCCGCGCCCCCAGGACGTCGTCGGACAGATCGCCAGGGTCCTCGCCCCCGGTGGTGTGGCCGTGCTCGTCACCAAGGGCCTCGACAGCTACCGGGAGATGGACCAGTTGGTCGCCTGCGCCGGTCTCGATCCGCGTGCGGCCCAGCACGAGAGCCTGTACACCGCAGCCCACAGCGACAACCTGGCCGACATTGCCGGCTCCTCACTCGACGTGATCGCCGTCCTGGACGAGGAGCACGTCTTCACCTTCGACGGCCACGACCACTCGGCGCAGTACCTGGCCACCAACCCCAAGTACGACCTGCCGCCCGGCTTGTACGGCAACCCCGGGGCCTTGGCGGCGACCCTGCACGAGTTCCTTCCCGACCAGCCGCTGACCACCCGGTCCCGGATCACCTTCGTCGTCGCCCAGCCGAAGGAAGGAGGAGAGCCGACATGAGCCCCGCCCCGTTCACCAAGCACTACGCGGAACCCGAGCGCGCGGCGGGGGCGGTGCGCCACTACCGTTGGCTCACCGCGCACGCCAAGCCGCTGCGGCAGCCGGCCCTCCACACTGCCGGGCCGCGGTTCCTGACGTTCGAACGGATCGAGGGCCGCCCCGTACGTCCCGAGGACCTTCCGCGGGTGGCGGAACTGCTGGGTCACGCTCACGGTGCCGCCTGGGCCAGCGACCTGCACTCCGCGTCGCTGGACGCCCCGCACCACTTCGAGGACGGCACGCAGTTCGACGACTACCTCGGGCCCCGGAGGGTCGCTCTGCGGCGACGCCACGAGCAGGGTTACCTGCCGAACAAGACGGCGCTGCACGCGATGCTCGGCCTGCTGGAAGCGACCGCCGAGGGACCGTGCGCCTTCTACAAGGACAGCAACCCGCGCAACTTCATCATCACCACGCAAGACATCGTCGCCGTCGACACCGACGACCTGTCCCTCGCCCCGATGGGCTACGACCTCGCCAAGCTCGTCGCGACGCTTCACCTGACCTACGGGCCGCTCACGGACCAAGCCGTCACCACCGCCCTGCTCACCTACAACGCGGCAGCCCGACGCCACGACGCCAGGCTGGGCACGACGGACCGCGGTCAGCTCGACAGCTTCCTCGGTCTGCACGCCGTGCTCACCGCCCCGTACGTCGGCCGCAACGGCTACCACTACAGCCTGCCCCTCCGTTTCACGCACCGAGGAGCCTCGTGATCACCACCGAACTCGTCTTCGTCCGGCACGGCCAGGCCCAGTGCAACGCCGACGGCCTGGTCGGGGGCCCGCGCACCTGCACCGGCCTGACCAACCTCGGGTACGCCCAAGCCGAACAGGCCGCACGCCGCCTGGCCACCGAGCACCTGAAGAAGCCCTTCGACGTCATCTACACCGGCCCGCGGATCCGGCTCGTCCAGACCGGCGAGATCATCGCCCAGACCCTCCAGATCCCCGTGCACCACGACGACCGACTCGACGGTCCGGTCCACGGCGACGCCGATGGCCGGCCCTGGGACGCGGTGAAGACGGCCGCCGACGGCGGGCCGCACGCCCACCCCGACACACCCTGGGCCAACGGCTCCGACACCTGGAACGGATTCCTGGAGCGCGCCAGCAGGAACCTGAGCCAGCTCATCGAGGAGAACCGGGGCAAGCGCGTCGTCTTCGCGGCCCACGGGGAGACGGTGATCACCGCGCACACCCTGCTGCTCGGCATCCCGATCGGCTCGCCCGCCGGATTCACCCACAACCACGCCTCCATCACCCGCTGGCAGCACCACCGCAACCGCCTGGGCCAGAACCGCTGGATGCTCGACCGGCACAACGACACCGAGCACCTCAGTCTCCTCACGCCGGAGCCGACCCCGTGATCGTGACCTCGCGCGACCCCCGGATACAACTGGCGCACCTCCTCCTCGGCGCAGTCGACATCGCAGCGGACCCCGCGCTCCCGCCCCGCGTCGTACGCCTGGTGGCCGACGACGGGCGTCAGTTCATAGCGAAGCAGCACGCCGAGCGAGACCGGTACGCCGGAGAACTCCACGCCTACCGGGCGTGGGTCACCCATCTGAGCGGCCATGCCCCGGAGTTAGTCGGCCGGGACGATGCCACCCGCACCCTGCTGCTCACCGCGCTCGCAGGCGACCTCGCGGACACCTTCGCTCCGGGCTCACTCGAGGAGGAACTGGTCCACCACGAGGCCGGGCACGTGCTGGGCAAGCTGCACCGGGCCACGGCCATGCCCCAGGGCGGTGCCGTCGGCGCCTCGCTCGCCGAGCGGTTCCAGGGGTGGATCGACCGGGCTGTCCAGGCCGACCTGCTCGACGCGGCCGAGGAGAACCTGCTGAAGCACCACGTGGTGATCCTGGGCGCCAGCCACATGGACAGCGCGATCTGCCACCTCGACTATCAGCCGCGCAACTGGCTGCTCGGCGACACCTTCGGCATCTACGACTTCGAACACATGCGACGCGACGCCCGGGTCCGCGACTTCGCCCGGCTCGAATTCCGACGCTGGCAGGCCGCACCCCACCTCCGCGCCGCCTTCTTCGACGGCTACGGACGCTCGCCCAACGACACCGAACGCCGCCTCCTGGATTCCTTCGGCGCCATCGAGGCGGCCACAGCTCTGGTCAAGGGCCACCAGGAGAACGACGCCGCCCTCAGCGCACACGGCAGAACCGTCCTGTCCCGGCTCACCTGACCAGCCCCTTTGACGACACCTCTCTGGAGATCCCCGTGCCACAGCACGAGCAGCCCCCGGCCAACGCTTCCCCCCGACGAGCCGTGGTGACCGGCTCCGCCGGATTCATCGGCTCCCACCTCGCCCACGCCCTCGTCCAGGCCGGCACCACCGTGATCGGCGTGGACCGCCGAGACCCGTCCTCCGACCCGACGGCCGCCGCCAACCTCGCCGCGCTGCGGGGCCGCCAGGGATACCACCACGTCACGGCCGACCTTCTCCACTGCGCGATCGAACCGCTCCTGATCGACGCCGACGCCGTCTTCCACCTCGCTGGCATCCCCGGGGTACGGCCCTCTTGGGGACCGCAGTTCGGCGACTACCTCGCGTCCAACGTGTTGGCCACCCACCGCGTCCTCGAAGCCTCCACCCGGATCGGCGTCCCCCGACTGGTCGTCGCCTCCTCGTCCAGCGTCTACGGACCGACCGACGGCGACGCGAGCCGCGAGACCGACCGCCCCAACCCCGCCTCCCCGTACGCCGTGACCAAGCTGGCCGAGGAGCAGCTCTGCCTCGCCTACGCCGAGCGCCCCGTCGGCCCCAAGGTCGTCGCCCTGCGGTACTTCACCGTCTACGGCCCCCGCCAGCGTGCCGACATGTTCACCCACCGTGCCCTGTACGCCGCCCTGACCGGACAACCCCTGCGCCTGTACGGAGACGGCCACCAGCGCCGCGACTTCACCTACATCGACGACGTGGTCGCCGCCACGATCGCCGCCGGCACCGTCCCGAACGCGCACGGTGCCATCAACGTCGGCGGCGGCTCGAACGCCTCCCTGCTGGACGTGATCAACATCGCCAACAGCCTCACCGGCCGCGAGATCCAGCTCCACCAGGACCACGTGCGCAACGGGGACGTGATCTTCACGCGTGCCGACCCCGGCCGCGCCGGAGAGGTCCTCGGATGGCAGCCGCGCGTCGACCTCCACAGCGGACTGCGCGCCCACATGCAGGCGCTGGCCGCCCCGGTGCCGGACTACAGCCGCGCCGCATAAGCGACCCTGTCGGATCATCAGAGGAGTGCTCATGGAAACCCCCGAGCGGGCACGGCTGGATGCCTTCTTCCGGAGGATCACCGCGCAGTTCCCCGCGGGGCAGGCGATCACAACGCTGGTCATCACCCACCTGCTCCCGGAACGCCCCGCGTTCTTGCGCGCCATGGCCGCGGTGTCCGCGATCGGCGCCGTCCTCCCCAAGCCTCGGTCGATCCACCAGCCGACCCTCGACACCGTCCGCCGCACCCTGCCGGTCCACGACCTGCGCCGGGAGCGGTTCACCGACGAGACCCAGACCCTGCACTACCTGGAGGACACGGCCGGCGGACAGGACATCGTCCTGGTCGACATCGGCGGCTACTTCGCGGCCAGCCTCGACACCCTCGTGGAGAAGTTCTCCGGCCGCATCCTCGGCGTCGTCGAGGACACCGAGAACGGACACCAGCGGTACGCGGCCCTCGGCTCGCTGCCGTGCCCCGTCGTGTCCGTGGCCCGCTCACCGCTCAAGGACTGCGAGGACCACCTCGTCGGCCGGTCTATCGTGTTCTCCACCGACGCCCTCGTCCGCGCCCGCGGGGACATCCTCACGAGCCGCAGCGCCTGCGTCATCGGCTTCGGCAAGATCGGCCGCTCGATCGCCCAGACCCTGCGCGCCCAGGACTTGCGCGTCACCGTGTACGACAACGACGCGGTCAAGCGGGTACAGGCGCACGCCCTCGGGTTCCGCACCAGCGCGTCCACCACCGAGGCCGTCCACGACGCGGAACTCGTCCTGTGCGCCACCGGCAATCTCGCCCTCCGGCACGAGGATTTCGCCGCCCTGCGCAACGGCGCATACCTCGGATCGGTGACCTCCTCCGAGGACGAACTCGAACTCGGCAGCCTCGAAGACCTCTTCGAACGCCATCCCGTCGGGCCCCAGTTGACCCGCTACGAGGTCACCGGCCACTACTTCTACGTTCTCGCCGACGGCGGTGCCGTCAACTTCGTGCACGGCGCCGCCGTCGGCACCTACATCCACCTCGTCCAAGCCGAGATACTCGCCGCCACCGCCGCGCTCAGCCACGCGCGATTCCAACCCGGACTGCACGAGATGCCGACGGCCGACCGCGACACCATCGCCAGAACCTGGCTCCGCCACTTCGAAAGGTGACCCCGTTGCCACTCTCCACCGACCACGTCCGCGCCGTCACGGAGGCGTACGTCGCCCGCCACCCGGACGAGCGCGCCTCCCTGACGATGCTGTTCGCCGTGCTCGCGGGCTCGGACGATCCCACCAGCCGCAAGACCTTCCCTGCCCACGTGACCTGCAGCGCCATCCTCATCAACGGTGAACGACACGTGCTCCACATCCTGCACAAGGCGTCCGGAAAACTTCTGGCGCCCGGCGGGCACATCGAACCGTCCGACCAGCTCCTGCGCGACGCCGCCCTACGCGAACTGCACGAGGAGGCTGGCATCCCGCCCAGCGCCGTCGTTCCCCTTGCCGGCCACGAGGACATCCCCCTCGACATCGACGTGCACGCGATCGACGCGAACCCGTCGAAGAACGAGCCGACCCACCACCACGTGGACTTCCGCTGGGCCTTCCACCTCAGGGCCGATCACGCGGTGACACTGCAGGAGGAGGAGGTCGACGGCTACCAGTGGCGGCCGTTCGCGACCACCGCCTCACCCACCGTCCGGGCCAAGCTCGCCCAGCTCACCTGAACCCCCGCGAACCCGACCACCAGGAGGACGCCGTGGCCGCCACCACAGCCCGACCGACCGTCGCCCGCCGGCGCCGGCACATCGCCGTCATACCGTGCCGCTGGGGTGCCTCCCGCTTCCCCGGCAAACCACTGGCCCTCCTCGGCGGCATGCCGCTGCTCTGGCACGTCCACCAGCGCTGCCTGGAGGCCAAACGCCTCGACGGAGCCATCGTCGCGACGGACGACGAACGCATCGAAGCGGCGTGCCGCGAACTTGGCATCGACTGCATCCGCACCGGGGAGCACCTCACCGGCACCGACCGCGTCGCGGAGGTCGCCGAACGCCTCCCGGCCGACGGATACATCAACGTCCAGGGCGACGAGCCGTTCATCGCACCCGGTGCGATCGACGCCATCTCGGAAGCTCTGGAGCACCTGCCTCCGGGCACGCTGGCCGTGAACGCTTACACCGAACTGGTCGACATCGCCGCAGCCCTGGACAACAACGTCGTCAAGGTCGTCGTCGCCGCTCAGGGCGACGCCCTGATGTTCTCGCGCCACCCCATTCCCTATCCGAAGGGGGAGCGGCCGAAGTACACACGCCAGCTGGGCCTCTACGGATTCGCTGGCCACTCTCTCCAGCGCTTCCGGCAACTTCGGCAGGGGCCCTTGGAGCGCGCAGAAGGAGTGGAGATGCTGCGCTTCATCGAGCACGGCCACGCTGTACGGATGGTGCCTGTCACGGACGACGGCGTCGCGGTGGACACTCCAGACGATCTCGCGCGAGCCAGCATCCTGCTCGCCCAGTACGCAGAAGCATGACTTGTACTTACCACCTGCTACACCAGGACAGGAAGAGTTGCCAGTCCGCGAACGAGACGGGTGCGCCGCCAGTCCAGTTGGTCAGTTGGCGCGGCAAGCCGGATTCCGGGAAACCGAGTCAGTACCGCTCGGAGGGCGATCTCCACCTCGGCCTTGGCCAGGGGAGCACCGACACAGCGGTGGATGCCATGGCCGAAGCTGAGATGAGCGGCGGCGTCTCGGTCCAAGTCGAGCAGGTCCGGCGACGGGAACCGCTCTGGGTCGCGGTTGGCGGCTCCAAGAGCGACCAGCACCGGGACACCGGCAGGGATATCGGTACAGCCGAGCGTGACGGCCTCCGTGGTGAACCGAAAGGTCGCTGTACTGACGGGGGAATCGAACCGAAGCAGCTCGTCCAGCACGGCTGGGACATCGTCCGGATTCTTCCGAAGGCGATCCAGCTCGGCACGGTGCTGGAGCAGCGCCAGGGCGGCGTTTCCGCAGAAGTTGGTGGTGGTCTCGTGCCCGGCCACGAGCAACAGCACTGCCAGAGAGACCAGCTCCTCCTCGCTTAGATGGTCGTCTCCGTCGCGCGCCGAGATGAGTCGGTCAAGAAGAGAAGCACCAGGGTCCAGGCGCTTGGCGGCGATGAGGCTCGTCATGTAGTCAGCCATGGAATGCGAGGCCGCGTCGATGACGTCGGACTTGCCTGCCGCGAACAGTTCTTCTGACCAGCGTTGGACGTCGGGTCGGTCCCCCTCTGGGACTCCGAGCAGCTCGCAGATCACGATGACTGGTAGCGGTACCGCCAGGCCGGCCACGAAGTCGAACCGCTCGCCGACGGGCCACTGATCCAGCAACTCGTCGGTGACCCGGGCAATGAACGGACGCAGCTCCGCGACGGCCCCGGTCGTGAACGCTTTGGTCACCAGCTTGCGGAGGCGGGTGTGCTGGGGCGGGTCGCTGGCCAGCATTGTGTGCGCCACCGCAGGGTGTAGTCGACGCCGTGACCCCTTGCCCGCGAAGAAGGCGGCCGTGTCCTTCGAGAGCCGTGCGTCGCGGAGAGCTTCCCTCGCTTCCGCGTAGCCGGTGACCAGGTAGCTGATGTGCCCACCGGACCCAGTGGGCACGGACTGCACCGGGCACCTGGACCGCATGGCCGCATAGGTGGGGTAGGGGTCCTGGAGAAAACGGGGGTCTTGAGTCGGGTCGGTCATGCCATCAGGCTCCAACCGGCTCTGGCTGACTGTCATCGGCGACACGCCCAACCCGGTGCGCGTAGGCGTCGGCCACCAGGAGGAGCCACTCCGTGTCCGCACGGAGGTCCTTGCGGGAGGCTGCCTCCGCCGACGGCAGGGCAACCTTGTCGGCGTACCGGCCGGCCTTCGAAGCGGCCAGCGCTGCCTTCACGACAGCCGCCTCGACCGCTGCGGCTCCCGCCTCTGTTCCAGCGTCGAAAGTGCCCTGGGCCACCTCCTGCACCCTGCGGGACCGGTATGGACGAAGGGCGAGGATGCCGTCGTTGATCTCGATGACCCTACGTTGGAGCAGGAAGTCCGAGTCGTTCGAAGCGGCCTCGTCGAAGGCCGGGTCGATATTCGGCATCGCGGCGGACAGGTCCTGCCAGAGAGAACCGAGGGCTTCGAAGGATTGTGCCTCCCAGCGGCGACGTCGGGCCTGGCTGAGCGGGTAGACGACAGCCGGCAGGGTGAGACCGACGCAGATCAGCAGGACGGCGAGCGCCGGAGACGTCACGCTGAAGACGCACGGCGTAGACACGAGCGACGAACACTCCGAATGGTCGGACACCAGGTGGAAGCCCAGGCCCAGGGAGATGAGGACCGTCAGCTTGTACACCGCGTAGACCAGTGCGAAGACGCACCCTGCTGCCGCCATGCGCAGACCTATCCGGACGCTGTTGCGGCGGGTCGACCTTGACTGGCTTACGGCCTGCACCAGGAAGTCGACGATGGCGAAACCGAGGTAGGAGATGAAAAGCAGCAGGTAGAGCGCATACATCTGCGGAGAGCGATGCGTCATCTGCTCGTACGTGAACAGCACGGTCATGCCGAGGGCGGACGTGGCGAAGAGGACGAGACGCAGCCGGACTCGCCGTTGCGCTTCCGCGGGTTCCAGGTTGAGCTGGAAGGAGATAGCCAGGACCGCTGTGGCGGCGGCCAGGGAAGCACAGTTGCTCAGCAGCCGGGCGACGTGCGGCACGACGCCCTCAACGGCGTTCTCGAACAGCGGGGCGTAGGTGGCGAAGGCCAGGGCGAACGAGCCGAGGAGCGCGCACATGGCCCATGTGCCGGTCGGACGGGGCGTCCCTCTACCGAGGACCCAGTAGGCGGCAGCCGCTGCGAGCAGGCAGGCCATGCCAAGGAAGACGGAATTCATCGTGAGTGGAACCGAGATTTCTTAATGGGCTGGGAGAAAAGCGCGTCCCAGCTGTCCGATCCCCTCGTCGGCTGATGAGAAGGGGATTCGCGTTCACGGTAGATGCGCTGGCGGATAACCGTCGCCATCATTTCCGCTTCGCGTTCGTCGGCCGTCGAGTAACTCGTGCGTCCCGACATGCGCATCACCAGCGTGGGGTGCACCCCGAGAGCCTGTGCCGTATCCGCGTCGACCTGCAGGCTTCCGGGGTGGTCGCAGAACACATGGCACAGTTCGTGCGTGAGTATGTGTCGCTGGTGGTGGACGGACGTGCCTTCCTCGTAATAGAGGAGGTCGGCGGACGGCGTCTCGATCCTTATGCCACAGGGTGCTTCGACAGCACCGAGCGTGCTCAACGGTTTCAGGATGATCGGTTTCCCGCGAAGGGCGGCTATCGCCTCGCGCAGTTCGCGCGTGCTGAAGCGATGCGGTAGGTGCAGGAGATCGACCTGCTCCTCACATGATTTGCGCAGTCGACTCTCGTCGATATCTGGCAAGGGCATGGCAATCCCCCCTCGGTCTCGGCTGTGCACCAACTTGCTACTGAGCGACAGCCAAGAGGATGCCAAGAAGAAGGGGGAACTCACGCTTCCCGGAAGTGTGAGTTCCGGTTACGGATGGTGACTCGATCCCTGTGAGGAGGATGGAAGAGTGCCAGGCTGGAGGATTCCTGCGACCTTGATCGACAGTGGGTGAAGCCCGTGATCGCGGGCCGCTGTGGCGCACGCCACAGATGGTTGAACGATCGACTACCCGTTATGTCTGACTACGCTGGATGACCGTTTCGTGATCTCTTGATGCTGTTTCGGGGCGTGTTGTGATGCATGTCACTTCATCATGAGATCTAATTTCGGGCCATGGACTCTCGGGGTGGGCAGGTCGAGGGCGACGAACCTGACGGCGAGTCCCTGCCTGAGCTGCTGCGATCATGGCGGAGCCGCACGGATCCGCGCGCGATTATGGGCCTGGCAGCCTCAGGGCGCAGGAGTAAAGGGCTGACGCAGCGTGACGTGGCTCGTCTGACCGGAGTGAGCGAACGTTGGTACGGCGCACTGGAGCGCGGCAACGAGGCCAAGTACTCGGCCGACTTCCTCGATCGGCTCTCGTCGGCGCTGAGGCTGAGCCCGGCAGAGCGTCGCGCGTTGTACCTGAGGGCGGTCGGTCGTCCGCCGGCACTTGCCTCAATGCCGGATGTGGACGCGGCAACAGATGTGGACGAGGTGCTGCTCCAGCAGTTCCTGGACAATCAGTCCCCCGCTCCCGCCTTCGCCACGGATCTCGCATGGAACGTGATCAGCTACAACGAGCCGCTGCTTGATTGGTTTCCGTGGGCTGCCTATCAGGCCAATCAGATGCGATGGGCTTTTCTGGAGCCGGAGGCTCGTGAGCATCTCGTGAACTGGGAACAGGACTGGGCCCGCCCATTTCTCGGGCAGATCCGCTATGAGCGGGCTCACCACCCGAAGAGCGAGGCCCTGCGGCAACTGGAGCGCGACATCCTCGCGGGATCGCCAGCCGCGCGACAGATGTGGGATCGTCGCGAGATGGTCGAGCACTCCCACGGTGCTCTGCGCCGGCTCAGGATTCCGTATCACCAAGGACGGGAAGTTGCTGTCCGCATCGTCGCCCTGCGACCGATGCGCAGCGACCTCCTCCGAGTGATCGTGCTGCTGGAAGGCCGCCACGGAAGCGATGCCGTCTGACCGCGACGGAGGGCCGCATGTCGCGGTTCGGGCGGCACTGAACTCATTCGTCGTCGAGCAGCCCGGAGTCGTCCGACTCCTCCGGCATTCCCTCCAGTCGGCGAGCCTGGTCGATCACGGTGTTCAGCATGTGCAGGCTCGACGTGCTGAGCCCGTTGGCGCGCAAGGCGACCCGGCGCACCCCCTGGTCGCGCATGGCGGCAATCACCTGGATCTCTGCACGCTGCCGTTCGGCCTCTTCCCCGTCGAAGAAGTAGCCCGGGTTCACCCCGAAGAATCCGGCCAACGCCCGGATGGTCTGCATCTTCGGGTTCGTGTTGGTTCCGGTGCGGAGCTGCTGGATGGCGCTTGCGGAGATGGTCACGCCCGAGGTGTCGCGGATCCCCTGTGACACCTCCGCGTACGTGTACGGACCGCGCCCCTTCGGATGCACCTCCCGAAACAGGTAGTCGAGCAGCTCCGCGAAGGTGCGCTCGTTCTTCTCGGTCATCCCCAACCCTTCGTCATGACGACCATCCTATCCACCCCAGTGGTGATCATGGCTAGCGTCGTCTCGCACGCCGACATTGCAGTTGACGCAAGGGCGCCACTGCGGTGTACGTTGACCCAAGAGTTCGTCCAGTTCAGTGTTCCGTGCCTGTTCGGAGCAGGTGTGGAGAAGCTGGACTTGTGCCAGCGGTCGCCATACGGTTCTGGTCCCTGCACAAGCGGATCACCGGCCGGGGACCGGCCAGGAGGGGAGGGGCGATGTACCCACAGGGGCCGTGACGCCCACCGGGGTGGATGAGAGCGGCGCCCGGGAGCTACCAACTCCCAAGCGCCGGGCCGGCACCCCGAAGAGTGCCGATTCACATCTCGCGGGCGGCGGGGCTTTTGCACGAGAACCACCGCACCGCACTCCTACGAACAACGGAGTATCGCATGCTCGCCATGCCGAGTGGAACCCCGGCCTGCCCGGATACCGACCGCCAGCGCCGCCTCGCCGCCCAGCTCGCAGACATGATCCCGGGCGCGGCCACTGTCCGGGTCAGCCTCAACGACCCGAAGGAGGCGTGGCCCCACCCGCACGCCATCGTCAAGGACGAGGCCGGGGAGCCCCTGGAGCTGGGGCCGACGACCGCAAGGGTCGCAGCCCGCTGGATCCTGCGAGCCTGGCCGGAGGCGGACTGGACTCGGCCGCACACCTTCGACGTCGCCGCCGCGACCCTCACCCGCAGCGACCCGGTCGCCGCCGGTCGGGGCTGCTGACATGGCGCGGATACGAACCATCAAGCCGGAGGCGTTCGTCTCCGAGTCGCTCGCCGAAGTGAGCGTCGAGGCAGAGCGCACCTTCTTCGGCCTGCTCACCCAGTCCGACGACCACGGTCGCCACCGGGACAACGCCGCGATCATCGCTGGGCTGCTCTGGCCGCTGCGCGCCGAGCACACCTCGGTCCACGTGGAGGACGACCTCCACCAGCTAGCGAACGCCGAACTGATCTGCCGGTACACCGGATGCGACGGCCGCCTCTACCTCCATGTCGTGACCTGGTCCGAGCACCAGAAGATCGACAAGCCGAGCCAGTCCCGCCTGCCCTCGTGCCCGCAGCACCAGGCTGCCGACCGGTGCGCACCGTGCAAGGTCTCCTGCACCCGGAGGGCGGAGGGCTCGCCCACTACTCCCCGAGGATTCGCCGAGACCTCGGCGAGGGCACCCCGAGCCCCCGATCTGCCTGCCGTACCCGCCTCGACGGTGCCGGACCAGTCAGATGGGCCAGCCGCCGACCGGCCGGAGGCCGCCGCCGAAGCCATCAGCGCACCCGGGCCGGACAAGGTTAAAAGTCCAGGTCAGAGGGTTGTATCCGAAGGCTCCCCGAACCTTCCCCGAAGCCTCCCCGAAGCCTCGGCGCCTGGATCTAGGATCTTGGATCCTGGATCTCTTGTCCCTACGGGGCGCATAGCGCCCGCAGCCGGCATCTCCGCCAAGGACCTCGTCGGCGAGTACGTGGCCGGGTGCGACCAGCGCCCCCCGAGCGACGTGATCGGGCACCTCGGACGGATCATCAAGAAGCTCCTAGACGAGGGCATCGCTCCGGTGCACATCCGAGCCGGGCTGGCGAATTTCACCGCCAACCCCAAGCACCCGAGCGTCCTGACCAGCATGGTCAACGAGGCGATGAACGCTCGCCCCGGCGGTTTGGCGCGGCCGGGAATCCGGCCTAACGTGCCCGCCCACCAGGCGTGGACCAACCCGGCCAACGCTTCCGCCGCCTACGCCGAGGAGCTGTGATGCACACCCGTCACCGCGAACCGCAGCTCCTCGGCAACGAAGGCACCCTGGAGCGCATGGCCCGGATCCTGGCCGCCCGCAACATCGACCCGGCCGACGCCGCCGCGCTCCCCGACGACCCCGAGCCGTTCTCCCCGCTCGACGCCCTCCTGGCCGGGATGCCCCCGCGCTACCAGGCGGCCGTCGCCGACCACCCGAGGGTCCTGGACTGGATCGCGGAGGTCACCGAGGCGGCCGTCGCCCCCAGCCGGGGAGCCCGGCGGCAGGTCACCACCGGGCCCAGCCTCCTGATGGCCGGAGTCGTCGGCGCGGGCAAGACGCACCAGGCGTACGGCGCGGTCCGAGCGCTCGTGGAGAGCGGGGTCGGCGTGCGCTGGCGCGCGACCACCGCCGCCGACCTCTACGCCGATCTCCGCCCCCGGCTCGGGGTCGACAGCGAGCGGGAGCTGGCGGCCGTCTGCCGCTGCCCGCTCCTGATCATCGACGACCTCGGCGCGGCCAAGGCCAGCGAGTGGGTCGAGGAAGTGACGTACCGGCTGATCAACCGGCGGTACAACTACGAACTCCCCACGCTGATCACGACCAACCTGGCGATCAAGGACCTGCGCTCGTACCTCGGTGACCGCGTCGCCTCCCGACTCGCGGAGATGACCGACCGGGCCGAGTTCGAGGCCGTCGACCGCAGACGCCACAGCGCCGCCGCCTGACCCCCCACAGGCCACCCCGCCGGACCGCGCCTCCGCAGCGCCGTCCGAGGGGGCCTACCGCCAGCGCACCTCTCCGCCGACGCCCCTGCGCGCGGAGAGTGATCGGAGCACCCCGCATGACCAGCACGATGAACGGCCCCGCCCACCACCGTCAGCTCGGCGACCAGACCTGGCAGGCCGAAGCCATCTGCCAGAGCACCGAGTACCACCCGGTGGACCCCGAAGTCTTCTTCCCCGAACCCGACGAGACTGCCAAGATCGCCACGGCCAAGGCGCTGTGCGGCCAGTGCCCGGTCCGCCGTACCTGCCTGGACGCCGCTCTCGAAGGGGGTGACACCGACGGGATCCGTGGCGGCCTGACGGAGGAGGAGCGCGGGCCGCTGCACGACAAGCTCGCCAGCCGCCTCGACTACAGCCGCGTCAACGCCACCATCGCCGGGCGCGACGTGCACCTCACCCACGCGGAGCGCCGTGCGGTCGAGTACGCGGCCTACCGCCACGGGGTGAGCGAGCAGCGCCTGGCCTGGCTTCTGAAGGTCACCGAGGAGCACGCCAAGAAGCGATACCGCGAGATCCGCCGGGCCGAGCGCAATCGAACCCTGAACCAGCCCACTACGAACACCCCACCCCCCGAGACCAGCGGCGAGCGCCTGATCCGCGACGACTTCGGGACGGCGGCATGAACACCGCAAGCGCGCCGAAGACGGCGCACATATCCGGGTGGGACCGCGCGGCTGTCGTGGCCCTCGGGAGCGCGGGATGCGCGCTGTCGTATGACGCCCTGCAGCAGATGGCCGTCGCCATCCACATCCGAGGCTTCCTTACCTACCTGTTCCCCCTGGTGATCGACGGGTTCATCGCGTACGGCATCCGAGCCCTCCTAGTCCTGCGCAACGCGCCCTTGCGCGCCCGGCTCTACGTCTGGGCCCTCTTCGGCACGGCCACCGCCGCCAGCATCTGGGCCAATGCCCTCCACGCGGTCCGCATCAACCAGGACACGGTCGCCGGCACCAGCCTCCGGCTCGGCGACGCGGTGGTCGCGGTGCTCTCCACCATCGCCCCGCTGGCCTTGGCCGGAGCGGTCCACCTCTACATCCTCATCGCCCGGGGCCCAGTCACGGACGCTGACCGACAGAACCTCGGTGAGCCCGGTCACCTCGGTCAGACTGACCGGGGCGAGGCCATCGAGGTCACCCGGACCGACCGGGCCGGTCAGCAGCGGTCAGCGGTCGGTCAGGTCGAGCCCGGTCAGTCGGTCACTGCTCTGACCGACCGGTTGCCGCTGTCCCCGACCAACGAGGACACCGCCACCCGGTCAGTGACCGGGGACTCGACCCCGGCGGCCAACGGCCAGTCGGTCACCGACCACCACAACCGGAGGCACGGTGCCCCTGACCTGCCGGGACAGGTGGACAAGGGGCGGACGGGCGCTGACCGCCCCGACAGCGCTGCCCCGGTCGGTGATGGCCAGGGCAGCCCGGCGGCGGTCAGTGCCCCGCCGGTCACCTCGCCGCCGGTCACTGACCGGGCTGCTCAGCCGACTGGTGACCGGCGACCTGACCCGGACACCGAGGAACTGCTGAAGATCGCCCGGTCGGCGGTCAGGGCCGAGGACAAACTCACCCGCAAGGTGGTCGCCCAGGCGATCCGAGGTCAGCAGATCCCGCTGTCCAGCGACACCCTGACCGCGCTGATGGCCCAGCTGCGCGAGCAGCACCGCCAGCCGGTCACTTCCTCCCGGCCCTGACCGAACCTCCACGGAGTGGGTGACCGAGTCGGTCACCCCGGCCGGTCACCCACTCCGCATGTCTCCGAGACATCCCGCCACAGCAGAAGCGGAGAGCATCCGATGCGCACTCACCCGGCCACGCCCGCCGAAGTCGACTCCTGGCTGACCGTCCTGCACCAGCACGGACACCTCCACCGCGCCCAGTCCGGCCCCGACACCACCTGGATCGTGCAACGCGAGCAGCACGACCGGCCCTGGACCCTGCACCACCCCGTCCTGGCCATGGACTGGATCGAGGAACTCGTCCGCGAAATCCAGCAGCAGGACCCGGAGACGAGCCGGTGAACACCAACGACCCGGTGGCCACCTCCGCTGGACAGCAGCGTGCCCCCACCACGGCTCCTGGCGGAGCAAGCTATCGCGTACGACGGTCCTACGGCCCGACGTACGCACTTGCCCCCGCCCAGGAGGGCGGGGGAAGCCCGGCGGGTCCCCGCGCGAGGGCGCGCGGGGACCAGCCAGGCAACCGGCACCAGGGGGCGCCGGTCACCGGGGGAGAAGCAGACGACCCTGCCGACCCCGAGCAGACGAGCCCGAGCACGCCCGCCTTCCCCGACCGCACCCCGCGCCGCCGCAGCCGCAACCCGAGCGAGCGCGCCCGCAAGACGACCACCCGCCTCTCCGACACCGAGAAATCCGAGATCACCGACGCCGCCACCCAGCGCGGCGTCACCGTCGCCCGCTTCCTCGCCACCGCCGGCCTGAGCGCCGCCCGCGGACACGCCGCCGTGCACAGCAACGACCAGCTCGACGCCGCCATCGACGAACTCGCCGCACTGCGCACCGCGCTGGCCCGGATCGGCAACAACATCAACCAGATCGCCTTCGTCCTCAACAGCGGTGGCCATCCGCGCGCCGGTGAACTCGAACACGCGCTGGGCACGCTGACCGGACTTCTCGCCCGAGTCGATGACGCAGCGAACGACCTGGTGACCAGGCGGCTGTGATGGTTCCCGACATCGGACGCGGCTCCCGCACCCACGGCCTCCTCGTCTACCTGTACGGCCCCGGACGGCGCGAGGAGCACACCGACGCACACCTCGTCGGCTCCTGGGACGGCTTCGCCCCCGACCCCGGCCGCGACACCGGCCTCGACCCCGACCCGAAGGTCACCCTCGCCCGGCTCACCGCCGCCCTGGACCTGCGAGTCAAGCAGGCCGGCGACCGCGCGCCCGCCAAGCACGTCTGGCACTGCTCGGTCCGCACCGCCCCCGGGGACCGGCGGCTGGACGACGAGGAGTGGAACGCCGTCGCCCAGCGCATTGTCCACGCCACCGGCATCGCCCCGGACGGTGATCCCGACGGCTGCCGGTGGATCGCCGTCTGCCACGCGGAGGACCACATCCACATCGTCGCCACCCTCGTACGCGGCGACCTGCGTAACCCACGCCTGAACTACGACTTCAACAAGGCCCAGGCCGAATGCCGCCGCATCGAGAAGGAGATGGGCCTGCGGCGCCTGAACGCCGGCGACGGCACCGCAGCGAAGAATCCCAGCAGCGCCGAGAAGTTCAAGGCCGAGCGCACCGGCCGCCCGGAGACCTCGCGCGAGACGCTCCGGGAGGCCGTCCGTCGAGCCGTGGCGGGAGCGGATTCGGAGGAGG
The DNA here is from genome assembly GCF_043079545.1 of Streptomyces sp. NPDC015171. NCBI lineage: Bacteria > Bacillati > Actinomycetota > Actinomycetes > Kitasatosporales > Streptomycetaceae > Streptomyces > Streptomyces sp. NPDC015171. The sequence continues at coordinate 187,080 of NZ_JBIBUO010000002.1, forward strand.
AGTTCCTCACGCGGCTCCGCGCGGCGGGGGTGCGCGTGAAGCTGCGGCACACTCCGTCCGGTGACGCGCTCGGCTACAACGTGGCCCTGCCCGGCGACCGCAACCGCGACGGAGACCCGGTCTGGTACCCCGGCTCCAAACTGGCCTCCGACCTCTCCCTTCCGAAGATCCGCCTACGCCTCACCGACGGGGCCGCCGAGCCGAGCGCGCCCGCGGTCGCCGCTGACCGGACGAACTGGTCACCGCCCGCCCGTCAACGACGCAACGCCACCGTCATCGCCGAGCGCTCGGCCGAACTCCTGGAACGCGACGAGGACGGCCAGGCCGCCGCCCAGCTCGTCGGCGTCGGAGAATTCCTCGACGCGGTGGCCCAGACCTCACCGGCCACCACCCGCGCCGAGCTGACCGCCGCAGCTCGCGCCTTCGAGCGGGCGACCCGCAGCCACGTCCGCGCCGAACGCGCCGACACCCGAGCCCTCCGCTCAGCCGCCCGAGGCATCGTCCAGGCCGGCGGAGCGCTCGGCCGGGGCGAGGACGGCGGCACCACCGCCATGCTCGTCTCCACCCTCGTCCTCGTCACCCTCGCCGCCGCCCGCTGGCACTCCGCACGCGGACACGCCCAGCAGGCCCACGCCTCCCGCCAAGCCGCCGCGCACCTGCGCACCGCCTACCGGCAGGCCGCCGCCACCCCGATGCGCGTGCTGCACGACCAAGGCCGAGCCCTTCCAGAAGCCCAGCGCCGCACGCACGAAGCCACCCTTCGCGCAGTCCTGCCGGAGAAGGTCGTACGGGCAGGAGGCACGGAAGCGAGGACCGACGCCTTGATCGCCACCCTCGCCCAGGCCGAGCGGGCAGGCCACGACGCCGAAGCCCTCCTGCGCCAGGCCATCGACATGCGCGAACTCGACAGCGCCGAGGACGTGAACGACGTCCTGGTCTGGCGTCTGCGGCGCATCGCCCAGCTCCCGGCACACCCGGGCGAAGGTGCCCGTCGTCCGCAGGTCGCCACTCGCCAGGCCACCACGCCGAGCAGCCGCACGAGCGAACGGAACGCGACGGCAGCCGTACCGCTCGGGACTGTTCAAGACCCCAACCGCCGCTCGCCGGGTCGCTGACCAGGTCGAACCGGTAGCCGATCACCGACCGACGGACGCCGCGAAATGTATGGACAGCCGGTCTACCGGCTGTTACGGATGAAGACAGGACCCAAAACCGGGAGATGACGCTCGTGCTCAGAACCACCACCCGCACCACGGAGCCGGCACCCGCGCTGCCCGTCCTCCCCACTGGTACCGACCCCCTGCTGCAGCTCCAGGCCGAGACCCGGCCCGCCCACGGACCCGGGGCGATTCGCTGCGTCGGCCACTCACGCGAACTCGCTCTCGGCGGCATCCCCGTGATGTGCTCCGCCTGCCGTGCCCGACGCGACTGGCTGCTCATCAACCATGGGCGCAACGTCTGGTTCCGCTGCCGGTGCGGCAACCAGTGGCTCGAGCCCGAGATCAGCCGCGCCGACTTCGACGCCCTGGTCGGCGGCCCGCACGGGACGACCTACGCGAGTGTCGAGGCGGGCTTGGCCGCGCTCGGCTTCGACGGTGCGTTCGCCGGAATTTACCTGGAGTAGGCAGGTAACGGGCTGGAGGCGCCGCCGGCGTGACAGTGGCGCCTAACCCACCGTGCCGTTTTGCCGACAGCCTGGCGCTGCACCTTGAGCGTTGTCGCGTAACAGACCGTAACAGCAATGGAGTTAGTAGGTATCTGCTAAGTGCCAGCAAGGACAGGCGAGCTAGCAGGCCCTGCACTATGGGGAGGCGGGTGTGGCCGAACGGCGGGGGGTACCCTACGGATCTTTCCGATGTCGGATGGGCGGTGCTCGAACCGCTGGTGCCGCCCGCGATGCCGGGCGAGCGCCCGCGCAAGCATCCGCGGCGTGAGTTGATCGACGCACTGGCGTACTGGGTGCGGGCTGGCGGCTACTCTCTCGGCTGTGGCGCGCCCGGCTTCACGCACGCAATGGCCGAATCGAGTCGGCACGGGAGGCAGACCGAAGATGCAGTCATCCGCCGCCCGCCCCGGGTCGGCGTCGGCCACGTCGGCGGCCGCAACGGATGCGTCTGTTTCTATTGTTGAGGATGAAGTGAGCACTATTGTGTGTGTTTGCTGCACGCTCGGGAGCGTCCGTATGCGCAGTGCTGGTGCGGGTATCGCCTGAGACGAGATAGTCACAGGCCCTGGGGATGGGCAAGAGCAATATGTCTGCACAGCTGTGGTCGGACGAGCCGACCCGCCTGGATCTTCTGTCTTTTGACGCGGTGGCCAAAACCGTGGTCCAGGCAGTCCTCGACGACGCCCTTGACCCGGTGACCGTCGGAGTCTCGGGCGCCTGGGGGAGTGGCAAGACCACCGTGCTCCGCCTCATCGAGGACGAACTCGCCCCCAAGCCGCCCGCAACGGACACGACCATTCTCGTGATCAGCACAGACCCGTGGCGCTACGACCCGGGTGTGGGCGCCAAGGAAACCCTGATCGGCGAGGTGCTCAGCGCCGTCGCCGCCGAGCTCGCCAAGAAGGAACAGCCAGAGGGCCGCATCAGCCGCGCCCGGACGATGCTGACCAAGCTTCGCCAGCGAGTCGACTGGGCCAAGGCCCTGCAAGTGGCGGCCAAGACGTCCCTTACCCTGCAGTTGCCTTCCGTCGACGACCTCACCAGCCTGATCAACACCGAGCCCAGCAACGATGATGCCGACGCAGGAGACCCGCCCTCACGCGGACTCGGCGAATTTCGCAGTGAGTTCCGCACACTGATGGAGTCCGCCGAACTCAGCCACCTCAGGCGCGTGGTCGTGCTGGTCGACGATCTCGACCGCTGCCTGCCCGACACGGTCGTGGACACGCTGGAGACCATCCGGCTGTTCCTGGCCGTGCCGAAGATGGCCTTCGTCGTCGCCGCCGACGAGCATCGGGTTGCCGACGCCCTGCGAGCCCGCTTCCCCGACCCCGGCAGCGGACAACAGGCAGCACAAGAGAGATACTTCGAGGAACCGGCCAGCCTCTACCTGCACAAGATCGTGCAGACCACGGTGCCGCTGCCCACCCTGAGCCGCTTCGACACCGAGGCATTCCTCGTCCTGCTGCAGCTCTCTCAGCGCCTGACCGTCGAGGAACTCACCCCCTACATCGAGGCCTGCGTACACCTGCGGCTGGAGAAAGGCCTGCTGGACGACTTGGCCGAGGCCGTGAACGGCAATGACATCCTCGCCGAAATGGCCTTTGCCTCACGGATGACACCCATCCTCTACGAGAAGCTCCAAGGCAGTCCCCGCCGTATCAAGCGCTTCCTCAACGACCTGCGGGTGCGCCAGTCCGTCGCAGGCCATCGCGGTATCGAACTCGAGCCGGACATCGTGGCCAAGCTCATGGTGCTGGAGAAGCTGCTGCCCGACGCCTTCGCTATCGTCCTGGGGTGGCTGGCCCGCGGTGAACTGCGCTCCCGGATGGCCAGACTGGAGACAGCCGCCGGCCGACCCGCCCCCGAACCCCCCGCCGCTGAGGACGCCGACCCCACTCCCGACAACGCCGCTTCCCCGGATCAGGAACCGAGGCCGTCGCCGGACGAAGGCGGGAGCGAGCCGGTCGCCTTCGACGACGACCTGATCCGATGGGCCAAACTCCCCCCGAGCCTCGGCGACGTGGACCTGGCCCCCTACCTCTACCTGGCAGCCGCGTTCACCGGCGAGCAGCTCCTCGACGCCGGACTGCCCGGTCGGCTGCGCGACATCGCGGCCAACCTGCTTTCCGGCGTGCGCTTCGACCAGCGCCGAGTCACCGACGCCGACATCACCGCGCTCGGCGAGGACGACGCCCTGAGCCTGGTCGAATACCTCGGCCGGGCCGGCCGGGACCGCCCCACCGACCAGACCGCAGCCGTGCGCAGTCTGGTCCGCATTGCCACCGCCTACCCGGCCACCACCGAGCGGGCCACACGCCTCCTGCAGTCCATCCCTGCCCGAGAACTGGAACCGGCCACCATCCTGGTCCTTCCGCCCGGCGTCCCCGTCTTCCGCGGAGTGCTGGAGCACTGGAAGAGCCATGTCCCGGCTGGCCAGGATCAGATCGGGCGCACCCTTGACATCGCCCTGGCCACAGGAAACCGCCGCTGATGGGCACTAAAGGCTCCTACACCGGAAACGGCACACCGGCTAGCAAACAACTGCAGCACAACATCACCCAGTGGCTCGACGCTCTGGCCGGCTCCGGTCCCGGCGCGCCCCCACCCCAGCTCAACACCGATCAGCTGATCCCTGCCCTCGGCCTCTTCCGCCCTTCCGGCGGCCACGCCGACGGCCCCGGCGGTGGAGGCGGCGGATCCGGAGGGGCCGGGGGAGGCCGTAGCGGGGGAGGGGCGCAGCGCAGCGTCGCCCGGTCCTCACGCACCGCAGGCCGTGCCGCGGCCGCGGCCTACGCCTACCGCACCGGCAACGCGCAGGCTCTGCAGGATCTTGGCCTCGACTACGCACAACTGCAGGCCGCCGCCGACGACCCGATCGACTGGACCCGCCGCATCGTGGACGCGGCCTGCGGGCCGCTTGCCGACGGCACCATCGAAGACCAGGAACGCCGCTTCGTCGCCAGCGAGGTAGCTCAATGGGTCCTGGAAGCCGGCACCGACAGCACACCCCCCAGCCCCGACGAAGTCGTCCGGGAAACCCTGGCACTGATCATCTTCGAAGCGGTCATCAGCGAGACCGCGGCGAAGATGAACGACGGCTCCCGCCCCGCTTGGGCTACTGCCGACGGCGAACGCCAACTGCGCGAGACCGCACGCGCCCTGGCCGACCGCGCCTCCCTCACGATCACCGGTCCCAGCACCACCGAGATCACTCAGGCCGTCGAAGAGGGCATCACCGCGATGCGGTCCATCTGGATGGAGCCCTGATGCCCGCCTACACCATGCGCCTGGACGCGGATACCACCCGCCCCGTGCCCGACGACACCACCGTGTTCTGGTGGCCCGCCGGGGCGGGCGGTTCCTTCGTCTCTACTCTCGGACCGTCGCTGGGAGCCCTGGGCCCCGTCCCCGAACCCAACATCGAACTGGTCCGCCTGGCTACCCTGGTCTACGCCGCTGACCGCACCGCTCCCCGCCGCGCCGCCCGCTCCAACTGGACCCAGCGCACCTTCGAACTGGACGTCCCCGTCTACGCCCCGGCCCGCTGGACTGCGGTGCGCGAACGCCTCGAAGCCCTCCTGGCGTTCCTGTCCGGAGACCAATGGTCGATCCGCTTCCACACCGCCGATACCCCGCAAGAAACCATCCAAGACACACCGCACTCCGGGATCCGGCGAGTGGTCCTGCTCAGCGGCGGCGCCGACTCCGCCGTCGGCGCCCTGCACTCCCGCCACGACCTCGGACCCGAGCAGCATCTACTGCTCTCCCACGTCGGCGCCACCACCCTCGCCCCCATCCAGCGAACCGTCGCCGACACCATCGCCCACCTCATCGACGGCCCCCCACAACCCCACCAGGCCCTGCGCTTCTCCCGCAAAAGCCATCAGCCCACCGGCACGAAGCTGCCCAACGAGTACTCCACCCGCACCCGCTCCCTGCTCTTCCTCGCCCTCGGCCTGGCCGCCGCAGCAGTGGAAAGGGTCCCGCTGTGGATCCCGGAGAACGGCTTCGCCTCCCTCAACGTGCCGCTCACTGCCGACCAGCGCGGCGCCGTATCCACCCGCACCACCCACCCACTCTTCCTGCAGACCCTGGCCACCATCGCCCACGACGCCGGAGCCCACGCACACATCCACAACCCCTTCGCCGCCCACACCAAAGGCGAAATGTTCACCCGGGCCGCCGAACTGGTCGGCCCCACCGCTGCCACCCGGCTGCTCAGTAACACCCACTCCTGCGCCCACACCGGACACCGCACCCACCGCGTTCCCGTACGCACCCACTGCGGCGTGTGCTTCGGCTGCCTGCTGCGCCGCGCTTCCTTCCGCGCTGCCCAGATCGAGGACACGACCGACTACCTCCACACCCGCCACGACGCGAACCTCAGCGCCTACCTGACCGGCAAGTCGGTCGAACCCTCACTGCGCACCTTCCTCGCCCGCGGCCTGCGCCCAGCCGACATCACCACCCTGAACCTGCCCTCCGACTACCCCACCCGCCAAGCCTACGACCTGTGCAGGCGGGGTGTCGCAGAACTGGAGCTGCTGTACCCATGAGGACGAGCGCGCTGCCGCCGCTGGACCTGCACGCACACATCGACACCAGCGTCCCGGCCGACGACCTCGCCGGCTTGGGCGCCGTCATCTTCGCCGCCACCCGCTCCCTGACCGAGGCCACTGAGGCCGTCCAGCGGCACGACGACCGGATCATCTGGGGAGTCGGCGCTCATCCCGGACTCGCCCGCAGCCACACCGCATTCGACCCCGACACCTTCACCCAGCTGATTGCCCACACCCCCCTAGTCAGCGAGATCGGACTCGACGGCAAGAGCCGAGTCCCGCTCGAGCGCCAGCAGACCACTCTCCGCAGTGTCCTCGGCGTCCTGGAGCGCACCCCGCGCATCGCCAGCATCCACAGCTACGGCGCCTGCGAGCAGGTGCTCGACGAACTCGAACGTGCCCCGGCCCCTGGCATGGTCCTCCACTGGTGGCTCGGCGCCCCGGAACAGACCGCCCGTGCCGTCCGCCTGGGCTGTTACTTCTCCGTCAACGTCTCCGCCGCGCGCAAGACGGCTCTGCTGCAGACCATCCCGCTCGATCGTGTGCTGACCGAGACCGACCACCCCTTCGGCGACCGCAGCTCCGCTCAGCCACTGCCCGGCAACGTCGCCGCCGTGGAGCAGACCCTGGCACGCCATTATCGGACAACGCCCAGGGATATTCGCCAGACCGTATGGCACAACCTGGCCGCACTCGTGAGAGACACGCGTTGTGCAGCACACTTCAGCCGGCGCGTGCGGTCTCATCTTGCATCGCTCCCGACTCGTTGAGCCCTCAGCGGGTGGGTGCCTCAGCCGCCGGAGAGCACTGCCTCGTAGCGGGGACGGTCCCTCCGGGATCCAGGCCTGGAGTTCCCTACAGCATGCGGTTTGTCATCCCAGGAGCAGCCCTGCCCCTCAGCCGATAGCGTCGCCGGACTTTTACAACAATTTCGATGCCACAGAGGCGTGGGAACGGCTGAGATCCAGTGGCAAGCTCATTAGCGTCGATCACAGTCAGCACGCCGTAGGGCATCACTGACGAGCCCCAGCCGCGGTACAGGTCAGCGGCTGCGCGTTCGGTGGCCTATCAGACTCCGGCGAGACTGTTCGAGAGGTCGAGGGCGTCCGTGGCGAAAGCGAGGGCGGCGCACAGGCCGGTCACCTCGTAGAGGGTCGGACGGATCAGGCGCGGCCAGTCGTCCGGGACGGCGGGCCAGGAACCGAGGAGCACGTCGGCAGAGGTCAGGCCCAGATGCACCGTAACGTCCCAGCCACTGAGCGATACGGGTTCCCAGCGCAGTCGGATGCGCCCGAGGGGGAGTCTGGGAGTTTCGGTAGCGAGCCAGGAGATGTTGAGAGGGCCGTCGGGGCGCGTGGAGATGCGCTGGAGAAGCGCGCTGTGCACGCCATGCGGCATGGGGCGCGCCGCGACATCGTGCAGGGCGAGTCGAGGAGCGGGTCGCGACAGTGAAGAGATGGAAGCCTCCGTGGTGGTGAAGAAGCGATCAGGCCCAGGTGAGGGCGCCGCGCGCCCCTACCGGGAGGTAGTCCTCTTGGCCGTCGTCGGCGATGTACGCCTTGCCGTCGCGGACGACGACCGCGGCTCCCACGAAGTGGGCGAAGGGGAAGTCGGGGTTGACGGCGAGACGGACCGGCAGGCTGGGGTCGAGTTCCTGGAGCTGGCGGAGCAGGTGGCCGACGGTCAGGTACTGGGGCAAGGGAGTCTCCGTGAACGGTGGACATTGACGGGGCTGGTCAGCCCGACGACGTGGAGTCGTCGAGCCGTCGGTGGATGTATGAGCGGACCTGATCGGCAGTCAGCACGAGGAGTTGGTGACCAGGACGGCGAGGAATCCGGCAACGGCCTCGGAGGGGGTGTGGAGACCGAACTCCTGGATCCATGCGTCGCCATCGGCGGGCTGCACCCGGACGTGCCAGACGATGTTGCGCTGCCAGGCCGACGGGTCTTCGGGGAGCCAGCCGACGCAGAAGCGGGCCCGCACCGTGGTCGGCGGAGAGCCAGTGGAGAGCGTCCGCCGTGGGACGGACAACGGCCGGAAGGAGGGTGGCAGAGGTGCTCACGGTTAGATGGATCCCTCCGTTGACCTGCGGTTTTCCTGACACCCGTACGTTGGCATGCTGCATGCCGAAGTGCGTAGTCGTTTCCCAGCGAGGACGTCTGCCGTGGGCGAACTCGGGTCGTCGGCAGGTGACGGGAGACCGGGGAATGGACAGGCCACCGCGGTTGTCCTACATGGGTTGCGGTGACGGGCCGCAGGCGAGAGAAGAGCAACAGCGATGGCTGAGACGAGCAGACACTGGGACGGCGCCGGCTTGGAGCGCAAGATCCGCGCCGCCGGACGGCCCTGGACCGTGGGCGACATCGCGATGGTCGCGGACGGCCAGTGGGAAGTCGGCGCACAGCCCGACCAATGGCCGGACGAGGAGACGGTGGAGCACCGGGTCGCGGAAGGCCGGCGAGTGGAGCTGACGATGGAGGAGCTGGCCCGCGCGGTGGGCCCCCGGGCCGAAGGGGACCACCGCGACGAGAATCGGAGCTAAGCGTTCAACGTCGGGGCCCCGCTGTGGGGGCCGACGGCCCGACGACGGCCGTCGGAGAGGACGGATCGGGCGTGGCCCCCGGGTCATGCGGAGTCTGCCCGGAGCGGGCGACAGCGGCCTGTGCCAGCCGAACCGCCGGTGCCTCAACCTCGGGTGCGGCGGCCTCCCGAGCCTCCACCACGCGTCGGATCGCCTGGAGGTACGCACGGCTCTCCGCGTGGGCGACGCGGAGGCTGACCGCCGTTTCGGTGATCCGGTCGAGTTCGTAGAAGTCAGGCACGTACCCCTGCCGGGACAGGGCGTGAAGACGGTCCTGGTGAACGGTTACCGCGTTGTCCGTGATGGCCAAGGCCGTTCGGGTGTGCATGGCGCAGCGCAGGAGCGGGTCGTCGCTGGGGCGGCGGACCCCAAAGACCTTAAGAGCTTCGATGGGCTGGCCCCAGGCTTTCTCGATCATGGCCGTGGCCTGGTCGAGCATGGTCGTGGTGGGCACGGTGAACTCCTGTTGTGCAGGGACGGTCGAGGGTGAAGTGCGGCTTGGGATGGGCGTCAGCGCCCGCGCCGTGGCACCGGCGAGCTGGCCGGCAGCCGGGCAGAGGTCGCGGGGGCGGGGTGACCCGTCCGCTTCTGCGCCGCACCCGTGGAGCGGCTCTGGGCGGCCATCACCCGTAGGTCGGCTGCTGTGCGTGGTGCCCGCGCGGCACGGTGTACGGCCTGGGTGACCGCGGTGCGGCGTACGTCCAGCGGAGTCGGAGCGCGCGAGACCTGAGCCTCGGGGATCGGCGTGACCGAAGCGACAGGGATCATCGTGACCAGGTGCTGCATACGTCGGTCGATTTGGTGGCGTTCGCGGACCACCGGGGTCGACTCCGCCAGCACAGCGGCGGTCGCGGCGATCAAATGGGACGGGGTGCGGGCCGTGAACGTCCCTTCGGCACGAGTGCCCCAGCCCGGCGGGCCCGCCCACAGCTCGACGGTCGTGCGGTCGGAGCCGTAGCCGCGCCGATCGATAAGGATGCCTGCTTGGTCGTCAGGAGCGATGATCTCGACGGTGCCGAGTTCAGCACCTGCGTCAAGGTTCCAGCCGGCATCGGTCAGCGGCCGGACGGTGTCCCTCCAGGGGGCGGTTGGCCCCGTCAAGAAGCGGCCGAGGGTGTCGGAAGCGATGGCTTCGTCGTAGTCCTGAACCAGCGCGGCGGTGAGGCCGGCGACCATCTCGGCCGGGGTGACGTGGTTGAACGTCGCCGTCCAGCGGGGCGCTGAGAAGGCGTCCTCGGCTGCGCTGACCTTCCACAGCTCGAAGTCGTCGCCGAACCAGCCGATCCGAATCCGTTGGTCGGGAGAGGTTACGAGGAGCTGGCATGGGCCCTCATCGAGGTACTGGTGGGGCCACTGGGCTACGGGTGTGAAGCCAGCTTCGCCGGTCCCGTTGGAACCAGCAAGATACATGGGGCTGACCAGTACCTCTTCGTACTGGTACGGGTCATCAGGGGCGTGCATGGTTGAGTCTCCGGAAGCGAAGGAGGGGAGCGGATCCGCGTGCGCAGCGGCGGGAGTCGCTGGAGCGAACGCGTATGCCGTGGCGGCGCCGAGTGGCCTCTGGTTCTCACGCCCGTCACCGGCCCCGGCCCGGTGCCGACTGGGCGGTCACGGCTGCCGGCACCCGCGGTTGCGGCCGAGACGCGTCGCTGAACATGACGTTGGACGCGGTGGCGCTCCGCCGCAGGGCCGCCGCGGTCCGGGCGCCGTCGGCCCCTGCCCCCAGCGGAATGCCGACGTGGGTGCGTGTAGCTGCGTCTACCGGACGCGACGCCGCTGCTTCACTTCGCAGCGCGAAGGGCTGGCTCCAGTGCTCGACACTCGCGTAGACGGCCCCCAACGCCTGGCCGGCATCGGTGAGCGCATAAGGGTCTCCGTGCCGGGAGCCCGTCCGTGCGACCAGGCCGTCGGCATGAAGCCGCAGGAGTCGCTGCCGCGCGAGGCCGTTGTCCAGGCCGGCCGCCTCGGCGATGTGAACGAATCGCATCGGGCCTTCAGCGGAGTCGAGTACCTGAATCACGCCGGTCGAGTGCCGAAAGTGCAGGCGGCGCAGCGCGTCCTCGACCCGCTCGGCTTCGGCCATCGGCTCCTGTGTCACGTGGGTACGGGACCAGTCCGACACCGTGCGGAGCACGGGGGCCAAAGACGCGCCGAGGCCGATGAGCCGGTACGGCGCCGCCCGTCGGTCGTAGCCACGGACCACCAGTCCGTCGGCGTGCATCTTGGCCAGCCGTTTGCCGACGAACTGCTCGCTGACGAAGGGGAGCTGGGCAGCAACATCGCGGACGCGCATAGGCCCGTTCACCTGGGCCAGGGTCATCGCGGTCCAGGCGGTCCACTTGGGTCCGATCCGGGCGAGAGCCTCCTCGACGCGCTGGGCGTCGATGGAAGCGATGGAGAAGGTGGGAGGCAGGCCGGCGGTAGGCATGGTGGGGTCCTTTTCGGGATGAGATCAGCGTCAGCGGGGGGCCGCGAGGGAGGTCCTGGCGGCGGGCGCGGCGACCGAGTCGGCGAGCGTGCCTGACGTGGCCTGCGTGGTGGTGCGGCCGAGGGCGGCGGACACCCGTGAGGTCGTCGCGCGACCATCACGCAAGGCGGCTTCACCCTGCGAAGTGAGCGAGAGGAGCTGGCCGGGCCGGTACACGCTCTCGGTGGTGTCCTGATGCAGTAGCCCGTCGGCGACCAGCCGCTGCACGGTCTGCGGGAAGACCGCTGGGTCCTGCCGCTGGGCCTTCTCCCGTGAGACGTACGGGTCCTCGCCGATCGCGTTGCGACGAAAGCGAACGCCTCCGGCCGCCACGGCTTCGAGGGCCACCAGCCCGCGCTGCCCGGCGACGGCCCAGTCGTCGTCCCGGTCGGGCCTCGTCCTCTGGCCCTGCCCGTGGCCCCTGTTGGTCGCGCGTTGTGCAGGCTCGGACGAGGAAGGAAGCCGACGGTAGGCGGACAGGGACTCGACGAGCTGGCTGTACGCCCGGTCTTGCTGCGCCAGAACGTCTCCGAGTTCGGGGAGTGCGGTCCGCAGCAGCGCGTACGACACCCGGGCGCGGCCGACTTCACCGCGACCAGCACCTTCGAGCAGCCGCTGCGACCGCCGGACCGCGTCGAGCACGCTCTCGTGTCGCTCGTCCAACGCCGCCGCGGCTGCGATGACGCGCGTGGCGGCCTGGTGCAGCGGCTCCCCCGGACCAGGCGCGAGGGCGGGCACGCTGACGTCCCCGACACCGAGCACTTCGACGACGAGATAGGGACCAGGGTGTGTGTCTGCGTCGTACGGGTTCACTCCGTCGCCTCCATCCGGGCGAGCAGGGAGCGGACCAGAGCGGGCAGGCTCCCGGGATCGTCACCGAGCCGAGGGCGGTCGCTCGCTTCGCGGAGCAGATCGGCGTCATCGAGCAGGCCGCTGGAGATCTCCATGCAGGCGTCGGTGATCCGGGCGGCGGCGAGCAGTGACTGGGAGAGAACCTCGACGTAGTCGTCCGGCGCGAGGCCGGCGGCCTCGGCTGCGTTGCGGACCGCCTCCAACTCAAGCGCGCTGAAGGCGAAGTCGAACTCGTCGTCCTGATCGGTTCGGCCAGTCGGGGCGCCGATCGTTGCGCAGGGCTCCGCGGGGATGCCCACGCGGGTGCAGATCTCGTCGACCGAGGAGGTCAGCTCGGCGAACGACTCGGTGAGCCACCCCAGCGCGGAGGCGTAGGAGGCCAGAGCGAACAGGCCCGCCGAACCAGCGGGGCGTGGCTCGGCGGCCAGGAAGCCCTCGAACCGGTCGTTCAGCCCGGTGATCACACGGGGCCCAGCGGCCAGCGGCCCCAAGACGGGATGCAGGTAGGAGCGGGCGGCAGCCGTCGGGTACTCGGCGGCAGGGACGCCGCCGACGTGGTCATCGCTGGGCGACCTTTCGAGGGGCGATGGCCGAGGGCGGCGCTGTTGACGGGGTAGTCGCGCGGCCTGCTGTCGGCCGTTCGGCGGTGAGCGTCGAGCGGGACCGGGCGGCCTGCACGCGGGCCTCCGTGGCGGAGTCCGGGCCGACCTCTTGCTGGGGGCCGGTCCGCAGGTGGGCCGTGCGGTAGACCGCGTAGTCCTTCCGGCTGCCAGCGGCTACGAGGTAGATCTCGCGCTTGTGAGTCGAGGTCGGTGGGGCCTGACGGAACTGGATGACCAGCCGGTAGGCGACCTCCGGGTCGACGTACACCTTGTGGAAGCCGGCGAGTCGGCCCTTCAAGGGCAAGCAGTCGTCGCTTCCGTGGACCAGGTTCTGTAGCTCCAACAAGGCCAAATCGCGTATCCCAGAAGGGAGTTCGCGCAGGTCGGTGATGGCGTCAGGGTGCGCGGCGAAGGCGAAACGGGCGCGGCTCACAGCAGCCTCCCCTGGACCGCGCGCTGAACCGGCACCGCCGCGGTCGCGCGGGGCGCGTCGAGACCGGTCTGCGGTGTCGGAGAGGTACCGGCGGATCGGGAAAGGGCGATGCGGGCGATGCGGGCCCGGACGACAGCACCGTTGTGGTCGCTGTACTCCGGAGGCTCGGGCAGCGGTTCGCTGCGCTCGTCCAGCCAGGTCTGGGCGACGCCGACGTCGGGGAAGGCGCCCTCGCGCATCGTGTACGTGCCGGCATCGTGGTTCCACTCCTAGAAGAAGAGGCGAACCGGTGCCTGGGTGGCCTGGGAGTCGTTGACGAGTGTCCACGCCTCGCCGGGACGGTCGTCGGAGGTGTAGGTGTCGAGGACCTCGTAACGGGTGCCCGACTTCTGGATCTGCTGTTCCACCTGGACGGTGAGGTCGTCGGCGGGCTCGATGTAGTCGCCACCGCGCAGGGCGATCCGGTCGAGAGGGCAGCCGCGTTCTGCCAGCCAGTTCTGGGCGAAGGACGCCGTGGCGTGGTGACTCGTCTCGAAGGTGAACGTGGACTGCCGCAGATCCCGAGCGACAGCGATCGCAACGAGCTGTGGCTCGCCGGGTATCCCCCAGGTGACCGATCGGTCATGGGCGAGGACGAAGCTGTGCGAACCGTTGGGCTTGGTGTGGTGCTGGGACAGCACCGTCAAGTCGCCAGACCAGAGGGCCTCCATCGCCTCCTCGGAGTCGTCGTCGACCGGCGCGAGATCGTCGAGGTCGAAGTCGAGGGTGTTGTTCACGCCGCCACCCCCGACTGCTCGGGCGCCGGGGTGGCCAGCACCCGGTGGTTGGGTCGAGTTGCGCTGGTCGTGCAGGCCGCGAAGGGTCCGTCGGGTGCACGCAGGTGCACCAGGGTCTGGTCCAGATGGTCGCGGTGCCAGGTCGACGGGCCGGACAGACCGGCCTCCGTGTCGGTGAACTGCTGCCAGGCGAGCCAGAGCGCGTGCAGCCGAGCGACGGCCTCGGGGTGGTCATGCCAGTGCGCGCACCAGGGACGGCTCGTGCTGATCTCCCGGCCGTACACCGGCAGGAAGAGGTAGTTCACCCAGTCGTTGAGGGCGGCGAGTTCGACGGCGTACGCCTCGCCGCCCAGAGCGAGGATGAACACCGAGGCGGGGCCGTCGGCCTTCTTGCTGTCGGCCGCCTCGGTTTCCGGAACGCCGTCCATCGGCTGACTGCCGGTGGATTCGGGTTCGGAGCCGAGGCGGTCGAGGATGACGCCGTGCTGCTTGACCTCGGCCATGGTCTTGGCGAGGGTGCTGGCGAGGTCGTCGAGGTCTGCGTCCGGGACGCGGTACGGCTCGGGGCCGGGGGCGGTCGGGCTGGTGTCGGCCATGAGGGTGTGCTCCATCTGTGAGACGGCGACATGCCCGAGAGGATCCGGAGAATTAGCGGTTTGGTCCGGCCGGAAGAACGCGGTAGTAGAGCGCTATCGGCTGGCGCAGCGGTGACAGCGAGGGAAGGGCGGTGCCAGCAACTGCTAGGCACGCGCGGCCTGTTGCGGGACGACGCCGTTGCCGAGTGCGGTGAGCTGCGCGGGACGGCCGAGCCCCGGAGTCGCGGTGACCCAGCCGGCATCGAGGCCCTGCATCCACTCCACGAAGTCCGAGCGGAGCCGACCGGCCGCGTCCGTGGGAGCCGGAGCAGGACGGGTGAGCCTCTCCCATCGGGTGATGGCGGATCCGTACGCTCCCCATCGCCGGTCCGCGCCCCTGCCTCCGGTGCCTCCTCCGCCCAGAGGGGCAGGACCACCGCTGACAAGGGAGGTCGCCATCCCTTCCCCGGGCGGCGGCCCGGGGTGCCCGTGTCGCTGGCCCTCGGCGTGGGCAGCAGCGACGCCGCCGCGCTGGGCAGTGTCATGTCGCCATTGCCGTGCCGCTGGTTCGGCGAGCCCTTGATTCCGTCCGACGCCTTCGGGGTCGGCAGCAGCAGCCACTCGACCTCGTCGGCCAGGTTCGGACCGTGCCCCCCGCTCTTCCTCTTCGACGGATGCTGCGAGCCGCCGTTCTTCCCGATGTTGCTGGTCGGCGTCTTCAGCAGGGTGCCCGGCGGGCCAGGCGGCGAGGAAGGTCCGCTCGCGGCGGTGCGGGGCCCCGACGTCGGAGGCGCGAAGCACGAGCCACTTCGCGTCGTACCCGATGTCGGCCAGGGATCCGAGTACGGCACCGAGTGCCCGCAGAGCAGGCTGACCTGCGGTGTCTCCCAGACACCACGGGCAGAATTCCACGTCGCCAGGGGAACCGGCGGGGGAGGTGAGGAGGCCGCGCACATTCTCGATCACAACCAGGCAGGGTCGGAGGGCCTCGACCGCACGGGCGACGTGCAGCCAGAGCCCGGAGCGGGTCTGGGCGTTGAGTCCGGCCCGGCGGCCGGCAACGGAGACGTCTTTGACAGGGGAAGCCGGCCGTCAGGACGCACACCCGACGGGCGGTGGACCAGTCGACGGCGGTGATATCGCCCAGGTTGGGGACGCCGGGCCAGTGGCGGGCCAGGATGCGTGAGGCGTTCGGGTCCACCTCGGCGTGCCAGGCCAGGGTGCCGCCGAGAGCGGCCTGCACGCCCAGGTCGAGGCCGCCGTACCCCGAGCAGAGAGACCCGATCAACGGAGAGCGCAACGGGGCGGCGAGGCTCGGGTCCAAGGCGCGTAGGTACGGCGCGGCTGTGGAGACGGGGTAGATCAAGACGAGTTCCAGGGGCAGAAGTGGGCTGGTGGGGAGGGCGTCTCACGGGTGGCCGCGCGAGGGTGGTCGGCCTGCTGACAGCGTGGGGAGACGGCTGGCCGGGGCTGGGGGTGACGCAGCTGGGCGGGATGTGCTGCGGGCGCGGGCGGCCTTGACTCGGTCGGGCGGCGGATCGACCGTCGGCGCAGCGGGTGCCGTGGCCTTCGGAACCGGTCCGCCGATCGCGGTAGCCCAGCGGGTGCGGACCTCGTAGAGAGGACCGAGCGCATGCAGGGCGTGGTTGATCAGCCGGCCGGGCCCCAGAACCTCGTCCTGAGCCAGGGTCCGGATGGCTCGCGCGGAGGCTGCGGCGGTGCGGGTGACGGAGGAGCGCATCACCCGCTGCCCGAACCAGTCAGCGCTGCCGGGGACCATGCCTTCGCACACGGAGGCCAACTGCTCGCTCGACACAGTGCCGTCGGCCAGCAGACCGCGTCGCTGGGCCTCCCAGAGCAGGGTGATCCGGTCCATGGGTTCACCCCGGTGGTGCAGCGCGCCCAGGCACCGGTAGAGCTGCCCGTGGGCCGGGTCGGCGAAGTCTCCCGGACGCAGCCAGGCCACCACCTCGCCCATGGCCCCCGGCTGTTCGGCGAGTACGGCCAGGAGGAACCGCTCGTCCTCGGCGACCTGGTCGCTCCGTGCTGGAGGCAGGGTGTCCGTGGCGGCGGAAGGCCCGGCGGTGGGTGGGACCGGTCGAGGATCGGTTCCCCAGCGACGCGCAAGATCGGTGAGTACGCCGGCCAGGGCGTCCGCCGTACGCAACGCTCCCTCGACCTCGCCCTGGACTGCGTCGGCCCGAGCCGCCTGGTGGAGACGGATCGCATGCTGGGCGACGGTCCGGTGAATCGCCCCCTCCAGCACCATGCGGCCGTACACCGGGGCGTGCTCGGTTCGGGGACACGCCTGGATCAGGGTGTGGGCGTACGCCGCGGTCAGCCCGCGCACGTGCTGTCCGGCCTCCCCGACCGCGTCGGTCACCCACGACAGCGGCAACGGACCGTCGGCCGGGAGCGCGGGGTGCCCGTCGTCGCGCAGCTTGCGGAGAGCGTCGAACAGCGCCTGATGGACGGGCCGATAGAAGTGGCCCGCAGCGAGCCACTCCAGGTGCGTGAGCTGCTCGGGGTCGAGGAGCACGGCTCCGAGGACCGCCTGCTCGGCACTCATCAGCGGGTTCACCGCATGCCGCCGGGATCAACGGAGGGCGTCTCGTCCTGCCGGATATGGAGGTTGGCGACTGCCCGGTCGGCAGCGGCCATCGACAGGGCGAAGTCGTTCAGGGCAGCGGTGAAGGCAGGGTCGGAGGCGGGGATCGGGCCGGCACCGCCGTCAAGCCACCACCGGCCACCGAGCAGAACGACGGGAGCGTGGGCCAACCGCCCCTGCTGTGGTGTGGGCGCCCTCATGCCGACAGTCCAAGATCGTCCTGGCCGATGCTCTTCGCGAGGGCACGCTCGGTGATCGCTTTCGTGGCACGTGCGGAGGCAGGCCCGACGACCTTGGCGGAGGGCTCCTTGTACCAGGGCTTGAGGTTGAGCATGGCGACCCGGATGCCGGTGGCCAGTAGCAGCACCTTGCCCTTGGGCAGGGCGCGGATGGCGTCCGGAGGCAGGATCCGCTCGGTGCGCATGCTCACCGAAGTGGATTTGCCGCCCTCGCTCGTCGACACCGAGGTGGTCTGGACGTCGTGATCGCCTACCTGACGGCTGAGCCGGTCGGCGAAGTCCGCGTCGTCGATGCCCGATCCGATGATCTTGATGGTGGCGGCGGAGTACAGGGCGTCCATACCGGCCTCGCCCCAGCACCGCTGACCCTGACGGTAGGACTGCAGGATCGTCATCGGGATGACGCCTCGGCTGCCCAGGTGCGAGTAGAGGTCGGGGAGGTCGCTGATGCGGCAGACGTTCGCGGCCTCGTCGAGGACGCACAGGGCGGGCGGGTCGAGTCGTCCGCCTGAGCGCTCGGCGACGATCACGGCCGCGCGCATCACGGCGTCGGCCGCCGCCGCGATGATCGCGGACGCACTGCCGCCGCCGTCCTTGCTCAGCAGGTACAGGGTGTCGCGGGACGTGGCGAAGGTGAACGGCTGGAACTCTGGGAGGTCGCCGTTCGGGGTGACCCAGGCGGCGACGTCCGGGTCGAGCAGGCAGCTCGCGTACTGCCTCGCGGTCTCATAGATTCCGTCGCGGGTTTCGGTCGCGCCGGAGACGGTACCCTGGAGCTGGGCGGCGACGGCATGGTGGCCGGCGTCGGTGAGCAGGTCCACCGGGGTGCGGTCGGCCGGCATCGCGAGCCAGGCCAGGACATCGGTGATCGGCCGTCGGTGGGAAGCGGCGGCGAGGAAGAGGGCGCCGAGGGTGTTGCTCGCGGCGGTCGACCAGAAGTCGGAGCCGCTGGACTCGTCCACGCTCGCCGTCACGAAGTGCCCCGCCAGCCTCTTCGCCCCGGCGAGATCACGGGCGTCAGCGAGGATGTCCCACCACATCTCGCGCGGGTGGTGGGCGATCTGCTGCGGATCGAGAGTCCAGACCGTGCCGACCTCGGCGCGGGCGTCCACCGTCGCGGTAAAGGCGTCGTTCGCGGCCTTGTTACTGGTGAGCAGGACTGGACCCGGTGCCGAGAGGATCGCGGGGATCGCCAGCCCGGACGTGTTGCCGGAACGTGGGGCCATGATCGCGACGATCACGTCCTCCCAGGACGCGCGGACCTCCGCCCGACCGGGATCGAGGGTGCCGAGCAGGATGCCGCGATCAGCGGGCGGGACCTCTTTTACTCTCCCGGCCGCCCAGGCTCGGGCGCAGGCTCTTCGCCTTGGCGACGATCTCCTTGTCCAGCAGCGGCGCCAGGTCCGCCTTGCGGGCGAGGCCGGACTTGGAGCCGGCACGCCAGCGCATCCACAGCACCGCAGTGGTGACGACCAGGGCCACGGTGAAGAGGCCGGGTACGACGCGGGCACCGACCATCAGCATGCTGGTGCTCAAGGTCGGCCACAGCACCTCCGGGTGCAGGAGCGCGTCAGTGACGCGGAAGGGGGCCCATGTCCCGCTCCCGACAAAGGTATTGGTGAGATTTCCGGTCAGCCAGGCGACAGAGCCGAAAGCCATGACGGCGCCGAGGGCGCCGAACAGCAGGTAGAGGAGCGCGTCCGACCCGGTGGAGGTCGAGGGCGCGTTGGTGCGCGGGGAAGGCACGGCGGTTCCTTGGGTGTGCGAGCGGGCGGGGGCGGGGCGCGCTCGGCTCTCGTGCAGCTCATGGGGGTACTCCTGGAGGTCTGAAGCGGAACGTTTCAGCGGGGTCGGCCGGCAGAACGAGGCGCGGGTGGAGGTGCTGCGGTAGCTGGTGGACTGCCGGTCGACGGCGATGTTCCGGCGTGCGGCGAGGAGGCGCGGGCAGCCCGCTGCCGGTCTGAATCGGCGTTTCGGGCAGCGGACGGCGCAGGGGCAGCCTCGGCACCGAGGACGTCGTCGAGCAACTCCTGGCTGCGCAGGACGTTGACCATCTGGTGGTGCCGGGGGTCCGTGCGCTCTGCGGGACAGGCGGCCAGACCGTCCTCGGCGACTTCCAACTGCTCACGGACGTCCTGAAGCATCCCGTACGCGGCTGCCAGTCGGGTCCACGTCTCGAACGTCGGATTGTGCGGCGGGTCGTCGAAGTCGAGACGGGCGCGAGTCCAGTCGGCGGCAGAGGCGACGAGTTCGGTCAGCTCGGGCAGAGCCCCGACCAGTGCGCCGTTGACCTCCTCAATGATGCCCGCCACCTCATCGGGCGAGGCATCCTCGTGGAGGCGGGAAATCATCCCGCGGACCGAGTACGGGTCGGCGGAAGCGCTGGGCAGGTGCCTGACCTGCAGCGGCTTGTCAGAGCCCGGTGTCGTGCTGCGGTGGGCGAGCCGGATGTTGTGCTGCATGGCCGCACCGACGGCCTCGCCGATGCTGGAGTAATACGCGGGCATGTCTGCCTCTTCGGGTGAGTGGTCCTTGACGGGTGAGTCGAGCGAGGGTGCGTGACGTACTGGTGGCCGACGGCGAAGAGAGCGGCCGGGTCACCGTCGGGGGGCTGAGGCGCGCGGCGGGTAACCCGACGTAGTGAGCGGCGCCGTCTGAGATGTGGACGCCGAGGAGACCTTGGCCTGGTCCGCCGCAGGAGAAGTGGCCAGAGCGGCACCACGGTGATCATGCACGGTCCGTGCTACGGAGTAACTCGTCGAAGCGGCGCCGACGTGGCGTAGTTCGGCCTCGGACTCGACAAGTTCAGACTGGGCCGAGCTGACGAACTCCGAGGCGAAGCCGAACCGGTCAGCGAGCGCATACGCGCCGTCGTCCAGGTCGTTGACCTGTTCTCCCGCCGCTTCCAGAGCCTCCCGGACACGCTCCAGGGCACCGTGCTCGGGGTGAAGGAGGTGGTCGACTGCGCGCTGAAGGCTGGCCCCGTCCTCGGCCGCACGGATCTTGTCCGTGATGCTGAGAAGTTCGGCTCCGGCGGCGTAGGGCCCGAGGGCATGCACCGGGGGGCTCATCCGGGCCGTGTCGAGAGAGGGCGGAAGGGTGACGTCATAGCGAGCGGCTCGGAGCATCTCGGCCGCGTGGGTGGCGATGGCGACCCGGTCGGCGAGGGGAGTGGTGGTGGGAAGGCGATGGCGTCGGCCGTGCCAGTCGTCGATCTGCTTGAAACCGGCGTGGCGGAGGAGCTGCGCGGAGAGGTCATCGGTAGCGCCCTTGGCGACGACGCTGCCGCTGAACTCGGACGTGATGGTGATCGAGGTAGGCACGGAAGTCTCCGGGGCAGAGGTGGTGAAGGACCTGGTGGAGGTGGGCCGGTGGGCAGAGCGTCCGGCAAATCCGGGGCTTGGTGCGGCCGAGAATCGCTGGTAGAGGCCGCACTGTGGCGGTCAGCCGGGTGCCCCGCCGCAGCAGGGCACTCGGTAGGTCCGAAGAAGGGATTATCTGTCGGCCGGTCGGCCCCGCTGGCAGCTCGGAGCAGTTCGGTGAGGTCCTCGGGCTCGGCTCGGGATCCATCCGGGAGACCCGATCCTGCTATCGCCGGATTACCGGATCGACGAACTGCTGAGCCTGTACCTGTGCCGGTCGGGGTTCGCGAAGTTGGCACCTGAGACGTCATCCGCTTTCCGAACGTGATCGGTTGGCTCGGGCTGGGTGGGCATGAATTCCGTCTGGTGGCGGGAGTGACGGGGACGGTTCGTTTGCTCGCATCGCTCGTGGAGGTGGCTGGTGCCGTCGGTGCTCGGTCTGCTGGAAGCCCGGGAGAAGAAGGTCCGGGAAGAGGTCGCACGGTTGCAGGAGGAGGCCGAGCGGGTGCAGACCGCCCTCGGCGAGGCGGAACGCGCGCTTCAACGTCTGACGGATGCCCATGCAACGGTGGCCGAGGTACTGGCCGAGCCTCCTGCCACGGTGGCGGAAGCGGTGCGCAGCGCGGTGGCGGGCTCGGTGGTGCCGCGCCGGACCGAAGGCGTGGCGGTGTCGGTCCCGGCGCCGGACTACCAACGGATCGCGTCGGTGCTGGAGTCGGAAGCGGGCCGGGAGGGCATGCCCTGCCGGCAGTTGGCTGTGGCCCTGGGGCTTCAGGTGGTCCCGGCGAAGGCCCAAGGGGTGCGGTCGAAGGCGAAACGCCTGGTGGAGCGGGGGTGGGCTCGGCAGGTGGGGGTGTTCACCGTGCCCGGGGCGTCGCCAGGCTGAAGGCACCGGGGCGGCGCCCGGCCAGGCGGCCGCTCATGAGCATGGTCATGGACCACAGCACCATGGCCTCGTGCATGGCGGCCGAGGTCTCGTAGTCGCGCACCAGGCGGCGCGAGCGCATCAGCCAGCTGAGCGTTCTTTCCACCACCCACCTGCGCGGCAGCACCACGAACCCCGTCATGTCGTCGGAGCGTCTGACGATCTCCGGGGTGAGCCGGTACTTCTCGGCAGCGCAGTCGACCAGCCGCCCGGCGTAGCCGCCATCCGCCCACACCAGGAGGGAAATCAGCAGGCACGTTGGCCCACTTCACGCCGTTGTCGACCATGTAGCGCACTGCGTCCAGGCTTACACGGTGGCAATAACTCTCCGGCCGGCCGCCCCGCCCTTCGAGCCACGCGGGCACCGGCAGGCCCCCCGGGCGACCTGCCATTCCGCGTCCGTCATGTCCGAGCCGTAACACCGCACCCGCTGCGGCCCGTCCGTCGCGTTGCCGAAGCTGTGCGCGAGACAGTCACACGACAGGGACGGCAAGTTGGACTCCACCGACGCGAGCGCGAAAGACTATAAGCGGATGACATGTCAGGGCAGGCGTCGCTGGACCAGCGACCCCTGCCCTGAATATCCCTTGAGCAGACGGAACCGCGCTCACTAGAGTCGCCGTTCATGGACTCGCGAGATCTCCTGGAATCGTCCCGCCGCTGGATGGGCATGGCGCTGTCCGCGCTGAGCCGTCCCGAGGACGCAGATATAGCCGTGCACCATGCCGCCGTGGCCTGTGAGCACCTCTTGAAGTCGTACCTCGCGGGACTTCACCCAGCCCTCTTGGCAGAGGGCAAGGACTTCACCTCCCTGCTTCATGCTGTCGGACACGGAGACAAGGCAAGGGAAACGAGCCTCACCGCATTCAGGAGTATCGCACTGCCGGAAGCGTATGCCAGGGTCGCTCAGCTGGTTTCCCCACTGACGGTCGACCATGCTGAAGTTAGGGTGGTGGCGAACGCCCGGAATGGCGTGGCTCACTGCGGGATCCACGACCCGAGTATGGCCAGAGAGATCACGACGACATGCATCCGGCTCGCTGAAGCCATCCTGCCCCACCTGACGAATGACGTCTACACCTATTGGTATCCGCACGATGCTGTTCGGAAGCGATTCGTAGAGGCCCACGCCACGAAGCTGGGTGAGGTGCTGAGGCGCCGGATTGAGCACTTTCGGGACGCGTATCGTCGGGGTGAGCTTCCCGAAGACATTGAAGGCTACCTGGGTATTGGCCCGAAGGTCGAAGCGGTCAGAATGCCTGAAGAGGCAGGAGTGATCCGCATGATTCCCACAATGAATCTGTTCAAGTTGATTCAGGAAACACCCGATAAGGACCTAAGTCAGCTGAGTGCTGAGACCTGCCCTGCGTGCGAGGAACGTGCTGTGATCGGCTGGAGAGTGGGCTCAAGCTACAGCAATGAAGAAACTCCCTTTGAATACCGCACCGCGCTGTGTTGCCGATGTCTTTTGCCGCTGAGTGTTGAAGAAGTTCTCTTCCTCGGTTTGGGTGAAGCCATTGGCCTGCCTCCATATGGAAGCTAAGGGCTGTCCCGTAATCCCCGGCTGGTCAGCGCGCGGCGTCAGATGCGGTGCATCGCAAGGCGGAGGGTCGTCCTCATACTGGGCGTATTCGGGCGAACCCGACAACGCTGCGAGGTGCCGTAGCTGTCGTCGTGCGCCCGCTGGGGATTACGGGACAGCCCTTAGCCAGCGCTTCGACCAAAGCCTCCAGCTGGCAGACATCCACGACACGCGGGACTTGACAGGGAAAACAACTACAAGTCGGCAGCAGTCCTCCTTCGCGAGCAGGAAGTACTAGCCCCGGAAATCGACGCAGCAACGATCGCGCGCGCTGGCCAGCTGTTTGATCGCCTGAATTCTTTGCTGCCGTGCCGCTGACCAAAGGCCTGCTCTCTGACTCGTTTGCCCGGCGAACAGGTCAGGGAGCAGGCGCCTCTAACGACTACAACTTGCTGCACGCGTAGTCAAAGCCGCGGTTGACGAACAGCCTCCGTGGCTGGCGGCGGGGCCGGACTCGCCCGGCATGGGTGCTTTTGGCCTGCCGCGTGGAGCCTTTCCCTGCCAATTCGGGACGCTGAGGCCGGAAAAGAATTGCGAACAAACTTTAGCCAGCCGCTACTTGACGAAATCCTCCGCTGCAGAACCAGTCGTTGTCGGCGAGTGCTTCATATAGGGCCGCCATCCAGGAGTTCTTGTACTGTCGTGCACGTGTGCGTGCGAGTCCTAGCAGGTGAGCACGAACGTCCGGCGCTCCGCCGGCCTGGAAGGCTTCCTCGATCGACCCTTCTATACCTGGCAGGTCGTCGGCCGCCTGGTCCTCATACAAGGCGGCCAGCTTGAAGATCTTGAAGTGCTGTCGGACGCGCTCAACGTGTCCGGTATCCCAGGATTCGGGTGGATCGACGTAGAACTCGATCAGCCAGTTCGCTGGGCTGTCCAGAGGCTTTGCCTCAAAGGCTAGGCCGTCAGTGGAGCGGGTTATCAACCTGGCTCTCAGCCATCGATCGTCGTCTACGTCATCAAAGTAGGGATGGAGGGTCTGTTCCGCATAGCAGGTCGGCGCCTTGTCCTTCTTCGCGAAGTTGCAGTCCGAGCAGATGGGCAGCAAGTTGATCGGCACAGCTGCGAGATAGGGGTAGATCGACTTGGGCATGTGGTGATCGACCTGGCGCACGGAGCCAACACCACACATGGGGCACTTGCCCTTGCGGTTTCGAGCCTCTTCGTACACAGGGCGGCCAGGTTTATCTGGTTTCATCCGCTGCTCGTACATAGCGATCAGCGCCTTCTTGTCATCTTCCTTCGGTGGAAGAGGAGAGAAATCCGCTGGATTCAGCAGGTGGAGCGTGGAAGTTCGGCACGCTCGCTCATAGGCGCCGGCAGCGATTACAACCCTCAGCTCATAGCTGCTGAGCAGCTTCCATATCGGATGGCTGATCTTCGCGCTGATGCACATGCGGAACGCCTCTCGCGTTCCGATTCGAGGAGGTTCGAGTCGGCGCATCAGTGCCTGCCCTCGCGGCGGCGGGTAGCGGAGCGGGCCAGGGCTCGTCCCTCGGCTCCCAGTTGGTCGTCGAATTCTTCAAGGATTTCTTCGAAAGACATACCCTCGTCGGCGAGCAACTGGATCAACCGGTTAAACCCTGTGCGGCGCACTTCCAATCCAAAGATCTCCCGAGTGATCACTCCGACGTTCTCGCCGAATGTCTCGATCTCGGGGTGATCTACACGCAGGTCATCGCCGGCTCTGCGGAGGGCCCAGACGGCCTCACGAGGCGTCTCCTGGAGAACGACAGGGGAGTGCGTAGCGATAACCGCAAGGCCGTTTCGGTCTCTCAGCAGCTCAGACAACGTCCGCACGAACGTCGACAGCAACGGCGGGTGGAGATGGGCCTCCGGTTCGTCGATCAGGACGAGGGTGCGTTCGGTGGTGTGTTGTACCAGCCGGGCCAGAGTTAGCAGGACGATTTTGTGTCCCGAACTCAGCCCAGCGAAGACCCGCTGAGGGTCAGGTCGGTCCTGGGCCTGGGCCAACTCCCTGATCTCCAGGTCGTGGAAGAGGGGATCCGTCTCTTCGAGCTTGGCCAGGACGTCGCCCCAGCGGCGCGCTTTCGCGGGATGATCCTCAACGCAGCGCTCTACGCACCGAGCGAACTCGGCGCCCAAAGCCGCGTAGTTCTTCACTTCCTCACCGTCGTCAGTCTTCAGGCCGACGTATTGGTAATCGACTCCGTCGCCAACCCGGTTGACGGCCCTATTGGCCTGGTGTGGGGTGTGCGAGTCGAAAGCGCTGAATGATACGTACACGACATTTGTGAAGGGGTGCAGACGGTGGTCGAGCCTGTCCTCCAGCCAGCTGCTGCTCCGCCTATTAAGCGAGTTGAGTGTGGTGTGAGCGATCTTGTGCAGTAGGACCGTCTTGCCTACGCCGTTGCTTCCGATGACTGCATGGATGTTACTCGGAGGATTCTTCTCGGGGTCTACCTTCAGTTCGAGAGTGAGTGGCGGGGCGCTTCCGGACTGCGCCTCCTGCTGGTAGCGGATGTGGAACCGGGAAAGTGTGGGGCCGCCAGCAACGATTCTTCGGTACTGCATGCGGACCGTGTCGGTATCGGTGCCGCGCAAAAGCGAGTCACGCATGACGGGCTCGCTTAGTGCTTGCTCGAATAGCTCGGGGTAGTAGGCGACATCGCGCAGGCCGGAGAGGATAGCCAGGCGCGTTTCCTCATCGAACTCGTCACGGAGCGTGGCGTAGTAGTCCTCGTCGGCGCCCAGGGAGAAAAAATCTGGAGGAAGAGCTTCGAAGCGCTCGGGAAGACCTGTTCGGCCGCCCTCCATGCCGAAAAAGCCGATCTTCACTGCGCCGACTTTCACGCTGCGGCTGCCGTTGTGGCAACGCATATGGAAGAGGGTCTTGAACCCGTAGTCGTCCCAGTTGTCGTCGCCTAGCCAGGCTATGCCTGGGCGCGTACGCGCTGATTCCCGCGCGTTGGGCACTGTAGTGAAGCGCATTGCGTCACATTACTGAACGCGCAGGCCCCCATCACCAGCATCGGACCTTCGAGGTCGATCGAGTGCCATCATCGCGATGCTGGCGTCACTTCGACAAGCTGAACTCGACAGAGAAGGCGCGGGTCACCGTACGAGCGCTCTCCTCGATCTCCGCCCACTCCGCTTCGCTGGTCGTGCCTTCGGTGACCAGTGCGGTGTAGGCGTTGATCAGGATCTGGTGACGACAGCGCACGCCCCAGGGAACGGCCCGCTCGGTTCCCTCCAGGGGAGGCATCCGGTACTGCTCGGACCAGGCTTCGGACGCCGTCTGCTCCTTGGCGCGCTTCGCCTTGAGCCAGGCAGCCTTGTCCTGCTCGTCGCCCTCGTTCGAGGCGCGCCAGCAGTCCGTGCACTCCTGCCTGGCGAGCCACTCGGCGAAGCCGGCGCGTCGGTCAGCCGGTCGGTCGGACAAGTCGCGGTCGGCATGGTGATCGCAGGTGTGGTCGATAGGCCAGATCGTCTTCACGGCCATGGAAGGGCTTCCTTGAGGAGTTGGATCAGCGGTCGCGGGAGTACGCGACGCGGGGGTCAACCGGCCGGACCGCCGGTGTGGAGACGGCGGCGGGGACCGGCGCCCTGCCCGGGCTTCCGGCACGGGCCGGGCTGGCGGCGAGCGCGGCGGCGCTCAACGGAGACGCGCGGGCGGGACCACGACCGCGCTCACGGCCGGCGGTCGGCGTGGCAGCAGGGCGGGGCCGAGCCGTCACCTCTTGAGCGAGGCGGGGCTGCACTGCGACCTGGAGCCCCGAACGGTGCAGGGCCACCGTGGCGTCGGCGACTTTCCCCAGCGCCTCGACGCGATCGGTGGTCGCGGGGAGCGTGTAGATGTCCAGGCTCGAGTCGTGCCGCCAGCCGTCCTCCACCAGCGCGAGCCCGCTGAGGCCGGAGACATGGTCGTCGAAGGCTGCGACGATGCCGAGCTGCGGGTGATCGGCGAAGGCGACGTCTGGTTCACCGAGCGGGCCGCGGTCGCGTACCTGTGCCGTATCGGGCGCCGGTGCAGGGTCAAGTGCGACGTCCACATCGACCTGGTAGCCGGCCTTGCGCAGCAGCTCGATGGCCCGGCTCGTACGGCCGTGTCCGTCATGGTTCTGGTCGGCCAGCGCGTACAACGTCGGCTGGTCGGGGACGGGATGGAAGTCGAATCCCCTGAGCATCCAGGTGCTGGCCGCGAGGTTCTTCGGGTTCGCGGCGACGATGCCGTGGACGGGGTGGTGGCCGAAGGCCAGGTCGGGCAGCACGTCGTAGTGGCTGGGCATGGCAGATCCATCCGAGGCGGGTGCGGTTACAGGTGCGGGCGACGGGCGGATCAGTTCTGAGGGTGCGGTGCACGAGGGACTCCTGGATCGCGGTCGGCCAGAGCCGGGGAGCGGATGAGGAACTGGCCGGTGGCGGCGCGGTCCGCGCGGAAGACTCCGGCGGCGGACCGATCGGGAGCACGCGCTGGCCGACCGACGGCGAAGAGGCGAGAGCGACCCTCGCCCGGGATGGAGCGGAGTCGGGAGGGAGCACGGTGGCGGCGCGCGCCTCGCCGGAACGTTCCTGCTCCTGGCGTGTCGGTACGCCAAGCTGGTCCAGGCGGGCGTCGACAGCGGAGAGGAGATCCGGCACGCTGCCGCCGTGACGCGCATGCGGACCGTCCGGCTCGGAGTCGTAGATCACCTCGTAGACGGCGGGCTCGGCGGACCGGTGGCGGGTGACCATCCAGCTTTCCGGGGTCTCGGGGTGCTCGGAGAGTGGCTCCTGCGGGGGCGAGATGATCAGCGAACTGCCGTCGGGAAGCTCGGCGTGGACGATGTAGTCGCTGAGGCCGTACTCGACGGTTCCCTCCAGGACGCGCTGCCCGAGTGCGGAGCAGAGGGCGGCTTGAAGGCGACGCGGATCGGACACGGCGGTCGGGGGCGGGGTTTCGTGGTGCATGGAGTTCTCCGTTGCGAACGTCCCGCCGCACGGCGGGAGCCGACGGGGCGTGGAGCTTGAAGGAGCGCGGTGGACCATGAGGATCTGGTGATCGGGCAGTTTGGCGCTGCCGTGACTGCGTGCTAGGGATCACCGCGAGCGACCGGGAGCCGGCGGTTGCGACGCCGGTGGGAGCTGGGGCGAAGCAGGTGATCCGGCAGGGGCGTTGTGCGTCGAGCGGGTCAGGGCGACGCGAGTCCGCTCGGTCTGCGTCGGCCGTTCGGTGTCCGCTCGGTGAGCGAGGTATTCGCCGACGCGCACCAACGCCGGTTCCTTGGAGCCGAGTTCGTGGGAGTAGTGCCAGCCTTCGGTGTTGCGGTGCTCCTCGGCACGCTCCTTGTAGAGGTGGAGCACGCTCGGCTGCGAACCGTCCATAAGCGCCATGACGTCGGCCCATTCGTGCCGCAGTTCCTCCGCCCGGAGCAGGATGGTGTCGATCCCGCGTATCCGACGGAGGTCGTCACTGATCGGCCCCTCGACGTAGTCGGGGCCGTCGGCGGCGGCGCAGACCCCGGCCAGCACCTCGGGTCCGTGGTCGAGGAACACCTCGGCGTGCTTCCACGCTTCGGCGTCCCGCTTGACCTTCCCGTCCCCGTAGACCTTGTCGTCCAGCGGCCAGCCCTCCGCGTCGCAGAGGGAGTCCGAAACCGCGTCCCAGGCGTCGCACGCCTCGTTGATCCCGGCGGCGGCCGAGGCCAGTGCCGGGAGGTGCCGTCGCCACGCCAAAGGGTCGGTGGCCTGCGACGGCTGGTTGTCACCGGAGGAAGGAGTGGAAGAAGCAGACATAATCAATTCCCGTTGCTGTGCTGGTCGTTGGGCTAGGCGGCCATGCGGGCGTCTGTGTCGAACAGCTCCCGCTCAGCCGGGTGGAGGATGTGCTGGGTGATGAACGAGCGGCTGGCGACCTTCCACAGACCCCGCCCCTTGGTCAGAGCGGACACGGCTTGGGTCTCGACGCCGGTCAGGCCGAGCAGAGATGCAGCGGCGGCGAGCTGGTCGGGCTCCTGGCGGTAGATGATGCGCGTGCTGCAGTCCGCGAGGAGCCCCTCGGCCAGGACTCGGCCGCGTGAACCGGCGTCGCCCGCCGAGAGCAAGTCGCTGAGCCGGTGGATCACCATGAGGTTCGCGATGCCCAGCCCTCGGGAGAGCTTCCACTGGCTCTGCATCCGCTCCAGCAGCCCGACGTGCCGCATCAGCCGCCACGCCTCGTCGTAGATCACCCAGCGCCGACCGCCATCGGGATCACTGAGGGCTGACTCCATCCACGCGCTCGCGCACGTCATCGCGAGCACCAGTGCCGTGTCGTCACCGGAGCCGCCGAGACGGGAGAGGTCGATGGACAGCATCGGTGTGGTCGGGTCGAACGACACGGTGCTCGGCGCATCGAACATGCCGCTCAAGTCGCCGTGCACGAGACGTCGCAGGGCGTGGGCGAGATCCTGGGCGGCCGAACCGAGGTGCCCCGCCTGGTGGCTCAGGGCCTGGTCGAGGCGTTCGGGGGAGCCGAGTACGTGCGCGATCTCGCCGAGCAGCGGCACCGTGCCCCGGGCGGCGGCGTCAGCGACAACCAGATCCAGGGCCAGGTCGAGGGCGGTGTGCTCCATCGGCAGCAGGTCGCGCTTCAGCACGGTGCGGGCGAGGCTGGCCAGCAGCAGCAGACGGCGCTTGCGAACCTCCGTGAACCAGTCCTCCTCGCTCACGGAGGCGGGGCGGGCCGGGGCGTCCAGCGGGTTCAACCGGCCGGGGAGCCCCGGGCCCAGGGCGATGCTGTATCCGCCGAGGGCCTGCGAGACACCGGTCCACTCCCCCTTGGGATCGCAGGGGATGTAGATCCGGTAGCCATGGGCGATCGACCGGGTGGCGATCGACTTCGCCAGCGCCGACTTGCCCATGCCGATGATCCCGGCCAGGACCGCGTTGGGGTTGGTGAAGCCCTCCACCCTGCCGCTGTTGTAGAGCGAGAACGGGTCGAAGCAGAAGGCCGCCTCCGCGTGCACATCGCGGCCGATGAACACCCCTTCGGCGCCCAGGCCGCCCTCGGCCACGAACGGGTACGCGCCGCTGGCTGTGGCGGTGGTCATCCGGTGGGCGGGCAGGGCGAGCTTGCCGCCGCGGGCGGAGGCCGGACCGGGGCGACCGGCGGGCGGGTAGGTGGGCCGCAGATCCGGGTCGAGGGTCTGCTCGGCGCGGTGCTTGGGCGGGTTTCCGGCGAGGCGTGCCTGGCGGCGGGCTTCGGTGAAACCGGCTCGGGCGGCTCGCTGTTCGGCGCGTGTCGTCTTACGGGGCACGAACAGGGGGGAGGCGCTGGCGCGGGTACGGGGCATGAGGGTTTCTCCAGATGAGGGGTGGGTCAGCGGCGGACGAGGCCGGTGAACGGGGCGTGCAGGTCGGCCGGGGTGGTGCGCCGCCGGACGAGATGCGCGGTGCGCTGGTGGCGCTGGCAGATGGTGAATTCCGGGGCGCCCTCTGGAAGGCCGGCCTGGCACGCCTCCGGTGCGGGGATCTCGCCGGAGTCCGGCCGGGGCGCCGCGTGGTAGGCGGCGTGGAGGTGCTCGGCGGCCTGCCAGATGCGGGTGCGGGCGGTGCGGAGCTGGTCGCCCTCGACCGCGACGAGCTGCCCGGTGCGACCGGTGTGGGCGTCGAGCAGCCCGTACAGCGAGACGAGGTGGGCGTGCAGGGCGTCCAGCTCGGCCCGGGTGGTGACCAGCGGGCCGCCCGGGATGTTGAGTGCCCGGTGGAAGTCGAGCGCGGCGGTGGCGAAGGGCACGAAGTCCTGCGCGGTCGGGCTGGCGGTGCGGGACATGAGGGTGCTCTTTCGGAGGGAAGGGATGCTCAGGCGGCGAGCGCGAGCGGCAGGGCGGCGGCGGTGAACGCCTCGGCCTGCTGCCAGGTCAGCGGCCGGAGATCGAGCTGGGCGCCGACAGCGGCGGTCTCCACGACGGCGCAGGCGGTGCGCAGCTCGTCCTCGGTGTCGGCCGAGACGGTCAGCAGACCGGTCAGGGCGACGTCGGCGTGCCCGGCGATGAGCTGGCGTTCGCGGGACTTGATGTCCTGGTACTCGATCGAGTCCGCCTCGGAGTCGACCTGGCCGCGCCGGGCCCGTTCGGCGGCGTCGGCGATCACGCTGGACTTCTTGCGCTGCACGTCGCGCAGGGCGGCGTCGAGGTTCTTCGGCTCGTAGGAGAGCGACAGGGTGCGCCGGACGCCACCGGTGAACAGGAGCTGGTGCAGGAACCCGGCCGACGTCTCGGTGCGCGGCCAGTTCTCCACCCAGTAGGTGGCGTGCACGGCGGAGTCGGTGGCGATGTGGTCCGCCTTTTCGACGACCACGACGGGTCCGGCGGCGGCGGGTTCGGCCTCGGGGCGACCGGCCGTGGACCAGCGGTCGAGTGTTGCCAGCGCCTTCGGGTCGTAGGAGGTGCGCACCACGGCCGCGATCTCGCGGGCGGTGAGCCAGCCCGTCGGGGTGAGACCGGCGGTCTGCGCCACCTGGTCGAACGTGGAGGTGAGCTGGGCGAGGACGCTGAAGGCACCGGTGAGACCGCCACCGGCCTGGTTGATCAGCCGACGGGCCGCCTTGGTGTCCAAGGACACCGCGACGTACGCCTCGTGCGGGGCGGCTGCGGGGCCGGCGCTCTGGATCAGCTCGTTGTAGATCGCGCCGGCCATCGGGGTGTCGGGTCGGCCGTGCTCTTCCCAGTAGCGGCGCAGCGCGTCGCCGGAGTCGGGGATGGTGCGCTCGATCACCTGGATGCGAGCGATCTGCCCGGTACGGGCGAGGGCCGCCAGCGCGCGTCCCCAGCCGCCGACGTTGGCCTGCTGGGTGCCCGGGTCGAGCAGGGCGTAGGCGCGGGAGGAGACCTTGACCACCGCGGTCAGCGTCCCGGTGTGCGGGTTGTGGACGGCGCCGTACTTACCGTCGGGAGCAGTGGCCACGCGCAGGCTGGCAGCGGTGCCGGGAAGGTGGAACAGTCCCTCGCGGGTTGGCCGGCGGGAGGGCCGGGTGAGCCAGACGAGCTGGCCTCGCATCCGGCGCAGCGCGTAGCGGACGACGATCGGGGCCCAGTCCGCCAGCGCACGGCCTCGGTGGCGGACGAAGACGAGCAGGGCGATCACGGCCCACAGCGGTATGAGCTGGAGAGCGCCGACCACGCCTCGGGCGAGGATGACGGCGAGAAGGAGAAGGCCGGTGAGTCCGGCGACGACCAACTGCGGGACGGTCAGGCCGAGCAGGACGCCGCGCCTGCTGCGGTGCGGGAACTTCACGGTGGGCGTGGAGGACTGGTGCTTGCCGGACATGGTGGTTCCAGACGGTGGGAGCGGGCGGAGGTCGGGGCGCGCGGCGCTCTTCTGGACGTCATGGCGAAACCTTCCTGCTGGTGGGGAGGCGGGGGCGGGCCGTGGAGTGCGGCCCGCCCCCGGGGATGTGGGTCAGGAACCCGACGGCGGCTGGGTGGGATACACCCAGTTCGTCGGCGTCGCGGAGCCGGTGGCCGACGGACCGGACCCGGACGCCGGAGTGCCCGAGGCCGAGGGTCCGGGGTCGGCTGGCGGCATGGAGGTCATGTCGCCGCCCGGAGCCGATGCGGCTGCGAGGTGACCGGAGCCGCCCGCAACGCCTTGGGCAATCGGCTCGGAACCTTCCGGTTCGTCCTCGCCAGGACGTGTGATCAGCGGCGGGATCCCGGGGCGCTGGATCAGAGCCCGGCCCTTGTCGCCGCTCGCGTCCTGGTCTTCGCCGTACCGGAAGCGGGTCTGCTGCTTGGGCGGCCCGGCGTCGATGCCCTCCTTGCTGAGGGTGCCGCCGGAGGGGTTGATGCCGGAGGCGACGCCATCGGTGCCCGCGCCCGGGACCTGGTTCAGACCCTGCGGAGCGGGGGCGCCGGTACCGGCCCGCAGCGCGAGGCTGCCTGCGGTCTTCGCGGCTCCTGCGGCGACCGCCATACCGGCGACACCGGTGCGGTGCATGTCGTCGTGTCCGCCGCCGTCGCTGGCCCAGTGGACGAACTTGTACGTCGCGTAGGGGCAGAGCAGCACCAAGACCATCACGACGATGCCGGCCATCGCGTCGGACAGGGCCGCCATCCCGTCGCTGGCGTCGGTCTTGCCCATGGCGGAGACGCCGATGAGGAAGACGACGGTCATCAACAGCTTGGAGACGATGAGGGTGCCGGTGGCCTCGATCCAGCCGCGCCGCCACCGTTTGGCGACTTCCCAGCCGCCGCCCGCCCCGGCGAACACCGCGAGCGCGACCATGATCAGGACGCCGACCTTGCGGGCCACCATCACGCCCCAGTAGAGGAAGGCGCCGATCGCGCACCCGAAGGCGACCAGCGCGGGCACACCCCAGCCGAGGCCGTACATGGCCCCCATCTGATCGACCTTGATCACACGGCGGATCGCGTCGTCGATCGAGGTATTGGCGGCTTTGAAGAGGCCGTCGGACAGCGCGTCGACCACGGTGATGGCGACGGTGGTGAAGGCGATGGCGGAGAAGCTGAAGAGGACTCCGGTCATGGTGCCGAACGCCGCCTTGGCGAGGGCGCGTTCGTCTCGGCGCCAGGCCGCGGTCATGAGCTGGATGCAGAAGATGCCGACGGTCAGGGCGAGGCCGATGGGCAGCAGCAGCTCGTAGTTGTCGCGGAACCACCCGGCGTTGAGGTCGATGGCCGTCGTCTTGTTGACGGCCTTGGCGGCAAGGTCGGCCGCGCTGGACGCCAGTTCACCCGCCGACTTCGCGATCCACGCGCCGAGACCGTCGGTGACGGTGCCGGCGGGGTTGGTGGCGAAGTCGACAGCGCCGCACACCTTGTCCATCAGCGGGAAGTCGCAGACTCCCATGGGTCTTACCTCCGTTCTGGGGCGAGGGTCAGGGCGCGACGGACGGCATGACGCCGACCAGGGCGCAGGGGTGGTTGGGCCGACACTGGACCGCGAGGGTGGTGGACCGGCTCTCCGCGCCGCCGGCGGCCGAGCCCTTCCAGCGAATCGACTGCTTGCCGGAGACCGTGACGGCGTAGACGTACGCCTGGGTGATCGCCCCGGGGTCGTCTTGGAGAGCCTGGGTGAAGGCGTGCGGGAAGTGCCCCTCGTTGATCTTGGCGGTGGCGACCTGCTTGTTGGCCGCCATCTCCTTCCACAGCACGGCCGAGGGGACCGCCTGATCGACGGAGGCCGGGTCGGCGTACTTCGACTCCGTGGTCAGCCAGCCGCGCAGCGCTTTGCGCAGCTCAGGCTGCGAGTACGCGCGGGTGTCGTACGACCACAGCGCTGCTGCGGCGGCCTTCCCGTACGTGATCGGGTCGTGGGTTTTCGGCGGAACGGGCAGAGCGCGGGGCCGGGTGTGCGGCCCGGACGGCGCCGCGGTCGACGAGGACGCGGTGGGCGAACTCGGCGGTGGGGAAGCAGGATCGGAGGGGCTTCGGCCCTCGCGGGTGAGGTAGGCGGCCAGGCCGGCGAGGGCGACGAGCACCGCCAGGACGGCAGTGCCGAGCAGCGCCCGGCGACGCACGCGAGATGCGCCGCCGGGGTGGGTGGAGTGCTGAGCCATCAGTGGACCTGCGTCCCGAGCGTCGAGAAGAACGCCACTACACCGTTGGCCGCACCGAGAAGAAGGGCCGCGCCCGCGCTGACCAGCACGCCCTTCTTCCCGTTCGCCTCGGCCTGGTGACCACCGGAGTGGTGCCCCCAGGCCCACACGCCCGCACTGACGGCGAGGGCTCCGACCACGGCGATGAGTCCGAACAAGTTGATCGAGCCCATCACCTGCTTGAGGACGTTGAGGCCAGGGAGCCCGCCCTCGTTGGGCTTGATTCCGGGGTCGTAGGCGAGCTGTATGACCTTGTCGGCGAGATACACGGGAACTCCAGTTCGAATGAGTGCACGCCAAAGCCCGGTGGGGCGGACCAGAGGTGCGAGGGGAGGTGAGGAGGGAGAGGAGCGCCGGTCAGACGACTCGGCGGGCCGCGAGAATCCGCGATTTCCAGGACGCGACGGTGGTGATCCGTACGACGTCACCGGTGTGCGGGGCGTGGACGATCAGGCCCTGCCCGATCGCCATCCCGACGTGTTCCGGTACGGCGGCCGTCCCCTCGGTGAAAAGGAGGTCGCCCGGCTTGAGGGCATCGACCGAGACGGCCTTGCAGTCCTTGACCTGCGTATACGTGGTCCGCGTCAGGGTGACCCCGGCGACCTTGTACGCGCCCTGCATCAGGGAGGAGCAGTCGCAGCGGCCCATCGGGTTCTTGCCGTGGGAGTCGGTGCAGGTGCCGCCCCACTGATACGGGGTGCCGAGCTGGCCGAGCGCCCACCGGATTGCCGTCTGTACCTTCGGCGGCGCGGAGGCGGGAATCTTGTACTCCTTCGGCAGGGCGCCCGCCGGGATGGTGCCGAAGTCCGTTCCGTCGCCGTCCGCCGAACAACCTCCCGCGGAATCGGGAGA
Source organism: Streptomyces sp. NPDC015171 (assembly GCF_043079545.1). NCBI lineage: Bacteria > Bacillati > Actinomycetota > Actinomycetes > Kitasatosporales > Streptomycetaceae > Streptomyces > Streptomyces sp. NPDC015171. The sequence goes on from NZ_JBIBUO010000002.1 coordinate 222,702, forward strand.
GGGGCTGCCGGTGTCGGCAGAGCCGGACGGCGACGGGCTCGGCGATGCGCCGCCGGCCTTCTGCAGCAGGGGCTCGATGGCCTTCTGCAGGGCGGTGGCCAGCGGCTCCCATTTGGCGTACGCCTCGGGGAAGCCCGACTTCTGTACCGCCTGGGCGGCCTGGGTGACAGAGAGGGACTGCCAGCCGGAGACCTTCTTGAGACCCTCGTAGAACTTCGTCGAGGCGTGCACCGGGTCGAGGATCTGGCTGGCTGTACCCCAGCCCATCGACGGCCGCTGCTGGAAGAGACCCAGCGAATCGCGGTCGCCGTAGGTCAGGTTTCGCAGGCCGCTCTCCTGCAGAGCGGTCGCCAGGGCGACGACCTGCCCTCGGGCGGGGATGTTCATCGCGACGCCCATAGCCTGGATCGTCTTGGCGTTGGGCACTTGGTCGGCAGGCGCGTCCAGGCCCGGCACGGAGACCGAGCCCTTGTCGCCGCCGTCCAGGATCGCCTTCACCTGCTTGGCGACGGCGGAGGCGTCCACACCCTGTGCACCGTCGGTCGAGCACGAGGCCGAGGCGGTCCCGGCACCGATGCCAAGGATCGGCAGTGCCAGCAGGAGTGGTCCGGTGGCGCACAGACCGACGAGGGCTCCCGTCGTCTTCTTCATGGCCGCCGCCGTTCAGCGCGACGGCGGTGCGGACCGGTCGAGGGAGGTGGGTCGGGGCGCGGGTGTGTCAGGGCATGCTGCATCGCAGCGGCTCCTCGGTGTTCGCAGGAGGCGCGGTGCCGACTTCTCGTGCAAAGCCGTCGGCACCGCGCCGATGTGCATCCGCCTCTCGGCGGGCCCGGGTCAGAGGAGTTGGTAGCTCCAGGACGCCGGTTTCAGGTCACGCGCGGCAGCCAGCCGCGCTCGTAATCTCAGGCAATGCACAGGGGCCTCCTCGTGGCACTCGCGGGCAGATGGGCAACATGCCTCCGACGCTGCTCGATTGGACGAGACGGCACGGATAAGCACAGCTCAACGGGGGTGGAGCAAGGCTCCTTCCCGGTGGCACGGCGAGACAGTAGACCGGGATTCCGGCCGCGCCAAACGACTGCCATCAGGGGGCTCAAAGCAGGGAGCCACCTCGTTAGGTGCGGCCGGAATTCGCCGTTAACCTCCGCTGCAACCTCGCACCGGATGCGCGCCGTTGAGCGCTGCCCGGAGCAGGTCCAGACTCCGCCGCGCCCGAAGAGAGGCCCTCCCCATGAGCTACACGCTGCACCGAGGTGACGCCCTGACCGTCCTGAAGTCCCTCCCGGACGAGAGCGTCCAGGCGGTGATCACCGATCCGCCGTACAACTCCGGGGGCCGCACCAGCTCCGACCGGACCGGCCGTACCGCACGTGCCAAGTATGTCACGAGCAACTCGGCGCACGACCTCGCCAACTTCCCGGGCGAGAACCGCGACCAGCGCTCCTACCGCTCCTGGCTGACCGAACTGCTCACCGAGGCGTACCGGGCCTCGACCGAGCACGCGGTCGCGATGGTCTTCACCGACTGGCGGCAGGAGCCGACCACCTCCGACGCCCTGCAGATGGCGGGGTGGACCTGGAGCGGCACGATTCCGTGGATCAAGCCGTCCAGCCGGCCCCGCAAGGGCGGGCCGAAGCAGGACTCGGAGTTCATCATCTGGGGCGTCAAGGGCTCCCTCGACAACACCCGCGATCTCTACCTGCCGGGGCACTACATCGCCTCCCAGCCCCGCAAGGGCCGGGTTCACATCACCCAGAAGCCGGTCGAGGTCATGCAGCAGCTCGTCCAGGTCTGCCCCGAGGGCGGCACCGTCCTCGACCCGTTCACCGGCAGTGGCTCCACCGGGGTCGCGGCCCTGCGCGAGGGACGCCGCTTCGTCGGCGTCGAGCTGTCCGCGCACTACGCCGACGTCGCCGAGGAGCGGCTGCGGGCCGAACTGACGAAGGACGACTTCGAGCTGGCCGGACCGGAGGCATGAGCGTGAGAGCGAAGAGAGGCCAGGGCCGGCGGCCCACAGACGCCAGAGGGGCGGCTGGAGCATCGACTAACCGATGCACCAGCCGCCCCTCCTGTTACGTCAGGCCGCCTCGAACGCCCGCCGGATCAGCGGCGCTGCCTTCTCCAAGTCGGCTGCCGAGACGATACGGACCTCCAGGTCGCCGGTCCCGAGGTGTCCGATACCGCGCATGTCCCGGGTGAAGCCCTCCTCCAGCTCGACCGTGTCCGGGTCGAGTCTGAGGTACACCAGGATCGCCTCGTGCTTCGGACGGAAGATCACCGACGCCACGTTCACCAACCGCCGGTAGGCGATGTAGTGCCGCAGGGACGCCACCTCCACCTCGCCCCATGCCGTGAGCGCCTCGTCCAACTCCGTGTACAGGTCCCGAAGACACTCGGGAACGAGGCCGACACTCGTAGGCGAAGGAGCCACCAGTGCCGCCGGCGCGCTGTCGACCGCCGCGCCCCGCTCCTGGTTCCGCCGAGACGAAGCGACGGTCGGTGAGCCGGGCGAGGAGTCGACGAGCAGCAGGCTCAGCAGGCCACCCTCGAAGACGCGGTAGCGCACAAGGTCGATCCGCTCGGGCAACCGCTGCACGGCCACGCGGTCGTGGTGGGAGAAGCCGGCCGCGATGCAGACCATCCGCGGACGACGCCAGTCGATCGCCTCGGCGGCCTCCGCGCCCAGCACCTTCCGCACGAGCGCCTCGAACTCGTGCTGCGCCGACTCCAGCCAGGACAGGTACGAGACGGCCTGCGACATCACCCCTTCTCTGAACTGGGCGGTACGGTCCAGTGCACCAACCTCATGCCCTTCGGGTCCCGTGCCGCGTGAGGGCCTGCCTCACTCGTTCATAGGCTCTGTGCGGTATAGGACCGGCCGGTCCTGCACCTTGACCAGTAGGCCGCTGCTCGCGAGATCGCGGAGGATCTGTCGCGTGTGCTTTTCCTCTGGCTCATGACCGGCGTCGCGCAGTGTGGTAAGCGCGCGCTGGGTGTCCCATAGGCCGCGAAGCGCGCGGATCGCTTTCTCCAGACTGACGCGCTGGCTCGGTCGGTGATCACTCACGGGTAACCCCTCAATGTCAGGCGCTGTGCGTCTCATGGTCGCTGTGCAGGCAGGCGACGTACGCGCCTGGCGTCCAGCGCCGTGTGTTACACAGCGACCATGGAAAGCCAGCCGACATGGCGGAGAACGGGCACCACGCGTAGGTGGGTGAAGGCGATCACGGGTGTCTCATCGTCCTCGGCTGGGAAGGACAAGGCGTGTTGGATGCGTATATCGTCCTGCGGATCATCCACGTCGCACCCTGGAACGTCGACACGGCCGCCCGCCGAGTGCAGAGCAACGCCCGGACGCGCGGTCAGGTCACGCAACTGCTGGAGACCGTACTTGGCTGCCAGCTGAGCTGTGGTGAGGGACTTCTTGATCCTGGGGCGTTCTCCGTCCACCCAGGCTGGGAAGGCCATGATGCGCAGGGTGGTTGTATTTCCCGGCGCGCGAGCGATGCCGACGCGCAGCCGGTTGTGCAGGTTGGATAGCGCCGCGGGGATTTCGGGGACGACCGTGGGCTGGTAGAGCACGAGATCTCGTTCGCCGTTGTCCCAGCGGGTGTCGTGCACTGTCAACAACGGGCGGCCGGGAAGGCGTAGTTCCCACTCAACAGCCGGGCCCTTCGCTGGGACCCCAGTGCAAGTCGTACCCGGCTTCTCCTGCAGGGAGGTGCCGCGCTCCAGAGTGAGATCGTCCACGAGTCTCATGATCTGTGATCCATCTCCGCGTATGACGAGATATGCCCGGTGATGTGCGTCGGGCGCATAAACGTACCGCTTGCGGGGTTGATGCAGCAGGAGAACGATCAAAGTCCACGTGCCGTGGATCTCCTGCTGTTGCAGCTGATTTGGCACTGCAAGTGACCTTGGACAGGTTTGTCGTGCGGAACTTCAGCACCCAGCGAAGTCGGGGGCCCATGTGAGTAGGATCCCGCTGGTCTCCGCGAGTGACATCCACCTGGGGTCGGTCGGCTGGTTCTCCAGTACCAGGACGGGACGCACTCGACCGCATGTCCTCGCCAGTTGAAGTTGATGGGCATAGTCGAGGACCTGTCCGATCCCTAGTCGAATCTGCTGGTCTTCGCTTGCGCCAGTCAAACTCTTGACCTCGGCGATAAAGACATCGTCGCCGCGTGACCAGCCCGCGTCGAAGCGGGGAGCATTGCGAGCGTGTCCGCGGAGTTCGACGTGCTGGCGTGCCAGGTGCTCGATGAGTGCTGCGATAGTCGACTCGTGTGCTTCCGTGCCCTTGTCGAGGTGGGCAAGGTCGAGCGCCAGTGCACCAGGCTCGTGGCGACCGACTCTGTGTTGCTGAAGCGGGCCGCCCAAGATCCCGTCTCCAGTCTGAGGAAGGACAAGGACGTGGTCGTCGATGCCGTGCGCCCGTTGCAGCTCTCGGCAGCGCGCGGGATGTCCGTCGATCAGGTCAGCGAAGCCATCCCCGTCCACGACGCATACGTGGTATCCCCGGTCGCGTTCCCATGCGGCGCGCACGAGCTTCTTGCTGTACTCGCGGTGCGGGTCGGTCACAGCCTGGCTGGCGAGATCGCCATGTACGAAGACTGTGATCTTGCGGGAGAAGTCCGACTTCCAGCTTGCGCCGAGCTGTTGGGCTATCTCCTCGCAGTCCTTTCGGACGGTCCATTCGCCATCGATGAGCACTTTGCCCGTGAAACAGAGTGTCTGACCACTGAGCGAGTGAACCCAGCCATCGCAGAGTTTGCCGTCCATGAGACCCCCCTCTGTGTCCTCGCCGTATCTTGCCGCATGGCGGCACCAAGGTGTGCGGGCCTCGGGCGGCCGTCATGAGGATGGTGTCCTGCTGACGGGAATGCCGAGGTCGACGACGACGCGGGATGGGCGCCGTTCGAGTTGGGTGAGCTTCTCCTCTGCTCCGGAAAGGCTGACTTGCAGCCCTTCCATCTCGCCAAGCCATCCTTCGCGTTCGGCCTCGGCGATGCGGGCGACGAGGTTGTCGCGGATCTCGACGAGACGGTCACGCTGGGCGGGGTCAGGCCAGAGCATCGGGCAGCGGACGCAGGCGTGTTCGTGAATGCAGGGGGTGCCGAACGCGCGGCCGCATGCTCCGATGGAGACTTTGCGCCGCTCGAAGTGGCCGAGGAACTCTTGCCATTCCTCGTCGGTGGGGACGCGGTATTCCTCGCTCGGGCGGAGGGACCTTCGGCGGGCGAGGAAGGCCATGTGCGCCTGGATCGCTTCTTCGGGGTAGACGGCCTTGTAACCGAGAGTGATGTTGATGTCCTGGTGGCCAGCGATCACCTGGGCGATGTGCGGCGGCAGCCCGTTCAGGATCGCATCGGTGATGAACAGCCGGCGAAAGTCGTGCGGTGTGTAGCGAAGCGGGGCCCCGGTGACGTCGGTCAGGCCCGTGTCGGTGAGGGCCTCGTCGAGCATGGTGCGAACGGTTTCATCGGTGAACGCGCAGTCCTCACCACGGATGCGTCGTTGGAACAGCAGCGGGGCCGGCTCCTGCCACGCGCATTCGCGGCGGTCGTAGGAGCGGACCAGGGGAACGGCACCGGTGGCCTCCCGGGCTCGGCAGATGATCGCGCTGAGGACGTCGGCGAGCTCGGGGCTGACCAGCAGCAGCCGCTCGGTATCCGTCTTGGACGGGACGATCTGAAGGAGGGGGACAAGTTCACCGGTGGTGGGCAGCCGGTATTGGACCAGGCTGTGGTGGCTGAGTTCCAGCAGTTCCTCGATGCGGATGCCGGTGGCCCGCAGGACCTCGACTACGGCCCAGGTCCAGAAGGCTCTCTCGTCCTCGAGTCCCAGATCGCGGCGTTTTCCGGTGTTCGGGTCCTCGGCCCAGATCCTGCCGGCCGTTCCATGCGGAACCACGGCACGTACGAGTTGCTGACCGGCAGCGGTGAACACCTCGCCGGGGCCGGTATGCCGGGCGGCTTCCAGTACCGCGGCAGCGTCCTTGCGACGCTGGTCGACCGTGCGGACGAGGATCGGCAGAACCGGCAGGCGCTCGCGGGTGCGGGCGTCCATCCTCGCCTTGCGTCGCCGTTGTACTTTGCGGTTCTCCAGCTCGTCAGCCCTCACCGGGCTTGGTGCCACCCACGGGCCCCAGCGGCCGGGATCTTCCAAAGCCCACTGGGCGATATCGAGGTAGAAGGCCCGCACCTGGGTGAGCGTGTCCCGGTGGTTGAGCCTCTCGACCTTCGTGTTCGTGCGTCGGCCGTCGGGGCCGGTGACGGTCTTGTCCTTGGTACGCATCCTCTGCTTCCACTGCCCGATGACGTCCGGGGCAAGGCGGAGACTGTCAGCGTCGGGATGATGATGCTCGATGTCCTGCCAGAAGCGCTTGCCGAGGTGGTAGGAGAGAGACTTCAAGCTGTTGTAGTCCAGAGCGGGCTGGCGTTCACGGAGATAGTCCACCAGCAGGTCACGGACGGGACAGCAGCGCAGTCCGTAGCGGTCGACCAGTTCCTCAGGGGTCCGCTGTCCTCGGTTGCGGACCTCGCGCAGATTCTGCGGGGCATCCTCTCCCAGGGCTCCGAGTTGGTGCAGCAGCCGGTAGAACACTTCCGTCCCCGCCGTCATCCGCTTGAGGACCGTGGCCTGGGCCTCGAAGAGCTCCAGGACGTCGCCGACGGTGATCCCGGTCAGCATGCCGCCCTTGGCCGCGAGGATGAGGGCGCTGCGGCAGAGAGCAGCGCTGACGGCACCCGACCGTACGTCCTCGACTGACGCGCCCAGCTCCCGCAAGCGCTCGAACCCGCGCGGGTCGCGGCTGCGGGCCATGGAGCGGACCAGGACCCCTTGGCGGCTGGCCCCCGCGGCCAGCCAGTCCACCGACGGCCGCAGTAGATCAGCGCTGATCACTGTCGTCAGGGCCCGGCCCACCACCGGCATGCGCCAGGCTGCCTTGAGACCGCGCTCGTGCAGCCACTGCTTGATCACCGGCCGCCAGGCGGAGCCGGCTTGCTCGATGCCGCTGGCCAGCCACCGCTCCTGCCAGGTCTGTCCCGGCTGGTCTTCCAGCCAGTCCAGCACCATGACGATGCCGTGCTTGTGGTGCAGCTCGCTGCCGGCGTTCTCCAGCGTGAAAGGCGGACGGGACAGCAGCCGGGCCACCTCCGTGCGGGAGTGCTCGGTGCCCGGCCAGATGCCGGGAACGGCCCGGGCGGGGAAGCGCTGTTGGGCTGCCATGGAACGGGTGAGTTGTGGCTCCAATCCAGCGGCCGATGCGCGGGAGCCGGCACGCGCCAACGAAGTGACGGTCACCGGGCACCGGTTCCGAACAGCACATCGAGACTTTCCGGCCGGTAGTCGGCTGCCGGAGGCGGGGCGACGCGGCCGGCTGCCTGACGCGTCTGCTCGGCGTGGTGGGCCAGCAGGCGCCGGATTACCACCTCCTTGCGAGGCGTGAGGTAAAGCTGTGTCGTGGTCAACTGAGCGTGGGCTAGGACGAACTGGACATCGGTGAGGGGGAGGTTGGGGTCCTCGGACATTCGGTAGGCGGCGGTGTGCCGCAGGGCGTGCAGCGTCGCGGAGGTTCCTGCCTTGGCGTTCGCCCGCTCGAACATGCGGTGAACCGCGTGGTAGGTCAACGGACTCGACGGCGAGCGCAGGGTCCACCACAGCGGGAGAAGCCGCCCGCGCGGGATCGAATCGTCCATCTCCAGCTGGTAGAGCCGCAGCCAGACGAACGCATCGGTCGAGGCGGGCAGTTCCTGGACTTCCCGGGTGCCCTTGCGGACAACCGAGATCAGCTGGCGCCCCGGATCGACGCCGGCCTGCCACGTGCTGAGCAGTTCGCTGGCCCGTGCACCGGTGGAAATATAGAAGGCGACAAGAGCCCGGTCCCGGTGGGAAGGGAGCCGGGCGAAGATCTCGTTGAACTCCTCATCAGGGACGCTGCGGGGCACCCGCTTGGGCACTCTCGGCCGGTAGAGCCCGGCGCGTTCGTCCCGGGCCGGATCCATCGGGTTGCGATGGGCGTGAGCCCGCTGGCCGCGACGTGCTCGGTCCAAAGGGAACGGGTTGAGGACCGGCCCGGTACCGATGTCGCGGTGGAAGTCGTAGAAACCCCGCAGCACCGTCTCGCTGTGCGCTCGCACCTACGGTGCGTACGGCTTGCCACCTGCGGCCCACCCGCCCGCTTCGCTCGGGCGTCGCCAGTGCGGACGCCTCGGCTGCCCGGCGACCTGAAGCCAACGGGAGAAGTCCCTCGCCTCGATCCGGCTTGCTCGATCCCACGGCACCTCGACAGCCCAGAGGAAGCGGAACCAGCGCAGCATGTCCATCCCATAGGAACGGGCCGTCGCCGCCGAACGACCGGCTCCCTGCAGGTCCCGTAGGAAGGCGCGAGCCCCCTCGACCGGTTCTCCGGACGGATCGATGAGCCGGTAGGGCTCCCAAGGATCATCCATGGCCACCAGTTCCCCAACCAGGGGGATGGACAGGGCCGCCAGGTCACGAGACGTCTCCATGGCCGACTCAACGACGCACCCTTCACAAGGTCACTGACCTGCGGAAACTCCGCCTTCAGTTCAGTCAACAGGTCGCTGTCCGAGCCCTTCTTGAACTCGATCACCACCGGGCTGCCGTTCTCGTCCAACCCCAAAGTGTCGATCCGCCCTCGGTGCCACGGCCCGGTCGGGTACTCGGACGCGAGGAAGCGGATGCCAAGCATGGCCTCCATGCTGGCCTCAATCCGGCGCTGCAGCTCGACCTCCAACGCCACCGTCGAACCGTGTAGCTCGACATCCCGGCCGGCGGCGTCGAGCCGGAACAGCTTCAGGTCGCTCACCAGCGTCCCCCTCCGTGATCACTACAGGAGAAGCAATCGAAACCGGCCTGCAGGTATTCCAGTGGATACCCGCGCGATATGCCGCGTCGGGGTCCTCTGGCCTCTCGCTGTTCTCGGCCAACGTGGACGGCTCGGGGTCGTTCGGTGTGAAATTGATCAGCAGCGTGGGGCTTGTCTGACTTGGCCTGGCGCCGGACGGCGTCAGGGCGGAAGTGGAGGGGGCGTCCCTCCCGGGGCGTCGTGTGCTCAGCGTCGGACTGCGACGACCTCGACCTCTGCGTTCATCGCGCGCAAGCGACGTGCCGACTGGAGGAGGGAGACCTGCGCGAAGGCGAAGAGGGAGTCGACGGTGATCTCCTTTCCGTCCTTGAGGAGGATGGCGAGCACGACCTTCAGCGTGCCGAAGTCGCTCAGGAGGCGGTGGTCGGGAGTACGGTCCGCAACCTGTTTCAGGAAGGCGCTGCGGATGGCTTCGTCGCTGCGCAGGGTTTCGACGGCGGTGACCGCCTGGGCGAAGAGGTGGTTCAGCGGTGCGGTGCCGTCGCTGCTGGTGGCCTTCTTGACGCAGATCAGCTGGTTGTCCGGGCCGAGGACGTCGCAGACTTCCAGTCCGCCACCGTTGAACTTGTCCGTGACGATGTTCTTCTTGTCGAAGAGGAGGTAGCCCTCCTGGCCTGCTGCCTGCTTGTTGTACCAGTCCTCATCGTGAGAGTCCCGCCCCTTGGCGTTTGGTACTCCCTTCGGCCAGGCGGGCAGTTGGACACTGGACGGCTTGCCCAGTAGCTCCCGGAGCTCTTCCTCCAACGTCTCGAGGAATCCAGCTCCCACCTCGTACCACTTGCCGTGGCCGTAGAAGTACCGCGCCGTTCCCACGGGGACGTCCGCGATGAGCCACTCCTTGCCGGTGGTCGCGGCGCTGGCCGGCGTTTTCAGGTCGTCGTCGCTGAACATGACGACTCGTACCTGGGCGAGCGCCTTGAGGCACTCGCCCTCGGTCTTGTCCGAGACGAACTCGAGGAGGACAGGAAGGGCCAGGTCGGTGACGTCGATGCTGCGGCTACCAGAGCTGATCCGGAACGCCTGGGCGGAGCCGAAGCCCTCCTGACAGCTCTCCGGAACTCCCAGCGTGAGCCGCGGGTGACTCGGGTCGGCGAGCATGCCCTCGAGAACTGCCTGAGCATCTACAGCCTTGCGGCTGCGGTTGTCCAGCGTGCGGAGCCGATCGACGAAGCCCAGTTCGGGCAGCGGATCCGGGCGCGAGCAGACCTCCTCTATCGCACGCAGGTCGCTGAGGAATTCCTCGGGGGTAGTGGCCAGCGGCAGCTTGATGGTCGACTCGGAACACTCGACTCGAACATGCTTGGAGGTACCGGAGGGCAGTGAAGTCAACGGGATGCCGCTGACCGTTCCACAGATGCGGCGGACGACCGCGCCGAACCGGTCGAGCCCGAAGCCGTCGATACGCTCCCCCCTGGCGACGGAGTACTCGTCGACACGCCCTCGTCCGTCCATGATCTGGTTGCGCACCTTGATGATGCCGTCCTCGTCGAGGCAGCGGGTGGCGAACTCCAGGCCGAACTCATCATCACGGTAGTACGGGTCCAGCATGTGCTGGCCGACCCCGTAACTCAGGGCGTACAGGCCGCGCTCGGTGCGCATGAGCACCAGGCCCGCAGCGGAGTGATTCCGCTCGTTGACCTCCAGGCCGGTGATCCGCTCGACGGCCGGGCACCAGTCGGCGCGGTCTCGGGGGATTCCCCCGTTCACCAGCAGGCCTGTGACGCCCTCCCAGGCGAACTCGCGGACCTGGTAACCGGGTCTGTCGAGATAGTGGGGGCGCACAAGAGTGCGGAGTTCCACCTCGCCACCGTTGGGAACAGCGAGCCGGTGCAACGTGGACTTTCGGGTGCCGGTACTGCTCTTCTCCTTGGCGGCCACGTCATGCTCCTTTGAGTCGAGGTGCCGGAGGTCAGTGCCGCGGGATCGTTCTCCTCGATCCGCGTGACTTCGTGCTCACGCTCGGTTCTCCTCCGGTGGGGTGTGCTGTGTGCGGCGGAGTCCTGGGGGCGTGACACCCAGTGAACAGGAGCTAGTTAACGCCGTCAACTGAATGTAACTTGGATACCCGGGCGCGAACGGTGTACGGTCGCGTCATGACCGGAGGAAACGAGGCGCCTGATGCCACGGCGACCGCTGCGGAGATCGCACGGTTGGCGGGCGTGACGCGTGCTGCGGTGTCCAACTGGCGCAGGCGTCGTTCGGACTTCCCCGCGCCCGTAGGCGGCACCCCGGCGAGTCCCCTGTTCTCGCTCGCCGAGGTACGGCAGTGGCTGGACGGGCAGCGCGACGGGCGAGAGGTCAGCGGGGAGGTCCGGCTCTGGCAGGCTCTGCGCGGTGCCTACGGCGAGGAAATGGCCGGGGCGCTGGCTGCTCTCGGGGAATATCTCCGGGGCGATGCGGAAGACCTCGCCGACCAGGCCGCCCGAGAGGCGGTGGACGGGCTGGTCGCCGATCGGACGCCCGCCGAGGTGATGGATGCTCTGGTCGCCCGACTGCTGGAGTCCACCGCGCGCGCCGCGTTGGACGGGGCCTCGACATTGCGACTGGCTCGCGCGGTCCGAGAATTCGCTGGTGAGATCTCAGGCACCGTCTTTGACCCTGCGTGCGGCATCGGCTCGCTCCTCGTTGCGGTGGGCGGCGGTGCGGTCCAGAGCAGGCTGGGGCAGGACACGCAGGCGGATGCGGCACGCGTAGCCCAGGTGCGTGCGGCCTTGGCCGCCGCTGGGACAGCGGTGCCGGTTCAGGTGGTGGCAGGCGACTCGCTGCGGGCCGACGCGTTCCCTGACCTCCGCGCAGACCTGGTCGTGTGCGAGCCGCCAACCGCCGTGGCCGACTGGGGCCGCGAGCAGTTGCTTGTTGATCCGCGCTGGGAGGCGGGCGTGCCCTCGCGTGGGGAGAGCGAACTCGCCTGGCTTCAGCATTGCTACCACCACACGGCACCCGGCGGGCGAGCCGTGGTGGTTCTGCCGGCGTCGGTCGCCCATCGCCGCTCCGGTCGCAGGATCCGGGCGGAGTTGGTGCGTCGTGGCTGCGTCGCCGCGGTGGTGGCTCTCCCGCCGGGCCTCGCTGCCAGCCATGCCCTCCCGCTACACCTGTGGTTGCTGAGCCGTCCTTCCGCCCCTGGGCGGGTAATGGGGACTGTACGCATGGTGGATCTCAGCGCCAACAGCCCGGACGGACCGTGGGAGCCGCAGCCGCACCAGGAGGCGGAGGTGCCGCTGATCGATCTGCTGGACAGCGAGGTGGACCTCACGCCCGGCCGCTACGTACGCGAGCCGGAGCCCGACTACGTGGTGGAGTACGCAAAGGTGCGTGAGGATCTGGACACGCGCCTGCGCCGCCTTCGGGCGCTGCTTCCCGAGCTGCCACCACGTGGCCGGGCCGACGCTCTGGACGACGGCGTCCCGGTGGCGGTGAGCGACCTGCTGGCCGCCGGCCTGGTCAGCCTGGACGGTGACGAGCTCATCTCCGTCAGCGACCAGTTGGACCCCGACTACGTGCGTGGATTCGCCAGCAGCGCGGCGAACGTCCGTCGTAGCACGTCCTCCTCGGGTACGTTCCGAGCGGACCTGCAGGCGGCGCGCCTACCCCGCATGGACGTTGAGCGACAGCGCCGCTACGGCGACGCCTTCCGCTCGTTGGGTGCGTTCGAGCGCGAACTCGCCGAACTCACCAGCATAGGCGACCGGGCTGCGCGGCTCGCTCGCGACGGCCTCACCGGCGGCGCACTCGATCCGCCGCCGGCTCGTAACGACGGCAACGCTGAACACCAAGGCATGACGAACGACGGAGACGCCGCAGTGGGGCGAGAGGACAGGACGCTTTGAGCAAGAACCAGGAACTGGCCGACTTCATCTGGTCGGTGGCCGATCTGCTGCGCGGTGACTACAAGCGTTCCGAGTACGGAAAGGTCATCCTGCCGCTGACGGTGCTGCGCCGACTGGACTGTGTCATGGCCCCGACCCGCCAGGCGGTGTGGGACCGGGCGGCCTCCTACACGGGTGAGAACAAGGATGGGCTGCTGCTGGCAGCGTCCAAGCTCAAGTTCTACAACCTGTCCGAGCAGACCTTCGACACGATCAGCAGTGACGCGGCCAACGTGGCGAAGAACCTCAAGGACTACATCCGGGGATTCTCCTCCGAGGCCACCGAGATCATCAACCGCTACGAATTCCACCTCCAGATCGACCGACTGGACAACGCCGACCTGCTCTACCAGGTGGTGCGGAAGTTCGCCGGCCTGGACCTGAGCTTCGAGGCCGTGGACAACCACGACATGGGCTACGTCTTCGAGGAGCTGATCCGCAAGTTCGCCGATGCCTCCAACGAGACCGCCGGTGAGCACTTCACTCCGCGCGAGGTCATCGAGCTGATGGTCGAGCTGCTGCTCGCCCCGGACGACGACCGGCTGAACGGAGAGGGCCAGGTCGTCAAGATCCTCGACCCGGCCTGCGGCACCGGCGGCATGCTCTCGGCGGCCGAAGAGCACATCCGCAAGCTGAACCCGCGCGTGCGCGTCAACCTGTTTGGACAGGAGCTGAATGCCGAGTCGTACGCGATCTGCCGCTCCGACATGCTTCTGAAGGGCCACACGGCCAAGAACATCCGTTTCGGCAACTCCTTCAGCCAGGACGGCCACGACGGCGAGACCTTCAACTACATGCTCGCCAACCCGCCTTTCGGTGTGGAGTGGAAGAAGGTCGAGAAGGTCGTACGCCAGGAGCACGAGGACCGCGGTTACGACGGCCGCTTCGGAGCTGGCCTGCCTCGGATCAACGACGGCTCGCTGCTGTTCCTGCAGCACATGATGAGCAAGATGCAGCCGCTCAAGAAGGACGACGCGGGCGACGAGGTCGGCGGCACCCGCCTGGCCATCGTCTTCAACGGCTCCCCGCTGTTCAGCGGCGGCGCGGGGTCGGGCGAATCGGAGATCCGCCGGTGGATCATCGAGCACGACTACCTGGAGGCGATCGTCGCCCTCCCGGACCAGCTCTTCTACAACACGGGCATCTCGACGTACTTCTGGATCGTCACCAACCGCAAGCCCGCCGACCGCAAGGGCCGTGTGATCCTGCTCGATGCCCGCGACCAGTGGTCCAAGATGCGCAAGTCTCTCGGTGAGAAGCGCAAGGAAATCACACGGGCGCAGATCGGAAATATCTGTGCGATCTACCGCGATGCGCTGAGCATCGCCAGCGACGAAGCCCATCCGGATCACGGGCGGGTGAAGGTCTTCGCCAACCGAGATTTCGGCTATCAGCGCATCACCGTGGACCGGCCGCTCAAGCTCCGCTTCGAGCTGACCGATGACGGCCTTGCTCAGCTCGGCGCGTCTGCCGCAGTGAAGAAGGCGGTCGGGGGCGAGGCAGTGGTCGAGCTGTTGCTGGCCGCGCTCAAGCCGCTGCTCGGGTCGCAGTGGTCGACCAAGGCTGAGGCGTGGGACGCCCTGCGCACGGCGATGGTGGCCGGCGGCGTGCTGTGGCCCTCCGTTGCGCCGTTCCAAAAGGCCCTGCGTGATGCCGTGGGAGTGACCGACCCGGATGGCGAGGTTCAGCTCGCCAAGGGCAAGCCCGAGCCTGACCCCGACCTGCGCGACAACGAGAACGTCCCGCTGAGCGAGGACATCGACGAGTACTTCGCTCGTGAGGTATTTCCCCACGTTCCGGACGCCTGGATCGCCGAGACCCGCAATCCGAGGACCAAGGAGGTGGAGCGATTCAAGCTGGGGTACGAGATCCCCTTCACCCGCCACTTCTACGTCTACACGCCGCCGAGGCCGCTCACGGAGATCGACGCGGAGCTGAAGTCGCTGGAGGCAGAGATTCAAGTGCTGCTGAGTGAGGTGGCGCGGTGATCAACCCAGCCGGAATCAAGATTCGATACGTACTGCGGCCTCGCGAGGTAACTGATCGCACGCATCTGCAGGTCCTGTCGGTATATCGAGACTTTGGTGTCATTCCGAAGAGTTCGCGGGGTGACAACAATAATAAGACGCCGCTCGATCTCTCCAGGTATCAGGAAGTGCGCCCAGGGGATCTTGTCATCAATAAGATGAAAGCCTGGCAGGGGTCCCTGGGTGTTTCTCGGCATCATGGGATCGTGAGTCCGGACTACCTTGTCTGCTCAATTGATCGATCCGTGCATCCAGGATTCTTGCATCATTTGCTCAGGTCAGGACCCCTCATTTCGGAGTTTGGGCGTCGTTCCAAAGGGATTAGGCCCGCACAATGGCGCCTGTACTGGGAAGATTTGGCCGAAATTTCCATCCCGCTTCCTCCTGTGGGCGACCAGCGTCGCATTGCCGAGTTTCTTGATACCGAGACGGCTCGGATCGACCGACTGGTGTCGGTGCGCGAGAAGCAAACTGAAGCCCTTGCCGAGCGTTACATGACGGCTGTGTCTGAGATGGTCACGCCCGGTATCTCGCGCGACGGTGAACGCAGTCAGCTGTGGCCGTGGCTACCCCTTGCCGTGCCCACTGTGCGCCTTGGCTACCTTGCCCGGGTGCAGACTGGCGTGACTGTTCATGGGGCGCGCGAAGGGACCGGTGAAGACGTTGAGCATCCGTACCTGCGTGTGGCTAATGTGCAAGGTGAGCAGATCGATCTCGACGAAGTGAAGACGATCATCGTCCCTGCCTCCATGGCTCGCCGATCTTCCCTGCGCGATGGTGATGTCGTCATGACGGAGGCAAACGGAAATCCGGACAATCTAGGTCGTGGGGCTGTATGGCGTGACCAGATTCCCGGAATGATTCACCAGAATCACATCTTTGCGATCCGGGCGAGTCGCGGCAGGCTTCTACCCGAATATCTCGCCGCATTGCTCGCCTCGAAGCATGGACGGTACTATTTCCGATATACGGCATCTCAAGTCGGAATTGCGACGACAAGCGCATCAAAGGTGCTGGATTTTCCTATTCCGATCGCCAGCCGTGAGCAGCAGGACGCTGTCGTGCGGGACTACGTGGCCATGCGAGATTCCGCAAGCCGGGTTAAGGGAGTCTTGGAGCGCCAACTCCTCCTCCTCGCCGAACGTCGCCGAGCGCTGATCGCTGCTGCCGTTACCGGCCAGCTCGATGTCACCACCGCCCGCCCCACGCACGACCGCGACCTCTGAGGGGGAATCAGATGAACGACGCCCGCGTGTACACCGAGAAAGCATTCGAGAACGCTGTGGAAGCGGCGCTGTTGTGCAGCGGCTGGCAGCGCGGGCTGTCGAACACCTACAACCCCACGCTCGGCGTTGACACCTCCGAGCTGGCCGCGTTCCTCGGTGCGTCGCAGAACGACGCGTGGCTGGCGCTCCAGGCCGCCTACGGCGAGGATGAAGATCAGGCCATCGGCCGGTTCGCCAAGCGGGTGGCGCGGGAGATCGACTCCCGCGGCCTGCTGGACGTACTGCGTCGAGGCGTGAATGACCGGAACGTGAAGATCCAGCTTGCGTACTTCCGTCCCGCGCACACTCTCGCCGCCGACGCTTTGGCCGAGTACGACGCCAACCGGCTCACCTTCGTGCGCCAGTTCCACTACTCCGCGGCGCGTCCGGCCGACAGCCTCGACATGGCGTTCCTCCTCAACGGACTGCCGGTCGCCTCGGTGGAGTTGAAGAACGGGCTGACTGGCCAGACCGTCGAGGACGCCAAGCGGCAGTACCGACGCGACCGTGACCCGAAGGAACTGTTCTTCGCCAAGCGCAGCCTGGTCCATTTCGCGGTCGATCCGACGCTGGCTTTCCTGACGACCCGCCTTGCCGGCGACCCTACCCGTTTCCTCCCCTTCAACACTGGCTCCGGTGGACCCGGCCAGATGGGGGGCGCGGGCAACGTCCCGGCCTCGACCGATGGGAAGTATCCCACCTCGTACCTCTTCGACGAGGTATGGGCTCGGGACAACTGGCTGGAGCTGTTGCAGCGGTTCCTACACGTGGAGGACGCTGCTGCGAAGGCCGGGCGAGCGCCGTCGCACAAGCCGGGCAGCGCGCACACGCAGCCGTTGATCTTCCCGCGGTTCCACCAGTGGGACGCGGTGCGCAAGCTCATCGCGCACGCGGCCCGCCACGGGGCGGGGGAGAACTACCTGATCCAGCACTCCGCCGGCTCGGGCAAGTCCAACACCATCGCCTGGCTCGCGCACCACCTGTCCAGCCTGCACACCTCCCACGACCTTGGGCAGATCGCACCCGCCGCCCTTGCCTCCGGGCTGGGGCCGAACAAGCTGGTCTTCGACAAGGTCATCGTCATCACCGACCGGCGGGTACTGGACAAGCAGCTCCAGGACACCATCTACCAGTTCGACCACAAGGCCGGCGTGGTCGTGCGGATCGATGAGAACTCCCAGCAGCTCGCGGACGCGCTGACCGGGCCGACGGCCCGGATCGTGATCACCACAGTGCAGAAGTTCCCCTTCGTCCTGGACAAGGTCGCGGGGCTGGGAACTCAGCGCTACGCGGTGATCATCGACGAGGCGCACTCTTCGCAGGGCGGGGAAAGCGCGGCGGCACTGAAGAAGGCGCTGGGACGTCTCGGCTCGGATGCGGTCGACGAGGATGGCGACCCACTAACGGCCGCGGCCCTGGCGCGCGGCAAGCAGCCGAACCTGTCCTTCTTCGCGTTCACGGCCACCCCCAAGGCGAAGACGATCGACCTCTTCGGCAACCCTTACGCCAATCCCGGCTCGGGGGAGCAGGAGAAGGGGCCGTTCCACATCTACTCGATGAGGCAGGCCATCGAGGAGGGCTTCATCCTCGACGTGCTAGGCAACTACATCACCTACGCCACGTACTTCAAGCTCCAGGAGGCTGCCGCCGAGGAGGCGGAGCAGCAGGTGGACCCACGCAAGGCCCGCTCGCGGCTGGTGAGGGCCGCGCTGATGTCGGAGGCGTCGATGGCCTCCCGCGCGAAGATCATCGTCGACCATTTCCGGTCGCACTCCAGCCAGCGTCTCGGCGGGCGGGCCAAGGCGATGGTGGTCACCTCCGGCCGTGACCACGCCGTACGGCTCTACCAGGCTATGCGGGCCTACATCGACCAGCGAGGGTTCACCGACTGCGGCACCTTGGTCGCGTTCTCCGGGGCCCTGACCCTCGATGGGATCGAGTACACCGAGGCCAAGCTCAACGGCTTCCCCGAACGCGAACTGCCGGCACGTTTCGGCTACACCCGCGCGGACGACCCGAACCCGCCGTCCGTCCCCAAGCCCGAGCACCGCATCCTCGTCGTCGCCGAGAAGTACCAGACCGGCTTCGACCAGCCGCTGCTGACCACCATGTACGTGGACAAGATCTTGGTGAAGCTGGCCGCGGTGCAGACCCTTTCCCGGCTCAACCGCACCCACCGCCTTAAGACCACCGAGGACCTGTTCATCCTCGACTTCGCGAACCGGCCCGAGGACATCGAGCAGGCTTTCCAGCAGTACTACGAGGCGTCGGTGAGTGAGCCCACCGACCCCAACCTGCTGTTCGACCGCGAACGCGAGGTGATGGCCTACCAGCTCCTGGTGGAAGCCGAGATGGATGCCTTCGTGACCGCGTACTTCGCAGCCTTCCAAGGCGGCTCGGCCACCGACACCGCCATCATGAAGGCGCACGCCCGGCTCTACGGCTACCTGCAGCCCGCCCTGGACCGCTTCAACGCCCTCAACGCCACCGAACCCGAAACTGCCTCTGAGTTCCGCCGCGCCCTGGAGTCCTACACCAAGGCGTACGGATGGCTCTCCCACGTCATCGGATTCGAGAACCTCGAACTGGAACGGCTCTACCAGTACGGACGCTTCCTGCTGCGCCGCCTGCCCGCGCCCGCCCGCAGCGCCGGCGCCGACATAGGGACGGCCGCCCCGAGTCACATGCGCATCGCTCAGACGGGCACCCCGGAGCTGCGCCTGGAGGCGGCGGGCGCGCAGATACTGGCTGGCCTGGTACCTGAGGCGGCCGGAGCGGTGGCCGAGGCTGAGGAGATGTCGCTGGCCGAGGTGATCCAGTCCGTCAACGAGGAGTACGGGACCGGGCTGTCCACCACCGACCAGATTCTGCTCGGCCAGCTCGTGGTAGCCGTCAGCGAGGACCCGGAACTCCGGGCCATCGCCCTGCACCAGGACCAGGATGTTTTCGGCGGGGAACTGGAGAAGGACCTCGACCGGATCGTCATCGACCAGGCGGCGTCCAACGACGCCCTGATGGTCCGCTACTTCGACGACGCCGACGTCAACCGCCTGTTCAAGCAGGTCGCGACCCAACAGGCGTACCAGCTCATCCGGCGCCCGGTCCGACGTGAAGCCGAGCGCCGGGCCACCGAGCAGCGGGCTGCCGAACTCAAGTCCACCGGAAGCCGTCGGGCGGAGCCACCGACCGCCTAGCCTGTGTCTGACAGTACGTTACCTACCGGGCCAGGCGGGGTGGTTGCCGCTCCGTCCATGCAGAGAGGCACCTCGCATGGTGCACGGCACGCCAACCTCCGACGCCGGGGAACCGGCCCGCATCATCGCGGGCCGGTACCGGCTGCATACACCCATCGGCGCCGGCGGCATGGGCGAGGTCTGGCAGGCGTACGACGAACGCTTGGATCGCCGGGTGGCCGTGAAGATGATGCTGGCCGAAAGCCCGGTTCCGCCCGGATTCCAGGGCGCGGCCTTCGAGGAGACCCTGCAGACCCGCCGTGCCCGCTTCCTGCGCGAGGTCCAGATCACCGCCGGCATCGAACACCTCGGTGTTCCCGCTGTCTACGACACGGGCACTGACGAGGCAAGCGGACGGCTGTTCGTCGTCATGCAGCTCCTGCAGGGCCGCGAGCTGCAGACTTTCATCGACGAAATCGACTACGAAAGCGAAGAGGTCCCTGTCTCCTGGGCCGCGGCCGTCGGCGCCCAGATCGCCTCAGTTCTCGACACCGTGCATCACCACGACGTCGTCCACCGCGACATCAAGCCCTCCAACCTGATGATCTCCCCCGGAGGTGTAGTCAAGGTCCTCGACTTCGGCGTCGCCGCCCTGCGCGGAGTCGGCACCCTGCCCCGGCTCACCCAGGTCGGCATGACCGTGGGAACCCCGCCCTACATGTCACCCGAGCAGAGTCTGGCCAATGCCGTAGGCCCCGCCGCCGATGTCTACGCTCTCGCTTGCGTGCTCCACGAACTCCTCACCGGAAAGCCGCCGTTCGCTCCCGACGACAGCCGCTCCCACATGTGGCACCACGTCCACACCCCGCCCCCTCCCATCCGCGCCGTGCGCCCGGATGTGCCGGCCGACATCGAGAAACTGCTGTTGGCGATGCTCACTAAGGAATCCGAGCAGCGTATGGGCGCGATGGAGGTCTACGACGTCCTCCTGCCCTTCATTCATGCCACCACCAGCGCCCTTGCTGAGACCGACGACGGTGTCCTCGACCCCCGGCTGCCGTTCCTACGCCCCTTCGGCGGTCGGGCGCGTGGCACCGGCGTAGCCACTTCTCACAGACCCACCGTGGTGGTTCCCTCGCCACTCGCAGTCCCGCAGGCGGCGGTGCAGTCAGACACCGCCGCACTGACCGAACCGGAGGCGGACGCGATTTCGGACCGGGCAGCTCGGCTGGCTCAGGAGGGCCAGTTCACCCAGGCCGCAGACGCTCTGGACGAGGCAATCACGAGGGCCACCGATCCGGAGCTCAGGGAAGGCATGCAGTTCAGCCTCGCCCAAGTGAAGTTCCTGGCCGGAAGCCACCGCGAGGCCCTCGCGCTGTTCGAGCCACTCGCCCACGAATACACCAACCGCTACGGCGACGAGGACGAGCAAGCACAGCTGTGCTGGTACTACGCCGCGCAATGCCGGATGGAACTTGGTGAAGCGAGCGCCGCCATCCGGGCCTTCGACCACGTCGCAGAGATCACGCCTGCTCCCGACGACGAGGACGCCGTCAACCGCCACCTGGATACCCTCGCACGACTCATGAGTCTGTATGCAGCGGCGGAAAACCTCCCCCAGGCACTGGAGGTCGGTGACCGCCTCCGGTCGGAAACCTCCCATCTACGGGGGTACGACTGGCCGGGGCTGGCGCAGATTGACGCCTATCTCCGCCGCCTTCGCCAGGACCTGGGCTAATCGATGAGCTCAATTCCATCGGTCGAGGGAGCCTTATCAGTTCAGACTGGGACAGGGCCATCGTGCACTCGTCGTGGTTGAACTGGGCATTCGCCAAGGAGAGTTACGCCGTAGCCCGCCTCCTGTTCAGGGAGCGGCACTCACCCCTGAAGTGCGCCCGGGCAGTCCCGGCCGCTGATCCCGTACACCACGATGCGGGACACCATCGGGCCGAGCTGGTCAGAGCCCCCCAAAAAATGCCCTTCGTGCCTATCTGCGGGCCGTCATGCTGGAGGACATGCACCCTCGCGACAAAGAGATATGGCGGGCGATCGATCGGGGCGACCGGGAGATCGACTGGGAGGCGTGGTTCGGCCACCCGGAGGGGGCCGACTATCTCTCCGCGGCCGGACACGAGGTTACTGCCCGGGCGGTGGCCGGCCTGACGTCGTTCTTCGACAGCCGCTGGCTGCCGAAGGCCGTGACCCCCTCGCCCGCGGCAAGCCGGGCCAGAGACACTTTCGTCGGACTGGGCCGCTCCTCCCCAGTGCTTCAGTTCTTCAACGGCGCCGACAAGGGGGCGTGGGTTGAGGCGGTCCGGTGGTGGGCTGCGTACGCCTACTTGGAGAATGCCGAGGTACCTGGCTTTGCCTCCATTCGCCGGGACGCCCGCCGTGACGTCACCCTGTCCCGATTCCTGCACACCCAGACACAGGCCCGCCTTGCGCTCATGGGCGCGGCCCGCGGACTCTCGGTCGAGCTGGAGCCAGCGAAGGCCAGCGGGGCCCCGGCGACATCCGGATTGGACCGCTCTTCATCGAGGTCGTCACCTTCGCAGAGGATCAGAGGCTCCAGGACTACGAGAGGTTCCGCGAGAGTTGCCGCATCCACCTCTTCACCCTGGATAGGGGGCGTGAGATCTACTGGGAAGGTGATCTCCCCGAACTCCTGAACGGCATCGACTTCGAGGCGTGGAAGAAGCGCACCGAAGAAGCCGCCGACGAGTGCATGGCCTCGGGGACCGCAGGTGACGTCGTGACCAGTTCAGGGCGACGGCTGACCGTCCGCTCTGGGAAGGCTCCTCTCGGCACCAGCCTGGCCGGGGACGCGCTGGAAAGCGACCAGGGCAAGCGACTCCTGGGCAAGGTGCGGGGTAAGGGTGCCAAGACGGAGGGAGCCGGCACCGCGTGGATCTGGGTGGAGGACCACAGCGGCCTCTTCCACTTCCCTACGCCCTTCGCCGACATGACGCTCGCTGCGAAGACCGACGCGCTCGCGGACCTGCTTGGACCCGTTCTGAAGGAGTACACCCATGTCGCTGGAATCGTCGTCTCGAACGCAGCCCACCGACGCCTGCCCCTCCCGCCGGACGAGGACGCGCCGCGTCGCGCCGGACAGGGCTTTCAGCGCGGACTGCCTCTCGACAGGGTCCGCGAGACCATCGTGATCCCCCGGAAAATCCTCTTGCCCGAGCAGACGAGTCTGATCGCCCGCGTGTGCGATGCCGAGTCAGCCTCGCTCAACTGGGCTCTGGCGAAGCTCGGCGTCCCCGGGGGTGTGTCATCCCTGTTGTCAGCTCCTCCGGACCCTCGTCCGGCCCCCCTCTGGACACCGTGAGGCCGACTTCCGGCGTGGGGAGCCTCAGGAGGACCGAGAAGGGGAGGGCTGCAGGCCCCGCCAACAATTTGATCCAGATGAGCCGCTCACCGTGGGCCGCTCCAGTAACCGGGCCTGGGAGGCACTGCGCAACTCCTGGCCCGGCAAACCAGCTCGTTCCTACTCGTGCATGCGGGGCGCCGTGTGTCGCTGCGGGCACCGCCACGGGGCAGCGCCGCCAGTAGCCAGATTGTTCGCCAGCAAGGCCCGTAGGGGCAAAGCGCTCGAGACGGGACATCGCGACGCTGGATGAGTGTCTACTCGCCCCATCACGCCGGGACGGCTGCACCGATGTACGGCCGAGCCGCACGGATTGCCGCGGCCAACGCATACAGGTGCGGATCGAACATGGCCCGATACTCCGTGGGCGGCGAATGCATCGACACGAACCGCACTTGCGGGTTGCCGACGGGGACGTGGGACGCCACCGTCACCGCCGCTCCTCGGACGTTGCGAGGCCACTCCGACGACAACTCTCCGTGAAGAATGACGGATGCTCAGCCATCTCTGACGTGTCGTCAACGATTCAAGATCATCTTGCACGTGTGTTGCACAAGGCGCTGACAAACAACAGTGATCAATGGAGGTTCGTGAAGGTGAGTATCCGCAGGTCAGCTGGCATATTTAGGTGTCGTGCCCCTTGCCTTCAAGGGGCACGACACCGCGCCGTTCAGATGTCCCGGAAGATCTCGATCTGCGCCCCGATCGAGTTCAGGCGCTCGGCGAGGTCCTCGTACCCGCGGTTGATGACGTAGACGTTGCGCAGCACCGACGTACCCTCGGCCGCCATCATCGCCAGCAGGACGACCACGGCGGGCCGCAGCGCCGGCGGGCACATCATCTCGGCGGCACGCCAGCGGGTCGGGCCCTCGACCAGCACCCGGTGCGGGTCCAGGAGCTGCAGGCGCCCGCCCAGGCGGTTGAGGTCGGTCAGGTAGATCGCGCGGTTGTCGTAGACCCAGTCGTGGATCAGGGTCTGGCCCTGCGCGACCGCGGCGATGGCCGCGAAGAACGGGACGTTGTCGATGTTCAGGCCGGGGAACGGCATGGGGTGGATCTTGTCGATCGGCGCCTCCAGCTTGGAGGGCCGGACCGTGAGGTCCACCAGCCGCGTACGGCCGTTGTCCGCGCTGTACTCGGCGCTGCGGTCGTGGTCGAGGCCCATCTCCTCCAGGACCGCCAGCTCGATCTCCAGGAACTCGATCGGCACCCGGCGCACCGTCAGCTCGGACTCGGTGACCACGGCGGCGGCCAGCAGGCTCATCGCCTCGACCGGGTCCTCGGAGGGGGAGTAGTCGACGTCGACGTCGATGTTCGGCACGCCGTGCACGGTGAGCGTGGTGGTGCCGATGCCCTCCACCCGCACGCCCAGCGTCTCCAGGAAGAAGCACAGGTCCTGGACCATGTAGTTGGAGGAGGCGTTGCGGATGACCGTCACGCCGTCGTACCGGGCGGCGGCCAGCAGCGCGTTCTCGGTCACCGTGTCGCCGCGCTCGGTCAGCACGATCGGCCGGTCGGGGCGGACCGAGCGGTCCACCTGGGCGTGGTACTGGCCCTCGGTGGCCGCGATGTCCAGGCCGAACCGGCGCAGCGCGATCATGTGCGGCTCGATGGTCCGGGTGCCCAGGTCGCAGCCGCCGGCGTAGGGCAGCTTGAAGTGGTCCATGCGGTGCAGCAGCGGGCCGAAGAACATGATGATCGAGCGGGTGCGGACGGCCGCGTCCGCGTCGATCGCCGCCATCTCCAGCTCGGCGGGCGGGACGAGTTCCAGGTCCACGCCGTCATTGATCCAGCGGGTGCGCACGCCGATGGAGTTGAGCACCTCCAGGAGGCGGTACACCTCCTCGATCCGGGCCACCCGGCGCAGCACGGTGCGTCCCTTGTTCAGCAGCGAGGCGCAGAGCAGGGCCACACAGGCGTTCTTGCTCGTCTTCACGTCGATGGCGCCGGACAGGCGGCGACCGCCGACCACGCGCAGATGCATCGGACCCGCGTAGCCCAGCGACACGATCTCGCTGTCCAGGGCTTCACCGATTCGGGCGATCATCTCAAGGCTGATGTTCTGGTTGCCGCGCTCGATGCGGTTGACCGCGCTCTGGCTGGTGCCGAGCGCCTCCGCGAGCTGCGCCTGAGTCCAGCCCCGGTGTTGCCGGGCGTCACGGATGAGCTTGCCGATGCGTACGAGGTAGTCGTCTGACATGAGGTTGAGGCTATCTCAGATATGAGATGGCGCTCGTCAGGGGGTCCATTCGGGTGACATCGATGACGGCCCGTCAACGCCGGTTGGCGGAACGCGTGCTGTGCGACCCGAAAGATCCGGCCAAAACGACTTATGTCGCACGACGTCCCGCCCTGCGGCTGGGGAGGGGCCGCTCCGCGCCGCGGAACCCCGGCCCGTGCACGCCCCTCTCCTCCTTCGAAAGGGGACACCCATGACTATCCGGACCATCGCGATGCGGCACCTGCCCGCGGTCGCCGTACTCGCCCTGTGCTGCTCGCTCGCCTCTTGCGGCACCCGGCACGCGGACACGCCGACGGCCGGGGCGGCCGCCCGGGGACCGTCCGCGGCGGACGGGACGACGGACGACCAGGAACTCCCCGACACCACCACGGACGACGGTGAGACCCTCCCCGACACCACCACCGACGACGGCGAGACCCTCCCCGACACCACCACCGACGACGGCGAGACCCTCCCCGACACCACCACCGACGACGGCCGGACCTACCCGGACACCACCAGTGACGACCCCGGGGACGCCGGTGCCCGCCGCTGGTTCCCCATGCGCCGTGAGTTCCGCGCGTATCTGGTGGCGGACGGCCGTGCCGGGGATGCCGCCGCCGCGCCGCATGTGACGAGCGTCCGGATCAGCACCCCCGCCGGCGGCGGACCCGTCGACTCCGTCGTCCGGGTCGACTACGGCGTGGGGGAGCAGGACGCCGCGGACCGCACCGCCGAAGCGTTCGCCCGCTGGCGGACCTCGGTGTACGGCGATCACGGCCGTGTGGAGGTGCTGGGCCCGGCCAAGACCACCGCCGAGCGGGACTGGTAGGAACGGCGAGGGGCTGCTCGCCGGCCATCCAGCGTTCGGTGGCCGGGCGGGCCGACGGGTCGGTCATGCCGACATCGGTGCGGCCCGCCCAGCCGTCTGCCTCAGGTTCCGAGTCCGAGCCGGAGCTTCAGTTGCCGGCCAGTGTGCGGTCGAGGAGGGGGAGCAGGCGGTCCCAGTGGCGCCGCAGTCCGGCGGGGTCGAAGGCGTCGGTGTCGGACATGGTGAACCCGTGGACGGTGCCGGGGTAGATCTCGGAGGTGTAGCCGGCACCCGCGGCGTCCAGGGCCCGGTTGAGCTCGCCCAGGGCCTCGGGCGTCAGATCGCTCTCGGCATGGCCGAAGTGGACCTCGGCGGTGAGGCCGGCGAGAGCATCGGGCCCGTCCGCGCCCACGGGACCGTGGAACGCGGCGACGGCGGCCACCTGTCCGGGGCGGGCCGCGGCGGTGCGCACCGCCAGCAGGCCGCCGATGCAGTAGCCGGTCACCGCGACTGGTCCGGCGGCGACCTCGGGCTGGGCGGTGAGGAACGTGAGGTAGGCGTCGGCGTCGCTCAGGACACGTTCGGCGGTGTGCGCCTCGATCAACGGCATCAGCCGGGCCATGAGTTCGGGCCGGACCTCTTCCCCGATGTGCTCGGGAAGGCCGATCACCGGTGCCGGGCCGTGCCGGTAGAAGAGGTTCGGGACGAGCACGTAGTACCCGTGCCCGGCCAACTCGCGGGCCATCTCCCGCAGCACCGGCCGGATGCCGAAACCGTCCGCATGCATCAGCACCCCTGGATGCCGCTTGACCTGGTCGGGGAAGGCGACGAAGGCGTCGGCCAGGCCGTCCGCGGTGGAAATCTGGAGTGTCTTGGTGGGCATGGATTCTCCTGTCGTGGCTGATGTGCGGAGCCTGTGATCAACACGACGGAGGCGGAGCCCGCGCAGCGGCGCAAGGTCCTCGTTCGAACAGCGGGCCCGTTCCGGCCCGCAGGGCGCTCAGGAGAGCACCGGGTCACCAATCCGTGCGTGGCGCAATGCCGTCCCGGTATTCATAGCCGCACAGCATACGGCGCTGCCGCTGTCGTACGGCGTCCGCGTACGACAGCTCGACGCGGCCCCGCGGGATCCACCCCGGCCGGTTCAGCCGCCGGCGCCCCAGCGCGTTCGGCCCGTCCGGCCGGGTTCACCGAGGCGGAAGGCCGGAGGACCGGGTGTGATGGGTGAACGCCTCGATGGGATGAGAGCGGTCGGGCGGGGTTGGGCATGACCAAGCCGCGCCCATGTACTAGAGTTATCTCGACATCGAGATATCTGCTCAGGCGCACCGTAGCCGCCCGCCCAGTAAGGCATACCTAACTTAGCCTGACCTTACTGGTTAGGCCAACCCGGCGTGGCGGCACGATTGACGGTGGTAGGCGCACATCAATGAAGGAGACTGTCGTGTCGGCGAACAGCTTCGACGCCCGCAGCACGCTGCAGGTGGGCGACGAGTCGTACGAGATCTTCCGGCTGGACAAGGTGGAGGGCTCGGCCCGGCTGCCGTACAGCCTCAAGGTCCTGCTGGAGAACCTGCTCCGCACGGAGGACGGCGCGAACATCACCGCCGACCACATCCGTGCCCTCGGCGGCTGGGACTCCCAGTCCCAGCCCTCCCAGGAGATCCAGTTCACGCCGGCCCGCGTGATCATGCAGGACTTCACCGGCGTTCCCTGCGTCGTGGACCTCGCCACGATGCGTGAGGCCGTGAAGGAGCTGGGCGGCGACCCGGCCAAGATCAACCCGCTGGCGCCGGCCGAGCTGGTCATCGACCACTCCGTCATCGCCGACAAGTTCGGCACGAACGACGCCTTCAAGGTGAACGTCGAGCTGGAGTACGGCCGCAACAAGGAGCGCTACCAGTTCCTGCGCTGGGGCCAGACCGCCTTCGACGAGTTCAAGGTCGTCCCGCCGGGCACCGGCATCGTCCACCAGGTCAACATCGAGAAGCTGGCCCGCGTCGTCATGGTCCGGGACGGCAAGGCCTACCCCGACACCCTGGTCGGCACCGACTCGCACACCACGATGGTCAACGGCCTGGGCGTCCTGGGCTGGGGCGTCGGCGGCATCGAGGCCGAGGCCGCGATGCTCGGCCAGCCGGTCTCGATGCTCATCCCGCGCGTCGTCGGCTTCAAGCTGACCGGCGAGCTCAAGCCCGGCACCACCGCCACCGACCTCGTGCTGACCATCACCGAGATGCTCCGCAAGCACGGCGTCGTCGGCAAGTTCGTCGAGTTCTACGGCGAGGGTGTGGCGGCCACGAGCCTCGCCAACCGCGCCACCATCGGCAACATGTCGCCGGAGTTCGGCTCCACCGCCGCGATCTTCCCGATCGACGACGAGACCCTGAACTACCTGCGCCTGACCGGCCGCTCCGACCAGCAGGTCGCCCTCGTCGAGGCGTACGCCAAGGAGCAGGGCCTCTGGCTGGACCCGAAGGCCGAGCCGGACTTCTCCGAGAAGCTGGAGCTGGACCTCTCCACGGTCGTCCCCTCCATCGCCGGCCCGAAGCGCCCGCAGGACCGTATCGTCCTCGCCAACGCCGCCGAGCAGTTCAAGAGCGACGTGCGCAACTACGTCGCCGACGACGACGAGGCGGGCAAGGAGTCCTTCCCGGCCTCCGACGCCCCGGCCGCCAGCAACGGTGTCCCGACCAACCCGGTCACCGTCACCGCCCCCGACGGCACGACGTACGAGATCGACCACGGCGCGGTCACCGTCGCGGCCATCACGTCCTGCACCAACACCTCGAACCCGTACGTCATGGTCGCCGCCGCCCTGGTGGCCAAGAAGGCGGTCGAGAAGGGCCTGACCCGCAAGCCGTGGGTCAAGACCACCCTCGCGCCGGGTTCCAAGGTCGTCACCGACTACTTCGACAAGTCGGGCCTCACCCCGTACCTGGACAAGGTCGGCTTCAACCTCGTCGGCTACGGCTGCACCACCTGCATCGGCAACTCCGGCCCGCTGCCGGAGGAGGTCTCCAAGGCCGTCAACGACCACGACCTCGCGGTCACCTCGGTCCTGTCCGGCAACCGGAACTTCGAGGGCCGGATCAACCCCGACGTCAAGATGAACTACCTGGCGTCCCCGCCGCTGGTCGTCGCCTACGCCCTCGCGGGCTCCATGAAGGTGGACATCACCCGCGACGCCCTGGGCACCGACCAGGACGGCAACCCGGTCTACCTGAAGGACATCTGGCCCTCCGAGGCCGAGGTGAACGACGTCGTCGCCAACTCCATCGGCGAGGACATGTTCAACAAGTCCTACCAGGACGTCTTCGCCGGCGACGCCCAGTGGCAGTCGCTGCCGATCCCGACCGGCAACACCTTCGAGTGGGACACCGAGTCGACCTACGTCCGCAAGCCCCCGTACTTCGAGGGCATGCAGATGGAGCCGGCCCCGGTCACCGACATCGCCGGTGCCCGCGTCCTCGCCAAGCTGGGCGACTCGGTCACCACCGACCACATCTCCCCGGCCGGCGCCATCAAGGCCGACACCCCGGCCGGCAAGTACCTCACCGAGCACGGTGTGGAGCGTCGTGACTTCAACTCCTACGGCTCCCGCCGAGGCAACCACGAGGTCATGATCCGCGGCACGTTCGCCAACATCCGCCTGCGCAACCAGATCGCGCCGGGCACCGAGGGCGGCTACACCCGCGACTTCACCCAGGACGGCGGTCCGGTGTCGTTCATCTACGACGCCTCCCGCAACTACATCGAGCAGGGCACCCCGCTGGCCATCCTGGCCGGCAAGGAGTACGGCTCCGGCTCGTCCCGCGACTGGGCCGCCAAGGGCACCGCGCTGCTCGGCGTCAAGGCCGTCATCGCCGAGTCGTACGAGCGCATCCACCGCTCGAACCTCATCGGCATGGGCGTCCTCCCGCTCCAGTTCCCGGAGGGCCAGAACGCCGAGTCCCTCGGCCTGACCGGCGAGGAGACCTTCTCCTTCACCGGCGTCGAGGAGCTGAACAACGGCACCACGCCGCGCACGGTCAAGGTCACCACCGACACCGGTGTCGAGTTCGACGCGGTCGTCCGCATCGACACCCCCGGTGAGGCCGACTACTACCGCAACGGCGGCATCATGCAGTACGTGCTGCGCAACCTGATCCGCAAGTAAGCGACTGCGGCAGGCGCCTCAGGGCCGCGTCCCCGGTACCGGGGACGCGGCCCTTCGCCGTACCCGTCAGTCGTCGCCGAACAATGACAGGTCCGGCACCGCCGGCACCGCCGGCACCGCCGGCACGGTCAGCTCCGCCCAGATCACCTTGCCCTCGTCCGTGTACCGGGTGCCCCAGCGCTCGGCCAGCTGGGAGACCAGGAACAGACCGCGGCCGCCCTCGTCGGTGGTCGCGGCGTAGCGAAGATGCGGTGCGGTGGAGCTGCCGTCGGCCACCTCGCAGGTCAGCGTGCGGTCATGGATCAGCCGTACATGGACCGGATCGGAGCCGTAGCGGATGGCGTTGGTGATCAGTTCGCTCAGCACCAGTTCCATCCCGAAGCCCAGCTCGGACAGGCCCCACTCGTCCAGCTTGGCGGAGACGGCGCCGCGCATCCGGGACACCTCCGCCGGATCGCGCGGCACGTCCCAGTCGGCGATCCGGTCGGCCGGCAGCGCCCGGGTGCGGGCGACGAGCAGCGCCACGTCGTCGCCGGGACGCTCGGGCAGCATGTCGTTCAGCACCGCCACACAGCTCGCCTCCGGTGACCGGCCCGGGTGCCCGGCCAGGGCCCGGCGCAACAGCTCAAGACCCTCGTCCAGGTCCCGGGAGCGGTCCTCGACCAGCCCGTCGGTGTACAGGACGAGCTGGCTGCCCTCGGCCAGCTCCAGCTCGGCCGTCTGGAACGGCATGCCGCCAAGGCCAAGCGGCGGCCCGGTCGGCAGGTCGGGGAAGGTGACGCTCCCGTCGGGGGCGACCAGCGCGGGCGCCAGATGGCCGGCGCGGGCCATGACGCAGCGGCGCGTGACCGGGTCGTAGATCGCGTACAGGCAGGTCGCGCCCAGGATCTCGCCGGCCCGCTCCGGGCAGGCCTCGTCCTGGTCGATGCGGCCGACCAGGTCGTCCAGATGCTGGAGCAGCTCGTCGGGCGGCAGGTCGAGCGTGGAGAAGTTGTGCACCGCGGTCCGCAGCCGGCCCATCGTCGCGGCGGCGTGCAGTCCGTGCCCCACCACGTCTCCCACCACCAGCGCCACCCGGCTGCCCGGCAGCGGGATCACGTCGAACCAGTCGCCGCTCACCCCCGACTGCGCGGGCAGATACCGGTAGCCGACCTCCAGGGCGCTCTGCTCGGGCAGCGCCCGGGGCAGCAGGCTGCGCTGCAGGGTGACCGCGACGGCGTGCTCGCGGGCGTACCTGCGGGCGTTGTCGATGCTGACCGCGGCACGGGCCACCAGCTCCTCCGCCAGCGACAGCTCCTCCGCGTCGAAGGGCTCCCGCTTGGAGCGCCAGAAGTTGGCCATGCCCAGCACCACGCCCCGGGCCCGGATCGGAGCGGTGATCAGCGAGTGGATGCCGTACTCCAGGATCTGCCGGGCCCGCTGCGGGTCCTGTGCGCGCCAGTCCTCGTCCCCGGTCAGGTCGACCAGCTCGGAGCGGCCTTCGCCGTAGACGCGCGCCTGCGGGGTGGAGGGCACGAAGTCGATCAGCCGGCCCTGCTCGTAGAGGGGGTGGTCGTCCCGGATGCCGCTCACGGCGACCCGGCGCATGTCCCGCGCGGTGCGGCCCGGCTCCTCCCCGTGCAGGACGGCGTCGGCGACGTCGACGGTGACGAAGTCGGCGAAGCGGGGCACGGCCACCTGGGTCAGCTCCTCGGCCGTGCTGACCACGTCCAGCGTGCTGCCGACGCTCAGACCCGCGTCGTAGAGCAGCTCAAGGCGCTCCCTGGCGGCCTCGGCCCGGCCGGACACCGCCTGCAGCTCGGTGGAGTCGCGGAGCGTCACGACGGTGCCCAGGGGGCCTCCCGGGGTGTCCGTGGGCCGCTGGTTGACCGCCAGCAGCCGGCCCTGGGCCAGGAGCACCTCGTCGCTGGCCTCGCGCCCGGAGTCGAGAAGCTCCACCGTGGCGGGGTCGAGCCCCGGCAGCTCCCGCACCGTGCGGCCCTCGGCGTCGAAGGGCAGCTCCAGCAGGCGCCGGGCCTCGTCGTTGGCGAGCAGCAGCCGGCCGTCCGACCCGATGATGAGCACGCCCTCCCGCACCGAGTGCAGGACCGCGTCGTGATGCTCGTACATACGGGTCATCTCGTCCGGGGCCAGGCTGTGGGTCTGCCGCCGCAGCCGCCTGCCCACCAGGGCCGTGCCGCCGGTCGCCACGACGAGCGCGCCGCCCCCGGCGGCCAGGATGATCGGCAGCTGCCGGTTGAGGGCGCTAGTGACGTTCTTGACCTTCATCCCGGCGGAGACGAGGCCGACCACCTTGCCGCGGGCGTCGTCGATGGGCACGGTGGCCTGCACCTCGCGGCCCAGCGGACCGTGCACGCTCTCGGTGTAGACCTTCCCGGCCAGCGACGGCCCGATGTTGCCGACGAACCGCTCGCCGATCCTGGCGGGCATCGGGTGGGTGTAGCGGATGCCCTGGGTGTTCATGACCACGATGAAGTCGACGCCCGCCGTCTTGCGCCCGGCCTCGGTCAGCGGCTGGAGGACCTTGGACGGGTCGGGCAGGCTCAGCGCCTTGAGGATGCCCGGGGCGTGGGAGAAGGTCTCCGCGACCGCGATGGACCGGCGCCTGGCCTCGGCCGTCGTGTCCCGCCTCGACTGCAGGACGAGGGCGAGGACGGCGCAGAGAACGAGCAGTACCACCAGCGCCACCTGGAGCAGCAGAACCTGTCCGGCAACGCTTCGTGGACTCTTGCCGATCACAGTGCGCCATGCGAGGCGCCTGAATCGGGCGTATCCGTCCGACATGCGGTATTTGTAGCACTGCTGATTTGCGGGTGGCTATGGTCCGTCCACGAGATGGACATAACACGCTCGTCCGTCGACCCCCGGAGACGGCCGGGCCGGTCGCGGCGGCCCGGCGGGGCGCGGGCCCGGCGGGCGGGGGAGTGGGAGCGCTCCCATGGGCGACCTCATCGCGTGGTGCCGGGCGGTCGGCCGGGACGGTGCGGCGTCGTCGGTACCCTGCCGGGGGGCGGCGTCGTCCGTACGCCGCCGGGGGCGGCGGCGAGAGGGTCAACGCCCCGCCCCGGCCGGCCGGTCGGGGCGCTCTGGGCGGACCCGGTGGCCGTGCGCACCGGGTCCGCGAGCCGGACAGGTGAGGGGGGTGGGCACCTGTCCGGAGGGGATGGCCTGGGACTGCGTGGCTTGTACGGCACCCCGGGCGCGCGACATCGTTGTCAGGTGGTCTGTACATGACTCTACCGCCTCAACGGACAACGATGTCAACCCACTTGGCTAGCCCAAGCGGGTGATCCCGGCGCGCGCCGTCCGGGGCGTACGCGGTCTTCCGTGGTACGGGTGGCGCACGCTACTGTCCCTGCGGCTTGTGCGACCCGTGGTGCGCGACCCGTCCGTTTGGAGGAAGGGCCGCGTCATGCGCTTCAGACCCACGTCCCTGCTGCTCGCCGCGCTCCTCGCGACCGGCGGCACCGCAACCCCCGCCCTCGCGGCGAGCACCGCACCCCCCGGTCTCGTCACGGACCCGACCCCGTACGTCGATCCGCTGATCGGCACCGCGAACGGCGGCGACACCTTCCCGGGCGCCGTCGTGCCGTTCGGCATGCTCTCCTGGAGCCCGGAGAACACCCGCGGCGACGCGACGAGAACCGCCGCCCCGGGCGGCTACCACCACGACGCCACCCGGATCCGCGGCTTCAGCCTCACCCACATGTCCGGCACCGGCTGCGCGGGCGGCAGCGGCGACATCCCGTTCTTCCCGTACGCCGGCGCGGTCACCTCCTCCCCGGCGAGCGACACCAAGGACGCCGTCTACGCCTCCGACTTCCGCCACGCCGACGAGCGTGCCGAGCCCGGCCACTACCGGGTCAGCCTGGCCTCCGGTGTCACCGCCGACCTCACCGCCACCGCGCGCACCGGCTCGGCCCGCTTCACCTACCCGGCGGACAAGCCCGCGTCCCTGCTGGTGCGCACTGCCAACTCCGAGGTGGGTTCGGCCGATTCGACGGTCACCATCGACCCGGACACCCGGACGGTCTCCGGCTCGGTCACCTCCGGGAACTTCTGCGGCTACCTCGACCCCGAGGGGCAGCGCGCCTACTACACCCTCTACTTCACCGCCCGCTTCGACCGCGCCTTCAAGACCACCGGCACCTGGCACGACGACACGCTGACCCCCGGGTCCCGGGAGGCGTCCGGCGGCACCGGAGGCTTCGCGCAGGGCGGTCGGCCGGTCGCCGGGAAGGGCGCCGGCGGGTACGTGGAGTTCGCGCCCGGCGAGGGCCCGGTGACCGCCGAGGTCGGCATCTCCTACGTCAGCCGGGCCGCCGCAGCGGCCAACCTGGCCGCCGAGAACCCGCGGGGCCGGTCCTTCGACGCGGTCCGGGAGGCGGCCCGGCGGGCCTGGCGGGAGCGGCTGGGGGCGGTCCGGGTCGGCGGCGGCACGGACGCCGAGCGCACCACCTTCTACACCGCGCTCTACCACGCGCTGCTGCATCCGAACGTCATCAGCGACGCCGACCGCCGCTACCGCGGCAGCGACGGCCAGGTGCACACCGTCGCCAGGGGCCACCAGGCCCAGTACGGCACCTTCTCCGGCTGGGACGTCTACCGCGACCAGGTGCAGCTGCTGACGCTGCTCAGCCCGCGCACGGGCTCGGACATCGCCCAGTCCCTGTACGCGCTCGCCCGGCAGAACGGCGGCGTCTGGGACCGCTGGCTGCACGGCGCGAGCGGCACCCACGTCATGAACGGCGATCCCTCGGCGACCGCCCTCGCCGGCATCCGCGCCTTCGGCGGCACGGACTTCGACCTCGACGGCGCCCTGACGTCCCTGGTCCGGGCGGCGACCGTGCCGACTGCGCAGGACCTGTCACCGGCCGGCAAGCCGGTGCTGTCGGCGGGGCAGCGGCCCTCCCTCGACAAGTACCTCAAGCTGCACTACATGCCGTCCGTCTCCAACGCCTGGGGCGGTGCCGCCGAGACCCTGGAGATGTCCACCGCGGACTTCGCGCTCTCCCAGCTCGCCCGCGCGGCGGGGAAGAAGGACACGGCGGCCGCCTTCGCCCGCCGCGCCCAGTGGTGGCAGAACAACTTCGACATCGCGGCCGACCCGGGCGGCGGCTACCCCGCCAACCGCAAGGCCGACGGCAGCTGGGTCACCGGCTTCACCCCGGACACCGGCAACGGGTTCGTCGAGGGCACGGCCGCCCAGTACACCTGGATGGTCCCGCACAACCCGGCGGGCCTGTTCGCCGCGCTCGGCGGCCGGGACGAGGCGCTCGCCCGGCTGGACGGCTTCTTCCACGACGCCGACGGCGGCTGGGCCTTCAGCGGCAAGGGCGGCACCAAGTCCGAGCTGGACAACGAGCCGTCGATCAACGTCCCCTACCTGTACGACTACGCGGGCGCCCCCTACCGGACGCAGGAGACCGTCCGCGCGGCGATGCGGCAGCTGTGGTCCGCCGGGCCGGGCGGCATCCCGGGCAACGACGACCTCGGCGCGATGTCCGCCTGGTACGTCTTCTCCGCCCTCGGCATGTATCCGCAGGTGCCCTCCCGCGCCGAACTGGTCCTGGCCTCCCCGCTGTTCGAGCGGATCGAGATCGACCGGCCGCAGGGCAACGACATCTCCGTCCACGCGGCCGGAGCGGCGGCCGACGCGCCGTACGTGCGGTCCCTGAAGGTGGACGGCCGCACGAGCGACCGCCCCTGGCTGCCGGCGTCCTTCGTCCGGGACGGCGGCCGGCTCGACTACAGCCTGTCCGCCACCCCGGACCGCGACTGGGGAGCGGGCAGCCCGCCGCCGTCCTTCCGCGAGGGCGAGCAGCCGTACCAGATCGGCGTCGGGCCCACCGCGGCCACCCTCGCGCCCGGGGAGAGCACGAAGATCGGTGTCCGCGCGCTGGCGCTGAGCGGCACAGGGCCCGAGGTGCGCTTCCGGGTGGAGACCCCGGCCGGGGTGACGGCCACGCCCGCCGCCGGCACCGTCACCGACGGAACCCAGCAGATCACCCTCGCGGCGGCGCCGGACGCCGCGCAGGGCTTCGCCGACGTCAAGGTCACGGTGACCTCGGGCGACTCCTCGTACGCGCAGCCGGTGGCGCTCACCGTGGCCGCCCCGGGCACCCTGCTCGCCGCCTACAACAGCACGGGCGTCTCCGACGACGAGGGCGACCACGACGAGGCCGACTACGACGGCGGCGGCTGGAGCTACTCCCGCCAGGCCCTCGCGGCGGCCGGCCTCGCCCCGGGCGGGCGGGGCACGGTCGGCGGCCTCGCCTTCACCTGGCCCGCCTCGCCGGCCGGCCGCCCGGACAACGCCGCGGCGGCCGGCCAGCGCGTCGACCTGGCCGCCGCGGCGCATGAGGTGTCCTTCCTCGGCAGCGCGGTCAACGGCAACCGGCAGAACCGGGCGACCGTCACCTACACCGACGGCACGACCGACACCGTCGACCTGTCCTTCACCGACTGGACCGTCGGCGGCGGGGGCGGCACCGTGCAGTACGGCAACGCGGTCGTCGCCAAGGCCGCGTACCGCAATGTCGCGGGCGCCGGCAAGGACCCGGTGGCGACGTACGTCTTCGCCACGAAGCCGTTCGAGGCGCCGGCCGGCCGGGCGATCCGCAGCGTGCGGCTCCCGGACGACGCCGGCCTGCATGTGTTCACCCTCGCGGTGGGCTGAGCGCCCGGGCGCACGAGGCCGCCCCCCGTTCGCGGGGGCGGCCTCTTCCGCCTGGCGGCACCGGCCGGCCGGTCGCGCCCTTCGCACGGGGCACCGGCGAGGCGGCCGGCACGGTGTCGCTGCGGGCGGACGGGTGATGCCGGCCGGCTCCGGCCTCGCCGCAGCGCAGGGCTGCCGGTCCGGTCCGTCCCGCTTCAGCCCGTCGGTGCGGGAACGGCCCCGGGGTGACGCGGCGCGGACCCCGGGGAGACGTCCTCCTCGACGGGTCCGCGCACTCCTCCCACGGAGCACCGGCGTGCTCGCCCTCCGGTACCGGGCCGAAGACACCGGGCCGGCCGCCGGCCGGGATCACCGGCGCTCCGGCGACCCCGGGCTCGCGCCCGTCGTGCGGGACGGCCCCGCCCAGGGCGCGCGGCTCCGCGCCCCTCTCCGGCGCCGCAGCCCCGTCCGGAAGAGCGGAGGCGGCCCGGTCTCAGGTGCCCTGACGGCGTCTGGGCGGTGCCGCCTCCCGGGCCAGCAGGCACTCCTCCAGGAAGGCCAGGGCCCGCAGATGGTAGGTGCGCGCGGCCCAGCCGAGGCTGATGTTGTGTCCGGCGTCGGGCTGCCGGTCCACGACCACACGCGGTGCGGCGAGCGGTGCCAGCAGCGAGCCCAGCGCCTCCTCGTCGGTGCGCCACCACTGCTCGTCCTCCGCGAAGGTGAACCGGACCGGTACCCGCACCCGGGCCGCAAGCTCCGGATACGTCCCGGGCCACAGCAGCGACTCTCCGGCCTCCACGGCGGGCACCGGGGCGACCAGCCGCTGCCCCAGCCGGAAGGCCACCGGCGGATACAGCCGCAGCGCCCCCCAGTGCCGGCGCCAGGCACCGGGCCGGCCGGCCCCGGGCAACTGGTCGGGCTCGACGGCGAAGGCGCTGCCCAGGCCGGAGATGTCGAGACCGATCAGCCGGGCCGGCCAGTCCTTCTCCGCGGCGGCGGAGAGCGCGAGCCGGCCCCCCGCCGAGTGCGCGAGCAGGAAGAACCCGGCGCCGACCGGCTGCCGTCCGGCGAAGTCGGCGAGGGCCGAGCGCAGGGTCGCGGTCTGCCCGGCCAGGTCCTGGCCCTCCGGCAGCGCGGCGGCCGAGTCGCCGTAGCCCGGGCGGTCGGGGGCGAGCACGGTGTAGCCGAGGCGGCTGCCCAGGTCCAGCAGCGACATCCCGGGCCGCGCCCGGCTGTCGAAGTACCCGGCACGCATACCGCTGCCGTGCAGGGCGACCACCACGGCCCGGGGCACCCGCCCGGCCGCGGGCTCGGCCACCAGGCCCGAAAGGCGGACTCCGGCCCCGCCGTCCAGCGTGACGTTCCGCACCCCTGGCCCGTGCGGTGCGGCGGACTCCGGCTCGGTGGGCGTGGGTACGTCCGGCTCGATGAGCCCGGGAGACGTTACGGCGTGCACCGGGGGTACCTCCTGTCGGTGGGCCGCGGTGAGGCGCGGTGACGACGTGTGCGGTGGAGCGGATCGGTCGCGGTACGGCGGTCGTCGGTCGTCTTCGGCCTTCCGCGGGGGCGCCGTACACACCCGCCGTACGAAAGCTGTCCTACCAAGCTGTCCACCGGAGTCCCGTCCGCGCAAACGGCCGTCAGATCCACTCGGCCGTACGGAGGATGCGGCCCGGGGGACGGCCCCGCTGGAGGAGGGCCGGGCCCGCGCGGCGCGCAAGCGCCGGCGGCCCGCACCCGGACTCCGGGTGCGGGCCGCCGACGCCGCCTTGCGGTCCGTACGCCGTCAGGCCAGCAGTTCCACCTCCGCCAGGGTCGCCGCACCGTCCAGGACCAGGCGGTACCTGGTGTACGTGCCCGGCGCCGCGATGCTGAAGGCGCGGGTCTGGCGGTCCCAGGCGAACGTCTCGCCGGAGCGGTGGTCCAGGGTCTGCCAGGCCGTGCCGTCGGCGGAGCCCTGGAGGGCCCAGCCGGTGGGTGCCTTCGTGTGGTCGGCGCCCGAGGTCAGCGTGTACTGCACGGGCTTCACCGCGCCCTCGGCCGGCAGGTCGGCCGAGGTCACCGTCGCGCTCGTCGCCGAGGTGTCGTCGAAGAGCGCGCCGTCCCCCTTCAGGACGTCCGAGCGGGGCGCCGGCACCTTGTCGTCACGGGTGACGGAGACCGGCGCCGCGTCCTTGCCCGAGCCCCACGCCGACGGCTCGGCGCCCATGAAGAAGTCCAGCACCCCGCCCTTGGCGAGCAGCGAATGGGGCAGCGACGTCGACGTCCAGGGGCGGCCGTTGAACATGACGCCCTGCACATAGACGTTCTTGGCGCTGTTCCCCGGCGCCCGCACCACCAGGTCCCGGCCGTTCTCCAGGTGCACGGTCACCTTCTTGAACAGCGGTGAACCGATGGAGTATTCGCCGCTGCCCATGACCAGCGGGTAGAAGCCGAGCGCGGAGAAGAGGTACCAGGCCGACTGCTCGCCGTTGTCCTCGTCGCCGTGGTAGCCCTGCCCGATGTCGCTGCCGGTGTAGAGCCGGGAGAGCGCCTCGCGGACGTACGCCTGCGCCTTCCAGGGCTCGCCCGCCGCGTCGTACATGTAGATGACGTGGTGCGCGACCTGGTTGGAGTGGCCGTACATGCCCATCCGGACGTCCCGCGCCTCGGTCATCTCGTGGATGACGCCGCCGTAGGAGCCGACGTAGTCCGGGGAAGCGGTCTCCGGGGTGGCGAAGTAGGTGTCGAGCTTGTCGGCCAGGCCCTGCCGGCCGCCGTACAGGTTGGCCAGGCCCCGGCTGTCCTGCGGGGCGGTGAAGGCGTAGCCCCAGCCGTTGGTCTCCGTGTAGTCATAGCCCCACACGCGCGGGTCGTACGACGCGGACGGCACGCGCCAGTCGCCCTTGGCGTCCCGGCCCTGGAAGAAGCCGGCCTTGGTGTCGAACAACTTCACATAGTCCCGGGCCCGGTTGAGGAAGTACGCCGACTCCTCCCGGTAGCGCTTCTCGCCCGTCTTCTTGTAGAGGGCCTCGCCCATCTTGGCGATGCCGTAGTCGTTGACGTAGCCCTCCATCGCCCACGACAGGCCCTCGTGGGTGTCGGTGCCGGTGTAGCCGAGGAACGGCGAGGTGGCCATGCCCTTGCGGCCCACGCCCGACATCGGCGGGACGACGGTCGCGTTCTTCACGGCCGCGTCGTACGCCGCCTTCGCGTCGAACCGCACGCCCTTGACGTAGGCGTCGGCGAACGCCACGTCCGAGGAGGTGCCGGTCATCAGGTCGGCGTAGCCGGGAGAGGACCAGCGGGAGGTCCAGCCGCCGTCCTTGTACTGCTGCACGAACCCGTCGACCATCTCGCCCGCCTGGGAGGGCGTGAGGAAGGAGTACGCCGGCCAGGTGGTCCGGTAGGTGTCCCAGAAGCCGTTGTTGACGTACACCTTGCCGTCGACGATCTTCGCCCCGGTGTGCGTCGGGGTGTCCGGGCCGGGCATCGGGGAGAACGGCGAGGCGTACCGGTCCTTCCCGCCGGCCTTCTCGAAGCCGGAGTTGGGGTACAGGTACAGCCGGTACAGGCCGGAGTAGAGCGTGGTCAGCTGGTCCGGGGTGGCTCCCTCCACCTCGACCTTGCCGAGCAGCCCGTCCCAGCTGTGCCGGGCGCGCGCCTTGACCGTGTCGAAGGAGGTGCCGTCCGGGATCTCCTGGCGCAGGTTGTCCCGCGCCTGGTCCACGCTGATCAGCGAGGTCGCGAGCCGCAGGGTCACGGTGCGGTCGGCGCCCGCGTCGAAGCGCAGATAGCCCTTCACCCCGCTCGAACCGCCGTCGGTGACCGGCTTGTCGAAGACGCCGTACACGAACAGCCGGGTGGCCCCCGTGGACAGGCCCGACTTCACGTCCGAGAAGCCGGTGACGGTCCCGTGCTCCTTGTCGAGCGTCAGACCGGCCTGCTCGGTGACGTTGTCGAAGAGCACGCTCGCGTCGTCACCGGGGTAGGTGAAGCGCAGGGCCGCCGCATGGTCGGTCGGGGCCATCTCGGCCTTGAGGCCGTTCTCGAACCGCACCCCGTAGTAGTAGGGCCGCGCGGTCTCGTTCTCGTGCCGGAAGGGCAGCTCCCGGGACCCGGGGGCGCTCGGCGGGGTGCCGGCCGCGACCGAGGGCATCACCTGGAAGGTCTGCCGGTCGCCCATCCAGGGGCTCGGCTCATGACTCGCGCTGAACGCCTGGATCGTCGGCAGGTTGTCCGCGTTGTTCGCACGTGCGTACTCGTACAGCCAGCTCAGCGAGGACGCGTTGGTGACCGGCGTCCAGAAGTTGAAGCCGTGCGGCACCGCCGTCGCCGGGAAGTCGTTGCCGCGCGAGAAGCTGCCGCTGGAGTTGGTGCCGCGGGTGGTCACCGCGTAGTCCGACAGATGCGCCTTCGGCTTCTCGGGCGCCACCTGCTTCAGGGACACGTCGTCGAGCCAGCCGCGGAACTTCGCCGGGCCGTCGGGGGAGTCGTAGGCCACCAGGATCCGGTCGACGGTCTTGCCGGCCGCGACCGAGCCGATCCGCGCGGCCACGCTGTTCCACTGGTTGGCGTACAGCGCCTTGGAAGCGCCCTGGCCGCGCGGGGAGAGCGGGAAGCCGTGCTCGTCCAGCGCGCCGAGGCCGCTCAGCGAGGTGCCGTCGGTGAAGGCCAGGTCGACGGAGACGTAGGTGGCGTCGTAGTCGCGGTCGCCGTCGGCCATCGAGGGAAAGACGCGGTACGACAGCCGGGTGTCCCGGCCGACCCGCACATCGACGTCGAAGACCTTGTTGAACGAGTACGCCCGGCCGGCCGCGGTGTGCCGGCCGGCGTAGCGCAGCGCACGCTTTCCGGTGAACCCGGCGCGCGCCTTGGCGGTCGGCGAGCCGCTCGGGCCCTTGTCGACCAGGGTCAGCATGTCCTGCGGCACCGGGCCGCCCCCGCCGCCGGTGGAGAACTGCACATCGGCGAGCTGCAGGATGTCCGGGGCGCCGTTGTTCCTCGTCACCTCCAGCCGGAAGTGCTGGTACTCGGCCGGTTCGGTGAGGTCGAACGACTTCGTCTGGAAACGCTCGGCGAACCTCTCGCCGGAGCGGGCGTCGAGCGTCTTCCAGTCCTGGCCGTCGGCGGAGCCCTTGAGGACCCAGTCCGCGGGGTCGCGCTCGCCGAAGTCGTTGGCCGAGGTGAGCGCGTACGTCGCTATTCTGATCGGCTTGTCCAGGTCGAACTCCACCCAGCCGGCGGGCTGGAAGGTCAGCCACTTGGTGCCGGGCTCGCCGTCGACGAGGTTCTCCTTGACCTCGCCGGCGCCCGCGTTCTCGGCGCTCGCCCGGACCTCGGTGACATGGTCGGTGACATTGCCCGGGATTCCGGTGCTGTAGCCGCCGTCGACGCCGGAGGCGCGCTTGCCGCCGTCCGGCCCGGTGTCGACGGTGTTCAGCCAGTCCGGCGCCGGCTCGCCCGCCTCGAACGAGGATGCGAACTCCCGGTCGGCCGCCGGAGCCTTGGCGGGCAGCGCGACCGCCGCGCCCTGCCCGCCGACCGCCATGACGAAGGCGGCCGTGAGGACGACCGCCGGACCCCATCTGTGCCGAGTTCTCCGGTGCATCTACGGATTCCCCTCCTGCGACCGGATGGACAACGTTGTCGGAATCGGTGCGCAGGAACAGTAGGTCGTCAAGTGGCGACTGATGTCAAGGGTGTTGAGTGCGCCATTCAGGGGCTTGTGTCGCGGAATTTTCCGGCGAAGCGCGTACAGGCCGCTCATATTTCCGAGAGGTCTCAACTCGGAAAAGACCCACCGGGAACCTTGCATTCGATCTTGCTCCGTCGGCGTGAAGTGGACTATACCTGTCGGCGTTTCCCGCATGACCCTGCACTACCCGACAGCGGTGCCGGGGAGGATCCGGTTCACCGCCTGAGTCCTGGAGAAGGCGAGGACTTGAGCATGGGATCCACAGCGCACCACGGTGGGGACGGCGTCGGCCGCCGCGATCTGATCAAGCGTTCGGCCGCGCTCGGCCTGGTGGCCGCCCCCGGCATGGGCCTGCTGTCCGCCTGCGCGAGCAGCGGCGGCGACGGGCAGGACAAGGCCAAGGCCGGCAAGAAGACCGGGAAGAACCCGCTCGGCGTCAACGAGAGCGCCGGCATGGAGTTCGTCCTCTTCGACGGCGGCTTCGGCAAGGAGTACGCCGAGGACGCGGTGAAGATCTACCAGAAGGACTTCCCCAAGGCGAAGGTGAAGTTCGCGGCCACCCAGAAGATCCAGTCCACCCTCCAGCCCCGCTTCAACCAGGGCAACCCGCCGGACCTCATCGACAACTCCGGCGCCGAGCAGATGGACATGGGTGTCCTCGTCGGCAAGAACCAGCTGGCCGACCTCACCCCGCTGCTGGACGCCCCGTCCTACGACGACCCGGCCAAGAAGGTCCGCGACACGCTGCGCCCCGGCATCGTGGAGATGGGCCAGTTCGACGGCAAGCCGGTCTGGATCCTGTACTACGCCTACACGGTCTACGGCGTCTGGTACTCGCAGAAGGCCCTGGACTCGCTGGACGCTACGTACCCCGAGACCTGGGACGAGATGCTCGCGGTCTGCGCGAAGGCCAAGAAGAAGGGCATCGCGGGCTGGACGTACGCGGGCAAGTACCCGTACTACATTCCCTTCTCGCTGTACCCGATGATCGGCAAGGTCGGCGGCCGCGAGGTGCTCGACGCCATCGACAACCTGGAGCCGAACGCCTGGAAGCACCCGGCGGTCAAGGCCTGTTTCGAGGCCTACTACGAGCTGTACAAGAAGGGCTACGTCCTGCGGGGCACCCCGGGCCTCGACCACATCCAGTCGCAGACGGCCTGGGCCAAGGGCAAGGCGCTGTTCATCCCGAACGGCTCCTGGGTGGAGAACGAGTCGGCCAACGTCATCCCCGCCGACTTCAACCTCGCGGTCTCCGCGCCCACCGGGCTCGACAGCTCCGACAAGCTGCCCTTCGGAACCATCTGGGCCTCCGGCGGTGAGCCCTTCATCGTCCCGGCCAAGGCGGCCAACGCCGAGGGCGGCATGGAGCAGCTGCGCGTCATGCTCTCCGAGGCGTCCTCGAAGAACTTCACCGCCAAGGTGAAGTCGCTGACCGCGTACAACGGCGGCACCTCCGGCATCAGCCTCACCCCGGGTCTGAAGTCGGGCGTGGCGGCGCTGACCAAGGCCGGGTCGAACGTGGTGAAC
This sequence comes from Streptomyces sp. NPDC015171, assembly GCF_043079545.1. Lineage (NCBI taxonomy): Bacteria > Bacillati > Actinomycetota > Actinomycetes > Kitasatosporales > Streptomycetaceae > Streptomyces > Streptomyces sp. NPDC015171. The sequence continues at coordinate 266,355 of NZ_JBIBUO010000002.1, forward strand.
CCGCGGCTGCAGGACTGGTACGTGCAGTTGCAGAAGGAGAAGATCGGGGTGGCCGGCCTCGGCGAGATGATGGCCGGCCGGCTCACCCCGGCCGAGGCCATCAAGAAGATCCAGGGCTTCGCCGACGAGGCGGCCAAGGACACCTCGATCAAGCACTACAAGCACCAGTAACCAGCACCCCCGACAGCACCGGAGTGACGATGCAGCACGGCAAGTACCGGTTCATCGTGGGGTTTCTGGCAGTGCCCCTTGGACTGTACGCGCTCTTCGTGGTCTGGCCGTTCATCCAGTCCATCTATTACTCGTTCACGGACTGGACCGGCCTCAGCCCCGAATTCAAGATGGTCGGCTTCGACAACTACAAGAGGATGTTCCACGACGACATCTTCTGGAAGTCGCTTCAGCACAGTCTGCTGTTCGCTCTGGTGCTGCCGGTGGTGACGATCAGCCTGGCGCTGTTCTTCTCGTTCATGATCAATGTGGGCGGTCGCCGGCGGAGGGGCGGCCCCGTGATCTCGGGTGTCCGGGGCTCCTCCTTCTACAAGATCGTCTATTTCTTCCCGCAGGTCCTGTCCATCGCGATCGTCGCGCTGCTGTTCGCCTTCGCGTACAACCCGGACAGCGGCGCGATCAACTCGGTGCTGCGCGGTGTCGGCCTCGACAGCGTCCAGCCGCTGTGGCTCGGTGATCCGAGTCTCGCGCTGTGGTGTGTGATGGCGGTCCTGGTGTGGTCCTCGGTCGGCTTCTTCGTGGTGCTGTTCTCCGCGGGCATGGCCTCGATCCCGGCCGAGATGTACGAGGCGGCCCTGCTGGACGGCGCCGGCCGCGCCACCACCTTCTTCCGCATCACCCTGCCGCTGCTGTGGGACACCGTGCAGTCCGGCTGGGTCTACATGGGCATCCTCGCGCTCGGCGCCGAGTCGTTCGCGGTCGTACAGATCATGACGACCGGACCGGGCGGCCCCGACTACTCGACCACCGTGATGGTCCTGTACGTGTACCAGAAGGCGTTCCGGGACGGTCAGGCCGCCTACGCCACCACCATCGGCGTCGCCCTGCTCGTCGTCACGCTCGCCTTCTCGGCGGTCGTGATGCGGCTGGGCCGTCGCGAGCGGCTGGAGTTCTGAAGCGATGAAGACGACCGAGACCCCCGCCCCGCTGCCGGCCGAGTCCGGCGCGAGCATCTCCAAGGCGGATGTGCCGCCCCCGGGGCGGCCCTCAGGGAAGAAGAGGGAGGGCGCCGTCCTCAACGTCTTCTCCCACGGCCTGCTGATCGTCTGGGCGATCATGGTGGTCATGCCGCTGCTGTGGGCGGTGATGACGTCCTTCAAGGACGACAGCGCCATCTTCGGCTCGCCCTGGTCGCTGCCGCACAGCCTGCATTTCGACAACTGGTCGCGGGCCTGGACCCAGGCCAACATGAGCGACTACTTCCTGAACACCGTCCTGGTGGTCGGCGGCTCGCTCATCGGCACCCTGGTGCTCGGCTCGATGGCCGCGTACGTGCTGGCCCGCTTCGACTTCCCGGGCAACCGCTTCATCTACTACCTGTTCGTCGGCGGCATGAGCTTCCCGATCATGCTGGCGCTGGTCCCGCTGTTCTACGTCGTGAACAACATGGGGCTGCTGAACACGATCCACGGCCTGATCCTCGTCTACATCGCCTATTCGCTGCCGTTCACCGTCTTCTTCCTCACGGCGTTCTTCCGCACCCTGCCCACCTCGGTGGCGGAGGCGGCCTTCGTGGACGGCGCTTCGCACACGCGTACGTTCTTCCAGATCATGCTGCCCATGGCCAAGCCGGGCCTGATCAGCGTGGGCATCTTCAACTTCCTGGGCCAGTGGAACCAGTACATGCTGCCCACGGTGCTGAACACCGATCCCGACAAGCGCGTCCTGACCCAGGGCCTGGTCCAGCTGGCGGTCAGCCAGGGGTACAAGGGCGACTGGTCCGGGCTGTTCGCGGGCCTGGTCATGGCGATGCTGCCGGTGCTCGCGGCGTACATCCTCTTCCAGCGGCAGGTCGTGCAGGGGCTGACCGCGGGGGCGCTGAAGTAGGGCCGGCACCCGGCGGGGCCCGCCCCGCGCGCGGCCGGACGCGCACCCTCGGACGCACACCCTCCCTGGGCAACGGGAGGGTGTGCGTCCGTGTGCCGGCGTGTGCCCGGGGTGTGTCTCGGTGTGTCGAGGCTCCCGGAAACGGTTCAACCTCTTGACGTGAGTCACCCCGAACGGCTCAGCTTAGAGTTCACTAGTTGGACATACACGGGGCCTCGCCGAAGCGGCCCCGCGCTCAGGAGGTCGTCGTGGAGACTCCAGGGTCGCAGTCATCACTGCACCGGGCCAACCTGGAGCGGGTCGTCCGGGCCGTGCGCCTGGCCGGGTCCCTCACGCAAGCGGAGATCGCGCGGACGACCGGTCTGTCCGCCGCGACCGTCTCCAACATCGTGCGGGAGCTGAAGGACGGCGGAACCGTCGAGGTCACGCCCACATCGGCGGGCGGGCGGCGGGCCCGCAGCGTCAGCCTGAGCGGGGACGCCGGCATCGTGATCGGCATCGACTTCGGGCACACCCATCTGCGGGTCGCGATCGGGAACCTCGCCCATCAGGTGCTGGCCGAGGAGGCGGAGCCGCTGGACGTCGACGCCTCCGCCGACCAGGGCTTCGACCGGGCCGAACAGCTGGTCGACCGGCTGATCGCGGCGACCGGTGTGGACCGGACCAAGGTGGCGGGCGTGGGCCTCGGCGTACCGGGCCCGATCGACTTCGAGTCCGGGACCCTGGGGTCGACCGCGATCCTGCCCGGCTGGGGCGGCACCAAGCCGGCCGAGGAGCTGCGCGGCCGGCTCGGGGTGCCCGTGCACGTGGACAACGACGCCAACCTCGGCGCCCTCGGCGAGCTGGTCTGGGGCGGCGGCAAGGGCGTGCGCGACCTGGCGTACATCAAGGTGGCGAGCGGTGTCGGCGCAGGTCTGGTGATCGACGGCAAGATCTACCGCGGCCCCGGCGGCACGGCAGGAGAGATCGGGCACATCACCCTCGACGAATCCGGTCCGGTCTGCCGCTGCGGCAACCGCGGCTGCCTGGAGACGTTCGCCGCGGCGCGCTATGTGCTCCCGCTGCTCCAGCCCAGCCACGGCCCCGAGCTGACCATGGAGGACGTCGTACGGCTGGCCAGGGACGGGGACCCCGGCTGCCGCCGGGTGATCGCCGACGTCGGCCGCCACATCGGCAGCGGAGTGGCCAATCTCTGCAATCTGCTGAACCCGAGCCGGGTGGTCCTCGGCGGTGATCTCGCCGAGGCCGGCGAGCTGGTGCTGGGGCCGATCAGGGAGTCCGTCGGGCGCTACGCCATCCCCAGTGCGGCACGCCAACTGTCCGTCCTTCCGGGGGCACTTGGCGGACGTGCGGAGGTGCTCGGGGCGCTCGCCCTCGCCCTCAGCGAGATGGGCGATTCGACCCTTTTGGAAGGTGCGTCGCCCGTGGCGGCACCTGCCTTCACTTAGAGAACGGATGGCACCGTTGCCATCTCGTTAAGGATTTACTTCTTGACGTCGCACGTGTGGCCGAGTTGACTTCCAGCCACCTCGGCCGCAACGACGCGGCCTCGTCAGGGAGGTTTCCCAAGTGAACGCACGTATGCGTCGTGCCGCCGTTGCCGTTGCCGCCGGAGCGATGGCCGTCTCGCTCGCCGCCTGTGGCAGCGCCAAGGAGTCCAAGGGTTCGAGCGACCCCTCCGGCTCCGGCGCGAAGAAGGGCGACGACATCACGGTCGGCCTGCTCCTTCCGGAGAACCAGACCGCTCGTTACGAGAAGTTCGACAAGCCCATCATCGAGAAGCAGGTCAAGGACCTGACGAACGGCAAGGGCAAGGTCGTCTACGCGAACGCCAAGCAGGACGCCACCACGCAGAACCAGCAGGTCGACACGATGGTGACCAACAAGGTCGACGTGCTGATCGTGGACGCGGTGGACTCCAAGGCCATCGCCAGCTCCGTCAAGAAGGCCAAGGACGCCGGCATCCCGGTCGTCGCCTACGACCGCCTGGCCGAGGGCCCGATCGACGCCTACACCTCCTTCGACAACGAGGCGGTCGGCCACACCCAGGGCCAGGCCCTCCTGAAGGCGCTGGGCGCCAAGGCCAAGCCCTCCGCCAAGATCGTCATGATGAACGGCGCGATCACCGACCCGAACGCCGCCTTCTTCAAGAAGGGCGCGCTGGCGGAGCTCAAGGGCAAGGTCGACATCGCCAAGTCGTACGACACCAAGGAGTGGAAGCCGGAGAACGCCAACGCCAACATGGAGGGCGCCATCTCCGCCCTCGGCAAGAAGAACATCGTGGGCGTCTACTCCGCCAACGACGGCATGGCCGGCGGTATCATCACCGCGCTCAAGGCCGCGGGCATCAACGTCCCGGTGACCGGCCAGGACGCCGAGCTCGCCGGTGTGCAGCGCATCGTCACGGGCGACCAGTACATGAGCGTGTACAAGTCCTACCCGCAGGAGGCCGCCGTGGCCGCCAAGATGGCCGTCGCGCTCGGCAAGGGCGAGAAGCTCGACTCCATCGCCACGAGCAAGGTCGACAGCCCGACCGCGAAGCAGGTCCCGTCGGTCATCGTCCCGGTCGTCTCGCTGACCAAGGACAACATCAAGGAGACCGTCATCAAGGACGGCTTCTACACGATCAACGACATCTGCACCGACAAGTACAAGTCGGCCTGCGACAAGATCGGCCTCAAGTAGGCAGCCGCACGTCCCTTACCGTACGCGGGAGTTCGCCAGAGAATTCCTGAGGGACGTGCGCGGTACAAGCTCCTCCGGCGCCCCGCATCCACCAGCCCCGCAAAGCTAGGGCGGGGCGCCGGACGGACCCTCTTTCCCCACTTCTGCACAACCTCCCGCCGGGTCAGGCGGCGAAGGAGATGGTTCACGTGTCCGCTACGCCCGTGCTGGCGTTGCGCGGGGTCTCCAAGCGGTTCGGTGCCGTCCAGGCGCTCACCGACGTAGAGCTTGAGGTCCACGCCGGTGAAGTGGTCGCCCTGGTGGGCGACAACGGCGCCGGAAAGTCCACGCTGGTCAAGACGATCGCCGGCGTGCATCCCATCGATGAGGGTGTCATCGAGTGGGACGGCAAGGCCGTACAGATCAGCAAGCCGCACGACGCCCAGAACCTGGGCATCGCGACCGTCTACCAGGACCTCGCGCTGTGCGACAACATCGACGTCGTCGGCAACCTCTACCTGGGCCGGGAGCTGCGCAAGCGCGGCATCCTGGACGAGGTGGAGATGGAGCGCCGCTCCCGTGAGCTGCTCACCACGCTGTCGATCCGCATCCCCAGCGTGCGCATCCCGATCGCCTCGCTCTCCGGCGGTCAGCGCCAGACCGTGGCCATCGCCCGCTCCATGCTCGGCGAGCCCAAGCTGGTCATCCTCGACGAGCCCACCGCGGCCCTCGGTGTCGAGCAGACCGCGCAGGTCCTCGACCTCGTGGAGCGGCTGCGCGAGCGTGGCCACGCCGTGATCCTCATCAGCCACAACATGGCCGATGTGAAGGCCGTGGCGGACAAGGTCGCCGTGCTGCGCCTGGGGCGCAACAACGGCGTGTTCGAGGTCAAGTCCACCTCGCAGGAAGAGATCATCTCCGCCATCACCGGTGCCACGGACAACGCCGTGACCCGTCGTGCGGCGCGCAACGGGGAGGCTCAGAAGTGAGCATCGACAAGACCTCCGCCCCTGCCGAACCGCAGACCGCGGAGAACCCGGAGGCCGCCGCCGGCGCGGACGTGGCCGTCGACCCCCGGCTGCTCGTGCGCGAGCAGGGCTTCGCCGGCTACATCGGCGAGTTCAAGCGCAAGATCCGCGCCGGTGACCTCGGCTCCATCCCGGTCGTCGTCGGCCTGATCGTCATCTGGGCGATCTTCGCGAGCCTGAACTCCAACTTCCTCACCGCGGGCAACCTGTCCGACATCTCCGTGGCCATGGTCGGCACGGGCATGATCGCCGTCGGTATCGTCTTCGTCCTGCTGCTCGGCGAGATCGACCTGTCGGTCGGCTCGGTCAGCGGTGTGGCGGGCGCCACCTTCGCCGTCCTCAACATCACGCACGGCATGGCCGAGTGGCTGGCGCTGATCCTCGCCATCCTCACCGGCGCCGCGGCGGGCGCGATCCACGGCTTCTTCTTCGCCCGGGTCGGTGTCCCGGCCTTCGCCGTCACCCTGGCGGGTCTGCTGTTCTGGAACGGCTTCATGCTCCAGATCCTCGGCAGCAACGGCACGATCAACCTGGACGACAGCGGTCTGGTCGCCAAGCTGAGCGGCTACTACTTCAGTGATGTGGCGGCCGCCTACGGCCTCGCCGTCGTCGCCGTCGTGGTCTTCTTCCTCACCGCGTTCTTCGACAACCGCCGCCGTGAGGCCGCGGGCGTCCCGTCCCGTCCGCTGAGCGAGATCATCGTCCGCACGGTGCTCCTCGCCGTGGTGGCCTTCGCCGCCGCCGCCGTCTTCAACCAGTACAAGGGCCTGCCGCTGGCCGTGGTGCTGTTCCTGGCCGTCCTGGTGATCACGGACTTCGTGCTGCGCCGCACGTCGTACGGCCGCAAGATCTTCGCGCTCGGCGGCAGCATCGAGGCGTCCCGCCGGGCCGGCATCAACGTCGCGGCGGTCCGGATCTCGGTCTACGCGATCTCCGGCACCTTCGCCGCCATCGGCGGTCTGTTCATCGCCTCCAAGATCACCTCGGCCAACCAGGGCGCCGGCGGCGGTGACCTGCTGATGAACGCGATCGCGGCGGCCGTGATCGGCGGCACGTCCCTCTTCGGCGGCCGCGGCCGGACCTGGAACGCGCTCCTGGGCGTGCTGGTGATCGTCTCGATCCAGTACGGCCTCGCCCTGCAGGGCATCGCCTCCCCGGTCCAGTACATGATCACCGGCGGCGTCCTGCTGGCCACCGTCGTCATCGACGCGGTGACCCGCAAGACCCAGAAGTCGGCCGGGCGGGCGTAGCACCCGGCAAACCCCCAGTGCCCGGCGCCTTCGAGGCGCCGGGCACTTCCGTGTCCCCCACCCGGACACCGGAAGCGGAGCCGGAACATTAGACTCGACAGGCCCGGCAACGCTCGATCAGCTCTACTGCAAGGAGGCACGGGTGCCGCTGCTGACCCGCATCAGGGGACCGCGCGATCTGGACCGGCTCAGCCTGGAGGAGCTGGACCTGCTGGCCGAGGAGATCCGGACCTTCCTCGTCGACGCGGTCTCCAAGACAGGCGGCCACCTCGGCCCGAACCTCGGTGTGGTGGAGCTGACCATCGCCCTGCACCGCGTCTTCGAGTCGCCCAAGGACAAGGTGCTCTGGGACACCGGCCACCAGTCCTACGTGCACAAGCTGCTGACCGGCCGGCGGGACTTCTCCCGGCTGAAGATGAAGGGCGGCCTGTCGGGCTACCCGGCGCAGGCCGAGTCCGAGCACGACGTCATCGAGAACAGCCACGCGTCCACCGTGCTCGGCTGGGCCGACGGCATCGCCAAGGCGAACGAGCTGAAGAAGCGGGACAGCCACGTCGTCGCCGTCATCGGTGACGGCGCGCTGACCGGCGGCATGGCCTGGGAGGCGCTGAACAACATCGCCGAGGCCAAGGACCGTCCGCTCGTCATCGTCGTGAACGACAACGAGCGCTCCTACGCCCCGACCATCGGCGGCCTCGCCAACCATCTGGCGACCCTGCGCACGACCGACGGCTACGAGCGCTTCCTCGCCAGGACGAAGGACATCCTCGACCGTACCCCGGTGGTCGGCAAGCCGCTGTACGAGACGCTGCACGGTGCCAAGAAGGGCCTGAAGGACTTCATCGCCCCGCAGGGCATGTTCGAGGACCTGGGCCTGAAGTACGTCGGCCCGATCGACGGCCACGACATCGAGGCCCTGGAGTCGGCGCTGGCCCGGGCCAAGCGGTTCGGCGGGCCGGTCATCGTGCACTGCCTGACCGAGAAGGGCCGCGGCTACCAGCCCGCCCTCCAGGACGAGGCCGACCGGTTCCACGCCGTCGGCAAGATCCACCCGGACACCGGGCTGCCGATCGCCTCCTCCGGCGCCGACTGGACCTCCGTCTTCGGCGAGGAGATGGTGCGGCTCGGCGAGGAGCGCGAGGACATCGTCGCGATCACCGCGGCCATGCTCCAGCCGGTCGGCCTGGACAAGTTCGCCAAGCGCTTCCCCGAACGGGTGTACGACGTCGGGATCGCCGAGCAGCACGCCGCCGTCTCGGCCGCCGGCCTCGCGCACGGCGGGGTGCACCCGGTCTTCGCCGTCTACGCGACCTTCCTCAACCGCGCCTTCGACCAGGTCCTCATGGACGTCGCCCTGCACAAGTGCGGGGTGACCTTCGTGCTGGACCGGGCGGGCGTCACCGGCACCGACGGCGCCTCGCACAACGGCATGTGGGACATGTCGATCCTCCAGGTCGTGCCGGGGCTGCGGCTGGCCGCGCCGCGCGACGCCGACCAGGTGCGGGCCCAGCTGCGCGAGGCCGTCGCCGTCGAGGACGCGCCGACCGTGGTGCGCTTCTCCAAGGGCGCCGTCGGCCCCGCCGTACCCGCCGTGGGCCGGGTCGGCGGCATGGACGTGCTGCGCGAGCCCGGCACCGACCGCCCGGACGTGCTGCTGGTCTCCGTGGGCGCGCTCGCCCCGATGTGCCTGGAGATCGCCGGCCTGCTCGACAAGCAGGGCATCTCCACCACCGTCGTCGACCCGCGCTGGGTCAAGCCCGTCGACGAGGCCATGGCCCCGCTCGCCGAGCGGCACCGGGTCGTCGTCACCGTCGAGGACAACAGCCGCGTCGGCGGCGTCGGCTCCGCCGTCGCCCAGGCCCTCAGGGACGCGGGCGTGGACGTGCCGCTGCGCGACTTCGGCATCCCGCCGCGCTTCCTCGACCACGCCTCCCGCGCCGAGGTGCTCACCGAGATCGGGCTGACGGCCCCGGACATCGCCCGCCAGGTCACCGGGCTCGTCGCCCGGCTCGACGGGACGGCGACCGCGGTGGACTCCGTGGAGCCCGCGCGCGACTAGTAAGCGCCTCGACGGGCCGGTTCCGCCCCACCTCCCGGTGGCGGAACCGGCCCGTTTGCGTGAACCTGCCTGTGCCGGGGGTAATCCGCATCGCCGGCCCTCTCGATCATGTGGAGCCGTACCCGGGGACACACCAGCGTGGGAGGTAGGCACGTGAGCAGCACGCTCTTCCGCACGAAGAAGGTCGAGCAGTCCATCCAGGACACCGAGGAGCCGGAGCACGCGCTCAGGCGCTCCCTGTCCGCGCTGGATCTGACCGTCTTCGGCGTGGGTGTCATCATCGGCACCGGCATCTTCGTGCTCACCGGCGCCGTGGCCAGGGACACCGCCGGCCCGGCGGTGTCGCTGTCCTTCGTCGTCGCCGGCGTCGTGTGCGCCCTGGCCGCGCTGTGCTACGCGGAATTCGCCTCCACCGTCCCGGTGGCCGGCTCCGCGTACACCTTCTCGTACGCCTCGATCGGCGAGCTGGCCGCCTGGACCATCGGCTGGGACCTGGTCCTGGAGTTCGCGCTGGGTACGGCGGTGGTCGCCGTCGGCTGGTCGGGCTACTTCCGGTCGTTCCTCGCCAACAACATCGGCTGGCACATCCCGGCGCAGCTCGGCGGACGCGACGGCGCCGGCGGCTTCGGGTTCGACATCTGCGCCGCCGTCCTGGTCCTCGTGCTCACCAGCATCCTCGTCCTCGGCATGAAGCTGTCCGCGCGGGTCACCCAGGTGGTCGTGGCGATCAAGCTGATCGTCGTGCTCATCGTGATCATCGCCGGCGCCTTCATCGTCAACTCCGCGAACTACGACCCCTTCGTCCCGCCGTCCGAGCCCACGCCGAGCGGCAGCAGCCTCAAGGCGCCCCTGATCCAGCTGATGTTCGGCTGGGCGCCGTCCAACTTCGGCGTGCTGGGCGTCTTCACCGGCGCCTCGATCGTGTTCTTCGCCTTCATCGGCTTCGACGTGGTCGCCACGGCCGCCGAGGAGACCCGCAACCCGCAGCGCGACATGCCCCGCGGCATCATCGGTTCGCTCTTCATCTGCACGGTGCTGTACGTGGCGGTGTCCATCGTCGTCACCGGCATGCAGAAGTACCGGAAACTGTCGGTCGAGGCCCCGCTCGCCGAGGCGTTCAAGAGCACCGGACATCCCTGGTACGCGGGCCTGATCAGCTTCGGCGCCACGATCGGCCTGATCACGGTCTGCATGATCCTTCTCCTCGGCCAGACCCGCGTCTTCTTCGCGATGAGCCGTGACGGGCTGCTGCCGCGGTTCTTCTCCCGGACCCACCCGCGCTTCCGGACGCCGTACCGGCCGACCATCCTGCTCGGTGTGATCATCGCGATCGTATCGGGTTTCACCAGCCTCCGGACGCTCGGCGAACTGGTCAACATCGGCACGCTGTTCGCCTTCATCGTCGTCGCGATCAGTGTGATCATCCTGCGCAGGACCCGCCCGGACCTGCACCGCGCCTTCCGCACCCCCTGGGTCCCGGTCATCCCGATCGTGTCGGTCTGCGCCTCGCTGTGGCTGATGCTCAACCTGCCCGCCGAGACCTGGATCCGGTTCGCCATCTGGATGGCCATCGGCTTCGTCGTGTACTTCCTCTACGGCCGCTCGCACAGCCGCCTCGCCCCGCGTGAGGAGACCACGCCCGACACGGCCCGGCCGCCGGGGGGCACCGCCGGGTAGCCGCCGCCGGGCGGTCCCGCACACTCCCGCTCCGGCCCCGTATGTCCCGCTTCGGCTGGGGCCGCGGGGCCGGATAGCGTGCTGCCCATGCTCCTCGCCGCCCCGCTCGCCCCCGCACGGACCGCGGTCACCCGGACGGCGTACTGGGCGCGGCTGCTGCCCCCGCTGGCGGCCCTGGCCTGCGCCACCCGGATCCCCTCCTTCGTCCGGCCGCTGTGGAACCCGGACGAGGGCTTCCTCGCCGTACAAGCGCGGCTGCTCGCCCAGGGCGGCCGGCTCTACGACACGGTGGTGGACCGCAAGCCACCGCTGCTGCCCTGGCTGTACCAGGCCGCGTTCGCGCTCTGCGGCTCCGATTCGCTGACCCCGCTGCGGGTGCTCGCCGTCCTCGCCCAGCTGCTCACCGCCGCCCTGCTGGCCTCCCTGGCCCGCCGCCGCTGGGGCGACCGGGCCGGCCGCACCGCCGGGGTGCTGTATCTGCTGGTCTCGGTCGGACTCAACCCCGAGGACGCGCAGGCCGCCACCTTCGAGGTGTTCATGCTGCCCGCCACGGCCGCCGCCCTGTGGTGCGCGGACCGCGGGCGCTGGGGCGCGGCCGGGGCCGCCGTCGCCGCCGCGTTCCTGACCAAGCAGACCGGCGGCGCGGTGCTGCTGCCGGTGGCCTGGCTGCTGCACCAGCGGGGCGGGCCGCGCGCGGGCCCGGCGCGGCTCGCGGCCGGATTCGCCGTGCCCGTGCTCGGCGCCGCCCTCGCGACGGACCCGGGCGGCTTCCTGTTCTGGACGGTGACCGGCTCCGCCTCCTACGCCTCCGTCACCGGCTCCGAACTCCATGTCCTGGCCCGTGCGCTGACCAACACCGCGATCCTCGCGGCGGCTTCGGCCGGCCTGCTCCCGCCGGTCGTACGGGCCCTGCGCACCGCCCGCACCGCCAGCACGGGCGCGGCCGACCTGTGGCTGTGGCTGGCCGCCTCGGCCGGCGCGGTCAGCCTCGGCTGCCACTTCTTCGGCCACTACTACCTGCAACTCACCCCGCCGCTCGCCCTGCTGGCCACCGCCGCGCTGCACGTCCTGCCCCGGCACCGGCACCGGACCGCCGTCCTCACCTCGGCCTGCTGCTGCGCCCTCTTCGTCAGCTGGGGCCTGCTCGCCCCGCGCCCCGGCCTGGCGCACGCCGAGCGTCTCGCGGCGGCCCTCGCGCACCGCACGGCACCGGGCGACCGGGTCCTCGTCTGGGGCATACACCCGGAGACGTACTGGCTGGCCCGCCGCACCCCCGCCACCCGCTACCTCACCGCCGGCCTGCTCACCAACTACAGCGGCGGCCGGGACGGCCCGCAGGTCGGCGAGAAGTACGCCGTCGCCGGCGCCTGGCCGGTGTTCCGGCGGGAGATGGCCGTCCACGCCCCCGTCCTGGTCGTCGACGACTCCCGGGGCGAGCCGTACGCCCCCGACCGCCTCCCCACGCTGAGCCGCCTGCTCGCGGCGGACTACACGGAGGCGGGCCGGGTGGACGGGGCGGTGCTGTACGCGAGGACGCCGTGACCCCGGGGCGGGCGCGGTTCAGCCCAGGACGGCGCGCGGCCCGGCCACCTCGGCGCCCAGCTCCGTCACCCGGCGCCGCAGCTCGCGGTCGGCGGTCACCACGAGGCGGGCCCGGCCGGTGCTCTCGGCGGTCAGCTCCACGATCCGGTCGTCCCCGCTGCCCGGTGCCGACTCCACGCGCACGCCCGGCACGGACGCCACGCCCCGGGCCGCGCCCTCGACCACGAGCACGATCTCCACGGGGCCCGGACGCCCCGGCAGGCCCTCGCCCGCCAGCCGGTCCCGCAGCCGCTCGGCCGCCCCCCTGCGGTCGCGCCACCAGCCGTCGGGCCGCGAGCCGACGACGTTCGCGCCGTCCACGACGACCAGGAGCGGGACGGGGGAGCCGGGGCTGTCCGGCGGGCCGCTGGGGGCGTTCATGCGGCAAGGGTCCCACGGACCCGGGCCGGGGGGCGGGCCCCGGGGCCGGGAGCGGGCGGCTTAAAGTGAACCGGTGAACGGCGACTGGCTTCTCCGCGGCCGAGACGGCCGGCTCAGTGTCTACCAGCTGTCGGGCGACGCCGTCCTGTGCCGGGCCGAACGCGGGCCTGGCGGCCCCTGGTCCGCCCCGCGCAAGGTGGGCGGCGAGCAGCGACTGCACCGTGTCCTGGCCGTGGGCCAGGGCGCCGACGGCTATGCCCACCTGGCCTCCTGGCGGCCCACCGTCAAGGGCGAGTCCGGGCTCGTGCACTCCACGCAGTTCCGCCCGCACCTGGCCGCCCTCGACTGGCACCCGATCGGCCACCCCGACAGGAAGGGCGACCGCACCGGCACGCCCGCGGTCGCGGTGGACGCACGGGGCCGCGCCCATGTCTTCGTCCTGAACGGCGGCGGCGGGGTGAGCATGATCATGCAGAAGGAGAAGGGCGGCTGGGACCCCTGGCGGGACCTGAAGGGCCGTGAGGTACGGGACGGACTGGCCGCGGTCACCGGCGAGTCCGGCCGGGTCGAGCTGTACGCGGCGGCACCGCAGGGCCTGCTGTACTGGCGCCAGGAGGAACAGGCCGCCCAGCCCGTGCTCCAGGAGGCCCAGCAGGCATCGGTCCGGCCGGGCACCCTCTGCGCCCTGCCCACCTCGGCGGACAGCACGACCCTCTTCTACACCGACACCTCCGGCGGGCTGTGCGCCTGGCGTCCGGGCACCGAGCCGGTCGCCGTGCTGCCGGCGGCGGGCCCGGGACCGGTGTCGGCGGTCCGCTGCGACCTGGACGGCTACGACTGCACGCTGCTGATGCAGCGTACGGAGAGCCGCCGGGTCGCCTTCGCCGCGTATCCGACCGAGCAGGAGTCGGCGGGCGCCTGGTGGACCGAGTCGGGCCCCGAACTCCCGCTGGACGCGCTGGTGTCCCTGGCGACGGACGAGAGCGGGCGGGTGGTGGCGGCGTCGTCGTCACCGTCCACCGGCAGGCTCCTGCTGACCCGGCGCAAGGACGAGCCGGGGCTGGCCCTGGAAGCCTGGCAGGAGGTCTGACACGGGAAGGGCCCCCGCGGTCGCGGGGGCCCTCCGTGCGTCACCGGGTGTTACGCGGGCACGCTAGCCACGCCGGGAGCCAGGAACTTCTTGCCGTTCACGCGCTCCGAGACGCCCTCGCGGTCCAGGTACGGCGTGATGCCGCCCAGGTGGAAGGGCCAGCCGGCGCCCGTGATCAGGCACAGGTCGATGTCCTGGGCCTCGGCGACGACGCCCTCGTCGAGCATGAGCCCGATCTCCTGCGCCACCGCGTCGAGCACCCGGGCCCGCACCTGCTCCTCGGTCAGCACGACGTCGCCCTGCTTCAGCAGCGCGGCGACCTCCGGGTCGAGCTCCGGCTTGCCGCTGTCGTAGACGTAGAAGCCGCGCTTGCCCGCCTTGACGACGGCGGCGAGGTTCGGGGAGACCGTGAAGCGGTCCGGGAAGGCCCGGTTGAGGGTCTCCGAGACGTGCAGGCCGATCGCGGGGCCGACCAGCTCCAGCAGGACGAGCGGGGACATCGGCAGGCCGAGCGGCTCGATCGCCTTCTCCGCCGTCTCGACCGGGGTGCCCTCGTCGATGACGTTCTGGATCTCGCCCATGAAGCGGGTCAGGATGCGGTTCACGACGAACGCCGGGGCGTCCTTGGTGAGGACCGCGGTCTTCTTCAGCTTCTTGGCGACGGCGAACGCGGTCGCGAGCGAGGCGTCGTCCGTCTGCTCGCCGCGGACGATCTCCAGCAGCGGCAGGATCGCGACCGGGTTGAAGAAGTGGAAGCCGACGACCCGCTCGGGGTGCTTGAGCTTCGACGCCATCTCCGTCACGGACAGCGAGGAGGTGTTGGTGGCGAAGATCGCGTGCGCCGGGGCGACCGCCTCGACCTCCGCGAACACCTGCTGCTTGACACCGATCTCCTCGAACACGGCCTCGATGACGAAGTCCGCGTCGGAGAAGCCCGCCGCCTTGTCCAGCACACCGGTGACCAGCGCCTTGAGGCGGTTGGCCTTGTCCTGGTTGATACGGCCCTTGCCGAGCAGCTTGTCGATCTCGGTGTGGACGTAGCCCACACCCTTGTCGACGCGCTCCTGGTCGATGTCGGTCAGCACGACCGGCACCTCCAGGCGGCGCAGGAAGAGCAGCGCGAGCTGGCTGGCCATCAGACCGGCGCCGACGACACCGACCTTGGTGACCGGGCGGGCCAGGTTCTTGTCCGGGGCGCCGGCGGGACGCTTGCCGCGCTTCTGGACGAGGTTGAACGCGTAGATGCCGGAGCGCAGTTCGCCGCCCATGATGAGGTCGGCGAGGGCCTGGTCCTCGGCGTCGAAGCCCTGCTGGAGGTCACCGTCCTTGGCGGCGGCGATGATGTCCAGGGCGCGGTAGGCGGCCGGGGCGGCGCCGTGCACCTTGGAGTCCGCGATGAAACGGCCCTTGGCGACGGCCTGGTCCCAGGCCTCGCCGCGGTCGACCGCCGGGCGCTCGACGGTGATGTCGCCCTTGAGGACCTGAGCCGTCCAGATCAGCGACTGCTCCAGGAAGTCGGCACCCTCGAAGAGGGCGTCGGCGATGCCAAGGTCGAAGACCTGGCGGCCCTTGAGCTGCTTGTTCTGGTTCAGCGAGTTCTCGATGATGACCGAGACGGCCTTGTCGGCGCCGATCAGGTTCGGCAGCAGGGCGCAGCCGCCCCAGCCGGGGACCAGGCCGAGGAAGACCTCGGGCAGCGAGAACGCCGGGATCGCCTTGGAGACGGTCCGGTAGGAGCAGTGCAGGCCGACCTCGACGCCGCCGCCCATCGCCGCGCCGTTGTAGTACGCGAAGGTCGGGACCGCGAGGCCCGCGAGGCGCTTGAAGACCTCGTGGCCGCCCTTGCCGATGGCGAGCGCGTGCTCGTGCTCCTTCAGCAGCTCGACGCCCTTGAGGTCGGCGCCGACCGCGAAGATGAACGGCTTGCCGGTGATGCCGGCACCGACGATCGAGCCCTCGGCGGCCTCCTTCTCGACCTGGTCGAGAGCGGTGTTGAGGTTCGCGAGCGAGGCCGGGCCGAAGGTGGTCGGCTTGGTGTGGTCCAGGCCGTTGTCCAGCGTGACGAGCGCGAAGCGCCCGGCGCCGTACGGCAGGTCGAGGTGGCGTACGTGCGCCGACGTCACGACCTCGTCGGGGAACAGCTCGGATGCCTGCTGCAGAAGCTCGGCGGTGGTGCTCACTTGTCCCCCTCGAAGTGCGGGTTCTCCCAGATGACCGTCGCGCCCATGCCGAAGCCGACGCACATGGTGGTCAGGCCGTAGCGGACCTGCGGCTGCTCCTCGAACTGGCGGGCCAGCTGCGTCATCAGCCGGACGCCGGAGGAGGCCAGCGGGTGGCCGAAGGCGATGGCGCCGCCGTACTGGTTGACGCGCGTGTCGTCGTCCGCGATGCCGTAGTGCTCAAGGAAGGCCAGGACCTGGACGGCGAAGGCCTCGTTGATCTCGAAGAGACCGATGTCGGAGATGGACAGACCCGCCTTGGCGAGGGCCTTCTCCGTGGCCGGGATCGGGCCGTAGCCCATGACCTCCGGCTCGACACCCGCGAAGGCGTACGAGACGAGGCGCATCCTGACCGGCAGGTCGTTCTCGCGGGCGAAGTCCTCGCTCGCGATGATCGAGGCGGTGGCGCCGTCGTTCAGACCGGCCGCGTTGCCCGCGGTGACCCGGCCGTGGACGCGGAACGGCGTCTTCAGACCGGCCAGGTTCTCCAGGGTCGTACCCGGGCGCATCGGCTCGTCGGCCGTGACCAGGCCCCAGCCGGTCTCACCGACCTCCGCGTTGGTGTTGCGCACCGAGATCGGCACCAGGTCCTGCTGGATCTTGCCGTCGGCGTACGCCTTGGCGGCCTTCTCCTGCGAGCGCACCGCGTACTCGTCGGCGCGCTGCTTGGTGATCGTCGGGTAGCGGTCGTGCAGGTTCTCGGCGGTCATGCCCATGAACAGGGCGGACTCGTCGACCAGCTTCTCGCTGACGAAGCGCGGGTTCGGGTCCACGCCCTCGCCCATCGGGTGGCGGCCCATGTGCTCGACACCACCGGCGATGACGGCGTCGTACGCGCCGAAGGCGATCGAACCGGCGGTGGTCGTCACGGCGGTCAGCGCGCCGGCGCACATGCGGTCGATGGAGTAGCCGGGCACGGACTGCGGCAGGCCCGCGAGGATGCCCGCCGTGCGGCCGAGCGTGAGCCCCTGGTCGCCGATCTGCGTGGTCGCGGCGATGGCGACCTCGTCGATCCGCTTCGGGTCGAGACCGGGGTTGCGACGCAGCAGCTCCCGGATCGCCTTCACGACGAGGTCGTCGGCGCGGGTCTCGTGGTAGATGCCCTTCGGGCCCGCCTTGCCGAACGGGGTGCGGACGCCGTCAACAAAGACGACGTCCCTGACGGTACGAGGCACGATGGCTCTCCTCCAGACGCGGGGGTGGCACTGCTGCGCTGCGCTGAGCGCGCGCTCAGGACACATGCTACTTACGAGTAACGTGACTGCCCAGTCCCCTCGGCTGGAGCGGTGAACGTCACACCCCGGCAGACGCGCCGGGCCCCCGTGGCATCGGCATGGACGCCGCCTGCGCCCGGGGGGAAGCGCGGGGCGCGCGGCCCCTCCGTTTCCCCGGCGGTGCCCGGCCGGGAGGGCCCCGCGCGCGTCGGCCGCCGGGGTTCGGCGAAGGGGGGTACGGCGGCCTGGCCGCCCGCCGCCCGTGCGCCGGCGGCCGGTTCCGGGCCGCCCGGCCGGGCGGCCCGGCCTTCGGCGGGTGTCCGGCGCCGGGTCGGCGCGCGCGTCCGCCCCCAGCTCGGGGAGCGGTCGACGGCAGCCGTCCCCCGGACGCCCGCGTGCCCGGACGGTGAGGTGGACAGCCGGCCGGCGTGCCGCCGTTCCGGCTCGTTCGGTGCCGTCGCGGTCGGGCCCTGCCCGGGAGGCCGCTGTCCGGCAGGGGCTTGAGCTGCCCCGCCGGACGGTGGACAGCCGGCCGGCGTGCCGGCGTTCCGGCTCGTTCGGTGCCGTTTCCGTGGGGCCCCGCCCGGGAGGCCGCCGTGCGACAGGCGCTTGAGCTGCCCGGTGGCCGGAGTGACCGCTTCCGCCGCCCGCTCCGCCCCGTACCGTCCCCGGATCTTGGCGCGATCTCGACGTACCCGGTCCGGGTCCGCGGACCCGCGGGGCGCACGGTCGCTCCGCGCGGGGGCCGTTCCCGGACGAGCCGCCGCCGCGCGAGCAAGGCGATCGATGCCGGCGAGAGCGCCGCGACCGCAGGACGGGGGCGCGGCCGGCGGCGGCTAGGCCTCCTTGGCCTTGGCCGCCAGCGCGTCGGCCAGTACCGGCGTGACCAGTTCGATCTGCCACGGCCGCGCGCCGTACCCGGCCAGCGCGACCTCCACGGACCCGGCGTCCGCCGCCTTCGGCGGCTCCCAGCACAGCCGCCGCACGGTGTCCGGGGAGATCAGGTTCTCCTGGGGCATGACCAGCCGCTCGGCGAGCGCCGACACCCCCGCCCGGGCGGCGGACAGCCGCGCCGCGGCGGCCGGGTCCTTGTCGGCCCAGGCCCGCGGCGGCGGCGGACCGGTCACCTGCTGCCCCGGCTGCGGCAGCGCGGTGTCCGGCAGGGCCTTGGCCCGGTCCACCGCGGTCTGCCACTGCTCCAGCTGCCGCCGGCCCATCCGGTGCCCGAAGCCGTTCAGCGCGGCGAGGGCGTGCACATTGGCCGGCAGGGCGAGCGCGGCCTCCACGATGGCCGCGTCGCTCAGCACCTTGCCCGGCGACACGTCCCGGCGCTGCGCGATCCGGTCCCGCGTCTCCCACAGCTCCCGTACGACACCGAGCTGCCGGCGCCTGCGCACCTTGTGCATCCCGGACGTACGGCGCCAGGGGTCCTTGCGCGGCTCGGCGGGCGGCGCCGTGGCGATCGCGTCGAACTCCTGGAGCGCCCACTCCAGCTTGCCCTGCCGGTCCAGCTCCTTCTCCAGGGCGTCACGGAGATCGACGAGCAGCTCGACGTCGAGCGCGGCGTAGCGCAGCCACGGCTCGGGCAGCGGGCGGGTCGACCAGTCGACGGCGGAGTGGCCCTTCTCCAGGACGTAGCCGAGGACGCTCTCGACCATGGCGCCGAGGCCGACCCGGGGGAACCCGGCGAGCCGGCCGGCCAGCTCGGTGTCGAAGAGGCGGCTCGGGACCATGCCTATCTCGCGCAGGCAGGGCAGGTCCTGGGTGGCCGCGTGCAGGACCCACTCGACGCCGGACAGCGCCTCGCCGAGACCGGACAGGTCGGGGCAGGCGACGGGGTCGATCAGCGCGCTGCCGGCGCCCTCGCGGCGCAGCTGCACCAGGTAGGCGCGCTGGCCGTAGCGGTAGCCGGAGGCGCGCTCGGCGTCGACGGCGACCGGGCCCGAGCCGGCCGCGAACGCGGCGGTCACCCGGGCGAGGGCCGCCTCGTCGGTGATCACGGGCGGAATGCCCTCGCGGGGTTCGAGCAAAGGAGTCGGCGCCCCCGTCACAGAAGATCCGGCGTCGTCCGGAGGAGTGCCTCCGGTGGTGCGCAGGGAGCTGTCTGCTGCGGTGTCTTGGGCGTCGGTCACCTGTCAAGGGTATCCGTGTGTGGAGAGCACCCGTCGACGGAACGTTCCGTCGACGGGCACGGGAGGGGCGTAAACCAGTCAATGCGGGGCACGGCCCGGTCCACCGTGCTGAACGCGGGATTCCGCCGAAGGGGGTATCCGGTGGGCTCAGTGGATGATCCCGGTGCGCAGGGCGACGGCCACCATCCCGGCCCGGTCGCCGGTGCCCAGCTTGCGGGCGATCCGGGCGAGGTGGCTCTTGACGGTGAGGGCGGACAGGCCCATGGAGACGCCGATCGCCTTGTTCGACTGGCCCTCCGCGACCAGCCGCAGCACCTCCACCTCGCGTCCGGAGAGCTCCCGGTAGCCGCCCGGGTGGCTCGGGGCACCCGGGGGGCGGCGGTGCATACGGGCGGCGGCGCCGAGGGGAGCGGCACCGGGCCGGGAGGGGAGCCCGATGTTGGTGCGGGTGCCGGTGACGACGTACCCCTTGACCCCGCCGGCCAGGGCGTTGCGTACCGCGCCGATGTCGTCGGCGGCGGAGAGCGCGAGTCCGTTGGGCCAGCCCGCGGCACGGGTCTCGGACAGCAGGGTGAGGCCGGAGCCGTCGGGGAGGTGGACGTCGGCGACGCAGATGTCGCGGGGGTTGCCGATGCGGGGACGAGCCTCCGCGATGGACGAGGCTTCGATGACATCGCGCACGCCGAGCGCCCACAGATGGCGGGTGACGGTGGAGCGGACGCGCGGGTCGGCCACGACCACCATGGCGGTCGGCTTGTTCGGGCGGTAGGCGACCAGGCTTGCGGGTTGCTCAAGGAGAACGGACACCAGGCCTCCTGGGTGGGGGACGGGGCCGGCTTGTGTGGGGGAAGCCGGGACGAACCGTGCTTTCAAGGTCACAGTCGTCTTCGGCAGCAAACTCGTCCGCCTTTAGAGAATGATCACGATCTAGTGAGTAACAATCTGTGCAATTCGGACACGCGATCGATCATCCGAAGATCGAATCGGTCCGAGCGGATGCGATTCGAGTGCGCAAAGTGGCCGTATCGACAAAGAGATGGTCAACAAGGCGTTTCGCCGTGGCCGTCCGGCAGGACGTTCGCGTGGTCGGTCAGCGCGACTGCGGATCCCGGCGCTGCGGCAGCGTCACCACCGACGCGTCGCCGGGACCGGCCGGCGGCAGGCCCGCGACCTGTGCCAGCAGATCGCACCAGGAGGCCAGGTGGGCGGAGGTGTCCGGCACCCCGCCGAGCCCCTCGCGCGGCGTCCAGGACGCCCGGATCTCGATCTGCGAGGCGGCGGGGCGTTCGGCGAGACCGCCGAAGTAGTGCGAGGCGGCGCGCGTGATCGTGCCGCTCGGCTCGCCGTAGCCGAGACCGCGCGCCTGCAGCGCCCCGGTCAGCCACGACCAGCACACCTCGGGCAGCAGCGGATCGGCCGCCATCTCCGGCTCCAGCTCCGCGCGCACCAGCGTCACCAGACGGAACGTGCCCCGCCAGGCCTCGTGCCCGGCCGGGTCGTGCAGCAGCACCAGCCGCCCGTCGGCCAGCTCCTGCTCGCCGTCGACCACCACCGCCTCCAGCGCGTAGGCGTACGGGGCGAGCCGCTGCGGCGCGGGCGTCGGCTCCACCTCGACCTGGGGCCGCAGCCGGCTGCTGCGCAGGGCCTCGACCGCGGCGCGGAATGCCGGCGGACCCGAGGCACTGGAGTGCCGGTCCGCTTCTTCGGTGTCCTTCACGTCGCCCGTTCCATCAGCGCTGTCCGACATTCGTCCGTGAGCCGCAGCCATGCGGGGAAGAGTAAGGGGAGCGGGCCCTTTGTGCAGGGCAAGACACCCTTCTACGACGTACGCGGCTGCCGGGGCCGGTGCGGTGGCATGCGAAACTTGCCCCGTGACCGCCCATGAGAGCAAGCAGCCGACAGCGACGTACGACAGCGCCTTCCTCAAGGCGTGCAGGCGTGAACCGGTGCCGCACACCCCCGTGTGGTTCATGCGGCAGGCCGGCCGCTCGCTCCCCGAGTACCGCAAGGTGCGCGAGGGCATCGCCATGCTGGACTCCTGCATGCGGCCCGAGCTGGTCACCGAGATCACGCTCCAGCCGGTGCGCCGGCACGACGTGGACGCGGCGATCTACTTCAGCGACATCGTCGTCCCGCTGAAGGCCATCGGCATCGACCTCGACATCAAGCCCGGTGTCGGCCCGGTCGTCGAGCAGCCCGTCCGCACCCGCGCCGACCTGGCCAGGCTGCGCGACCTGAGCCCCGAGGACGTGCCCTACGTCACCGAGGCGATCGGCCTGCTCACCCGCGAGCTGGGCGCCACCCCGCTGATCGGTTTCGCGGGAGCGCCTTTCACCCTCGCGAGCTACCTGGTCGAGGGCGGTCCGTCCCGCACGTACGAGAACGCCAAGGCGATGATGTACGGCGACCCCCAGCTCTGGGCCGACCTGCTGGACCGCCTCGCCGACATCACGGCCGCCTTCCTCAAGGTGCAGATCGAGGCCGGCGCGAGCGCCGTCCAGCTCTTCGACTCCTGGGCCGGCGCGCTGGCCCCGGCCGACTACCGGCACTCCGTCATGCCCGCCTCCGCCAAGGTCTTCGACGCGGTCGCCGGCTACGGCGTGCCGCGCATCCACTTCGGCGTCGGCACCGGCGAGCTGCTCGGGCTCATGGGCGAGGCCGGCGCGGACGTCGTCGGCGTCGACTGGCGCGTCCCCCTCGACGAGGCCACGCGCCGCGTCGGCCCCGGCAAGGCGCTCCAGGGCAACCTGGACCCGACCGTCCTGTTCACCGACAAGGACACCGTCGCGGCCAAGGCCCGCGAGGTGCTCGACGCCGCCGCGGGGCTGGAGGGGCACATCTTCAACCTCGGCCACGGCGTCATGCCGAACACCGACCCGGACGCGCTGACCCGGCTCGTGGAGTACGTCCACACCGCAACCGCGCACTGACTCACCAGCCGGTACGGGGCCGCGCCCGCCTGCCGAACAGCAGGCCGGGCGGCTCCGGCGGGGCAGGGGTGCCGGGCTTGAGCGGCCAGGCGAGCAGCACGCCCGCCAGGAAGCCGACCACATGCGCGGCGTACGCCACCGTGCCGGCCCCGGACATCCCGTGCCCGGACGAGTACACGGCCTGGAGCACGAACCAGAAGCCCAGCACCAGCCAGGCGGGCAGCCGCAGCGGCAGGAAGACCAGGAACGGCACCAGGACCCACACCCTGGCCTTCGGCCACAGCACGATGTAGGCGCCCAGGACCCCGGCGATCGCGCCGGACGCGCCGATCAGCGGGTCGGCGGAGTCGGCGTTGAGCAGCGCGAAGCCGTAGCCGGCCGCGTAGCCGCAGACGACGTAGAAGAGGAAGTAGCGGATGTGCCCCATCCGGTCCTCGACGTTGTTGCCGAAGATCAGCAGGAAGAGCATGTTGCCCAGCAGGTGCAGCCAGCCGCCGTGCAGGAACATCGCGGTGAGGACCGACAGCGCCGGCGACTTGTCGTAGCCGGGCGGCCCCACGACGCAGCCCGGCCCGCCCGGGCCCGTGCCGACGGCCCCGGTCGGCACCAGGCGGGGCAGCTGGTGGTGGATCAGCTCGCGGGGGACGGCCGCGTACTGGTCCATGAAGGCCTGCAGATGGCACAGCCGCGCCAGCTCGCTCCCGCCGGCGGCGGCCGTGCCGGGCATGGTGATGAACACCAGCACATTGGCGGCGATGAGCGCGTACGTCACCCAGGGGGTGCGGCGCACCGGGTTCACGTCATGGACGGGGATGACCACACAGGAGTAGTGCCCGCGCGGCGGCGGGTGAATCGGTGAACGCCGCCGGGCACGGGTGCGTATCCCTCCGCAACCGATGTGAGGAACAGGCGATGACGAACACTCCGCAGATTTCGGCGATGCACGCTCTGCCCGACGGCGAGGCCGAGCTGTCCCTGGTGGTCAGACTCCCTTGGGAGGATGTCGCACGGCTCGGCCAGGAGGCGGGGCGGCTCGCCTCGCAGATGCAGCGGCCGGTGACGCTGGACGAGGCGGTGAGCCACCGCCTGCGGTCCGCCCGCCCGGCCCCGGCGGGCCACGCCAGGCAGGACACCGCGGCGGCCCCGGCCGTCTCGGCACTGCCGCGGATCAGCGGTACGGCCTAGCCGCGAGGCGGGGAGCGGGCCCGCTCCGGGGCCGGCCGCGCGGTTCCCGCGGCCGGCCCGGGGCGTCCCGCACGGCGCCCTTCCCGCGGCCCCCCTCAGGCCGGGCGGCTCGCCCGCACCCGTGCCGACGCCTTTCTCGCCGCCACCAGGACCGGGTCCCACACCGGTGAGAACGGCGGGGCGTAGCCCAGGTCGAGGGCCGTCATCTGCTCCACCGTCAGCTGCGCGGTCAGCGCCACCGCCGCGATGTCGACCCGCTTCGCCGCCCCCTCCCTGCCGACGATCTGCACGCCCAGCAGCCGGCCCGTACGGGACTCGGCGAGCATCTTGACCGTCATGGGGGCGGCGCCCGGGTAGTAGCCGGCGCGGCTGGTCGACTCGATCGTCACCGCCTCGAAGCGCAGCCCCACCCGGCGGGCGTCCTTCTCGCGCAGACCGGTGCGGCCGATCTCCAGATCGCAGACCTTGCTCACCGCCGTACCGACCACTCCCGGGAAGGTGGCGTAGCCGCCGCCCACGTTGGTGCCGATGACCTGGCCGTGCTTGTTGGCGTGGGTGCCCAGCGGGACGTACTGCTCCTGCCCGGAGACCAGGTTCAGCACCTCCACGCAGTCGCCGCCCGCCCAGATGTTCTCGTGGCCGCGCACCCGCATCGCGAGGTCGGTGAGCAGACCGCCGCGGGTGCCGAGGGGGAGGCCCGCCGCCCGGGCCAGGGCCGTCTCGGGGCGCACGCCGATCCCGAGGACCACCAGGTCGGCGGGGTACTCGGCGTCCCGCGTCGCCACCGCCCGCACCCGGCCGTCCCCGCCGGTACGCAGCCCGGTGACCTCGGCGTCGTTCACCATGGTGATGCCGAGGCCCTCCATGGCCCGGTGCACGAGCAGGCCCATGTCCGGATCCAGCGTCGACATGGGCTCCTTGCCGCGGTTGACGACCGTCACCTCGAAGCCCCGGTTGATCAGCGCCTCGGCCATCTCGACGCCGATGTACCCGGCCCCCACCACCACCGCGCGCCGGCCGCGCGTGCGGGCCAGGGTGTCGAGCAGGGCCTGGCCGTCGCCGAGGGTCTGCACGCCGTGCACACCCGGGGCGTCCATGCCGGGCAGGTCGGGGCGGACCGGGCGGGCGCCGGTGGCGATGACGAGCTTGTCGTACGGCGTCCAGGACTCGGCGCCGGAACCGGCGTCACGCGCGCGTACCCGCTGCCCGGCCACGTCGATCTCCACGACCTCGGTCCGCAGCCGCAGATCGATCCCGCGCGCCCGGTGCTCGTCCGGCGTACGGGCGATCAGCCGGTCCCGCTCCGGGACCTCGCCGCCCACCCAGTACGGGATGCCGCACGCCGAGAAGGAGGTGAAGCGGCCGCGCTCGAAGGCCACGATCTCCAGCTCGCCGGCGTCCTTGTGCCGCCGTGCCTGCGACGCCGCGGACATGCCCGCGGCGTCGCCGCCGATCACGACCAGCCGTTCCCTGCCGCCGCCGCCCCGATCACCGCTGATGCTCATGGGAGCACGCTACGGGGAGCGGGCACTTCAGTCCTGGCCGCCCTCGCCGGAGGGGTCCGGCACCGGGCGGGCCGCCGGCGGCGGGCCGGGCGCGGCCATGGCGGGCGCTGACCGCGCGCGGCGCGGCAGCCGGGGGCGTACGACCCGCAGCCACAGCAGCACCAGCAGCACGGCGAGGGCCGCGAACGGCAGGACGGCGGCCAGCGCCAGGGCGGTCCAGCGCAGCACGGCCGCGAACGCGTGCCAGCCGCCCGCCAGCGCGTCCGTGAAGCCCGGCGTGCCCTGCGCCTGCCGCGCCGGGGTGCCGGACAGCGACAGGGTGATGGTGGCCAGTCCCGTACGGTCCTTCAGGGACGCCTGCCGGGCCAGCAGCGCCTCCAGGTCGGCCTGACGGCTGCTCAGCTCGCCCTCCAGGGCGACGACGTCGCTCAGCTTGGCCGCCTTGCCCATCAGCGCGCGGATCCGGTCCACGCTGGCCCGCTGCGACCTGATCCGGCTGTCGACGTCCACGACCTGGTCGGTGACGTCGACCGCCTTGGCCGTGCGCGCGATCAGCCGGCCCGTGCCCTGAAGGCCGGCGAGGACCTCGTCGTAGCGCTCGGTGGGCACGCGCAGCACGACCTTGGTGTGCTCATGGCCGTCCTCGTCCCGCCCGGTGGTCTCCCGGCCGACGTAGCCGCCCGCGTCCTCGGCGGTCGCCCGGGCCTTCGCCAGCGCCTTGGGCACGTTCTCGACCTCGACGGTGAGGGAGGCGGTGCGGATGATCGCGTCCGGGGCGAGCCGGGGGGCCGCGCGGGTGGGCTTTGGCAGGTCGGCGGCGCCGCCCGGGGCGGAGTCCCGTCCGGCGCCGGCGGCGACGTCGGAGTTCGCGGCGGACTTCGCCGAGCCGCCGTCCGAGTCGTCGGCCCCGCTGCCGCAGCCGGCGAGCGCGAGACAGGCGGCGAGCAGGACACCGGCCAGCGGCCGGCGGCGGTGTGCGGAGTGCGGTGCGCGCATGGACGGTACCCCCCGAGGGCTGTGGGCCGGGACGTTCCTGGGACGGCGGGGCGGGCCGAAACGTTGGACCGCGCCGGTCCCGAAGCGGTCACGGTCCGGACTCGGCCCGGACAACGGGCCCAGGCGGGAGTGTCGGTGGGGTCTGAGAGAGTGGGCGCATGAGCACAACGGACAGGGGCCCCGGGCACGTCGTCGTCATCGGGGCCGGCATCGCCGGGCTGGCCGCCGCGCACCGGCTGCTGGGGCGCGGCGCGCGCGTGACGGTGCTGGAGGCCGGCGACAGGGTCGGCGGCAAGCTGCTGCCCGGCGAGATCGCCGGCGTGCGCGTCGACCTGGGCGCCGAGTCCCTGCTCGCCCGCCGCCCCGAGGCGGTCGCCCTGGCCCGCGAGACGGGGCTCGGCGAGCAGCTCCAGCCGCCGGCCACCGCCGGCGCCTCGATCTGGACCCGCGGCGCCCTGCGGCCCATGCCCAAGGGCCATGTGATGGGCGTGCCCGGCACCGCCGCCGCGCTCGCCGGCGTCCTGTCCGCCGAGGGCCTGGCCCGCATCGAGCGCGACGCCGACCTGCCCCGCACCGAGATCGGCGACGACACGGCCGTGGGGGAGTACGTGGCGGCCCGGCTCGGCCGCGAGGTCGTCGACCGGCTGGTCGAACCCCTGCTCGGCGGGGTGTACGCGGGCGACGCGTACCGCATCTCGATGCGCTCGGCCGTCCCGCAGCTCTTCCAGGCCGCCCAGGCCCACGCCTCCCTGACGGAGGGCGTCCGGGAGATCCAGGCGAAGGCCGCGGCGAACCAGCAGACCGGGCCCGTCTTCGCGGGCATCGCAGGCGGCGTCGGGCGGCTGCCCCTCGCGGTCGCCGCGTCGGTGCGCGCGCGGGGCGGCGAGATCCTGACCGGCACGCCCGCGCGTGCCCTGCGCCGGGCGGAGGGCGGCGGCTGGCTGATCACCGCGGGCGAGCGGGTGCTGCGCGCCGACGCCGTGATCGTCGCCGTACCCGCCCCGGCCGCCGCCGCCCTGCTGCGCGAGGAGTCCCCGCAGGCCGCCGCCGACCTGGCCGCCGTCGAGTACGCCTCGATGGCGCTGGTCACCCTCGCCTACCGGCGGGCCGGCCTGACCCTGCCCGAGGGCAGCGGCTTCCTCGTCCCGCCCGTGGACGGCCGCACCATCAAGGCGTCCACCTTCGCCTCGCAGAAGTGGGGCTGGATCGCCGAACAGGACCCGGACGTGGTCGTGCTGCGCACCTCCGTGGGCCGCTACGGCGAGACGGAGGTGCTCGGCCGGGACGACGCCGACCTGGTGGAGATCTCCCGGCACGACCTGCGGGAGGCCACCGGCCTCGACGCCGTGCCGCTGGAGACCCGGGTCACCCGCTGGACCGACGGCCTGCCCCAGTACCCGGTCGGGCACCACGCGCGCGTGGCCCGTGTCCGCGAGCGGATCGCCGCGCTCCCGGGGCTCGCGGTGTGCGGCGCTCAGTACGACGGCGTCGGCGTCCCGGCCTGCATCGCGAGCGCGTACGCGGCCGTCGACCAGCTGGGCGGTGACCTGGCCGGCGTCCGGCGGCTGACGGCCGACCCGGTGCAGAGCCTGCACGGCGGAGCGGGAGAATAGGGACCATGAGTGACGACGCGCCCACCACCGAGTCCGGCAGGATCCCGAACAAGGGCAAGCTGGCCAAGGACCTCAACGAGGTCATCCGCTACACCCTCTGGTCGGTCTTCAAGCTGAAGGACGTGCTCCCGCAGGACCGCGCGGGATACGCCGACGAGGTCCAGGAGCTGTTCGACCAGCTCGCCGCCAAGGACGTGACGGTCCGCGGCACCTACGACGTCTCCGGCCTGCGCGCCGACGCCGACCTCATGATCTGGTGGCACGCCGAGACCAGCGACCAGCTCCAGGAGGCCTACAACCTCTTCCGCCGCACGAAGCTGGGCCGCGCGCTCACGCCCGTGTGGTCGAACATGGCGCTGCACCGCCCGGCCGAGTTCAACCGCTCGCACATCCCGGCGTTCCTCGCCGACGAGACGCCCCGCAACTACATCAGCGTCTACCCGTTCGTGCGCTCCTACGACTGGTACCTGCTGCCCGACGAGGACCGGCGCCGGATGCTCGCCGACCACGGCAAGATGGCGCGCGGCTACCCGGACGTGCGGGCCAACACGGTCGCCTCGTTCTCGCTCGGCGACTACGAGTGGGTCCTGGCCTTCGAGGCCGACGAGCTGTACCGCATCGTCGACCTCATGCGCCACCTGCGTGCCTCCGAGGCCCGGATGCACGTCCGCGAAGAGGTCCCGTTCTACACGGGCCGCCGCAAGGACATCGCGGAACTGGTGGCGGGCCTGGCCTGAGGCCCCCGCGGGGGCGACGGCCGGCCGCGGCAGGACGGCAGGCCGCCTAGTGCCGGCCGGCCTTGCCCTTCAGGGCGTCCCGCTGGGTCTTCCCGACGGCCCGGCGGCCGTCGGCGACCGGCTCCGGGTGCGGCGCGCAGGACGCGTGCCGCGCCGGGAGGCGGCCTTCCAGCAGATACGCGTACAGGTGCCCGTTGACGCACTTGTTGGGGCCGCCCGCGATGCCGTGCGTGCCCGCGTCCCGCTCGGTCACCAGCACCGAGCCGGCCAGCCGCCGGTTCATCTCCAGCGCGCCCGGGTACGGCGCCGCGGCGTCCCGCTCGGCCGCCAGGATCAGCACCGGCGGCAGCTCGCCCGGCCCGGTCCGCACGTCCAGCGGGCGCTGCCGGGGCGCCGGCCAGTAGGCGCACGGCAGGTTCATCCACGCGTTGTCCCAGGTCTCGAACGGCGCCACCCGGGCCAGGCGCGTGTTGTCGCGGTCCCACACCTTCCAGTCCGTCGGCCAGGACGCGTCGTTGCACTCCACCGCCGAGTACACCGCGCTGCCGTTC
Source organism: Streptomyces sp. NPDC015171 (assembly GCF_043079545.1). Taxonomy (NCBI): domain Bacteria; kingdom Bacillati; phylum Actinomycetota; class Actinomycetes; order Kitasatosporales; family Streptomycetaceae; genus Streptomyces; species Streptomyces sp. NPDC015171. The sequence goes on from NZ_JBIBUO010000002.1 coordinate 295,225, forward strand.
TCCGCCTCGGCGGCCGACCCCGGGTCCGGCGCGGCCAGCCGGACCAGCGGCCGGGGGTCGCCGTGCAGATACGCCGAGAGGGCCTCGGCCCGGCTCGGCCAGAAGTCGTCGTAGTACCCCGCCGACAGGAACGTGCTCTGCAGCTGGCCGGGGCCGACCTTGCCGCCCGCCGCCTTCTTGGCCAGCCGGTCGCGCGCGGTCTCGTAGCTGCGCTGCACCTTCGCCGGCGTGGCACCGAGCCGGTACACGTCGTCGTGCCGGGCGATCCAGTCCCGGAAGTCCGCCCAGCGGTCCTCGAACGCCGCCGACTGGTCCAGGTTGCTGCGGTACCAGATCCGCTCCGGGGCCGGGTTCACCGGCGAGTCCAGCACCATGCGCCGCACGTGCGAGGGGAAGAGCGAGGCGTACAGCGCGCCGAAGTAGGTGCCGTACGACGCCCCCAGGTAGGTCAGCCGGTCCTCGTCCAGGGCCGCCCGCAGGACGTCCAGGTCCCGGGCGTTGTTGAGCGAGGTGTAGAACCCGAGCTTGCTCCCGGACCGCTCGGCGCAGCCGCGCGCGTACGCCTTCGCCCGGGCGACGCGCTGGCGCTTGTACGCGTCCGAGGGGTGCGCCGGGGACGCGGTGGGTCCCTTGAAGAAGTGCTTCGGGTCCACGCAGGACAGCGGTGCCGAACGGCCCACCCCGCGCGGGGCGTAGCCGATCAGGTCGTAGGCGGCGGCGACCTGCTTCCACTCCGCCAACGTGCCGACCAGCGGGAAGTACATGCCGGAGGCGCCGGGGCCGCCCGGGTTGTAGACCAGGACGCCCTGCCGGGGGACCTTCCGCTTGCTGTTGCGCGGGTCCTTCTGGGTGGCGCGGGCACGGCTGACGGTCAGTCTGATCTGCCGGCCGCCGGGGTGCGCGTAGTCCAGCGGGACGGACACCGTGCCGCACCGCACACCGGCCGGCGCCTGCGGCACCTCGGCCCTGGAGCACGGGCCGAAGTCGATACCGGCCGCCCGGGCGCGGGCCACGGCCACCGCCGTGCCGCGCAGTTCGGCCGCGCCCGAGGCCGCCGGGCTGCCCGGGGCGGCGGGTGTGCCGCCCGCCGCCGGGGCCGCGGCCAGGGTGGTCAGCAGCAAGGAACCGGCGGCCGAGTAGAGGGCGGCAGCTTTCATCGCGTATCCCTTCGGTGCGCGCCGGCGATGGCATGGCTGCCATGGCCCGGCAACATCAGAAGGGATATTTCGTACGACTGTCGGGGAAGGCAAGCACCATTCGGCGGGTGTCGGCGTCAATGCCCCCTATGCCCCGCCCCCTGTGCCCCGCCGCGCGCCCTGTGCGCCCGGGGAGCCGCCTCATTCCCACCGGGGCTGGTCGCGGTGGGTGAGGGCGGCCCGCAGCTCCGGCTCGCCGATGGCGCGGACGCCGCGCACGGCGACGGAGGTGAGGAACGACCGCTCGTCACCGCCCGGCCGCCCGGCCAGCGCGCTCAGCAGCCGCTGCCCGGCCGGGGAGGCCCAGCGCGAATACGGATGCACCTCGAACCGGGCGATGGCCAGGCAGCTCAGGGACAGGGTGAGGGGCAGCGCGAACCACAGGCCCACCAGCAGGCGCGGAGTGCCGGTCTGGACGGGCAGCAGCAGGGCCGTCACACCCAGCGCCAGCACGGCCAGGGCGGCCAGCCGCACCTGGCGGACGGCGGCTCCCACGCTCGCCCCCGTGCCCTCGGGCACCGCGAGCCCCGCGCGCACCAGCCCGTCGGCCAGCCGGCCCACGGCCTCGGCGCCCGCGGCCCGCGCCCGCACCGGCGCGATCCGCGACTGCCCCTCGGGCCCTATGGCCCCTATGACGGACTCCTCCATCTCGTCGCGCCCGCGCGGGTCCACGACCGTGGCCCAGCCGGTGTGCGCGAGCAGCAGCCGCCGCTGGCGGGCCATGGAGACCAGGGTCACATCGGCTACCCGCGCGGGGCCGCCGGAGAGGAAGGCCGCCTCGTACAGCGTCAGATCGCGCTCCCGGGCGTGCGGCGCGTCATGCGCGTCCGCAGCCGCGGCGCGTACGGCCGACAGGCACAGCCGGGCACAGGCGGTGCCGGCGAAAGCCCAGGCCAGGAGCAGGAGAAGGACCCAGAACATGACGCGTTTGTATGCCAGATGACGGGGCGAACGCCATGCCCTGTTCACGATCCGGACGGAGTGTTGCCGGTACGTGACGTTCCGTTTCCTGTGCTGGTCAGCGGCCGTCGTCAGGGGCTGACGGTCGCCGGCGGCGGGCCGGTGGCGGCCGGCGGCAGCGCGTAGGTCTCGCCCGGGGACGGGACGACCGGTACGGCGGCGTCCGGGTCGACCTCCGGGGGCGTCGGCACCGGGGACGCGGATGCCGCCAGATCCCTGGCCAGCGCGGAGAAGTCGACGTACCCCGTCGCCTCCAGGATCTTGATGTGGTCGAGGACGGTCGCGTTGGCGTCGTCGGCGAGATCGCGGACCAGGGAGTTCTGGGTGCCGGCCCGGACCTGGGCGACCAGGGAGAACACCCGGCCGTGCGCGAGCCGCAGGATCCCGGCGAACTGCCGGTCGAAGTCCTGGCCCTCGGCCGCCCTCAGTGTGGCGAGCCACTGCTTCTGCTGCGCGTTCGGCTCGTTGGGCAGGGTCACGCCGAGCTGGGTGGCTACGGTCCGGACATGGGCGTCCAGGGAGGTGTGGCCGTCGATCAGATGCTGCCCGGCGGTGCGGACGGCCGGCGTGGTGCCCTTTCGCTGCGCAAGCTCGCCCGCGGGCAGCTCCCAGAGTCCGGCGAGCCGGACCTTGGTGACGAAGTCCCGGTCCTGCGCGGACAGCGGGCCGTACGGTGTCGTCACCGTCCGTGTGCTCAACAGGCTCGCGCTCGCCGGGTCCTGCCGGCCGGCGTAGGACCAGAGCGGCACGAGCAGCGCGACGACCGTCGCCGCGAGCGCGATGACGATGAGCCCGGTGCCGCTGAATATGCCTCGGCCGGTGATGGGGGGACGGGGTCGCATGGTGCCTCCTGCACCGCACTCCGGGGGTGCTCGGGGGTGGGTGCGGGGTTGGCATATTACTGGGGGAAGGGGGACGGCTTTCGCGGGGCGGGGGTCGGGGTGGGTCCGGGCGTGGGTGTGGGTGGGGGCGTGGGTGTGGGTGGGGGTGCCTGGGCTGGTGCGGGTGGGTGGGCGGTGGGCGGTCGGTGGGCGGTCGCGCAGTTCCCCGCGCCCCTGGGTGCCGGCGGTGCGGCGGTGGAGTGGCTGTGCGGTCGGTGGCCGGGTGCGGGCCGGTGGTGGTCTGGTCGCGCGGTTCTCCGCGCCCGTGGGGACCGCGCCCCAGGGTGCAGGCGGTGCAGGCGGTGCAGTGGGTGTGCGGTCGGTGGCCGGGTGCGGGCCGGTGGTGGTCCGGCCGCGCAGTTCTGCGCGCCCCACGGGCCTTGCCAGTGAGGCTTTGCCCGTGGGCCGCGCCCCTGGGGGCTATGCCTGTGGGGCCGTGCCCGTGGGACCGCGCCGCAGGGGGCCGTGCCCATGGGTTCCGTGCCGCCCCGCCCCCGTCGCCGGAGCGGCACGGTGGGCGCGGTGGCAGCCCCGCCGGTGCGGGCGGATGCTCCCGTCGGCCGCGCGGCTCAGGGGTAGTTCAGCCCCGGCGGCGCAGCACCCCCCGGGCCACCCGCCCCAGGACCCCCTGTCTCCGGGGAGCCGGGCCCGCGCGGTCCAGCCACCACTCCCGCAGCTCCCGCCGCGCCCCCTCGTCCCCCGGCCGCCCCAGCTTCAGCAGATGCCCGGCGAAGTCCAGCGCGTCCCGCCGGTACCCCCCGCTCATCGGCCGCTGCCGCGCGTACTCCAGGAACGCCTCCCGGTACCCCGCCCCGAGAATCACCGGCAGTTCGGGTGCCAGCTTCGCCACCACGCCCGCCCGCTTCGCCGCGAGCGCCCGCGCCTGCACCCCCATCCGCACCCGGTCGAACCCCTCCGGCACCGGTGTCCCCGCCACCAGGGACGACAGCACGGCCGCCTGGGCCACCCCGACCCGCTCCCGCATCCCGGCCACGGGCCGCACCAGCACACCGACGCCCCCGGCGCCGGTGCCGTCGGCGCCCCCGGCTCCCCTTCTCTCCTCCGTCCCCTCCGGCTCCTCCGCCCCGCCCGTCCCCTTCGGCTCCTCCCGCGCGCGGTCGCGCCCGGTCGCCACCGCCTTGCGGATCGCCTCCAGCTCCCCCTCCAGTTCCGCCGGTTCGGGGAAGTCCTCGTCCCGCTCCAGGAGCACCCCCGGCGGCTCGGCGCGGGCGGCGAGAGCGGTCAGGATGTCGAGGACCGGGCGCGGCACGGGGTGCGCGTGGCTGTCGTGCCAGACCCCGTCGCGCTCGTAGCCGCCCGCGACATGGACGTAGGCGATCGCCTCCACCGGCAGCGCGGCCAGCGCCTCGACCGGGTCCTCGCCCCGGTTGACGTGGTTGGTGTGCAGATTGGCCACGTCGACCAGCAGGCGCACACCGGTCCGCTCGACCAGTTCGGACAGGAACTGCCCCTCGGTCAGCTCCTCGCCCGGCCAGGAGAACAGCGCGGCGATGTTCTCCAAGGCCAGCGGCACCGGCAGCGCGTCCTGGGCGATACGGACGTTCTCGCACAGCACGTCCAGGGCGTCCCGGGTGCGCGGCACGGGCAGCAGATGGCCGGCCTCCAGCCGCGGGGACGCGGTGAGCGGGCCGCCCGCCCGGACGAAGGCGATGTGCTCGGTGACGAGCGGGGAGCCGAGGGCCTCCGCCCGCTCGGCGAGCGCCGTCAGCCGCCCCGCGTCGGGACGGTCCGCGCCGCCGAGGCCGAGGGAGACGCCGTGCGGGATCACCGTCACCCCGCGCTCGCGCAGCCGTAGCAGCGACTCCGGCAGATGGCCGGGGCAGACGTTCTCCGCCACGGCCTCCACCCAGTCGATGCCCGGCATCCGCTCCACGGCGTCCGCGATCTCCGGCCGCCAGCCGATTCCGGTCCCCAGTCGCCGCATGCTGCTTCCCCCTGCTCGGCCTGTCCCCGTGCGTCGAGTGACGGGGATATGGCCCCGGCGGACTCCGTCGAACCCCCTCCCTGTCGCGTTCAGAGCAACATTTGAGGTTCAGCCCCGGGCCGGCCACCGCTCCGGCGCACGGCCCAGCAGCCGCAGCGCCTCCTCCAGCGGGCCCGATCCCGAGGGCACCTCCAGCACCGGGGCGAAGGCGAAGCCCGGGCCCCGCCGGGCGGGGTCGGCCGGTACGTTCCGGGCCACGGCGAGCGCGGCGAGCCGGACGTGCTCGGGGAGGTCCACGGCGACGCCGAGGGCGGCGGCGACGTCCCAGGCGTGCACCACGTAGTCCACGAAGTGGAAGGAGACCGCCCGGCCGCCCGGGAAGTCCCCGCCCAGCTCCGGCAGTGTGAACGCGCGCTCCGTCGCGCCCGGTTCGGCGAAGGCTGCGAGGACCGCGGCGGCGGCCGACCGGTGCGTCCGGGCGGGCTCGCTCATGTCCTCGGGCTCCCGCCAGTGCCGCGGCTCCCGGCCCGCCCCGCGCGCCGCGGCGGCGAAGCCGACGTGCTGCGCGGTCATGTGCGCGACCAGCCGGCGCAGGGTCCAGCCCGCGCACGGGGTGTCCCGCGCCCAGTCGTCGGGCGTGGCCAGGTCCACCACCCGTACGGCCTCCCGGACGGCGATCCGGTCGAGTGCCACGAAGTCCGCTCCAGTCAGGGTCATGGCCCGAATATAAAACAAAGCGAACGGTCGTGCTGTTTGTTTTCGCGGCGGCCCCCGATCCGCGCCGGCCCGCTCCGAACCGGCGCGCGGGTCAGGGGAATTGGGGCAGGGGGACGCCGTCGGCCGCCGCGCCGCGCAGCCGGTCCGCGATCCCCGTACGGGCTCTGCCGTACGGGGTCTCCTCGCCGTGCAGGACCGACAGGGCGTTCGCCGTCTCCAGCAACGCGACCAGCTCGAAGGCGAGTTGCGGGACGTCCGTGCCGGCGCGCAGCTCACCCGCCGCACGGGCCTCGTCGATGGTGTGCTCGACATGGGCCGACCAGTCGCGCTGCGCACGGACCACGGCATCGTGCACGGGCCCGGTGCGCGCGTCGAACTCGGCCATGGCGCCGTAGAAGAAGCAGCCGCCCGGGAACACCCGCACGCGCGAGTACTCCAGCCACAGCTCGCACAGCCGCCACACCCGGGCGACACCGGCCGGAGTCCGTGCCGCCGGCCGGACCACCCGGTCGGCGAAGATCCGCCCCGCCTCCCGCACGGTGGCCAGCTGGAGTTCCTGCTTGGAGCCGAAGAGCGCGAACACCCCGCTCTTGCTCAGCTCCAGCTCGGTGGCGAGGCGGCCGACGGTGAGCGCCTCCAGGCCCTCGACCGAGGCGATGTCCACCGTGCGCCGCAGCACCAGCCCGCGGGTGCGGTTCCCCCGCTCGACCCGCCCGTCGACCCGTGTCATCCGGCGTTCTCCTCTAGCGCAGCGCGGGGTGGTCGGCGACGACCGTGCAGGACCCCGGCGCGGTCGTGCGTGCGGCTGGGTCCTCGATCATCCGTGAGCCCGGTCGCAGGACCCGGCCGTGGTCCTGGCGCTGGTGGCCGCCTCCGCGTTGTTGAAGAGCCCAGTCCACATCCGACCATACCGTCGCCGCCGAGGAGCAACTGGATGACCTCTTGAAGACATTCCGGCGGACCGCGTCCCCGCCGCCGGAACCTGTCGTCCTGGCGTGAACGCGATCTGGGCGGTGGTGGCGAAGCGGGCGACGCGAAGCCCGCCACGAGCCCACCGCGGTACTTGCGACTGCCACGCGCCGAAGCGGTCATCGCCGGCCCGGTCGCCCTCTTCGCCGACGGCACGGCCCTCCTGGCCCTCCGGTTCGCTCGCCCGCACCGAGACCTCGACACCATGCACACGGCGCGAGACGCGCTGGCCGCGCGGGCAGCGCGTCCCGGCACCTCGCCGGCCGCAGGACCACCCGGCAGCCGGGGCGAGCCAGGTAAGACCGTCGTCGGACCCCGCCCACCAGGACGGTCCGGCCCGCCCGGGAAAGACGGCGTGAACGGCCCGAAGGGGAAGGGCGGCAGCAGCACAAGGGGTGCCGGTGGCGCGGCAGGCTCGCCCGGTGTCTGTGTGACGGGTGCCCCGGTGCGGCTGGGCCCCGTCGGCCCAGCCGGACCGTCCGGACTGCCAGGACGTGCCGGTCGGAACGGTGACCTGCCGGGACGGCGACCTGCCGGGACGGCTCAGACCTCCAGCAGCCCCGCACCCCGCGGCTCGACCCGACCCGCCGCCGGTACGCCTGACACTCGGGCCAGGCCCCTCCGCCGCGTAACGCGGCGGAGGGCCTTTGACCCGTACGAGGGCGATCAGCGCGCTTTCGCCTCCGCCGTCCGCCTTGCTCACCGCTGAGTCCAACGACTGGGGACCGTAGGCTGCCAGAGTGATTGACACCGTTGTACTCGACGTCGGCGAGACCATCACCCGAGACGACCGCTACTGGGCCTCGTGGGCGGACTGGCTCGGCGTCTCCCGCCACACCCTTTCAGCTCTCGTCGGCGCCGTCGTAGCCCAAGGCCTGGACAACGCCGAAGCCGTCAGACTCCTCCGCCCGGGCATCGACCTCAAGGCCACTTACCGGCTCCGGGAGGCCGCTGGCCAAGGCGAGCACCTGGACGAGAGCGATCTTTACGAGGACGTGCGCCCGGCCCTCGGAGCACTGCGAGAGGCGGGCGTGCGAGTGGTCGTCGCGGGCAACCAGACTGTCCGTACCGGGGAGCTGCTGCGCGCGCTCCATCTGCCCGCCGACCTCGTCGTGACGTCGGGGGAGTGGGGCGTCTCGAAGCCTCAGCCCGAGTTCTTCCAGCGAGTCATCGAGGTGGCCCAGGCACCGGCCGACCGGACGCTGTACGTCGGCGATCACCCCGCGAACGACTCGATCCCCGCTAAGGCGGCCGGGCTGCGGACTGCGCACCTGAAGCGTGGTCCTTGGGGGAACCTCTGGGCGGACGCCCCCGAGACCATCGAGGCGGCGGACTGGCGGATCGACGGACTCATGGACCTGGTCAGCATCGTTCGGTGACAACACCGCAGCGCACCCGCCCAGTGAGCGGGGCCGCTTTAGGCACACGCGGCGTCTCACGCGAGTACCGTTCGGATCGGAGTGGATGCCCGAGCGGAGACAGTATGCCCGCAGTCACTGACGGGGGAGTAGGCCGGAGAATCGCCTACTACCGGAGCGTCGTCCGGCCGAAGATGACCCAGCAGGAACTGGCCAATGCCGCCTGCGTCGCCCTCGGCACCATCCGAAAGATCGAGCGCGGCGAGCGTGGCGTCACCAACGACACCCTGCAAGCCATCGCCGACGCACTCGGGGTCGACCCGGCACGCCTACGACATGACCGCGGCCCCGCCCACTCGCAGGCCAGGGATGCCCTCCCGGCACTTTCGGCCGCGATCGCCGCCTACGACTGCCCCGATGACGGACCAGTGCGGCCGCTCGCCGCCCTGCGAACCGCCGTCTCCACGGCGGCGCAGTGGAGGCTCGGCGCCCAGTACACCCGCATCGTCCGCGATCTTCCCGACCTGCTGACCGAGCTGACCCGTGCACTGCACACGGCACCGGCTGATGGACGCGCAGAGCTGGCCGAGCTGCTGGTGAGCGCCTGCCGTTCCGCCGATGCGGCGGCCTACAAGCTGGGCGCGCACGACCTGTCTGCCCGCCTGGTTGAGCTGATGCGGTGGGCCGCGGCCGAAGCCGAGGATCCGCTGCTGGTCGCCTCGGTCGCCTACGTTCGAACCGAGACGTTCTTTGCGGCCCGTGCTCACGCCGCAGGCCTGCGCGCTCTGCGCATGGCCATCGACGCGGCCCCTGCACCGTCCACTGCGGCGGCGCGGGCAGCTCTCGGGGCGCTCCACATGAGGGCCGCCGTCATTGCCGGCCGAGCCGGGGACGCCGACGGGGCATCGGAACACCTCCGCGAGGCCGGCGAACTTGCCGAGCAGGTTGAGGAGAACGTCTACCACGGCACGGCGTTCGGCCCGGACTCTGTGCGCATTCACCGGGTGTCCGTGGCGGTCAGCCTCGGCGGAGATCACGTCAGCGACGCCCTGGACGTTTCCCACGAGTGGAAGCCACCGACGAGTATTCCGGAGGAGCGGCGGTCGGGCTTCTACATCGAGCTGGCTCGTGCCCAGCTGTGGTCGGGGATGGCCGACGGCGCGTTCGAGTCGCTGAAGGTCGCCCGCAAGATCGCACCCCAGCACACCCGCGATCACCCTTGGGTCCGCGAGGACGCCTCCACTTTGCGGCGCCTGCGCCGCGCCGACTCGGAGACCCTGACGTCCTTCGCGGAATGGTGCTCGGCCACCTGAGAACCCTCTGATTCCAAGTACCCCTCACTGGGGTACTTGTGACACGCCCTCAGCGCAACCATCTGTGACACGCGCAGAACGCACAGATGGGAACCCGGGTGCAGGAAGCACGTTTGGTCGCTCCGGCAGTCGTAGATCGTCGGGTAAGCATCGTTCGCCTGCATGGCGAGGCGTGCTTCGACTGCGGAGCCGTGAACAGGCCCCTGCGCGTGGTGGGCGAAGCCGTCGTCCGTGGTGCCACCCGCGTCTGGCAGATCCGTAGCTGCGGCTGCCAACGCGGAGCGCCACCAACGGACCAGCCCGCGGAAAACGGCACACAGGCCCCGGCGACCGCAGGCACGGTCCCGGGAGTGGCCAACGCTCAAAACAGCGAGGGAGCGTCGACATGATGAACCGTACCGCCCCGAACCGGGCCCGTACACGGGCACCTGCGATGACGATCAGGGTCTACACGGTCACGAGAGAAGGCATCGTCACCCCGCCGCAGGCGACGGTGATCGTGCCCCGCGACTACGTGCCCACGCCCGAGCAGATGAACACGCAGCTCCCGCCGTGCGCCTGCCCGTGGCATCGCCAGACGGGGGACGCCCGATGACGCGGACGCCACTGACCCCCGCTGTGACCAATCCGGTCGACACCGACACGATGCGCGGCACCATCGCTCTGCTCCTGCCGCAGGAGGCTGTGCAGCCGCCCGCCGGCGCGGAGCTGGCCACCACTACTGCGAAGCTCCGCGGGCACATGGAGCTGATGATTTCCGAGGTCACGGAGATCTCAGCCCGCCTGCCGGAGGATGACATCCCCCGGTACTGCGCGCTCGCCTGTATCGGCGAGGCACGCGGCAAGCTCAGCGCCGCGCCCGCCCTCGGCCCGTACGGCGAGCTGTCGTACGCGAGGAAGATGGCCCGCACACTCACCGCGCTGTGCGACCACTACGAAGCGCTCACCGGACAGGGCATGTGCGTCGCCTGCGACCGGCCGCTACGCGCCACGGACGAGACGATCACCTACTCGTCGCTCTACGACTCCGCCGGCACGGCGACGAGTCGCATCCACGCCGGGTGCGCCCAGCGGCCGCGGCCCGCTCTCTGAACGATGCCCCCACGCCCCGTCCGGCAGCCCCGGTGGCCGCATGGGCCAGGGCTCCCTCAAGCCCCCGCTGCGCCGTGGAACGGAAGCCGTGATGCAGCGGGTGACGTCCGCCCTGCCGTGGTCCCGGAAGGACACGGCGGGCGGACACCTCGAAGGGGAACCTCGCGGCGGCCGCAGACGGAGGCGCGAGGTGACAACGAACGCCTACGACGGCCCGGATGGCATTCCCCACTGGCAGCGAATGCCGGTGCCACCGCCGTTCATGTTCGGCTGCGGGGCCTGCGTGCAGCTGATGACCAGGCTCGCCAGGAAGATCCGCGTGGATGAGGTCTGCTTCTAGCAGGTCGCCGTGTCCCGGCACGTCGTTGACGCTCACATCGAGGACGTGCCGCCGCCGCACACCCGCGGGTGCGACCGGTGCCTCAAGTACAAGCACCGGCCGAGCGACTTCCGTGCCTGGGCCGAACACCGGGCCCGAGACCTCTCCCTCCCCGAGTCGGTCGCCCGGCTGCTCCAGGCCGGCGCCCACCACGATCTCCGCCCTGCGAACGGGCGGTGTCCATCACTGAATCAAGGAGTGCAACATGATCGTCGCCGACGTGCGGGAAGCGTTCCCGCTCGCGCCCGAGGGCGGACGGATCCCCTACAGCTCGGCTCCGCCCTCGATTGCCGGCTCTCGGCCGTGGGCGCTGCGCTTCGCCCGCACGCCCGACGCCACGCAGGCCACCGTCCTGCCGCCCGCCGTGTACGACGACGAGCAGCAGATGTCCGTCGGCATGTACGACGGCCCCCTGCCGTACATGCAGACGCACAAGCCGACCGTCCCGGACGGCAGCGTGAAGAACCCGCCGGCCCTCGACGAGGGCCCGAAGGACTGATCCCGATGCCCGCCGTTCTCGTGATCGCGGCCCGTGACGACTGGCCCACCGACCGGGTCGTCAAGGCGCTCACCGACGGCGGTGCCGAGGTGTTCCGCATGGACACCAGCGAGTTCCCGCTGGACCTCACCCTCGCCGGGCGCATCGACGCCCGGCGAGGGTGGTCCGGCGGCCTCGCCACCGCGCACCGCGCCGTCGACCTCGCCGACATCAGCGCCGTCTACTACCGTGCCCCGAACGCCTTCGTCTTCCCGCCCACCATGTCGGGGCCCGAGCGGCAGTTCGCCGCCGCCCAGGCCCGTTCCGGCCTGGGCGGCATCATCACCGCGCTCGACTGCTGATGGGTAAGCCACCCGTCCGCCATGTCCCGCGCCGAGTACAAACCCCTCCAGCTCGCCACCGCCCGGGCCTGCGGGCTCACGATCCCGCCCACCCTCATCTCCAACAACGCCGACGCCGTCCGCGCCTTCGTCGGAGACGTCGGCGGCCGCGTCATCTGCAAGCCGGTCGCCAGCCCCGTACTGATCGAGGACGACCAGCTCAAGACCGTGTACACCCGTCGGCTGACCGAAGGCGACCTCGACGACCTGCGGGGCATCGAAACCACCGCCCACCTGTTCCAGGGCTGGATCGACAAGGAGTACGAGGTACGGCTCACGGCTGTCGGGCACCAGCTGCTCGCCGCCGAGATCCACGCGGGAAGCGACGCAGCCCACACGGACTGGCGCAGCGACTACGCCTCCCTCACCTACCGGGTTGGCGAAGTCCCTGATGCCGTCGCGGCCGGGGTGCGAAGCTACATGGACCGGCTCCGTCTGCGCTTCGCCGCCATGGACTTCGTCGTCAGCCCCGATGGCGTCTGGACGTTCCTGGAGGCCAACCCCTGCGGGCAGTGGGACTGGATCGAACATGCCACCGGCCTGCCCATCGCCCAGACCATCGCCGACGAACTCCAGGGAGTCATCGAATGAGCGTCACGGCCCACGACGTGGCCCGCCCGTACCTGGCCAACCTCGCCCAAGACCTCACCGACCTCGGCGCGATCCGCAGCAAGCCGTGGGCGGAGGCCTTCACCACCGTCCCGCGTCACCTGTTCGTCCCCTCCTGGTACGAGCAGGAGACCGACGACCGCGGCATCGCGGTGTGGCGGCAGCGTCACGCCGGTGATGGAGAAGACCTGGCAGCCGTCTACCGGGACGTCACCCTCGTCACATCCCTGGACCCGGAGACGGCCGAGCAGGTCGCGCCGGACGCGTGGACCGGCATCCCTACGTCGTCCAGCACGCTGCCCAGCCTCATGGCCGGCATGCTGGAGGACCTGGGCGTCAGCGACGGCCACCGCGTCCTGGAGATCGGCACCGGGACCGGCTACAACGCCGCCCTGCTGTGCGCCAGGCTGGGTAGCACCGCCGTGCACTCCGTGGACGTCGACGAGGGCCTCGTGGACACCGCTCGGGCTCGGCTCCGCGACGCTGGCTACAGCCCGCAGCTCAGGGCGGCCGACGGGACGCTGGGGTACCCCGAAGATCGCACCTTCGATCGGATCATCGCCACCTGCTCCGTGCCGACCATCCCTGGCGCCTGGATCCAGCAACTGCGCCCCGGCGGCATCATCGTTGCCGATGTGGCGCTGGGGATCGAAGGGGGCCTGGTACGGCTCTCCTGCGGCGCTGAGGGCCTGGCCCGCGGCTTCTTCACCACCAACGGCGGCCGCTTCATGCCCGCGCGCAGCGACGCGCTCACCTACCCGGCTCAGACTCGGCCGGAGCGAGCGCCGAGGATGGGAAGCCGCCCGACCCGGCTCACGGCGAAACAGATCCGCACCCACTATCCGCTGCGCCTGGTCTTGGCCTTCGCCCTACCCGAAGCCGAACTCGTCTATCACAGCGACGAGGAAGGACTCGCGCTGCAACTCCAGTGCCCGGACGGCTCGTGGGCCCGTGTCCCGCTCGCCGGGGACAACGAAGGCGTGGTGACGTTCGGCGGCAACGACGCCGTGTGGCGGCGGGCTGAGGAAGCCTGGCAGTGGTGGAACCATGTCGGCTGCCCGGCACAGGACCGTTTCGGCTACGCCCGGGATTCCGACGGCACCGGGTACGCCTGGCACCTGCCCAGCGGTGCCCGCTGGGCCTTGGCCGGCTGACCGCCTAGACCGGCCCCGCTCGTCTGCTCCCCCCCCCCGTGGCGGATGGGCGGGGCCTCTTGCTGCTCGGATCAGTCTGTGAGGTCGGAGAGTGGGGTGCCGAGGATTGCGGCGATCTTCAGTAGGTCGCTGTAGCGGGCGTCGACCTCCCCGGACTCGATGCGCTGGAGATGGCGTCGGCTGATGCCGGTGGCCTCGGCGAGGCTCTCCTGAGTGTGATGGGCGCGGGCACGTAAGTCACCGATGCGTTCGCCCAGCTCACGACGCCGCTTCATGATCCACTCAGGTACGTCGCGACGGCACTCGTCATAGTTGGACGATTCACACGGGGTGTGTTTCATGTGGCATAGGAATATGCCAGACGCACCCTTCTGAATCCCGGGTTCCGGTAGCAGGCTGCTGCTCGTACCACCCCGCCCCGCCGCGCCCACAGGTCCGGAAGCCTCCCCGTGCGGCGGGGCTAAATTGTGCGCCTCTGTGCAAAGTTCCCCACAGCGGTCAGCTCAGGACGTCGGCGGGGTACTGAGTCGCCCGATGCGGTCTACCCCCTCGACTGCAAGAGTCAGCCCGGGCGCGATCTCGGTGAAGCCCGCGTCGCGTACGAGAGGCAGGCCGCTCGCGGTCAGCCGGGACCAGTCGGCCCGGGCGGCCGTGCGGACGGCGAGGGGGTGTCCGGCGTCCCGCCAGGCCGCGCGCTCCTCCTCGGACAGGGCCCACCAGGCCAGCTGGGCGCCGTGGCCGGCCTGGGCCATCGCCTTGCCGGCCGACATCTTCAGGTCCGGGCTGAGCCAGAGCACGGGCTCGGCGGGGCCGGCCGGCAGGGGTGGCTCGGGGTCGTCCAGCTCGGTGCCCGACACCTGGAGCTTCGCCAGGTCCTTGGGCCAGCCGTCCAGCGGGATCGGCGGGAAGACCCGGACCTCGGCGGACTTGCCGGTCACCGTGATCCCGGGCAGCGTCTCGGCACGCCGCCACTCGGCGCCCCGGGCCCGCCGGACGACCTTGCGGATCCGGGCGTCCTCCCAGTTCCGCACCGCCTCGGCCCACTCCCCGTCGCCGTGCGCGCGCTCGTCGCCGAGCAGGACGAGGACGGCACGGGCGGCCGTCTCCAGCGCGTCGGTACGGGCGGGCGGGTCGCCGCGCTCGATGCGTACGACGAGCGGCAGCACGAACTGCGGGGCCTCGTCGCGGGGGGTGGGCTCGACCTGGAAGGGGCTGTCACCGGAGGGTGCGGGAACGTGGTTCACGAAAGCCCACCCTACGAAGCCCCGGGCAGGCCGATCAACGCGCGGGTCCCGCGCGGAGAATTCCGGACGCGCCGGGGAGCCGCCGGCCTACGCTGATGCCGCTTGATCGACTGAAGGGGCGGGGAGAGGCGATGAGCCAGTACTTCGATATCGGTGACGAGACGCTGTGGAACCCGTCCAACGGGGCCGCGCGGCTCTTCCTGCGGCAGGTGGAGGTCTTCGAGGCCGAGCTGGAACTGCCGTCCGGTCTCGGGCCGATGCGGAACGACGAGTGCACGATCGATCCGGCCGTGTTCGCGGTCTTCGCGCACACCCTGCTCGCCCGGCACCGGCGGACCGGCCACGCCGTCGTCCTGGCCCTCTCCGAAGGCTTCGTCGGCACCGTACTGGTCCTCGCCCAGCGGGCCGGGGTCGCCATCGACTGGGCCCGCCTTGAGGCCGACCCCGACGGACCCCTCTCGGACGTGCAGGTCTCGCCCGCCGGGGTGTCCGGGCCGGGCGCCGGGGGACCGTGGGCGGCCTCGCTGCGCGCCCTGGCGGACCGGCTGAGCCGGGGCATGCCCCGCTGACGCGGACGGGACACCGCCCGGCGCCGCGCGCTCACCGCCCGCCGGTCACCCCGAGCAGGCGGTGCGCTGCGCTTCTTGCCACTCGCACACGGGGCACAGCGTGCTGCCCCTGTACGACTCCGGGTACTCGGTCGGCTCCCGGCACAGCACGCACTCCGCGTACGGCGGTCCGTCGGCCTGCGCCGGCTCGGCCGTCCCGGCGATCGTGCGGTGGTCCTCGTCGTTCATGCCTCCAGCGTAGGACGGCCGGTGCGGCCCGCCGGCCCGCGTCCGCTAGCGGTGGCCGGCGGTCTCGCCGATCAGTTCGGAGACCTTGACGAACCGGTAGCCGCGCTTGCGCAGTTCCGGTACGACCGTGCGCACGACCCGCTCGGTGGTCGGCGCGGCGCTGCGGGTGCAGTGCATGATCACGACCGACCCGGGTGCGACCCCGTCGAGCACCTGCCGGGTCACCGCGTCGGCGTCCGTGGCGAACGCGTCTCCGCTCACCACGTCCCACTGCACCGCGGTCACCCCGAGCCCGCTGAGCGCGCGCAGCGTGTCCTTGTCGTAGCAGCCGCCGGGGAAGCGGAAGTACGGCATCGGGTTCGGTACGCCCGCCTTGCGCAGGGAGGTGTACGCCCGCTGGACGTCCGCCCGCATCCCGTCGGCGGCGACGGTCGGCAGGCCGTAGCAGTCCTTGGTGAACGCGTAGTGGCTCCAGGAGTGGTTGGCCACCTCGAACTGGGGGTCATGGCCCAGATCGCGGGCCTCGGCCGGGTACTGGTCGGCCCATCGGCCGGTCATGAACACGGTCGCCGGCACCTTCAGCTCGCGCAGGGCGCCGATCAGACCCGGATTGTCGAAGTGCTCGCCGGAGGCCGCGCGGGGCCCCTCGTCGGCGGTCATGTCGGCGTCGAAGGTGAGCGCGACCGCCTTGCCCAGGGTGCGCGGTCCGTGCTCGAAGACGGGGGTCAGCCCGCCGGGGCCCGGGGCCATGACAGGGGGGCGCGTGGCGGACGGGGATGCGGATGTGGCCGGACGGTGGCCGGTGGTGCCCGTGGTGCCGCAGGCGGAGAGTGCGGCACCCAGGACACAGGCGGCGGCGGTACGGCGTGCTAGTGAGTTCACGTCATGAAAGTAGGAGGATAAATACGATTATCTGATTATTAGGGAGGCCGACATGCCGGTACGGTCACCCGCGCGGCGGGTTGCCGAATCGGATGCGGTCCCCTTGGGGCGGGGTGGATCCCCTGGGCCGGGGTGTGGGTCCCCAGGCGGGGCGCGGGTCCTCTGGTCGGGTGCTGGTTCCCTGAGGCGGGGGGCGGGTCCCCTGGCGGGGTGCGGGGCCCGTGGCCGGGGGAGTTGGTTCCCTGGTCGGGGTGCGGGGCGGGTCCTCTGGTCGGGTACCGGTCCCGTGAGGCGGGGTGCAGGTCCGCCCGCGCAGGTGCCGGTCCACCGGGCGGGGCGGGCTTGCCCTGGTGGGGATGCGATGCGATCGCCCTGGTCGGGGCGGGTCCCATGGGCGCAGAGCCGTCCGTCCGCTAGGCGGGGTGCTGTCCGCCGTCGGTGGGCGGCCCGCCGTCGGTGTGCGGGGCGGGCTGCCGGTCGGGCGCGAGGCGGTGCGACTGCTCGCCTCGCTGACCGCTCGGCTCGGTGAGCGGCGGTTGTCCGTTGCCCGGTCCGTCCGGCTCGGTGAGCGGGGGCTGTCCGTTGCCCGGCCCGCTCGGCTCGGTGGGCGGGGGCTGTCCGCTGCCCGGTCCGTCCGGCTCGGTGAGCGGGGGCTGACCGCCGCCCGGTCCGTCCGGCTCGGTGAGCGGGGGCCGCTCGCTCTCCCGCCCGTTCAGCTCGGTGAGCGGCGGCTGTCCGCCTCCTCGCCCCTCCGGCTCGGCGGGCCGCGGCTGCCCGGCGCTCTGCCCCGGCTGCCCCGGCTGTCCCGCCTGCCGGTCCGGCTCGGGGAGGGCCGGCTGCGCGCCCCGCTCCAGGAAGTGCAGCAGCTCCACCGGGATGGGCAGGACGAGGGTGGAGTTCTTCTCCGCCGCCACCGCCATCACGGTCTGCAGCAGCCGCAGCTGGAGCGCGGCCGGTGTCCCGGACATCTGCTGGGCGGCCTCGGCGAGTTTCTTGGACGCCTGCAGCTCGGCGTCGGCGTTGATGATCCTGGCCCGGCGCTCACGGTCCGCCTCGGCCTGCCGGGCCATGGACCGCTTCATCGTGTCCGGCAGGGACACGTCCTTGATCTCGACCCGGTCGACCTGGATGCCCCAGCCCACGGCAGGGCTGTCCAGCATCAGCTCCAGGCCCTCGTTGAGCTTCTCGCGGTTGGAGAGCAGGTCGTCCAGATCGCTCTTGCCGATGATCGAGCGCAGAGAGGTCTGGGCCATCTGCGACACCGCGAACTTGTAGTCCTCGACCTTGATCAGGGCGCTCGTCGCCTCGACCACGCGGAAGTAGACCACCGCGTCCACGCGGACGGTGACGTTGTCGCGGGTGATGCCCTCCTGGGCCGGGACCGGCATCGTCACGATCTGCATGTTGACCTTCTGCAGCCGGTCCACGAAGGGGATGATCAGGGTCAGGCCCGGCGTCCGGACCTCCCCCGCCACCCGGCCGAGCCGGAACAGCACACCGCGTTCGTACTGCTTGACGACCCGCGCGGCCGCCGCCAGGTAGACCACGCCGGCGGAGCCCACCGCGGCCAGGGCCACCAGCAGGTCTTCGACCATGGTGACCTCCTCGCCAGAGGTCGGTTATGTCTGCTGTTGCCACGATAGGCCCGTAAGGCCGGGATGCCGAACGATCGGGCGTCCCGGCCCCACGGGCCGGGCGCTCACGCCGTGGTGTGCAGCTTCACCGGTTCGGTGCCCGCCGCGCTGTGCCGGGCGGCCCAGTTCTCCAGGGCCGTACGGCAGGCGTGGTCCAGGTGGTGCAGCCCGGACAGGTCGAGCCGGACCGGGCGGTCCTGGGGCAGTGACTCCAGGCTGTCCAGGATCTTCGGCAGGCGCAGGAAGGTCGCGTTGCCCGCCAGATACGCCTCCACCGGGCCCGCGCCCTTGTCGAAGACCTCCAGCTTGACGTGCGAGGCCTCCCAGGCGGTCTTCACCACCGCCAGCGCGAGGCCGATGAGCACGCCCTCGAACATGCTGACCGCCACGATGGAGACGGCCGTGACGGCGAGGACCAGGGCCTCCCCGCGGTGCTCCCGCCAGAGCACGGCCAGCGCCCGGACCGGGACCAGCTTGGCGCCCGCGTGGATCAGGATGCCCGCGAGGGCCGGGATCGGGATGTACGCGAGCACGTCGGGCAGCAGCGCCGCGAAGAGCAGCAGCCACACGCCGTGCAGCACCCGGGACGCCTTCGTACGGGCGCCGGCCTGGACGTTGGCCGCGCTGCGCACGATCACCGCGGTCATCGGCAGGGCGCCGAGCAGCCCGCACACCGTGTTGCCGGCGCCCTGGGCGACGAGTTCCCGGTTGTACTGGGTGCGCGGCCCGGAGTGCAGCCGGTCCACGGCCGCCGCGCTGAACAGTGACTCGGCGGACGCGATCAGGGTGAAGGCGACGACCGTGCCCAGCAGCCCGATGCCGGCCAGCTCGCCGAAGCCGCTCAGCGGCGGTGGCTGGACGGAGTCGAGCAGCCCCTTCACCTCCACCGTGGCCACCGGCAGGCTCAGGGTGAGCGCGGCCAGCGTGGCGAGCCCGACCGCGGCGAGCGGACCGGGCACCGCCCGCACCTTCGCCGGGGCGAGCTTCCACAGCAGCAGCACCGCGATCGTGCCCGCGCACACCGCGAGCGAGGCCAGGGCGTCGGTGTCGCCGAACGCGTCCAGGAACGCGCCGGGCAGCCCGGCGATCTTGCCGAGACCGGAGTCGGGAGCCTTCGCCGACAGGGCCGGATACAGCTGGCCGGCGATGATCACCAGACCGATTCCGGCCAGCATGCCCTCGACGACGGAGACGGAGATGGCCCGGAAGTAGCGCCCGAGGCGCAACAGGCCCATGCCCACCTGGAGCACCCCGCTGGCGAGCACGATCACGCCGAGCACCGGAAGACCGAACTCCTTGACCGCCTCGAAGACGAGCACGGTCATGCCGGCGGCGGGCCCCGACACCTGCAGGCTGCTGCCGCGCATCAGCCCGGTGACGAGGCCGCCCACGATGCCGGTGATCAGGCCGAGTTCGGCCGGCACCCCGGAGGCGACGGCCACGCCGACGCACAGCGGCAGCGCGACCAGGAAGACGACGAGCGAGGCGGCGAAGTCCTCCTTGAGGTGAGGGAATCGGGTGGTACGGGATATTCGGGTGTCGTTGCTGGTCATCGGCGCGCTCACAGGGACTCGAAGGTGTCGGTCTGCGGGCGGTGCGTCCGTACGGCGCCGGTGTGCACCTCGTAGTACCAGGCGTGCAGGTCCAGCTGACCCGCCGCCAGCTTGCGCTCGACGCAGGGGTACGAGCGCAGCCGTAGCAGCTGGGTCAGGGCATGGCCCTGCACGCCCTCGGCGACCTCCGGGTCCTCGGCCGCGCCGGCCGGGCGCGGGGTGGCGTGCGCCAGCCAGTCGCGCACGGCCGGTACGGCGGTGAGGTCGTCACCGCGCACCAGGGCGCCGACGGCGCCGCAGTGCGAGTGGCCGCAGACCACGATGTCGCGGACACCGAGGACCTCCACGGCGTACTCGATGGTGGCGGCCTCGCTCGTGGGGTGCTCGGAGGCGTACGGTGGAACGATGTTGCCCGCGGTGCGCAGCTCGAAGAGCTCGCCGGGACGGGCGCCCGTGATCAGGGCCGGGACGACCCGGGAATCGGAGCAGGTGATGAACAGGACCTGCGGAGACTGGCCTTCGGCCAGCTTGGCGAACTCCTCAGGGCGCTGTCCGAACGTACGGGCGTTGTCGATGAGGGGCTGCATGTATGTGAGTTCCTCCTGGCGCGCATGCCTTGCGCGTCGGGCTTGAACGACGGTCTGTGGGGGGAGCGGGCACCGCGGCCCGGCACTCAGCAGCGGAAGACCTGCAGGGCTGCCGGGGTGCGGGTTCTGGAGACTCCGGGGGTGCTGCCGGGCGCCGCGCCGACGGGTTCCGAAGGGGCGGCTCCGGCCGTCCGGCCGGATATGAGCGCGTGTTCCTGGGTCCCGTGGGAGGCCGGGCCGCGATGGCGGTCGCGCAGGTGCGGGACGCTCACGGGTTCGCCCGGGCGGCCGGGGGCACGGACCGAGTCCGCCCCGTCGCGCGCCACGGGTGCGGAGGTGATCCCGGCGTCGGCCTTGGCCAGCGCATGACCGAAAGTATGCGCGGATGCGAAGGTTCCCGTGGGGGTGAAGAGCTGGAGCGCGAGCAGTGTCACGCCGAGGAGGGCGAGTACGGTCCGGGCCGCTGTGCCTCGGAACATGAGCCCCCCTCCGCCGCGTTCACGTTCCTTGTCCAGACCAAAGGTTGGTCAATGGATGGTCAAGAAACACGTTAACCCTGCAAAGTCCTTTGCAGGGTTAACTGCGCGTTACGCGCGCAAGAGAGCGTGAAAAGTGCGGGTGGCGTGGCGCGAACCCGCCCTTGACGCGCGATGGATCGATCGAATGAAGGGCGGGGGAGGGGCGGTCAGGCGCCGACCAGTCCCTTCGCGTCCCGCGCCAGGGCCGTGAGCCGGGATATCGCCCGGAAGTACTTCTTGCGGTACCCGCCGCCCAGCATCTCCTCGCTGAACAGCCTGTCGAACGGCAGGCCCGAGGCGAGCACGGGTATCTCGCGGTCGTAGAGCCGGTCCGCGAGGACCACCAGGCGCAGCGCCGTCGACTGGTCGGGCACGGGCTGCACCCCGGTCAGGCACACCGCCCGCACCTCGTCGGTCAGCGCGCCGTACCGGCTCGGGTGCACCTTGGCCAGGTGCTCCAGCAGATGCGGGAAGTCGTCGAGGGAGGCGCCCTCGGTGGCGAACGCCGTCTTCATGACCTCCTCGTCGGAGAAGGGCAGGGGGGCCTCGGGCAGACCGCGGTGGCGGTAGTCCTCGCCGTCGATGCGCAGGGCGCGGAAGTGGGCGGAGAGGCCCTGGATCTCCCGCAGGAAGTCGGCGGCGGCGAACCGCCCCTCGCCCAGCTTGCCGGGCAGCGTGTTGGAGGTGGCGGCGAGTGCCACGCCCGCCTCGACCAGCTTGCCGAGCAGCGTCGACACGAGGACCGTGTCACCGGGGTCGTCCAGCTCGAACTCGTCGATGCACAGCAGGCTGTGCCCGGACAGGGTCCGCACCGTCTGCTGGAAGCCGAGCGCGCCGACCAGGTTGGTCAGCTCCACGAAGGTGCCGAACGCCTTGCGGGAGGGCTCGGCCGGGGCCGCGTGCCAGAGGGAGGCGAGCAGATGGGTCTTGCCGACGCCGTAGCCGCCGTCCAGGTACACCCCGCGCGGGCCGGCCGGTGTCTTGGCCGCCTTGGCCTTGCCGAAGCCGAAGAGGCCGCGCCTGCCGGCACCGGTGGCGTGCGCCGGGCCGAGCCCGGCGGCGAAGCCTTCCAGGACCCCGACGGCCTCGGTCTGGCTGGGCTGCTTGGGGTCCGGGAGGTACGTGGCGAAGCGCACCGAGTCGAAGCGCGGTGGCGGCACCATCTCGGCGACCAGCCGGTCCGCCGGGACACGCGGCTCACGCGCGCACAGGGAGAGGGGGCCCGCGTCCGGCAGCGGGCTGGATCCGGGGGCGGCGGTGGAGAACGACACAGTTATTCACTCTAAGCGCCGTGTCACACTGCACGGATGCGACGCCTCTTCCCTGTGACCGAAGGAACAGCAGCCCAGGCCCCCCGCGGCAGCACGGAGACCGCCGGCCCGGGGGCGTACGGGGAGGGACCGGACACAGCGGGCGCGGACGCCGCGGGCGCCACCCCGGCGGCCGCCGGTGCCGGGGTGCCGGCCGACGGGGCCGACGGGGCTCCCGGGGCCGGCCGTACGGCCCGCGCCGCCGCGGGCGGGCCCGTCGGGGCCGCCGCGGCCGTGGACCGCGAGTGGAGCCTCGCCGAGCTGGCCGCCGCCTACGCCTACCCGGAGTCCGCGCCGGGCGCCCCGCGGCCGTGGCTGCGGGCCAACATGGTCTCCTCGCTCGACGGCGCCGCCCAGCACGAGGGCCGCTCGCAGCCCCTCTCCAGCGCCGCCGACATGCGGGTCTTCGGCACCCTGCGGGCGCTCGCCGACGTCGTCGTGGTCGGCGCGGAAACGGTACGGCAGGAGGCGTACCGCCCCGCACGCGCGCGTGCCGAGTTCGCCGCGGCCCGCGCCGCCGCCGGACAGGCCCCGGCCCCGGCCGTCGCGATCGTCACCGCGAGCCTTGAGCTGGACTTCTCGCTGCCGCTGTTCACCTCGCCCGTGGTGCCGACGCTGATCCTGACCGGCGCCGCCGCACCCGCCGACCGGGTCGCCGCCGCCGAGCGGGCCGGCGCCCGGGTGGTGGTCGCCGGTACGGGCGCCGGTGTGGATCCCGCGCGCGCGGTGCGGGCCCTCGCCGGGCTCGGCCACACCCGGCTGCTCACCGAGGGCGGTCCCCGGCTGCTCGGCCAGCTGATCGAGGCGGAGGTGCTGGACGAGCTGTGCCTGACCCTCTCGCCGACGCTCACCGCGGGGGA
The DNA here is from genome assembly GCF_043079545.1 of Streptomyces sp. NPDC015171. Lineage (NCBI taxonomy): Bacteria > Bacillati > Actinomycetota > Actinomycetes > Kitasatosporales > Streptomycetaceae > Streptomyces > Streptomyces sp. NPDC015171. The sequence continues at coordinate 318,062 of NZ_JBIBUO010000002.1, forward strand.
CGCGCAGCGCATCGCCGGGGGTCCCGCGGTCGCGGTCCCGCGCAGGTTCGAACTGGTGTCCCTGCTGGAGGAGAGCGGATTTCTCTTCGGCCGCTACCGCCGGCCCTGACATCAGCGGAATCTGTCGTTCCACTTAGCCTTCGGCAGGCAGAATTGGTCCGGCAGTACCCGTGCGATCACGGGGAAGGATGGTTTCCGCAGGGGCCCGGCCGGGCCCTCTAAGGAGAAGAGGCGCCTGGTGTTCACTAGCGTTCTGATGATCGAGAAGGCCCTGACGTCCGCCGACGTGGAGTTCGTCACCACCTTGCACGGGGACGAGCCCGTCACCTTCTACGTACTGCTCCAGCCCCGCGGCGACCAGGCGGACCGGCTGCTGCGGGCCATCGACGACATCGCGCTCGGCGAACTCGACGAGGCGGTCCGCGAGCGGGAGACCCCGGAGGGCCAGGAGGCGCTGAGCGTCGGACGGCGGGCCCTGGACGTCTCGCTCCAGGCCCTGCGCTCGACGGGGAGCACGGCCGCGGGACAGCTGGTCGAGGACCACCCGCTGGACGCGTTGAAGGGCCTGGTGTCCGAGGTCGACGCCGACGAGGTGATCGTGCTCACCGATCCGCACTACGTGGAGGAGTTCTTCCACCGGGACTGGGCCTCGCGGGCCCGGCACAAGGTGGGGGTGCCGGTGCTCAAGCTGTTCTCGCACAGCGAGGCGTAGGGGGGCGGGGTGCGCCGGCGGGTCTGTGCGGGTGCGTCGTGGCCGCTCGCGCGGCCCCGGTCCGGCCCGCCACCCCCTCGCTGCGAGGAGCCCGGCGCCTCAGCGCATAGGCTAGGCATGCTCTAGCCCGTACCGTCTCTGGGGAGAAACGCATGGCACCCGGCCTTCCTGCCGCCATGGACCGACCGCACTTCATCGGCATCGGCGGCGCCGGGATGTCGGGGATCGCGAAGATCCTCGCGCAGCGCGGTGCCCGGGTGGCCGGCAGCGACGCCAAGGACTCCGCAACCGCCGAGGCGCTGCGGGCGCTGGGCGCGACCGTGCACCTCGGGCACGCGGCGGAGCACCTCGCCGACGACGCGAGCTGTGTCGTCGTCTCGTCGGCGATCCGCGAGGACAACCCGGAGCTGGCCCGCGCCGCCGAGCTGGGGATCCCGGTGGTGCACCGCTCCGACGCGCTGGCCGCGCTGATGACGGGCCTGCGCCCGATCGCCGTGGCCGGCACCCACGGCAAGACCACCACCACCTCCATGCTGGCGGTCTCCCTGTCCGAGCTGGGCCTGCACCCCTCCTACGCCATCGGCGGCGACCTGGACGCGCCCGGCTCCAACGCGCTGCACGGCGAGGGCGACATCTTCGTCGCCGAGGCGGACGAGTCGGACCGCAGCTTCCACAAGTACGCCCCCGAGGTCGCCATCGTCCTCAACGTCGAGCTGGACCACCACGCCAACTACGCCTCCATGGACGAGATCTACGCGTCCTTCGAGACGTTCGTGGACCGGGTCACCGACGGCGGCACCCTCGTCGTCTCCGCCGACCACGAGGGCGCCCGGGAACTGACCCGGCGCGTGCGGGCGGCGGGCCGGGTGCGCGTGGTCACCTACGGCGAGGCCCAGGACGCCGACGTACGCGTCCCGTCGATCGTCCCGCAGGGCCTGAAGAGCAGGGTCACCGCGGTGCTGGACGGACAGGAGCTGAGCTTCGAGGTGTCCGTGCCCGGCCGGCACTACGCCCTCAACGCGGTCGCCGCGCTCGCCGCCGGTGCCGCCCTCGGCGTCCCGGCCGCGCGGCTGGCTCCCGCGCTCGCCGCCTACACCGGCGTCAAGCGGCGCCTCCAGCTCAAGGGCGAGGCGGCCGGCGTCCAGGTGATCGACTCCTACGCCCACCACCCGACCGAGATGACCGCCGACCTGGAGGCCATGCGCGGCGCCGCCGGTGACGCCCGGATCCTCGTCGTCTTCCAGCCGCACCTCTTCTCCCGCACCCAGGAGCTGGGCAAGGAGATGGGGCAGGCGCTGGCCCTCGCCGACGCCTCCGCCGTCCTGGACATCTACCCGGCCCGCGAGGACCCGATCCCCGGCGTGACCAGCGAGCTGATCATCGAGGCCGCGCGCGCGGCAGGCGCCGACGTGACCACCGTGCACGACAAGGCGGAGATCCCGGAGGTGATCGCGGGAATGACGAAGCCCGGTGATCTCGTTCTCACCATGGGCGCGGGCGATGTGACCGACCTGGGCCCGCTGATCCTGGACCGCCTGTCGCAGTGAAGAGGGGCTGAGAGCTCATGTCGTACGACGTCGAGAAGCCGGACGAGCAGTGGCGCGCGGAGCTGAACCCGGCCGAGTACGCCGTGCTGCGCCAGGCCGCCACCGAGCCGGCCTTCACCGGTGAGTACACGGACACCAAGACCAAGGGCGTCTACTCCTGCCGTGCCTGTGGCGCCGAACTGTTCACCTCCGACACGAAGTTCGAGTCGCACTGCGGCTGGCCGTCCTTCTTCGACCCGAAGGACACCGACGCGGTGGAGCTGATCGAGGACCGCTCCCACGGCATGGTCCGCACCGAGGTGCGCTGCGCCCGCTGCGGCTCCCACCTGGGGCACGTCTTCGCGGGCGAGGGCTACGCGACCCCGACCGACCAGCGGTACTGCATCAACTCCATCTCGCTGCGGCTGGCCCCCGAGGAGGGCTGAGCCGGTCACGGCCCGCGCGGCCGGCTCCTTCCCCGAACAGCGGCCGGCTCCTTCCCCGAACAGCTGAGCCCGGTCCGAGCAGTCCGGCGCGGGCCGCTCCCGCCCGGTTCCCGGCCCAGGCCGGCACCGGGGGCCGGGCCCCCGCCGGGGTTCCGCACCGCCGGGCGCGCGGTGATCCGCTCCTGCCCGGGGTGGCCGGGACCGGTGGGGCAGCCGGGGCTGATGCCCGGTTCGCCCCGGTTTGAGATTCTGTGAGGGTGTTGGGTGTAGCGCGGTGGATCCAGTCCCGGCGCAAGCCCCTGCCCCTCGACGGCGGCGGCCCCGGTGCGGGCGGGCGCGGCTCCGGCGGCCCCGAGCGGGCCGCGGAGGCCGCCGCGCGGCTGAGCGTGCTGCGCCAGGCCCTGGCCGGGATCGGCACGACCCTCGAAGCGGACACCACCTGCACCGAGCTGACCAGGGCCGCCGTACGGCTGGCCGGCGGAGCCGCCGCCGTGCTGCGCCGCACCGGGGACACCGTCTCCGGGTACGACGCGATCACCGGGGACGCCGCCCTGCTGCCCGACGCCCGGTGGGCCGCCGCCGCGGCCCGTGAGCTGGGCGTACCGGCCGTCGACGCGGCCCCCGACCCCTGGCTGGAGTACGTCGGCCGCGGCGGCGCCGGAGCCGCCCTGTGCGCCGCGCTGACCACCGGGGACGACCGGTACGGCGTCCTGGTGTGGGCGCGCTCCGGCGAACCGCTGGGCGAGGTGGAGACCGAACAGCTCGCCCTGCTCGCCGAGCGCGCCGCCTCCCATCTCCGGCACGCCGAGGTGTACGAGCAGGTCAGCCGTACCGCCGGCGATCTGCAGCGGGCCCTGCTCGCCGAGCCGGGCCGGCCGCACCCCAACCTGGACGTCGCCGTCCGCTATCTGCCGGCCGGCTCGCGCACCCTGGTCGGCGGCGACTGGTGCGAGACCGTCCGGCTGCACTTCGGCCGCACCCTGCTGGTCGTCGGCGACGTCATGGGGCACGGCCTGGAATCCGCCGTCGACATGAGCGCCTACCGCTCCTCGCTGCGCTACATCGCCGCCGCCGACCTCCCCCCGCACCGGGTGCTGCGGCAGATGGACGACATCGCCTCCGGGGAGGACGAGCGCAGGCCCGCCACCTGCCTGCTCGCCCGTGTCGACCCCGGCCGGGGCCAGATCACGCTGGCCAGCGCCGGCCATCTGCCGCCCGTGCTGATCGGCCTGGACGGCGCCGCCAGGCTGCTGGCCGTGCCGGTCGGGCCACCGCTGGGCACCGGACTCGGCGGCTACGAGTCGGCCACCCACCGGGTGGCGCCCGGCGAGACCCTCGTGCTGTTCACCGACGGGCTCGTGGAGCACCGCGGCGAGGACATCGACCACTCCCTGGCGCGGCTCGCCGCCCTGCGCTTCACCGCAGCGGACGCCGTCGAAGCCGTCCTGGACAGCATCGTCGACCGCCTGGACGCCCGGCACGCGGAGGACGACGTGGCCATCCTCGCGGCCCGGCCGCACACCCGGCAGGGGACGCCGCCGCAGGAGGGGCCGGTGATCCGCTGAACCGGCGGGCTCAGGCACCGGCGTGCACCAGCGCGCCCCACGTCCACGGGCGCCGCGGGTCGGCCGCGCGCAGTGCGCGGACCGTGTCGTGCAGGGCCAGCGCGGCGGGCAGCGGGGCGGGATCCGGCAGGGCCGGCGCCAGGGCGCGGTGGAACGCGGCGGCGGCCTCGGCGGCGAAGGCGTCCCCGACCTCCCAGAGCGTGGCCACCGACTGGGTGTAGCCCGCCAGCTGGAAGACCGAGGCGAGATGGATGACCTCGTCGGCGAGCGCCGGGGACGTGCTGCCGCGAGCCGTCCCGCAGGCCGACAGATACGCCAGCTCGGCCGAGTCCAGGTGCAGTTCGGCCAGCTCGCCGACGTACAGGTCGCCGTCCGCGAGCAGCAGCCGGCCCGCCCGCACGTCCTCGGGATCGCTGTCGGCGTGGCAGGCGAAGTGGACCACGGCCGCGTCCGGCAGCGCCTCGCGCACCGCCGTCCTGGTGGCGGCCGGCCCGATCAGCCGCTCGCCGCCGCTCGCCGCGACCGCCGCCCCGGCCTCGGCCACGGTCCGGGCCAGCGGCGCCTGCCCCGGCGTCTGGGGCAGCGCCACCGCGAGCACCCCGCGCCGGCCCGCCGCCGTACGCCGGCCGGCCCGGCTGAACAGCAGCGCGCGCAGCGTCGGCGTGTACGAGGAGGCCACCCGGTCCAGGACGCACGCGCCCGCGGGCGCGTCCGGGCCGTGGTGCCCGGCCGCGTGCAGCGGGAAGGCGTTGAGCACCCCGGACGGCGCCCACCACAGCCGGGGCCAGGGCGTGCCGGGCGGGGGCGGTCCGGTGAACCCCAGCGCGTCCAGGACCGGTTCGGCCAGCACGTCCCACAGCCAGGCCAGGGTGCCGGTGAAGACCGCCCGCGCCCCTGCGGACAGCGGGCCGCGGGGTCCGGCCGCGAGCGTGCCGACGGCCAGCCGGAAGGATTCGGCCTGGGCGGCGAGGTCGGCGGCGCCCAGTCGGGGCAGCGGCACCGGCAGCAGCCCGTCGGGGCCCAGCACCAGCGCGTCGCAGCGGCGCGGATGGACGTTGACGCTCACCACCGGGCCCTCGGCGGCGGCGGGGCGCAGATCGTCGAGGCCGAGCGGCAGCGGGGTGAGGAACCGCTGGAAGCCCGGACGCCGCTGCAGCTCGGTGATGACGCGGGCGGCGTCCTCGCCCGCGGCGCGCTGCGCGGCGGTCTCCTCCGGAGTGGGCCAGCGGCCGGGCTCCCCGCCGCGGCGCAGCGCGCGCAGCCGGTCGAGCGCGGACCGCAGCCGGCGGTGCAGGGCGGCGTCGGCGCCGTGCAGCGCGGCCAGTTCACGGCGGGCGTTGAGCGCGGTGGACAGCAGATGGGCCCGGCCGTCCTCCAGGGTCTCCAGCGCCTCCTGCGCGTCGTGCCGGTCCATCGCCTGGGCGGCGCCGTCCGAGGCGAGGCGGGTGAACAGGCTGGGCGAGCGCCCCGCGGCGAGCGGCGCGGCCTCCAGCAGGCGCCCGCGCTGGACGCGGTGCTGCGCGGTGGAGGACCACCGTTGCAGCAGCAGCGTGGTGGGCCAGTCCGGTCCGGCACCGGCGGTCAGCTCCCGGGCGAGCGCCTCGGCCTCGGTGTAGTCGGCCTCCTCCGACCACAGCCCGTGCCGGGTGAACAGGTGCAGGGCAAGCGTCCTGCGGGTCTCGTCGTACTCCGGGGTGTCCGGCGTCAGCAGGGCCAGCCTGCGGCGGGCGCCGCTGACGCCGTCCTCAAGGGCCTGGACGTGTGCGAACGGCGAGTCGTCGGCGAAGGCCAGCGCCGCGTGCCCGGCGAACAGGTCGGAGCTGAGGCCCAGGTCCTCGATCCGCCCCGGCATCTCCTCGTACATCTCGCGCAGCAGCGGCAGTGTCTCGTGCATCCGCTCCAGGCGGGCCGCGGTGTCCCCCGGGGCGTGCATGGCCCGCATGAGGACCAGGGTGGCGCGGCCGGTGCGCAGCAGGCGGTGTTCGCGGGAGTCCGGCGGCGCGAGGGCGAGCAGCCGGTCGTACACGCCGAGGATCTCGTCCAGGGCGCCGTCGTCGACCGGGGCCGCCGGTGCGGGGTCCGGGGCCTCGTGCCGCAGCATCTCGGTGAGGGCCTGTGCGCGTGCCGCCTCGGGCATCCTGGCGAGGCGGGTCAGCTCCAGCTCCACGGCGCGGCCCACGATGTCGTCCAGGGACGACCGGGTGGGGTGGCCGAGGACCAGCTTGCCGAAGTCCATCATCGCCTGGCCGGTCCCGCCGCCGCGCTGCGCGCCCATGCCGAGCAGGTTCAGTACGGCGGCGAGGGGGTGGTTGCCGTCCTCCCCGGACATCGCCGCGTGCACGATGCTGTCGATGGCGTCCGCGTCGGCCTGCCGCTCGGGCGTGAGGCCGGTCCTGGCGGGCGGCCCGGACCGGTCGAGGACCTCCGCGCGCAGCCGCGCCGCGGCCTCGCCGATCAGCTCCGGGTCGCCGCCGAAGACCGGGTCGGCCGCGGCGAGCAGGCCGACCGCCTCCTGGGGGCGCCCGGCGGCCATCAGGTTGACGGTCAGCCGCATCCGGACGTCGTCCCGTTCGGGGTGGCCCGCCGGGGTCAGTTCGAGCAGCCGGCGCAACGCCTCGGCGGCGTCCGCCGCGAGTTCGGCCGCGCGGGCCCGGTCGGCCCGGCCCATGCCGATCAGCGCGGCACGGGCCAGCCGGTCCAGATGGGTGCGGACCGCCGCCCGGTCCTCGGGCGGCGTCAGGTCCAGGGCCCGGCGGAGCGCGGTGACGGCCTCCTCCCGCACCTCGGGCGGCGTCTCCTCGTCCCGCTCGGCGTCCACGGCGTGCAGGGTGAGGACGTAGCCGAGGTCGGAGTACATCCGCGCCGCGTTGCTGTCGTCCGGGCCGGCGCCACGGGTGGCCGTCCGCAGCAGCGCGATCACCTCGGGCAGCAGGGCAGGGTCCTCGGCCCGGGCCGCGCTGGCCAGCAGCGCGTGGGCGAGGCCGCCCGCGCAGCGGGGGTGGTTGTGGTGCCGCGGGGGAGTGGCGGCCAGGGCGGTACGGAACACGGCGACGGCTTCGGTGAGCCGGTCCGGGGTGCCGGGGCCGGTGCGGTGGTGCGGGTCCGGCGCGGATGTCGTGTGATCGGGGCTCGCCGGGGCGGACGCGCCGTGCCCCGTGCCGTCGTGGCCGGGGCCGCCGTCGAGCGCCAGCAGGGCGTAGCCGAGGTTGCAGCCGGCCACCCCGCGGTCGGGGCCCTGGGGCGCCAGGTGCGGCAGTGCCCCGCGGGTCAGTTCGGCGCACGCCTCCAGCGCCTCCGGCCAGGCCGTGCCGATGCCCAGCTCCAGCAGCAGACAGCCGAGGTTGACCAGGGACGCCGCGTGCTCCTGGACGGCGGCGGCGGGATCCGCCGGCCGGCCGCTGCCCAGCAGCTCGTCGAGCCCGGCGCGCAGCGGCGGCGGCAGCACGTCCGGGGTGTCCGGCAGATGGCAGTGGAAGGGGCCGAGCAGCAGCAGGGCCGTCCGGGCGTCGCCCTCGCCCTCGCCCGACGCGCGGCGCCCGTCGGCGCGCAGCAGCAGGGCCACGCCGAGCGTGTACGCCACCTCCCGGTCCACGGCAGGGCCGCCGGCCGCCGCGCCGGTCACCAGATGACCGAGCAGCGCCTCGGTCTCGGCGAGCGCCTCCTCCGTCTGCAGCAGCGAGGCGCCCTCCGGCCCGCCGAACCGGTCCAGGCGCCCGCGGACCGCGCGCAGCAACCCCTCACGAGCGGCCAGCCGGTCCGCGTCCGCCCCTCCGTCGCCGTCCGTGCGCCCCCGTCCCGGTGTGCTGTCCGTCGTCATGGTCCGTACCCCCTGTCCACGCGGGGGGCATGCCCCGCGCGTTCCGTAACGTCATCGGCGCCGTGCGCCCGCTCCCTTACGGAACCGTTCGGTGACCGTGCGGCCGAGGCTCGCCCGCACGGGGCGGGTCTCCTCGTCGAACCGCTCGAACAGCTCCGGCAGGTGGACGTCCACGGCGGACTCCACCAACTCCGCGTACTCCTCGGCGCGTTCCCGCCCGCGCCGCCAGGCGACAAGGCCGGCGCCCGCCCCGGCCACGGCGGCCGGCCACCACACCGCGCCCAGCAGCCCGTACAGCACCGCCCAGCCGCCGAGCCGCGTCGCCTCGTCCAGCCGCTGCCGTGACTCGGCCAGCGGCAGCCGGGTGGTGTCCGGCAGCAGCAGCCACAACCGGGGCCAGACATCGGCGAGTTCGACCCGGTAGTGCAGCCGGATCCGGACCGCGGGGGCGCGCAGCCGGTCCCCGGTCCAGGTGGCGCACTCCGGCCGGACGAGGGCCACCGCGTTCCGCTCGGCCTCCCGCTCGGCCCGCGCGCCGGTGTCCCGGGTGGCCGCGCAGACCTCGTCACGGCTGTCCCAGGCACGCCGTCTGCGCTCGGTCAGCCGGCGGGCCAGCGGACGGAGGGGGCGTGGCCAACTGCCCGTCAGCGCACGCTCGTACGGTCCCGCGAGCGCGTCCGCGAGCAGCGCGGCGGCGAAGGACGCGGCCAGCACGCCGAGCAGCAGCACCGCGGTCCGCGTGGAGCCCGGTCCGCCGCCGGTCAGCACCCGCAGGCGGTGCCGCAGCGGCTCCGGGTCCGCCCAGTGCCGCTGCCCCAGGGTGAGTCCGGTGGCCGCGACCGCGGTGAACACCAGTCCCGGCAGCACCAGCGCCGCGGCCCAGCGCTCGGCGAGCTTGCGGCCGACGTCCGTGACGAGCCCCGTGAGCACCGCCGCCCCCGCTCAGCTCTCGGCGTCGAAACGCAGGGCCAGGTCGAACACCTCGCACACCGGAAGCTCCTGGTCGGGGCGGCGCCGCTCGCGCCGGGCGCAGACATCGCGCGGGCAGACATGCGCCCCGGGCACGGTGTGCGGCCGGTCGTCGGTGACACGGGTCGGCCGGGAGGAGCGGGAGTCCGTCCCGGTCCGCTCCTCGACCTCGTCCTCGTCCGGGGCCGCGTCGAGCAGCCCGAGTGCGCCGAGGTGCGCCTCGACCGGCTCGCCGGCCCGGGCCGCCCGTACGGCCTGTTCGACGAGCCGGCGGCCGGCCGCGCCGACCGGTCCCTGGTGCAGACGGCGCAGCAGGGGCAACTGGCGGCACAGCAGCGCCAGTTGGTGATCATGGTGCTCGAGTAACGGCATGGCGCCCATGCTAGGCGGCGGCCCCGGAGGCGATCCCCCCTTCCGGGGCACCCGGTGGCCGCGGCGCCGCGCGACCCGCGGGACACAGCCGTACCGAAGCGGCGGATCCACCGCGAGCGGTTCAGCGTCGCGGGGCGGCCCGCCAGGTGTGAAGGCCCCGCGATGAACGCGCTCCCGCCAAAGAATTGAAACAGTTGCGGTCTAGACTCTCCCCGCATCAGCCCAGGATCGGTCGGCCCCGAAGGGTACGCGGCGTTTTGATACGGATAGATTCAGTCACGAAGCGGTACCCGGACGGCACGGTCGCGGTCGACCGGCTGTCCTTGGACATACCGGACCGCGCGATCACCGTCCTTGTCGGGCCCTCAGGTTGCGGCAAGACGACGACCCTGCGGATGATCAACCGGATGGTGGAGCCGAGCGAGGGCGGCATCCTCCTGGACGGCCAGGACATCCGGCAGCAGCCGGTCAACACCCTGCGCCGGTCGATGGGGTACGTCATCCAGAACGCCGGGCTCTTCCAGCACCGCACCATCCTGGACAACATCGCCACCGTGCCCCGCCTGCTCGGCTGGACCAAGCAGAAGGCGCGCGCCCGGGCCGCCGAGCTGATGGAGCGGGTCGGCCTGGACGCGGCGCTCGCCAAGCGGTACCCGTACCAGCTCTCCGGCGGCCAGCAGCAGCGCGTCGGCGTGGCCCGCGCCCTCGCCGCCGACCCGCCGGTGCTGCTGATGGACGAGCCGTTCTCCGCCGTCGACCCCGTCGTCCGCAAGGGACTCCAGGACGAACTCCTGCGCATCCAGGACGAACTGGGCAAGACCATCGTCTTCGTCACGCACGACATCGACGAGGCGATCAAACTGGGCACGAAGGTCGCCGTGCTGCGCGAAGGCGGCAGGCTCGCCCAGTTCGCGCCGCCCGCCGAACTGCTCAGCGCGCCGGCCGACGCCTTCGTGGAGGACTTCCTCGGCGCCGACCGCGGCATCCGCCGGCTCTCCTTCTTCCCGTCCGCCGGCCTCGAACTGCGGACCGCGCCCATCGTCCCGCTCGACGCCGACGCCGACCGGATCGCCACCCTCGCGACGGAGCCCTACCTCCTCGTCACCGACCTCGACGGCAGGCCGCTCGGCTGGAGCGAGCCGGACCGGCTCACCGCGGGCGGCATCGATCCCGACGCGCTCCTCGACCACGGGCGGCCGTTCGTGCCCGGCACCGACTCGCTGCGCACCGCGCTCGACGGCGCCGTGCTCTCGCCGACCGGATGGGCGGTCGCGGCGGACGGCGAGGGACGCGCGGTCGGCGTCGTCTCCCAGCAGGTCATCGGGGAGGCGATCCGCGCCGCCCACAGCCGGGTGGCGCGACAGGCCGAGGTGAAGGCCGGGCGATGAACGGCTTCTTCGACCTCCCCAGCGACCTCCAGCACAGCTACCTCGGACTCGTGGGGCTCCATCTGCGCGAGGCCCTGCTGCCGGTGCTGGCCGGACTCCTCGCCTCGCTGCCGGTGGCCCAGCTGTGCGTGCGGTTCCGCTGGATCTACCCGCCCGTCCTCGGCATCACCACCGTGCTCTACGCCATCCCGTCGCTGGCCTTCTTCGTCGTCCTCATCGACTACTTCGGCCAGAGCGAGACGACCGTGATGATCCCGCTCGCCCTCTACAGCCTGGTGGTGCTGGTCCCGGCGATCGTGGACGGCGTCCGCTCGGTGCCGCCGGAGACCCTGGCCGCCGCCCAGGCGATGGGCTTCGGAGCCGTACGCCGGTACTTCCAGGTCCAGTTGCCCATCGCCGTACCCGCCATCATCGCCGGCCTGCGGGTGGCGACCGTGTCCAGCATCTCCCTGGTCAGCGTCGGCATGCTCATCGGCAACCAGGGCGCCCTCGGCAACATGCTGTACGACGCCCAGACCTACCACCGCCCCGCCCTCGCCGTGAACTCGGTGCTGACCATCGCGGTGCTGGGCATCCTCGCCGACGCCGCGCTGGTCCTCGTCCGCTTCCTGCTCACCCCCTGGATGCCGCGCAAGGGGGCCGTCCGGTGAACGTCCTCGGCTTCGCGCACGCCTTCTTCAGCGACAGCGCCCACTGGCACGGGTACGACGGCATCCCCACCCGGTTCGCCGAGCACCTCAGGTACTCGCTGGAAGCCCTCCTGATCGCCGCCGCGATCGGACTGCCCGTCGGCCTGCTCACCGGCCACTACGGCCGCGGCGGCAACGCCCTCGCGCTGATCGCCACCGCGGGCCGGGCGCTGCCCAGCTTCGGCCTGCTGATCCTGATGTTCATCTGGATCGGCTTCGGCCTGCTGCCGGTGATGATCCCGCTGGTGGTGCTCGCCGTCCCGCCGATCCTCGTCACCACCTACGAGGCGGTCCGCTCCGTCGACCCCTCCCCGGTGGACGCGGCCCGGGGCATGGGGATGACCGAGTCGCGCGTGCTGTTCCAGGTGGAGATGCCGGTGGCGCTCCCGCTGATCCTGAGCGGCCTGCGCACGGCGGCCATCCAGATCGTCTCCACCGCCACCATCGCCGCCTACGTCAGCCTCGGCGGCCTCGGCCGGTACATCATCGACGGCCTCTACCAGAAGGACTACGAGAAGGTCGTCGGCGGCGCCGGCCTGGTCGCCGGGCTGGCCCTCGCGACCCTCGCCGTGTTCTGGGCGGCGTCCCGGCTCGCCGTGTCCCCGGGAGTACGCCGGGGCACCTGAGGGCTACCGCTCGGTGCGGGCCAGCGCCAGTTCGAGTACGACGAGCAGCGCGTCCCGCACCGAGCCCCGTTCCCGGGCGTCGAACACCAGGACCGGCACACCGGCGGAGACGTCCAGCGCCCAGCGGACCTCGTCCAGCGAGTGCTCCACCGTCCCGTCGAAGGCGTTCACCGCCACCGCGAACGGGATGCCCTTGTGCTCGAAGTAGTCGACGGCCGCGTAGCAGTCGTCGAGGCGGCGGGTGTCGACGATGACGAGCCCGCCGACCGCGCCCTCCACGATGTCGTCCCACATGAACCCGAACCGCTCCTGTCCGGGCGTGCCGAACAGGTACAGCTTCAGCGTCGGGTCGATGGTGATGCAGCCGAAGTCCATGGCGACGGTCGTCGTGGTCTTGCGCGGGGTGTGCGTGAGGTCGTCCACGCCGGCCGCGACCTCCGTGATCGACGCCTCCGTGGTCAGCGGCTCGATCTCCGAGATCGCGCCGACGGCGGTGGTCTTGCCCACCCCGAAGCCGCCCGCGATCACCATCTTCACCGGCAGCGGCGGCCGTACCGCCCCCGGCGCGGCCGGGCCCCGGGCCGGAAGCGGTTCAGTCGGTGTCACTCGGTACCCCTCGGGAGTCGGGGATGGCCCGCAGGCCATCGATAACCCTGCGCAGGACGGACGCGTCGTGGGTGGCCTCGGCGTCCGGCACGTACACCGCGAGCCGGCCCTCCCCGCGCAGGTCCTCCGCCAGGACGCGGACCACGTTGAGATGCAGCCGCAGCCGGGCCGCGAGTTCCGCGAGGGACTGCGGCAGCCGGCAGGCGGCGACGATGTCGTGCTGTTCGAAGGAGAGCCGGCCGAGCGCGTCGAGACCGTCGGCGGTGGCCACCACCTGGGTCTCCACGGGCAGCGCCGGGCCGGCGGCGGCGTCCGCCACCCGGCCGGCGGTGACCAGGTACGGCCGCACGGCGGAGGCGGGGCCGACCGGGGCCGGGGGCGGGGTGCCGTCCGCCATGGCAGCGTTCTCCTCCTCAGCCGGCCGCCGCCGCGCCCACGCTGTTCTTCAGCTCCAGCACGAGCTGCGGGCTGAGGGCGGCACCGGCGCGGTTGGCGAACAGCGTCATCTCGTAGGCGATGTTGCCGAGTTTGGCCTCCTTGCCGGTGACGACGCCCAGCACGGCGCCGCTGCCGATCGCGGAGACGATGACGTGTCCGCCCTCCAGGTCGATGATGACCTTGTTCAGGCCGCCGAGGCCGTAGTTGCCCGAGGCGCCGGCGGCCAGGCTGGTGATGCCGGACACGATCGCCGCGAGCCGCTCGGAGTCGGCGTGCTCGCGCAGCTGCGACACCGCGATGAGCAGACCGTCGGAGGACACGGCGATGGCGTCGACGACACCGGCCGTCTCGGTCGCGAAGCGGTTCAGCAGCCAGGTGAAGTCGGCCGCGGCTGCCTGCAGGTCGGCCGGCGTGGTGCCGCCCGACGCGTGGTCACCTGTCGGTGTGCTCACTGCTCGGCTCCTTCCGGGGGGTGGTTCGGGGGGTGCGGAGAACGGGTCGGTGGTGTGGGGGCGCTGTGCGCGGGGGGCTCCGGGCGGGGGCGCGGTTCGGGGGAGGTGCCGGCGGGGCGGGTGAAGCCGCCCGTGTCGCCCTCCCGCCGGGCGCGCGCCACCGCCTCCTCGAACTCCTCCAGCTCGCTGCGCACGGCCTCGGCGTCCAGCGTCCGGGCGGTCCGCGCCATGCCCGGCGCGGGACCGGCGGTGCTTCGCAGCGTGGCCCCGCGCACCCGGCGGCGCAGCGGGCGCCCGGCGGACGACTCGGCGGGGGCGGCGAGCCCGACGGGCCCGTCGGGCTCGCCGCCCGGGTCGCGCCCTGCGGCAGCGGCCGGGTCCGGGTCCCCGGCCGCCGGGGCGGGCGGGCGGGGAGCGTGGCGGGGGATGCGGCGGGGGAGGGAGCCGCCGTGCTCCGCGCCTGCGGGCCCGTCCGCGCTCGTGCCGTCGGCCGGCGCCTTCTCGTGGGCGGTGTCCGGCGTCCCGGCCGGCGGCAGCGCGCCCCGCGCCGGGACCGGACCCGACACCCCGGCAGCGGCGGCCGGACCGGCCGCAGGCGCCCGCCCCGGCGCCCCCGCGCCCGGCGGCAGCAGCAGCGAGGCCGGCAGGGTCACCTCCGCCGTCACACCGCCGCCCGGCGTCCGGGTCAGCTCGACACCGGTCTCCCAGCGACGCGCCAGCGCGCCCACCACGAACAGGCCCAGCACCTTCGTCGGCACCAGGTCGAGGCGCTCCCGGCGGATCAGCCGGGCGTTCTCCTCGGCGAGCCGCTCGGCGCTCATACCGAGGCCGTGGTCGGTGACCACCACGTACGCGTCCCCGCCGCCGGAGCGGACGGTGACCTCCACGGGGCTGCCCTCGGGCGAGAACGACACGGCGTTCTCCAGGAGTTCGGCGATCATCAGCGTGAGGTCGCCGATGACGTCCGGCGCGACCATGGCGTCCGACGCGGCGTACAGCCGTACCCGCTGATAGCCCTCGATCTGCCCGAGCGCGGCCCGTACGACGTTCGACAGCGCCGTCGGCCCCCCGTCCAGCACGGTCTCGCGGATGCCGGCCAGCAGCATCAGGCTGTCGGCGTTGCGGCGCAGCCGTACGGCGATGTGGTCGATGGAGTAGAGCCGTTCCAGCAGCGCCGGATCGGTCTCGCCGCGTTCCACCGCGTCGATCAGCGCGAGTTGGCGGGTGGTGAGGTTGCTGACCCGGCGGCCCACGTTGCCGAACATCTCGGCGGTGTTGCGGCGGCTGAGCACCTGGCGCTCCAGCAGCGCCGCGGCGGAGGTCTGCACCCGGTTGAACGCCGTGGCCAGGTCGCCGATCTCGTCGCGGGCCGTGACCGGCATGTCCCGCAGCCGGGGCGGCCCGTCGTCCTCGGCGTCGTCGGCGGCGACCCGGGCCAGCTCGCGCCCGGCCACCTCGGCGACCTCGCGGGCGGCTCCGGTGAGCGCCTGCACGGGCCGGATCACCGAGCGGCGCACCAGCACCGCGAAGGCGATCCACAGCGCGAAGGCGATCAGCGCGCCGCTCAGCAGCAGGCCGGCCCGCCACCGGGCGGAGGCGGCGGCACCGTCGGCCCGGTCGGCGATCTCGCCGATCAGCCCGGTGGTGATCTTCAGCCGCGCCGCGGCCTGTTCGGGGTAGGCGGGGTAGTCCGCCAGCGCGTCCCGCACCGCCTGCCGGATCTCGTCGCGGCCGTCCGGCTGCGGGCGGCCCATGCCGACCTGGAGTTCGGCGTACGCGTCGGCGATCTCGCGCTGCGCGTCCGTGTGCTCGATCCCTTCGAGCCGCGCGGCCTGCGCCTCGGTGGCGAACCGGCCGAAGCGGGCGGCCTGGTCGGCGTAGAGGTCGTGGGCGCCGACCGCGCTGGTGAACTCGATCAGCGCGTTGGTGTCGCCCGTGGTGGCGGCGAACACGTTGGTCTCGAAGGCGCCGTGCGCGGCGTCCGCGCGCAGCAGGGAGTCCAGCAGGCCGCCGGTGAAGGTGGCGGCGAGGTCGGCGTCGCGGTCCAGCCCGAGTCCGTCGATCAGGCCCTGGGCGGCGCCCGCGTAGGCCGGGTCGATGTTGTCGGCCGGCAGATACGCCTGCTCCACCGAGGTGCGCAGACTGGTGAGGCCCTCGACCCCGCGCAGCGCCCGCGCCTCGCTCTGCGGCAGCTGCCCGCCGAAGGCCGTACGCACCTTCGCCACCTGCGAGTCGACCGCCTGCTGCGCCGCGCGGTAGGCGGTCGTGGACGGCCGCGCGTCCCCTGCCTCGTAGCGCGTCGACAGCAGGATGGCCTGCTGGTGCTCGGCCTCCACCCGGTCCACCAGCCGCGCCACCTGGGTGCTGTCCCGCACCAGCCGGGCCGCGGCGGACGCGCTGGACGCCTGCTGCGCCAGATCGGTGAAGAGATAGGCCAGCAGGCCCGTGATGACCGCGAGGGGGATGCCGACGAGCAGGTTGAGCTTGCGCCGGAACGGCCAGCGGTCGGCGAAGCCCCCCGCACCGCCCCGCGCGGGGGCGTGCCGGTCGGGCGCGTCCACCTGGTTCGTGGACACCGGGCCTCCTTCATGGGTGTCTCGTCCGGGGGAGCCGTCGCCCCGGACCTGAGGGCGTGGCCGCCCTCCGCACCGGCAGCGCCGTCGCCTCCGGAACGCCTGCGTCACGACACCGGAGCGGGCCCCGCGCACCGCCGTGGTCGATGCCAACTGGCCCGAGACTAAGGCCTTCCGGGGACTCGATCGGCTCGCCTTTCATCAAGAATTCGTTACAAAGTGACCCCGCTCTGTGCACATCTGACGACAGATCGAGGCCAATCGGTGATCTATGGCACTTGACTGACCGAGAACCGGCTGGATTGGATCGTCGGGTGAATTCAAAGACCCACATCAGCAGGTCCATCCGGGGGAACCGAGGCGCGGCGGCGGTCGCCCTCGCGGCGGCAACGGCTCTGCTGGCGGGCTGTTCCTCCGACGACGGCAAGTCCGACAACCCCCTCGCCGAAGGGAAGTCGAGCGGCGACAGCGTTGTCGTCGGGTCCAACAACTTCCCCGAGAGCACCCTGCTCGCGGACATCTACGGCGAGGCGCTCAAGGCCAAGGGGATCAAGGTCACCTACAGGCCGAACATCGGCAGTCGCGAGACCACCTACGGGCTGATCAAGAACGGCTCCATATCGGTCCTTCCCGAGTACAACGGCTCACTGCTGGCCTACCTCGACCAGAAGACCGCCCCGAAGAGCCTCGCGGACACCACGGCCGCCATCAACGCCAAGCTGGACTCCAAGCTCACGCTGCTGGACCCGGCGCCGGCACAGGACAAGGACTCGGTGACGGTCAACGCGGCCACCGCGAAGAAGTACCACCTCACCGAGAAGTCCACCATCGCGGACCTGAAGGACATCGCCCAGGACCTGGTCATCGGCGCCTCGCCGGAGTTCCAGACCCGGCAGCAGGGCCTGGTGGGCCTGAAGTCCGTCTACGGCCTGGAGTTCAAGTCCTTCAAGGCGCTGGACGCCGGCGGCCCGCTCACGCTCGCGGCGCTGAAGAAGGACGCCGTGCAGGTCGCGGACATCTTCACCACGGACGCGAACATCACCAAGGAGAAGTTCGTCGTCCTGCGGGACCCGAAGAACCTCTTCGGCTTCGCGAACGTCCAGCCGCTCGCCTACAAGGGCGCACTGTCCAAGGAGGGGGTGAGCGCGCTCAACGCGGTCTCCGCGAAGCTCGACACCAAGACCCTGCTGGACCTGGACACCCAGGTGCAGGCAGAGAACAAGGACCCGCTGGACGTCGCCAAGACCTGGCTGAAGTCCGCGGGTCTCGCCTGACGCAGCACCGCACGGAACGACCGTGGACGTGCCGACGCGGGTGCCCCCGAAGCCGGGGGACACCCGCGTCCCGCTCGACGGCGGCGGGCTCACGCTGCCCGCCCTGATCCGGCTCGCCGACGCCACGGCCGTACCCGCCGTCGACCCCGGGGCCCTGGACCGGGTCCGACGGGCCCGCGAGACGGCCGACCGGCTCGCCGCCACGGGCCGCTGGTACGGGCGCGGCACCGGCGTCGGCGCGCACCGCTCCGTCGCCGTCGACCCGGCCGAGGAGACCGCCCACGGTCTGCGTCTGCTGCGCAGCCACGCGGGCGGCGGCGGCCCGCTGCTGCCGGCCCGCCAGGTCCGCGCGATGCTCGCCGTCCGCGCCAATCAGCTGCTCGCTGCCGGCTCCGGCATCCACCCGTCCTTCGTCACCGCCCTCGCCGACGCCCTCCGCCTCGGCGTCCACCCGGCGGTCAACCAGTACGGCGGTGTGGGCACCGGCGACCTGACGGCCCTGGCCCAGACCGGCCTGACCCTGCTCGGCGAACGGCCCTGGCTGACGAGCGGCGATTCGCCGGCGCACCAGTCCTGGCCGACGGGGGATGCCCGGGGCGACCGGCGCCGGCCGGTGGCGGGGGATCCTCCGGGCGAGCGGCCGGCCCCCGGAGCGGGCGCACAGGCCGGTGCCGCTCCCCTCGGTGTCGGTGGCGGCAGCGGGGCGGAGCAGGCAGGGGCGTCGGCACCGGCGCCGGCCGCGGTCGCACCGGTGGCCGGAGAACTCCAAGGGCGATCGCCCGGTGCCGTCGGTGCCGACGAGCGGTCCGGTGGGGAGCTGCCCGTCCCGGTCACCCTCCGGGCCGGGGACGCCCTCGCGCTGCTCAGCAGCAACGCCCTGGCCCTCGCACAGGCCGCGCTGGCCGGGCACGGGACCGAACTGCTTCTGCGGGCCACCCACGCCGTCGCCGCGCTGTCCCTCGCCGCTGCCTCGGGATCGCCGGAGGCGTACGCCGCTCCGGTGCACTCCCTGCGCCCCTACCCGGGGCCGGCCCGCGCCGCCGGCGAAGTGCGGCGGCTCCTCGGTCTGCCCGACCGCCCGACGGCGCTCGCACCGGACGGGCTCACGCCCGGGGGCCGCCGGATCCAGGACCCGTACGGCTTCCGGGCGTTCCCGCAGGTGCACGGCGCCGCCCTGGACGCCTCGGCCGCGCTGCGCCGGATCGTCGAGGTCGAGATCAACTGCCCGTCCGAGAATCCGGTCCTGACCCCCGACGGCCACCTCTACCACCACGGCGGCTTCTTCGCCGCACCCCTCGCCCTGGCCCTTGACGGACTGAACCTCGCCCTGCTGAAGACCGCGCAGCTCTCCGCCGCGCGCCTGACCGCGCTGAGCCGCCCCGACCTCACCGGCCTGCCCGCCTTCCTCGCCACCGGCCCGGCGGGCAGTTCCGGCACGATGATCCTGGAGTACACCGCCAACTCCGCGCTGGCCGAGCTGCGCGCCGGCGCCGCCGCGCCGGCGTCGGCCGGGCACGCCGTTCTCTCCCACGGCCTGGAGGAGGCCGCAGGCTTCGCCGGGCAGGCGGCCCGCCAGACCGAACGGGCCGGCGCCGCCTACGCCACCGTCCTCGCCTGCGAACTCGTCGCCGCCGTGCGGGCGTTGCGCCTCCATCCGGCAGCGCCCCCGCTCGCCGCCTTCACCCTCGCCGCCGCCGCGCTCCCGCCGGGCCTGGCGGACCGCCCGCTGACCGACGACATCGAGACGGCGAGCCGGCTGCTGCCCCGGCTCGCGGAGTTGTGAGCCCGGTGCGCCCTCGTCGGCCCGGTGCGGACGAGGGCACGGCCGAGGCCGTCGAGCCTGCCCTCATCCACGCGCGCTCACCGGACGCTCAGAGGTCGAACTCGTGCGGCGGCAGGTCCAGCGCGTAGCACGCCTCGCGCACCACGGCCTGCTCGTCCTTGTCGAAGTCGCCGTCCGCGCCGCCGATGACGACGCCGATCTGGATCACGGCCCGCGCCTCGGCCGGCTTCTTCTTCGCCTTGGCGATCTCCTGCAGCACGCTCACCTTGCCGAAGGCGAAATCGGTCGTCAGCTTGTTCAGGTTCTCCTCGAAACGGCGGCGCAGGTCGTCCGCCGGGAAGTTCTGCAACACCTCGTTCGTGGCGATGAGCTGCGCCACCCGCTGCCGCTCCGACGGATCCACCGTGCCGTCGGCGGCGGCCACGAGCGCGCACATCGCCATGCTCGCATCCCGGAACGCACCGCTCTTCAGGTCGTTCTTCTTCGCCACCAGCTGGGTCTGCATCTGCGACGCCGACTCCTTGACGCGGTCCCACAGGGCCATGTCCACTCCTCGATATCGGCCGACCGGCGCCCCTCGGCACCGGCGGCTATTTCTACAGCAACGTAGAAACTAACGGGGCGGCCGGGAAGTTCCGGAGATCTAGACTGTGTCCGCCGACACGGCAGACACGGCAGACATGCGCGGAACACGGCGGCGACGCGGCGGGAGGAAGGCGACAGTGGCGACAGCGCCCGGTACCGGCTACCAGGACCCCTCCGCGGAGGTGCTCGCCGCGGCGGCCGCCGCCTTCGGGCTGCTCGCCGCGCCCGCCCGGCTGCACATCGTCTGGGCACTGGCCCAGGGCGAGAGCGATGTGACCGGGCTCGCCGAGCGGGTGGGCGGCGCGCTGCCCGCCGTCAGCCAGCACCTGACCAAGCTCAAACTCGCCGGACTCGTCCGCTCCCGCCGCGAGGGCCGCCGCCAGGTGTACTACGTCGACACCGCCGAACAGGCCGCCGTCGTCGACGTCGTACGCCTCCTCGTCGGGCGGCTCGCCGAACGGGAGGCGCCCAAAGCCGTACCGGCCCGCAGGCTCCGTGGCCTCTGAACCGCCGACCGGCACCCTGCTCCAGGAGCTGCGACGGCTGGACACCGGTCCGCGCGGACTCACCGAGGCCGAGGCGGCCGTCCGGCTCGCCGCCGTCGGCGAGAACACCCTGCCTCTCCACCGCACGCCCTCCTGGCCGCTGCGCTGGGTGCGCGGCCTGCGCGATCCCTTCACCGCCGTCCTGCTCACCCTCGGCCTGGTCTCGGCGTGCGTCGCCTCCTGGGGCACCGCCACCGTCATCCTCACGCTGGTCTCGGTCGGCTGTGTGCTGCGCGCGGCCGGCGAACGCCGGGCCGACGGCGCCCTGGCGGCCCTGCGCGACCTGGTCGCCGGCACCGCCACCGTGCTGCGCCGCGCCGACGACACCGGCCCGCCGTGCGCCCGCGAGGTCCCGGTGACCGACCTCGTGCCCGGCGATGTCGTCCGGCTCGGCCCGGGGGACCTCGTCCCGGCCGACGTACGACTGCTGCGCGCCCGCGGACTGACCGTGCGCCAGGCCGCGCTCACCGGCGAGTCGGCGCCCGTGCCCAAGGCCGCCGCCGACCTGCCGGACCCGCGGGCGGAACCGGGGTCCGCGCTCTGCTTCCAGGGCAGCGCGGTCGTCGCGGGCAGCGCCACGGCGGTCGTCGTGGCGACCGGGGCGCGCACCCGCTTCGCCGCCGCCGGGCGGGCGCCGGACCGCCGCGAGCCGAGCGCCTTCGACCGCTCCGTGCGCGGCATCGCCTGGGTGCTGGTCCGGTTCATGCTGCTCACCCCGCCGCTGGTCCTCATGCTGGGCGCCGCACTGCGCGGCCGGGGCCTGGAGACCCTGCCGTTCGCCGTCGCGGTGGCCGTCGGGCTCACCCCGGAGATGCTCCCGGTCGTCGTCACCACCTGCCTGGCCCGCGCCGCATCCCTGCTGGCCCGCACCCACGGGGTCGTCGTACGCCGGCTGCCCGCGCTGCACGACCTCGGCGCGATCGACGTGCTGTGCGTGGACAAGACCGGCACCCTCACCCAGGACCGCCCCGTCCTCGCCCGCTCGCTCGGACCCGACGGCCGCGACGACCCGGAGCCGCTGCACCGGGCGGCCGCCATCGCCTGGTGGACCCTCCAGCTCGCCGAACTGCCCGCCCCCGACGCCCTCGACGAGGCCCTGCTGGCGGCCTCCGGCGGACCGGGGGCGGCCGGCGCGGAACACGACGGCGTCGCCGCGCTGCCCGTCGACCCCGGTCGGCGCCTCGCCACCGTCGTCGTCGCGGGCCGGCCCGGGCACCACCTCCTGCTCACCAAGGGCGCCCCCGAGGACGTCCTGGACCGCTGCGACCTGCCGCCCGCCGAACGGCGGCGGCTGCTCGGCCTCGCCGCGCGCGAGGCGGCGGCCGGACAGCGCGTGCTCGCCGTCGCCGACGCGGAACGGCCCGCCCGCACCCGCCCCTACGCCGCCGCCGACGAGCGCGGCCTCACCTTCCGCGGCCTCGTCACCTTCCGCGAGGAACTCGCCCCCGGTGCCGCCGCGTCGCTCCGGGCCCTCACCGCCCGCGGCGTCACCGTGCACGTCCTCACCGGCGACCATCCGGGCACCGCCGCCCGCGCCTGCCGCGACCTGGGACTGGCCCCCGGCGAGGTACGGCTCGCCGCGGACGGCGCCGGCACCGGCCCCGTCCCGGCCGGGGCCACCACGGTCGTCGCCCGCTGCACCCCCGAGGACAAGGCGCGGATCGTCACCGGGCTGCGCGCGGCCGGGCACACCGTCGGCTTCCTCGGTGACGGCGTCAACGACGTGCCCGCCCTGCT
Source organism: Streptomyces sp. NPDC015171 (assembly GCF_043079545.1). Taxonomy (NCBI): domain Bacteria; kingdom Bacillati; phylum Actinomycetota; class Actinomycetes; order Kitasatosporales; family Streptomycetaceae; genus Streptomyces; species Streptomyces sp. NPDC015171. The sequence goes on from NZ_JBIBUO010000002.1 coordinate 340,165, forward strand.
CGCCGCCGACGTCGGCCTTGCACCCCTCGGCGCCGTGGCCGTGGCCCGGGAGAGCGCCGACGTGGTGCTCGCCGAGAAGGACCTCACCGCGATCGGACACGCCGTCACCGCCGGGCGGTACAGCAGCGCCAACATCGCCTCCTACCTCCGGGTCACGCTCTCCTCCAACCTCGGCAACGTCCTCGCCATGCTCGCCGCCGGAGCGCTGCTGCCGTTCCTGCCGATGCTCCCGGTCCAGGTGCTCGTGCAGAACCTGTGTTCCGACGCCGCCCAGCTGGCCTTCGCCCACGACCGCCCCGACGCCCGGGCGCTGCGCCGGCCGACCGTGCTGCGGCCCCCCTCCTTCCTGCGCCTCATCACCGGCTTCGGGCTGCTCAACGCCCTCGCCGACCTCGCCACCTTCGACATACTCGCCTTCGCCCCGCACGGCGTGGACGGCCTGGGCGGCCCGGACGGCCAGGCCGTGTTCCACTCCGCCTGGTTCACCGAGAACCTGCTGACCCAGGCCCTGGTCATGCTCCTGCTGCGCGGCGGCCGCCGGCCGGCGGCGGGCGGGCGCCCCGGACCGGTCGGCCGGGCGGCGGCCGTGCTCGCCGCCGTCGGCCTCGTGCTGCCGGCGAGCCCGCCGGGTGCCGCGCTCGGTATGACCGCGCTGCCCGCCGCCTGCTATCCGCCGCTCGCCGCGGTGTTCGCCCTCTACGGCCTCGCCCTCACCGCCGTGAGAATGCGCCGCGAGCGACGCCCGGTGCAGGCAGAGCCACTCGGGTTGTAAAGTTGCGCAACATAGCAAGTGTCGCTGCAAGGTGAGACAGGAAAGGGGGCGGTCATGCTCCGCAACGGACTTGAGCCCTGGCATCTGCTGATCGTCGCGATCGTGTTCCTCGTGCTGTTCGGTTCCCGCAAGCTCCCCGACACCGCCCGTGCGCTGGGCAAGTCCATGCGCATCCTCAAGAGCGAGGCCAAGGCGATGAAGGACGAGAACGGCCGTCAGGGCTCCGCCGGCGGGCCGGCCGCCGAACCGGCGGCTCAGGAGCCATCGGCGACCACCGGCTGAGCGGTCAGCCGCCGTCCCCGCCGCCCTTCTCCTCGGAGAAGTCCCCGTCCCCGCCGCCCTCCTCCTCGAAGAAGTCCCCGGACTCGTCGCTCGCCGCCTCACCCGCACGGCGCCCGTGCGCCGTCCGGCTGGTCGATGAACGCATGGCCAGGGCAAAGGAGTTCCCCCGTCACCCGTTCGGGGGAACTCCTTTGCCCTGGCCGTCCCGCCGGAGGCGCCCGCGACCGTCAGGCCGCCCCTTCCGCCCCCTCGGACCTCAGCCCGCGTGCCGCCGCCCGCGCCCGCTTGCGGCGCTTGCGGCGGCTGACCCGCGGTTCCTGGTCCGGGAGCCAGCCGAAGGCGAGGCAGCTGCCCGTGACGCCGAGGAGCAGCCCGATGAAGAAGCCGCCCAGGTTGGAGGTGAGCCAGGTGCCGAGGGAGAGCAGGACGCCGGTGAGGGAGTAGAAGAGCCGCTGCGAGGGATTGAAGAGGATCAGCAGACCCAGCAGCACCATGAGGGCCGGCAGCAGATAGCCGGCCAGGCCCTGCATGCCGATGTGCAGCACGACCTTCAGCGAGGCCTTCTCGGTGAGCAGGATCTCGCCGCCGCCGAGCGCGAGCAGCAGCCCGCCCCAGAACGGCCGGCGGGCCCGCCATCCGCGGAAGGCGGGCCTCGGTCCCCGACGAGGACGGTCCGGCACGGCGATCAGCAGCCCTTGTCGCTGAAGCCGAGGTGCAGGCCCGGCAGCTTGAACACGCCGGCCGTGGTGGCGTAGTTCGTCTGCCGCAGATTGGCGATGCGCACGGTGTCGGCCTGCTGGCTGAAGACCCCGAGCGGGCCCTTCACGTTCGCCTTGTTCAGCGTGCTGGCGTCGTTGCCGATCTCGATGTTGTTGAACTCCGCGTCTCCGGACAGCACGGTGGAGTCGGTGGTCAGGTCGGTCGCCGACACCTTGGTCTTGCCGCCGCCCGCGGTGATCAGCAGGTTGGTGCCGCCGAGGTCGACGCTCTGGCACAGCTTGGTGAGCGTGGCGTTCTTGATGGCGGAGGTGACGATCAGCACCTGGCCGCCGGTGTCCCCGGCGTTCGGGCTGCCCTCCGCCATGTTGTCGAGTCCGCCGAACTGCTCGAACCCGGTGCCGTTCAGCTCCGTCGCGGTGACGGTGAACGGCATGCCGGAGATGGCGAACTGCACGCCCAGCGCGCCCTGCGCGGTGAGTACGGCGAGGGTGGCGGCGACCAGGGTGGCGGGTACCGCCATCACCGCGGCCCGGCGGGCCCGGACCCGCCCTCGCCGCTCGCCGCCCGCCGGGGGCGCGGCGGCGGACGGAGTCTCTGACGCGGTGTCGCTTCCCGAGTTCTCGGGGGTGTTGCCGGCGGACGGGACGTCCGGGGACGAGGCCATGTCTGCTCCCATGGGCATGGATCAATGCGGGTTGGGCTTCAGTGGCGCGGTGTCCTGGCGCGGACAGCGGCTGCCGCGCACGCCTCCTTGCGACTCCCGGCGGGGGCAAGGGCTCTCTCGTTACGCGGCAGTAGCCTTTTCCAGGAAGTTACCGCCGGTTACTTTGAAGGGTCAAGGGAGTTGTGGAAAAAGGGTGTCGGATGTGCGCGCACCGCGTTCGCGTGCCACAACTCGCCTTTACAGCCTTGACGCTGACGGTTAATCAGGTCTACAACTTCCCCTGTTTCCACGGATCCGTGGCGCCGGATCCGGCAGGCGGCACCAGCCGCGCCCAAGGCGCGGCGCCCGTCGCATCCATCGGCGCGGCACCCGTCGCGTTCCCGGCCCTGTCACGGCAACCGCTCCACCTCAGCGCGGCTCCGGCACGGTGGCTTCCCCCTTTTCCCGTGCTCGGCCGCCCTCTTGTCCGGCGCCGGCCGGAGGCCTTTCCCCCGAGGCCTTCGGCCGGTGCCCGGTGTGCCGCCGTCACGGGTCCGCCGTGTACGGAGAAGGCGCGACGGCCCCGTTGCGGCGGCACCATCGGCACCACCCTCCACCCCCCACCTCACCTCATCTGTCCCCCCACTCAGGAAGAGAGGCACTCGCATGCGTACGCGCTCGCTCCTCGCCCTCGCCGGCAGCGCCACCGCGCTCGCCCTCGTCTGGGCCACCCCCGCCTCCGCGGCCGGTACGGTGCTCACCACCGGCAGCACCGGCGGCACCGCCGTCGCCGTCGGCGACACCCTCACCGCGCCGCTGGCCACCGGCACCACCGCCAACTTCTACTCCAGCGCGACCGGCACCAGCGGCGTGAAGTGCACGGCGTCCCAGTTCACCGCCAAGGTCACCGGCAACCCGACCGCGCCCGGCACGGCCACCGAGTCCGTCACCGCGCACACCTTCAACAGCAGCACCTGCACCAGCAACGTCACCGGTGTCCTCGGGGTCAACGGCGTCACCATCAACAACCTGCCGTACTCCGCGACGATCACCTCGGGCGGCGTGCTCACCGTCTCGCCCCCGAGCGGTTCGGTCATCCAGGCCACCGTCCAGCTGCGCACCCTGCTGGGCACCGTGACCTGCGTGTACCAGGCGCCCAGCCTGACCGGAAAGGCCGACAACGCCGACAGCAGCATCAACTTCACCAACCAGCAGTTCACCAAGAGCTCCGGTTCGTCGCTGTGCTTCGCCAACGGCTACTTCACGGCGAAGTACGCGCCCGTCACCGACGCGGGCGTCCGGGTCTACGTGAACTGAGCGAGCGGACCGGCCGAGTGAACCGGCAGACCGGAAGGCTGGTTCAGCGTCGGCGTAGCCGCAGTACCAGGGCGGCGCCACCGGTGAGCAGCAGCACCGCGGTGGCGCCGCCCGCCAGCATGGGCGCCGAGGGTCCGGAGCCGCCGCGCGTGGCCTGCGCCACCGGAGCGGCGCTCGCGGCGGCCCCCCGCCCCGAGACGGGAGCCGGACTTCCGGAACCCTCCGGACGCCCTGTCCCCGCCGCCCCCGCTGTCCCCGCCGCCCCCGCCGTCCCTTCCGTCTTCGTCGTGCGTCGCGGGCGCGGCGCGGCCGGCACCGACGCCGCCCGCCGCGCGGACCGCCCCGCCCCCGCGGCCTTCCCGCCTTCCGGGAAGACCACGTCGGAACACGAGTAGTACGTGTCAGGCGTGCTGCTGTTCTGCCAGATCGTGTACAGCATCTGACGTCCCGTCCGGTCCGCCGGCAGCGTCGCGCTCAGGTGGTACGCGCCGTCGCGCAGCGGCGGGTCCGTGACCTCGGCGAAGGGCCGCTCCGGCAGGTCGGACCAGGTCAGCGGCCGGGCCGGGTCGTACCCCTGCTCGGTCAGGTACAGCCTGAACGTGCCGGTGTGCGCGATGGTCGACGCGTACGTCAGCGTCAGCCGGCCGCCCGCTGCCAGCCGGGTCGCCGGCCAGTCCCGCCGGGCCAGGTCGAGACCCCGGTAGGCCGGCAGGTTCCCGCTGCACAGCCTGCCGTCCGGGATGACCTGCCGGTCGCGGCCCGCCACCCCCGCCACCCGCAGGTTGTCCCAGGCCGTGAACGGGGCGCCGTTCGCCGCGATCGCGGCCCGGCAGGCCGCCGAGCGGGCAAAGCCGCCCTCCGGCGAGCAGGCGTAGACCCGGCTCACCGGATCGGTGGGGGCGCCGTGGGCCCGGGCAGGACCCGCCGCCCACGGCAGCAGCAGCAACGGTGCCGCCGCGGCGGCCACCCTGACGCCCAGGCGGGCGGTCATCCGAGTCATCCGGGCGTCTCCTCGGCGGGCGCGGGAACAGGGGGTACGGCATCCAGTACGGCACCGGAGTGCGCCCCGTTCAGCCGGAGCGGCGAACCGCGCTCCGGGGGGCGTGAAAGCACCGACCGGTTCAGCCGTTTTGCGCCTGCTCCCACAACTCGTTGAGGAACCGGTCGTCCGCCTCGTATCGTGGCGATCATGGGTGCGGTGCTCATCGCCCCGCACCTGCTGCGCAGCGGCCGCCGATGAAGGGGGCAATATTGTGATCTTCGCTGCTCACAAAGGGTGTTCATCGATGCCGACCCGGCAGGTGACACGTGTCGTACCCCCCATGTGGCATGCATCGGACTCCCGTGGCCGCCGGGTGAGTTATCGTATGCGAGGGGTCAAAAACAAACCGCATGTCCTGTTGGTTTTGAGGTGCGAGGAGGGGTCCAGGATGGCGAGGCAACTACGCGCTGAACAGACCCGGGCAACGATCATCACGGCCGCGGCCGACCTGTTCGACCGGTATGGCTATGAGTGCACGAGCTTGAGTGACATCGTCGAACACGCGAAGGTCACCAAGGGCGCCCTGTACTTCCACTTCGCCGCCAAGCAGGACCTGGCCCAGGCCATCCTCGAACTGCAGGCCAGGGCCACGCAGCAGCTCGTGGCCGAGGTGGAGGGCCGTGGCTGCACCTCGCTCGAAGCCCTGATGCGCACCACGTTCGGGCTCGCCCGGCTCGCCGTGGAGGACCCCGTGCCGCGCGCCGGACTCCGCCTGGCCACCGCGGACATCACCGTGCGTGCCCCGCTGCGGCATCCGTTCACCGAGTGGCAGGATTTCGCCACGCGGAAGTTCGGCGGTGCCGTCAGGGAAGCGGATGTGCACGGAGATCTGGACGCCGGCGCGGCGGCCCACTCCCTCGTCTGCTTCTTCATCGGCACCCGGGTCGCCGGCCGCTCGCTGGAGCCGGTCGCGCGGTTGCCGCGCAGAGTGGCCGAGATGTGGCACCTCATGATCCGCGGCCTCGTCCCGGTGCACCGCCGCCCCCGCTACGTCACCCTCGCCACGCAGCTGGAGCGGGAGAACCCGAGCCGGCTGATGCGCGCGATACCGTGACCGGCATGCCCGAACCCCCCTCCGCGCCCGTGCTCCTCGGCAACGAACCCGGCTCGTTCCCGTACAGCGTGCTGGCCGAGCGGCACCCCGCGATCATCCGGCAGGTACGGGACGCGTTCCCGTACGGCCCCGGGCAGCACGCGGCGCTGGACGAACTGCTGGAGAACTGCACGGAAGGGGTGATCGGGCCGCTGCCCGCCGACGCCCCGGACCGGGACCGGTGGGACGACTGGGGGCTGGCCGGCCACACCGGCCAGTCCTGGTACGACGTGCCCTGGCTGTGGTCCGAGAGCTACTTCTACCGCCGGCTGCTCGGCGCCGTCGGCTGGTTCGGCCCCGGCGCCTGGCAGGGCGTCGACCCCTTCCGCCCCTTCAAGCGCGCCGAACTCGACGCCCCGGAGACCGACGAGGAACTGGCCGCCCTGGACGGCCTGCGCGATCTGCCGGAGGAGGAGCGGGCCCGCGCCCTGCTGCACGGCTCACTGTGGGGCAACCGCGCCGACCTGGGCTTCCGGCTCTCCGCCGCGGACGGCGCGGACGGCGAGCCGTCCTCCGCGCTCGTCGCCGACGACAGCGAGACGCTGTGGTCGCTGCTGCCGCCCGCCGGGACCGGCACACTGGTCCTCGTCGCGGACAACGCGGGCCGCGAACTCGTCCCCGACCTGCTGCTGATCGCCCACCTCCTCGCCACCGGCCGGACCGCGCGCGCCGTCCTGCACGTCAAGCCGTACCCGTACTACGTCTCCGACGCCACCACCGCCGATGTGGTCGACGCCCTGCACCGGCTGCGCGCGGCCTCCGGCACCGCCGCCGCGTTCGGGAACGTGCTCTGGTCGGCCATGGCCGACGGCCGGCTCACGGTCCGCGCGCACCCCTTCTCCTGCGCCCCGCTGCCGTACTCCGCGATGCCGGACGACCTGCGCGCCGATTTCGCGGCGGCCACGCTGACCATCGTCAAGGGCGACCTCAACTACCGCCGGCTGGTGGGCGACCGGCGTTGGCCGCCCACCACGCCCTTTCGGCGGACGACCGGGTACTTCCCCGGCCCGGTCGCCGCGCTGCGCACCCTCAAGTCCGAGGTGATCACCGGTCTGTCCGCCGCCACCGAGGCCGCTCTGACGGCGGCCGAGGGACAGCGCTGGCGGACGAGCGGCACCCACGCGCTGATCCAGACCGACCCGTCAGACGAGGCGCACCGGCAGTGACTTGACGCCGTTGATGAAGTTCGACACCAGCCGCCCGGCGGGCCCGGCCGGGCGCGGCGGCTCCGGCAGCACACGCAGCGCCTGCTCGTGCAGCAGCCGGAGCTGCAGCCGGGCGAAGTGCGCGCCCAGACACACATGCGGGCCGTCCCCGAACGAGACGTGCGGATTGGGGGAGCGGGTGAGGTCGAGCCGGTCCGGCCCGGCGAAGACACGCTCGTCGCGGTTGGCCGAGGCATGGAACACCACGACCTTCTCGCCCGCCCGGATCGCGCGGCCGGCCAGCTCGGTGTCGCGCACGGCCGTCCGCCGGAAGGTCAGCACGGGCGGGTGCCAGCGCAGCAGCTCGTCGACGGCGGACGGCACCCCGGCCCGTCCGGAACGCAGCGTCGCGTACGCCTCCGGATGCTCGGCCAGCGCCAGCAGCCCGCCCGGTGCCGCGCTGCGCACGGTGTCGTTGCCGGCCACGGTGAGCAGGAAGAAGAACATCTCCCGTTCGGCGTCGGCGAGTTCCGGGTCGCCGGCCAGAGTCGTCATGATGTCGTCGGCCGGATGCCGCCTCTTGTGCGCGGCCAGCTGCTCGGCATAGGCGAACATGTCCCGCAGCATCGCCGGGGACCGCGGATTCACCGGCCTGCCCGTTCCGTCCAGCTCCGGCGGACCGGCCTCGTCCGGATCCTGGTAGCCGATGACCCGCCGCGTCCAGTGCAGCAGCAGATCCCGGTCGCTCTCCGGGACCCCCAGCAGATCCGCCAGATTCAGCAGCGCGTACTCGTCGGTGACGGCGGCCACCAGGTCGACCGTCCCGTCGCCCGCCCGCGCCTCGGCCAGGGCGCCCGCGAACAGCGTCCGCGCCCGCTCCCGGGCGACCGCGGCGAACCGGTCGACGCGCCCCGGTGTGAAGGCCCGGCTCACCAGCCTGCGCAACCGCCCGTGGTCCGGCGGATCCTGGTTGAGCATCATCCGCCGGATGAACGGCAGATCCTCCGGATCGGGGTCGCGGATCTGGGTCGCGCCGGCGTACGAGGAGTACGTCCGCGCGTCCTTCAGCACGTGTACGACGTCCGCGTGCCGGGTCACCGCCCAGAACCCGGGGCCGGCCGGCCAGCCCAGCACCTCCGGCTCCTCCTGCCAGGCCACCGGGTGGTGGTCGCGCAGGACGCGGTAGTCGTCGTAGGGCACCCCGGCGGCGTACCGGCGCGGATCGAAGACGTCCGGCACCGCCGGGGCCGCGCGCAGGCTCACGCCGGACCGCCCGCGCCCGCACCGTCCGTCGCGACCGACTCGTCCGTGCCGCTCGCGCCGCCCGTGCCGTCCGCGTCGTCCGCGCGCAGGAAGTCCTCGACCGCGCGGATCAGGTCCAGCGGCGTCTCGTCCATCGCGTAGTGACCGGCGCCGGGCAGCACCGCCAGCTCGGCGCGCGGATACCAGGACATCCAGGTCTGCCGCATGACCTCGGGCGACAGCGCCGGATCGAGCGCGCCGGCCACGGCGAGCGCCGGCACCTCGCTGCCCTCGACAGCGGTGCTGAAGTCGTCGCCCGCCCACGAGTCGAGCCAGGCCCGGAACGCCTTGGCGTCGCTGCGCTCCAGCGAACGGGCGACCATCCGGTCCAGCCAGGCGGCGGGCCGCCGGCCGCCGGTGGTGACGTCGATGATCGTGCGCCGGTTGGCCGCCCGGTGCGCCGCGTCCGCGAACAGCGCGGCCTGCTCGCCGGGCATCGGCATGCCCGAGGCGGGCACCGGCGAGACGCCCGCGATCCGGCGCAGCCGGTGCGGGGCGGCGGAGAGCAGCCGCTGCGCCACCGCGCCGCCCATGGAGTGCCCGATCACCGAGAACCGCGCCCAGCCCAGCCGGTCGGCCAGCCGCACCAGGTCCACGGCCGCCTCCGCCGTCGTGAACTCGCCCGTGGCGTCCCGGGCCTCGCCGTAGCCGCGCAGATCGACCAGGGCGTAGCTGAAGGACGTACGGTCGAGGTCCGGCAGGACGGCCGCGTAGGCGGACCGGTCGGCGAACCAGCCGTGCACGGCGAACACCTTGTGGGCGCCGTCGCCGTGCACCTCATGGGGCAGCTCGAAGGAGGTCATGCGCCTACCGTGACCCCCCGCGCGCGGACCCGGCAAGAGCGCCAACGTCACAACAACCCGCCGGAGTTCCACGTTTCGGGGACGGTTCACGCGATGGTGTGATCATGTGCAGCCGGACGGATGCGGCTCCCGGACCACGGGTAGGGCCCCGGCCATGACGCAGCCGTTCGAACTCCCGCACTTCTACATGCCGTATCCCGCGCGGCTCAACCCGCACCTGGAGGAGGCGCGCGCCCACTCGACCGCGTGGGCACGCGAGATGGGCATGCTGGAGGGTTCCGGGATCTGGGACCAGGCCGACCTGGAGGCGCACGACTACGGCCTCCTGTGCGCCTACACCCATCCCGACTGCGACGGGCCCGACCTCTCGCTGATCACCGACTGGTACGTGTGGGTGTTCTTCTTCGACGACCACTTCCTCGACATGTTCAAGCGCACCCCGGACCGCGCCGCCGGAAAGGCGCACCTCGACCGCCTGCCGCTGTTCATGCCGCTCGACCCCGCCGCACCCGTCCCCGAACCGCGCAACCCCGTGGAGGCGGGGCTGAAGGACCTGTGGGCGCGCACGGTGCCGGCGATGTCCCTGGACTGGCGCCGCCGCTTCTCCGTCGCCACCGAGCATCTGCTCAACGAGTCGATGTGGGAGCTGTCCAACATCAACGAGGGGCGGATCGCCAACCCCGTCGAGTACATCGAGATGCGCCGCAAGGTGGGCGGCGCCCCCTGGTCGGCGGGGCTCGTGGAGTACGCGACCGCCGAGGTGCCCGCCTCCGTCGCCCGCACCCGGCCGCTGCGCGTCCTCATGGAGACCTTCTCCGACGCCGTCCATCTGCGCAACGACCTGTTCTCCTACCAGCGCGAGGTCGAGGACGAGGGCGAGAACAGCAACGGTGTGCTGGTCCTGGAGAAGTTCTTCGGCTGCACCACGCAGGAGGCCGCCGAGACGGTCAACGACGTCCTCACCTCCCGTCTGCACCAGTTCGAGCACACCGCGCTCACCGAGGTCCCCGCCGTCGCCCTGGAGAAGGGCCTCACCCCCGGCGAGGTCGCGGCGGTCGCCGCCTACACCAAGGGCCTCCAGGACTGGCAGTCCGGCGGCCACGAATGGCACATGCGCTCCAGCCGCTACATGAACAAGGGCGCGCGGTCCGACTCGCCCTGGCAGCTCCCGAGCGGCCCCGGCACGTCCGCAGCCGACGTCGGAGCGCTCCTCGCCGCGGCGGCCCAGGACCGGCTGCGCGCCCACTCCCACGTGCCCTACCAGAAGGTCGGCCCGTCCCGCATCCCCGACTTCTACATGCCCTTCGAGCTCCAGCTCAGCCCCCATCTCGACCGGTCCCGCAGCGGGCTGGCCGACTGGTGCCACCGGATGGGCATCCTCCAGGAGGGAGTCTGGGACGAGGACCGGCTCGCCGCCGCCGACCTCGCCCTGTGCTCCGCGGGGCTGGACCCGGACGCCACCCCCGAGGCCCTCGACCTCAGCGCCCACTGGCTCGCCTGGGGCACCTACGGCGACGACTACTACCCCCTGGTGTACGGCCACCGCCGCGACCTGGCCGCCGCCCGGCTGACCACGGCCCGCCTGTCGGACTGCATGCCCGTCGAGGGCGTGACGACCCTGGTCCCCGGCAACGCCATGGAACGCGGGCTGATCGACCTGTGGACCCGTACGACCGCCGGGATGACCGCCGGCCAGCGGCGCACCCTCAAGACGGCCGTGGACAAGATGACGGAGAGCTGGGTCTGGGAACTCTCCAACCAGCTGCAGAACCGTGTCCCCGACCCGGTCGACTACCTGGAGATGCGGCGCTCCACCTTCGGCTCGGACCTCACCCTGAGCCTGTGCCGGATGGGCCACGGCCCCGCGATCCCGGCCGAGCTGTACGCCAGCGGTCCGGTGCGCTCCCTGGAGAACGCCGCCATCGACTACGCCTGCCTCCTCAACGACGTCTTCTCGTACCAGAAGGAGATCGAGTACGAGGGCGAGGTCCACAACGCCATCCTGGTCGTGCAGAACTTCTTCGGCGTGGACTACCCGGCCGCGCTCGCCGTCGTGCACGATCTGATCACCCAGCGCATGCAGCAGTTCGAGCATGTGACCGCCCACGAACTGCCGGTGCTGTACGACGACTTCGGACTGTCGTCCGAGGCGCGCGCGGTCATGGACGCCTATGTGGACGACCTGCGCAACTGGCTGGCGGGGATCCTCAACTGGCACCGGGAGGTCGACCGCTACAAGGCCGAGTGGCTCGGCCGCCGCGCCCACGGCTTCGTGCCGCACCAGCTGCCCGCCGTGCCGGTTCTGTCACTGCGCTGACGGTTTCGGAATCTCCGCGTACGGAATCGGTCGTTCAGGGAACTTCGGTGAGCCCTCAGGTGTCTTGCGGAGCAAAGGGAACAACAGGCCGCAGAACACACACGGGGTGTGCAACCATGTCCGAATTGCTCCAGAGGCTCACCGGAGAGACCGCCGAGGAGAAGGCGCCTCAGCCGAACGAACTGACGCCCTACGCACAGCCGTTGACCGTGCCGCCGGTCCTGCGGCCCGCCTCGGACGACGTCCTGCGCGAGACCGAGATCGCCCTGCGCCCCACCTGGGTGCGGTTACACCCGCAACTGCCGCCGACCCTGATGTGGGGCTACGACGGACAGGTGCCGGGCCCGACCATCGAGGTGCGGCGCGGGCAGCGCGTCCGTATCGCCTGGACCAACCGCATCCCCAGGGACAGCGAGTACCCGGTCACCGCCGTGGAGGTGCCGCTGCGCACGATCGGGCAGCCGCAGGCCACCACCGAGCCCGGCCGCGAGGGCGTCGAGCCGAACAAGGACGTCGCCGCCCTGCCCGCCTGGACGGTGACGCATCTGCACGGCGCGCAGACCGGCGGCGGCAACGACGGCTGGACGGACAACGCCGTCGGCTACGGCGACGCCCAGCTGTCGGAGTACCCGAACGACCACCAGGCGGTGCAGTGGTGGTACCACGACCACGCGATGAACATCACCCGGTGGAACGTGATGACGGGCCTGTACGGCACCTACCTCGTCCGGGACGACGAGGAGGACGCCCTCCGGCTGCCCTCCGGCGAGCGGGAGATCCCGCTCCTCGTCGCCGACCGCAATCTCGACACCGACGAGGACGGCCGCCTCAACGGCAGGCTGCTGCACAAGACGGTGATCATCCAGGACAGCAACCCGGAGACCGGGAAGTCGGTCACCATCCCGTTCTCCGGCCCGTACACCACCGTCAACGGCCGTATCTGGCCGTACGCCGACGTGGACCCGGCCTGGTACCGCTTCCGGCTGGTCAACGCCTCCAACGCGCGCACCTTCAACTTCGTCCTGATCGACGAGGACGGGGAGCCGGTGCCGGGGGTCATGCACCAGATCGGCAGCGACGGCGGCCTGCTGCCGCGCCCGGTGCCGGTCGACTTCGGCACCGAGCTGCCCGCGCTCACCGCCGCGCCGGCCGAGCGCTTCGACCTGCTGGTGGACTTCCGCGCGCTGGCCGGCCGGACCCTGCGGCTGGTGAACAAGGGCGCCGGCCGGCCGGCGGGGGTGGCCGATCCGGTCGGTGACGTGGCGTATCCGGACGTGCTGGAGTTCCGGGTCGGGGAGAGCTGCGAGGAGGACACCTTCGAACTGCCCGAGGTGCTCTCCGGCTCCTTCCGCCGGATCACCCACGACATCCCGCACGGCCACCGTCTGATCCTGCTCACCCCGCTCGGCACCAAGGGCGGCGGCGGGCACCCGGAGATCTGGGAGATGGCCGAGGTCGAGGACCCGGCGGGGCTCACTCTGCCGGCCGACGGCATCGTCCAGATCACCGGGCCCGACGGCACCACGCGGACGTACCGGCGCACCGCGCGCACGTTCAACGACGGGCTCGGCTTCACCATCGCCGAGGGCAGCTACGAGCAGTGGAGCTTCCTCAACCTCGTGCCCATCGAGCACCCCATGCACGTCCATCTCGCCGACTTCCAGCTGCTCGGCCGGGACGCCTACGACATCTCCGGCTTCGACCCGGAGGCCGGCGGCACCCGCACCCCGATCCGGTACGACGCGGGGACGCAGATACCGCTCGCGCCCAACGAGCGCGGCTACAAGGACGTCTTCCGGGTGCCGGGGAACCAGATGCTGCGGATCATGGGCCGCTTCGACGGCGCGTACGGCCGGTTCATGTACCACTGCCACCTGCTGGAGCACGAGGACATGGGCATGATGCGCCCGTTCGTCGTCATGCCGCCCGAGGCCATGAAGTTCGACCACGGCGGGGCGCACGGCGGGCACGGCGGCCACGGCGGGGGCCACACGGGCTGAGCCGAGCGGCACGGCCGGGCGGCACCGGCCGGGCGGGGGTCGCCCCGCCCGGCCGTCCGCTGCGACCGCCCGACGCAGCCCCCCCGGCCGGCCGCGGCGTCGCCGGGGAGCCCGCGCGTCCCGCTGCCCGCGGAGCACCCGCCCGCCCGGCGGTCCGGCTCGCGCCACGGCGGCGTGCACCGGCGCCCGCCGGCCCGACGCGCCCGGCGCGGGCAGTTCCGCCGGCCCGGCTGCGCGCCGCTTCCGGCGGCGGCGCCTTCCGCCCCGCGCTGCGCCGGCGGGAGCCGGCGCACGCCGGTGACGGAAGGGGAGGGCGCCGGGTCGACGGCAATGACTACCCTCCGCCACCCTTCGGCCAGTCTCATCCTTTCGTGTCTCGTCGCGGCCCGCCGCCCCGGGTAGAGCACAGCCGGAGGCGAGCGAACCATGGAACAGACTGCGTTGCGTCCCAAGCCGATGCCCGGTCAGGACCGCCGTACCGAGGACACTCCCGGCCCCGCCCGGCGCCCGCACGCGGCCCGGCGGCGCGGACGGCGGCTGCGGACCCTGGTGTTCGGCGTGTGCGCCGGCACCGTGCTGGTGCTCTCCGGCGTCGGCATCGGCACGGTCGGCGCCTCGGTGATCGGCATGAGCAGACTCGCCGAGCTGCAAGGCCAGGCACCGCCGTCCGCCCCGCCGGGCCGGACCGCCCCCGCGGCCGCTCCGGCCTCCACCCCGGCGCCGCCCGGAGTGAGCATGGGCGTGGAGGCCGTCGACGCCGAGAAGGCCGGCGCGCTGCTGGTGGGCGTCCACGTGCCCGGACCCGGCTACGCGGCCGGCCTGGTCCGCGGGGACGTCGTCCTGCAGTTCGGCACGGCCCGCGTCGACACCGCCGCCGACCTCGCCCGAGCCGTCGCCCGGGCCCGCCCCGGCACGGCGGTGCTCCTCACCGTCCGCCACAGCGGCGGCGCATACCAGCAGTTGACGGTGACCCCCGGCGTGGTGACCTGACCCGCGCCCTACCCCGTACGCGTCAGGAAACCCGCTGGTGACCGTCCGCCCCGCGCGCCATCATGGGCCCGTGCCGAGCCCCTGGAACGCGGACCGCGGAGCGCCGGTGCCGCCGACCGGCTCGCGCGGGCCCGCCCGGGCGGGCAGGATGCTGCCCGAGACGCCATCGCCCCGTTTCCTCACCCGCGCCCGGAGGCCCGGATGACCGGTACCACGTCTGCGCCCTTCACCGCCGCCGACTACAGGGCCCGTATGGAGCGTGCCGCGCGCTCCGCCGCCGACGCCGGCCTCGCCGGACTGCTCGTCGCCCCGGGACCGGACATGGTGTGGCTCACCGGCTACACGCCCACCGCGGTCACGGAACGGCTGACCGTGCTGGTCCTCACGCCCGGCCGGGACCCCGTGCTCGTCGTACCCGCCCTGGAGGCCCCGGACGCCGGGCACGCCGCCGGCGCCGCCGCGCTGACCCTGCGCGACTGGACCGACGGCAAGGACCCCTACGCCGTCACCGCCGCCCTCCTCGACGCCCGGGGCCGGTACGGCATCAGCGACAACACCTGGGCCCTGCACCTGCTGGGCCTCCAGCGCACCCTGCCGGGCACCTCCTACGCCGCCCTCACCGACGCCCTGCCCATGCTGCGCGCGGTGAAGGACGCGGCCGAGCTGGAGCTCCTGGCTGCCGCCGGCGCCGCCGCCGACGCGACGTTCGAGGCGATCCGGAAGGTCCCGTTCGCCGGCCGCCGGGAGTCCGACGTCGGCCAGGACCTCGCCGCCCTGCTGCGCCGCTTCGGCCACTCCCAGGTCGACTTCACCATCGTCGGCTCGGGCCCCAACGGCGCCAACCCCCACCACGAGGTCGGCGACCGGGTCATCCAGGACGGCGACATGGTCGTCCTGGACTTCGGCGGCCTGAAGGACGGCTACGGCTCCGACACCACCCGCACCGTCCACGTCGGCGAGCCGACCGAGGAGGAGCGCCGGGTCCACGACGTCGTGCGCGCCGCGCAGGAGGCCGGCTTCCGGGCCGTGCGCCCCGGGGCGGCCTGCCAGGACGTCGACCGCGCCGCCCGCGCGGTGATCACCGACGCGGGGTACGGCGAGTACTTCATCCACCGCACCGGGCACGGCATCGGCGTCACCACGCACGAACCGCCGTACATGATCGAGGGCGAGGAGCAGCCGCTCGTGCCCGGCATGTGCTTCTCCGTCGAGCCCGGCATCTACCTGCCCGGCCGCTTCGGCGTGCGCATCGAGGACATCGTCACGGTCACCGAGGACGGCGGCCGCCGCCTCAACGACACCACCCGTGAGATGGTCATAGTGGACTGAGAGACCAGGAGACACACACCCTCGACGCCATCCCGGAACGGCTACCAGGCGACCCATGACCCAGGCACCGACACCCACCGCGGACACCGTCCGCAGACTGGTCCGCTCGCTGCTCAAGGAGGACGGCGACGGCCCCGGGGGACCCGATGTGCGGCCCGTGTCCGAGGACCGCGAGCACACCTGGTGGATCGGCGGCCGCCATGTGCTGCGCCTCGCGCCCGACCGCGAGGCGTCCGTCCGCCGCCGCCGGGAACTGCGCCTGCGCGACCTGGTGCGCCCGCTGGTGCCCGTCGCCGTCCCGGTCAGCGTCGCCCACGGCGACTGGGCCCCGGGCCTCGCCTACACCCTCGACACCCGGGTGCCCGGCGGCACGGCCGACGAGTACGACGTCTCCGCCGTCGGCGAGGCCGACCTCGCCGGGTTGCTCGGCGGGCTGCGCGCGGTTCCGGTCCGCCAGGCCGAGGCGCTCGGCGTGCCGCGCACCGCCCCGCGCTCGCTGGAGGCGCTGCGCCGGATGGCCGTGCACGCGGCCGAACGGCTGGCCGCCGCCGACGAGTTCGACGCCGCCCGGCTGCACCAGCTCACCCCGCCCGGCGCGGCCCAGCTCGCCGCGCAGTCCGGTACCGCGGTCCTCACCCACCACGGGCTGACCGGCGCCCATGTGGTGGTCAGCGCCGACGGCCGGGTGCGCGGCATCCTGGACTGGACCGCCGCGGTCCTCGGCGACCCCGCCGAGGACATCGCCGGGCTCGCCGTCGCCGTCGGCTCCCCGGCGGCCGTCCGCGCCGCCACCCTCGCCGGCTACGGCGCCCGCCCCTGTCTGCGCGGCCTGTGGCTCGCCCGCTGCGACACCGTCCTGCGCCTCACCGACCGGCTGGAGGGCCGTACGGGCGGCTCCCCGACCCTGCTGCGGACCCAGCTGGGGCGGGTCTGGGAGCCGATCATGCTGGAGCGGGTGACCGACCTCAAGGACGGCGAGCCGGAACCGTAGCGGCCGGCGCCCGTCGCGTCAGGGCTGCACCAGCACCACGCACGACTCTCCGGGCAGCTGGAGCAGCCCGTCCGGGCCCGGTGCCGTCACCGGGTCCCAGGCCGCGAGGACCTCGACGCGGCCGGTGCCCAGCGGGATCGCCGCGGGCTCCTTGCCCAGGTTCACCGCCACCCGTACGTCGCCGCGCCGGAAGGCCAGCCAGCGGGCGTCCGCGTCGTACGCCACCTTCGTGTCGGCGAGGTCCGGGTCGGTGAGGTCGGGCTGGGAGCGGCGCAGCGCGGTCAGCCGCCGGTACCAGGACAGCACGCGCGCGTGCGGCTCGCGTTCCGGCTCCGACCAGTCCAGGCAGGACCGGTCCCGGGTCGCCGGGTCCTGCGGGTCCGGCACGTCCTCCTCGGCCCAGCCGTGCGCGGCGAACTCCCGGCGCCTGCCCCGCCGTACCGCGTCGGCCAGCTCGGGATCGGTGTGGTCGGTGAAGAACTGCCAGGGCGTGCTCGCCGCCCACTCCTCGCCCATGAACAGCATCGGGGTGAACGGCGCGGTCAGCGTCAGCGTGGCCGCGCAGGCCAGCAGTCCGGGCGACAGCCGCGCGGTGAGCCGGTCGCCCTGGGCGCGGTTGCCGATCTGGTCGTGGGTCTGGCTGTAGCCGAGCAGCCGGTGCCCGGCCACGCGCGCGCGGTCCAGCGGCCGGCCGTGCCGGCGGCCCCGGAAGCCGGACAGGCCGCCGTCGTGGAAGTAGCCGCCGGTGAGCGTCTTGGCGAGCGCCGCGAACGGGTCCCGCGCGAAGTCGGCGTAGTAGCCCTGGGACTCACCGGTCAGCGCGGTGTGCAAAGCGTGGTGGAAGTCGTCGTTCCACTGCGCGTGCACGCCGAGGCCGTTCTCCGCGCGGGGGGTGATGATCCGCGGGTCGTTCAGGTCCGACTCGGCGATCAGGAACAGCGGCCTTCCCACCTCCTCGGCCAGGCCGTCCACGGCCGCCGACAGCTCCTCCAGGAAGTGGCACGCACGCGTGTCGCACAGCGCGTGCACCGCGTCCAGCCGCAGCCCGTCGATCCGGTAGTCCCGCAGCCACGCCAGCGCGCTGCCCACGAAGAAGTCCCGCACCTCGTCCGAGCCGGGCGCGTCCAGGTTCACCGCCGCACCCCACGGGGTGTGGTGGGTGTCCGTGAAGTACGGCCCGAACGCGGGCAGATGGTTGCCCGAAGGACCCAAGTGGTTGTGCACGACGTCCAGGACGACACCGAGCCCGAGCGTGTGCGCCCGGTCGACGAAGCGTTTGAGCGCCTCGGGGCCGCCGTACGGCTCGTGCACCGCCCACGGCGACACCCCCTCGTAGCCCCAGCCGTGCCGCCCCGGGAAGGGGCACAGCGGCATCAACTCCACATGCGTCACGCCCAGTTCCACCAGGTGTTCGAGCCGGCCCGCAGCGGCGTCCAGCGTGCCCTCGCGGGTGTACGTGCCCACGTGCAGCTCGTACAGCACCGCGCCCGGCAGCCCGCGCCCCGCCCACCGGGCACGCCATGCGTGGCGCTCGTGGTCCACGACCGCGCTCGGCCCGTCCGGGCCGTCCGGCTGGCGGCGCGAACGCGGATCGGGCAGCACGGGGCCGTCGTCCAGGGCGAAGCCGTACCGCGCGCCGTCGGCCGCCTCCGCCTCCCCCGTCCACCAGCCCGCGCGCGCGGGATCGCGCGCCAACGCGCGCGTGGTGCCCTCGCAATGGAGCGTCACTCGGTCTGCCTGCGGTGCCCACACCTCGAACTGCACGGACGGTTCCCCTTCGTCTGCTCACCGTGTTGTCCCGCACCTCCATCGTGCCGCCCCGGCCGATCAATCCGCTTTCGAATCGGCTCTTTGCCGGCCGGGTGTCGCGGAAGTACCCGCACCCGGGAACCGATTCCGTGCTTTCTGGACACCCGGGGTCCACTGCCCGACAATCACAGACGTGACGTCGTCCTTCGAGTTCTCCACCTATCCCGCGCGCCTGTCCGACGCGGAGCGCGACAAGGCGCTTGAGGTGCTCCGTGACGGCGTCGCCATGGGCCGGCTCTCGCACGACACGTTCGTGCGCCGCATGGAGCTGGCGCTCGCCGCGCGCCGCTCCGACGAACTCGCCGCGCTCGTCGCCGACCTGCCCAAGGAGAACCGCTTCTCCCGCGCGGTCCTCGGCGGCGTCGAGGCGGTCTCCGGGTTCACCGTACGGCTGCGCCGGGCCTGGCAGGCCGAGCGACTGCCCAAGCTGCTGCTGCCGCACCCCGACCGCGCCCACCCGCTGCGCATCGGCCGCGACCCGGCGAACGGGCTGCGCCTGAACCACGAGACCGTCTCCCGGGTGCACGCCGAACTCAGCCGCCAGGGCGGCGTGTGGGTCCTCCGGGACGTGGGCTCGACCAACGGGACCACCGTCAACGGGCGCCGGGTGATCGGCTCGGTCGTCGTCCGCGAGGGCGACCAGGTGGCCTTCGGCCGCGTGGCGTTCCGGCTCGCGACGGGCTGAGACCCCTGGCCGGTCCTGTTCGAACGGACGACCGGCCACGCGCGCGTGCTGTCCCGAACGGGTGAGCCGCACTGCGGAGGAAGGCATTCCGTGCCGATGCAACGGGCATGACGTACATCACCAGAGCGGCAGCGGCGGCAGGCGCCCTGCTGACCGCCGTCGGTCTCCTCACCGCCGGCCCCGCCCAGGCGACCTCCGGCGCCGCGATCCCGGGCAACTGGCTCTATCTGACGATCGACAGGGGCGACGCCAGGTCCAGCGACGGGAGCGGCACGCTGCTGCTGTGCAACCCGCCCGCCGGGCACCGGCACGCGACCGAGGCGTGCTCCGAGCTGACCTCCGCCGGCGGCGACATCGGCCGCATCCCGGCCGAGAAGGTCTTCTGCACGATGATCTACGCCCCGGTGACCGTCCACGCGCGCGGGCGGTGGAACGGCCGGTCGGTCGACTTCAAGGAGACGTACACCAGCGCCTGCGTCATGAAGGCGCGCACGGGACACGTCTTCGCCGTGGACGGCTGACCGGCGGCCTGTGACGGGCCGGGGGCTCGTGACGGGCCGAGGGCCCATGACGGGCCGGGGGCTCGTGACGGGCTGGGGCCCATGACGGGCCGAGGACCCATGACGGGCGGCGGGGGCCGGCGACGGCTCGCGCCGTCCGCTCGCGCGCCCGCGCCGCTCGCGCGCCCGCGCCGCTCGCGCGCCCGCGCCGCCCGCTCACACCTCCCTCTCACGCCCCTCACGCCGCCCGCTCGCGCGCCTGGTGCGCCGCCACCAGCACGGTCCGGGACTGATGCTCCACCTGGTTCTCCAACGGCACCCAGCGGGCCCGGAACCGCTCGGCGAAGGCGTCGCACCAGGCGGCGACGAGCTGCTCAAGGCCGGGCGCCGCCCGGTCGTCCGCCTCCCGCAGCACCCGCAGCAGCATGGCCGCGGCCCGCAGCGGCAGCCGCCGGCCGAAGGCGTCCACACTGCCGACGTACGCCATCGTCGTGCCCGCCGGGGACGTGTGGACCCAGTCCTCGGCCAGGCCGGGAATCAGCTCGAGCGCCCACCGCGCGGCCCGCAGCAGCGGCCCGTCCGCGCCTTCGAGACGGGGGAGCGCCTCGGCGAGGACCCCCTCCACCTGGCGCGCGTCCCGCAGCAGGCGCGCGGCCAGGCGCCGCATGGCCGCCGCCGGCGCCGGGTGCGGAGCCGGGTCGTCCACCAGATCGCTGGCCCACATCGGCACCTCCACCACGGCCGTCAGACCGCCGTACCGGTGCGCGTGGTACCAGGTGCTGTGCCGGGCGTCGTCCGGCATGCTCGGGTAGGCCACGCCCGTCTCCGGTCCCGGCATCACATGCACCCCGGGGCCCGAGGCCGGCCAGCCCGCCGCGTCCGAGGCCCCCGTCTCCACCGGGATGTGCAGCTCGGCGGCGGACTTGGCGAACGGCTCGGCGAGGCCCGGCACGTCCTTGGTCAGCTGCACCCAGCTGCCGCCCAGATCGGTGCCGTGCAGGGTCACCTGGAGGTAGGGGCGGACCTCGTCGATCACCGCGGTCAGCGCCCGGGTCTCGGGCGGCAGCCGGTCAGGCGGCAGCACCGACGGCGACCACTCCGGCTGCTCCGCGCCCGTCGGCCGGTAGAAGCCGAGGTGGTAGTCGAGCAGGCTGCGCGGCGCCGGTGTGACATGCAGACTCGCGCCGTCCGGGTCCGCGCACAGCAGGAAGTGCCAGGAGGTGCCCGTCCGCAACTCCCGTTCGGCCAGTACACGTTCGGCGAGCACCCGCAGGGTGGAACCGCCCGTCGGCTCATTGGCGTGGGCGCCGGCGACGACCAGCACCGCACGGCGGGCGTGTCCCACCGACAGCAGGTGCAGGGGTCTTCCCGCGCGCGAGACGCCGACCTGGCGCAGTCTGCACAGCCCGGGTTCCTGAGCGGCCAACGCCCGCGCGGAGGCGACCAGTTCGAGAACGCTGGGATAGCGCAGCTCCGGCAGAGGACTCACCCCCCGACTTGTCCGCCCGGCTTCGCCCTCCCAGTCCCGCACGGGACGGGGGAACTGTCAAGCGGGCGGCGGGGGAGGCTCCCGGGGGCGCTCGGACGCGGGCGCCCGCTGGTGCGCGGCCCGCTGCGCGTCAGGGGTTCACTGCTGGTGCAGTCCGCGTCCCGCGAGGGTCAGGAACACCTCGCCGACCGCTTCCGACAGCGTGGGGTGCGCGTGCACATGACGGGCCACGTCCGCGGGCTCGGCGTCCCAGCCGACGATCAGCTGGCCCTCGGCGATCATCTCCGACACCTTCGGGCCGGCCAGGTGGACGCCGAGCACCTGCCCGCCGCGGCGTTGGCCGCGACCTTCACCAGGCCGCCCCGGCCGTGCACCGTCGCGGGTGTGCACCGCGCCCGCCCGCAGCGTGCGCGGAGCCGTCGGCGAGGACTGTGTGGTCCCCGCGCCCGACCCGCCCTGGAAGCGCTCTCTGGCGGTCTACGCGCGCGTGCGGCCCACCGGGGCCGCACGGGCCTTCGTGGACCTCCTGCGCGCCACCTGGCCCGTCCTGAGGGCCCCAGGGCCGTACGAGGAGTGCGCGCGGCCGGCCGCGCCGGCCCGCTGAGCCGCCCGCCGGGGGCCCGGGGCCCGCCGGGCCGCCCCGCTCCCTCGGCCCGCGGCCCGCTCACCCCTCTGCCCCTTCCCCCTCCCCGACCCGCTCCAGCAGCGCCACCGGCGACCGGTCGAAGAGGTCGCTCACGCGCGCGTGGCCGGTGAACTCCCGTTCCGGCGCGAGCACGTCGGCCCACCGGCCGGGCGGCAGCGGCAGCCGCGTCTCCCGCCAGCCGCCCGCGTCGGCGAGCCGCAGCGACAGCCGGGTCACCGCCGTCACCACCGCGCCGGAGCGCGCGAACGCCAGGCAGTGCCCGGCCGCCTCGCCCTCGGCGTGCAGCGGCTCGTACGAGGCGTCCGGGCCGAAGACGTCCGGCCGGCGGGCGCGCAGCCGCAGCGCCGCCGCCGTCAGCGCGTCCTTCTCGCCGGGCGCCGCCGGCGGGAACGTCACCGGCAGCCGGTTGTCCGGATCCACCAGCGCCCGGTACTCGCCCTCCGTGCCCTGGTACAGGTCCGGCACCCCGGGCATCGTCAGATGGACGAGCGCGGTGCCGAGGACATTGGCCCGTACGTGCGGGTCAAGCGCCTTGCGGAGCGCGGCCACCCGCTCACCGGGCGCCCCGCACGGCCCGGAGCCGACGAAGGCCGCCACCGCCTCCTCGTACGGCGCCTCCGGCTCGGTCCAGCTGGTGTACATGCCGGCCTCGCGCACATGCTTCAGCAGCGCCTGCCGGACCCGCTCCTCCTCGGCCGGGCCAAGACCGAACACCGTCTGCCAGGCGGCCCAGGCCAGCTGCCCGTCCGGCACGCCCTCCCCGGCCCGGGTCACCTCGGACACCAAGGCGGCCCAGCGGTCCGGGCATTCGGTGAGCACGGCCACCGCGGCCCGCACGTCCGCGCTGCGCTTGGTGTCATGGGTGGAGACGACCGTGCCGGTGAGGGGCCAGTCGCGCTGCACGCGCGCGCAGTACGCGTGGAAGTCCTCCGGGGACACGCCCGGGCTGCCCGGATCGCCGCCCACCTCGGTGGCCGGCAGCAGCGGCACATAGCGGTAGAACGCCGTGTCCTCCACCGACTTGGCGCGCAGTGCCGACGCCGTCTGCGCGAACCGGGTGCGGAACTCCACCCGGTCGGCGTGATCCGGCGCCGAGGCGTCGCCGGGCGGCTCGACCAGCAGCCGGCGCACGATGCCGACGGCCTCGGCCTCCTCCGGCACCACGAAGGCCAGCCTGGCCTCCTCGGCGGCCTCCTCGGTGATCACGGTGGCGGCGTCACCGGAGGCGTACGGCCGGTAGACGCGCATCCTCACCAGCAGCTCCTCCACGGCCGTGCGCAGCGCCCAGGGAGCGCGGTCGCGCAGCGCGAGGTCGGGCGAGGTGGCGCACAGCCGGGCCGCCACCCGGGTGAGCCGGTCGGTCTCGGCGGCCAGTTCATGGGTGAGCACCTTGTACGCGGCCCGCCGGACCGTGGCCTCCCAGTTGCCGCCCCGGTCCGTCTGCGGCGCCGCGAACGCCCGGTACCGGCCCAGCAGTTCGTAGGCCCCGGTGCGGTCCGTGAACAGGCCGTCGACGTGCCGCAGCGCGTCGTAGCCCGTGGTGCCGGCGACGGGCCAGGAGGCGGGCAGCGTCTCGCCGTCGGCCAGGATCTTCTCCACGACCGTCCAGCGCCCGCCGGTCGCCTCGTCGAGCCGGGCGAGATAGCCGTCGGGGTCGGCGAGCCCGTCGGGGTGGTCGATCCGGAGCCCGTCGAGCACACCGTCCGCCAGCAGTCGCAGGATCGTGCCGTGGGTGGCGTCGAACACCCCGGGGTCCTCGACCCGCACCGCGATCAGCTCCGAGATGCTGAAGAACCGCCGGTAGTTGAGCTCGGTGCGGGCCAGCCGCCACCACACCGGCCGGTACCACTGGGCGTCCAGCAGCTCGGGCAGCGGCAGCCGCGCGGTGCCGGCGCGGAGCGGGAAGGCGTGGTCGTGGTAGCGCAGCACGTCGCCGTCGACCACCAGGTGCGCGAGTTCCGCGCCGACCGGGCCGCCCAGCACCGGCAGCAGCAGCCTGCCGCCCTGCGCCTCCCAGTCGATGTCGAACCAGCGCGCGTACGGCGATGCGGGGCCCTCGCGCAGCACGTCCCACAGGGCGGGGTTGTGCTGCGGCGCGAGCGCCATGTGGTTGGGCACGATGTCCGCCACCAGGCCCAGTCCGTGCTCCCGCGCGGTGTGCGCGAGCGCGCGCAGCCCCTCCTCGCCGCCCAGCTCCGCGCGCACGCGCGTGTGGTCGACGACGTCGTAGCCGTGCGGGGAGCCCGGGACGGCCTCAAGGACCGGGGACAGGTGCAGGTGGGAGACGCCCAGCGACGCCAGGTAGGGGACGGCCGCGGCGGCGGCGGCGAACGGGAACGCGGGCTGGAGCTGCAGCCGGTAGGTGGCCGTGGGCACCGCCGGTCCGGATCGCGCAGAAGTCATGGGAACCTACGTACCCCGCTCACCGTCTTTCGTGTCATCCACCTCTGCCCGGATCACGCACGCGTGTCTAGGTTCGAGCGATGGGGACGATCGGGGCGCCGGAACGGCGCCGCACCCGGGACACCTACCGCCAGGTGATCGGCCTGACCGGGCCGCTGCTGCCGTGCGTGTCCTTCCTGGGGCGGCTGCCGACGGCCACCGTCCAGTTCGGCAGCGTGCTGCTCGTCGCCCGCACGAGCGGTTCGCTCGGCGCGGCCGGCCTGACCGGTGGCGCGCTCGCCCTCGGCCAGGTGGCCTGCGGGCCGCTGGTGGGGCGGCTCGCGGACCGGCGCGGCCAGCGGACGGTGGTGCTCGCGTTCTCGCTCGCCAACGCCCTCGCCGTGGCCGCGCTCGTCACCGGCGCCCTCGCCGGGCTGCCCGCCCCCGTGCTGGCCCTCCTGGGGGCCGTCGCGGGTGCCACCGTGCCGCTCGTCGGCCCGCTGGCCCGCACCCGCCTGGTCGCCCTCGCCCGCCGCGCGGGCGCCCCCGAGGCGACGGTCGGCGCCGCGCTCTCCTTCGAGAGCACCCTGGACGAACTGTCGTTCGTCCTCGGCCCGGCGCTCGTCGGACTGGCCGCGGTGTTCGCCCATCCGGCCTACGCCATGGGCGGCGCCGCGGTGCTCGTGGCGGTCTGCGGCAGCGGCTTCGCGCTGCACCCGTCGGCGCGCGCGGTCGCCCCCGCGCGCGGGGAGCGCGGCCGGAGCCGGCCGCGTCCCCCGCGCGCCCCGATGCCCCGTTGTGTGCCCGCCCTGCTCACCGCCCTCGCGCTCCAGGGCGCGATGTTCGGCGCCTGCCAGGCCGGGATCACGGCGCTCACCGACCGGCTCGGACAGGAGGACCAGGCCGGGCTCGTCTACGCCGCCATGGGTGTGATGAGCGCCGCCGCGGGGTTCGCCATGGCCGCCGTACCGGACCGGGTCGGTGCCAGGACCCGCTGGCGGCTCGCGACGGGCGCCGCCTTCGCGCTCTCCCTGCCGCTGCTCGGCACGACCGGCCTGCCCCGCCTGTACGCCGTCGTCACCGTCCTGGGCGTGGCCTACGCCCCGCACCTGATCACCGTCTTCGGCCTCCTGGAGCGTGCCGTCGCGCCGTCCCGGCTGGCCGAGTCCATGGCGATCGCGACCAGCGCCCTCGTCGGCGGCCAGGCCCTGGCCGTCGCCGTCACCGGACGCCTCGCCGAGTCGCACGGGCCCACGGCGGCCTTCGCGACGGCGTGCACGGCGGCGGCCCTCGCCTTCGCGCTCGCCCTGACGATCCGTCCGACGACCTACGCGCAGGGCCCCGAGGACGCGCCCCACGCGCGCGTGCGGGACGCCCAGCCCCACTGACGGCCGCTCTCGGCGGGCGGCCGCCGCGGCTCAGCGCTCCGGCCGCCGCAGCACCGTCAGACTGCGGTCCGGCAGGCGGACACGGTCGCCGGCGGCCACCTTCACACCTGTCCCCGGCGGCAGCCCGTCCGGGCGGGCCGTGTCGACCACCACCTCCCACTGCCGGCCGTGGCCGGCCGGCACCAGGAAGTCCAGCGGCCCGGGGGAGGCGTTGAACATCAGCAGGAAGGAGTCGTCACGGATGCGCTCCCCGCGCGGGCCGGGCTCGGAGATGGCGTTGCCGTTCAGGAACACGGTCAGCGCGGACGCCCGCGACGAGTTCCAGTCCCTCTGGGTCATCTCGGCGCCCTCGGGGGTGAACCAGGCGATGTCCGACAGCTCGCCATGGGTGCCCTCCACCGGACGGCCGTGGAAGAAGCGGCGCCGGCGCAGCACGGGATGGTCGCGGCGCAGCCACACCATCGCGCGCGTGAACTCCAGCAGATCGCTCTCCGAGGGCTCCGGCCAGCGCAGCCACGCCACCTCGTTGTCCTGGCAGTAGGCGTTGTTGTTGCCGCGCTGGGTGCGCGCGAACTCGTCCCCGTGGCTGATCATCGGCACGCCCTGGGACAGCATCAGCGTGGCGATGAGGTTCCGCATCTGCCGGGCGCGCAGCCGCAGTACCTCCGGGTCGTCGGTCTCGCCCTCCGCCCCGCAGTTCCAGGACCGGTTGTGGCTCTCGCCGTCCCGGTCGTCCTCGCCGTTGGCCTTGTTGTGCTTCTCGTTGTACGACACCAGGTCGTGCAGGGTGAAACCGTCGTGGCAGGTGACGAAGTTGACGGAGGCCAGCGGCCGGCGGCCGTCGTCCTGGTAGAGGTCGGAGGAGCCGGTCAGCCGGGAGGCGAACTCGGCGAGCGCGCGCGGCTCGCCGCGCCACAGGTCCCGGACCGTGTCCCGGTACTTGCCGTTCCACTCGGTCCACAACGGCGGGAAGTTGCCCACCTGGTAGCCGCCCTCGCCCACGTCCCACGGCTCGGCGATCAGCTTCACCTGCGAGACCACCGGATCCTGCTGCACCAGGTCGAAGAACGACGACAGCCGGTCCACCTCGTGGAACTGCCGCGCCAGAGTGGCCGCGAGGTCGAACCGGAAGCCGTCGACCCGCATCTCGGTGGCCCAGTACCGCAACGAGTCCATGATCAGCTGCAGCACGTGCGGGGAGCGCATGAGCAGCGAGTTCCCGGTGCCCGTGGTGTCCGTGTAGTAGCGGGGATCGTCCGCGAGCCGGTAGTACGACGGGTTGTCGATGCCCTTGAAGGACAGCGTCGGGCCCAGATGGTTGCCCTCGGCGGTGTGGTTGTAGACCACGTCCAGGATCACCTCGATCCCGGCCTCGTGCAGCGCCCGGACCGCCGACTTGAACTCCAGCACCTGCTGGCCGCGGTCGCCCCAGGAGGCGTACGCGTTGTGCGGGGCGAAGAAGCCGATGGTGTTGTAGCCCCAGTAGTTGCTCAGGCCCATGTCGGCCAGCCGGTGGTCGTTCACGAACTGGTGCACCGGCATCAGTTCGAGCGCGGTCACCCCCAGCTTCGTCAGGTGCTCGATGACCGCCGGGTGCGCGAGCGCCGCGTAGGTGCCGCGCAGCTCCTCGGGGAGGCCGGGGTGACGCATGGTCAGGCCCTTGACGTGGGCCTCGTAGATCACGGTGTGGTGGTACTCGGTGCGCGGCGGGCGGTCGTCGCCCCAGTCGAAGTACGGGTTGATCACCACCGAGGTCATGGTGTGCGGCGCCGAGTCGAGGTCGTTGCGCCGGTCCGGCGCGTCGAAGTGGTAGCCGTAGACCTCCTCGCCCCACCGGACCGCACCGCTGACCGCCTTCGCGTACGGGTCGAGCAGCAGCTTGGCCGAGTTGCAGCGCAGCCCGCGCCCGGGGTCGTACGGGCCGTGCACGCGGAAGCCGTAGCGCTGTCCCGGCATCACGCCCGGCAGGTACGCGTGCCGCACGAACGCGTCGCTCTCCCGCAGTTCCACCGCCGTCTCCGAGCCGTCGTCGTGCAGCAGACACAGCTCTACTCGGTCCGCGGCCTCCGTGAAGACCGCGAAGTTGGTTCCGGCGCCGTCGTAGGTGGCGCCGAGCGGATACGCCTCTCCAGGCCAGACCTGCATGGATACGACTCTCCCAGGTGTGCCGTCCGCCTGGGGCCGCCTTGGGCCCCGAGTCTTGTCCGAAAGTGAGGCAACCTCCCGCGGTGCGAACCGCCTCTTACCCATCGACCAGTGCGCGCGGCGGTTCTGGTACCCGCCGCGCGCCGAAGCAGCGGGGCAGAAACGTACTCCCGGGGACCAGGGGGAGCAGGGGGAAGATGTGCGCGAGACAGTCCACCGCCATCTGGGCAAAGTACTGACCGGTGCGGCGCTGGCGGCGGCGGGGACCGCCGCCATGGTCGCGGTCACTCTGCCGGGCACGGCGGGCGCGGACGAATCGGGCGGGGCCGACGGCGGTACACGGGCCGCGCGGCAGACCGGGCAGGGCCCGGACGCCGTACCGCCCGGTGTCGTCGAGGAGGCGCCGGCCGAGGGGCGGCGGGGCACGGGCAGCGATCCGCTGACCGACGACGAGACGCGGCGGGTCGAGAAGATCGCAGCGGCCGGACACCTGTCGGCCGCGGCCGAGAACGTGGACGGCGGGCGCGGGCCGCAGCGGCTGAGCGTCGACCTCGCCGAGCCCGAGTCCGGCGAGGCGGACGACCCGAACGCGCCGCGCCGGGCCGACGTGACCTTCTACGACTACAAGAACGACACGCTCGTCACCAAGACCGTCAACCTGAACACCGGGAAGGTCGAGCAGACCGGCAGTCAGCGCGGTGTGCAGCCGCCGCCGAGCCGCGCCGAGAACGCCGAGGCGGCCCGGATCCTGATCGCCGCCCCGCTGGGCGCGGGCCTGAAGGCGGACTACAAGGACGCCACCGGCAGGGAACTCACCTCGTCGGACCAGCTGGAGCTGAGCGGCGGCATCTACCACGCCGCGCCGGGCGCCCAGCCCGCGGTGCTCGACGACTGCGGAGTGCACCGGTGCGTGCGGCTGTTCTCCAAGGTCAAGAACGGCCCGTGGATCGACACCAGGGACCTGGTCATCGACCTGAGCGCCCGCAAGGCCGCCGCCCTCGACCGCAGCTGACGGGCAGCCGCCCGCCCTTCCCACCCGAACCTCCGGCAAGGAGTCACCTCTTCATGCCCGAAAAGCACCTCTTCGGCGGCGTCCGGCCGCGAGCCGCCGGCCGCGCCGCCCGCAGGACCGCCGCCGTCGGCGCGTCCCTGGCCGCCCTGGCCGCCGGCGCGACGATGAGCGCCGGCCCGGCCGCGGCCCGCCCGCATACCGCCCCCGCCGCGGTCCCCGGCTGCAGCGCCGCCTACACGATCGAACAGAAGCTCTCCACCGGCACCACCTGGCGGATGTGCTGGCGCTACGACAGCAAGGCCGGCCTCGTCCTGGACGACATCGCGTACCAGCCCAAGGGCGAGGCCAAGCCGATCAAGGTGCTCAACAGCGCCAGACTCGGCCAGATCCACGTCCCGTACGACGACGGCAAGCACGAGTACTACGACCTGACGGGCCAGGGCTTCGCCCAGTCACTGCAGGAACTGGCGCCCGCCGAGTGCCCCGGCGGCACCATCAAGACCATCCGCGTCCCGGACGGCGACCCGAGCCACCCGAACGTCAAGGGCCTGTGCACGACCACCCGTTCCCGCGGCCACGCCTACCGGATGCACGACTTCCAGACCAACAAGATCCACCAGGAGCAGGGCAAGGACCTCCTGATCTACACGGTCAACCAGGTCGGCTGGTACGAGTACATCACCGAGTGGCGGTTCCAGGACGACGGCACGATCGGCATGAACGTCGGCGCGACCGGCAGCCTCTCCTGGGAGGACTACAACGCCCAGGACGGCCGCGGCTGGCCCATCGGCAAGGGTGCCAAGGACTACTCCACCAGCCACAGCCACAACGTCTTCTGGCGCCTCGACTTCGGCCTCGACGGGTCGTCGAAGACCAAGGTCGAGCAGTACGACTCGACCGTCAGCCCTCCCACCGGCCGCCAGGAGGGCCCGACCGCCAAGACCACCCGCACCAAGATGACCAAGGAGTTCGCCGGCGACTACAAGACCTACCGCTGGTGGCGGGTGGTCAGCGCGACCGGCAAGAACAAGGACGGCCACGCCCGTTCGTACGAGCTGGTCCCCGGGCCCACCACCAAGTACCCGGGCCGCAGCTTCACCAAGCACGACCTGTACGTGACCGAGTACGACAAGTGCGAGCTGTTCGCCAGCGACAACCCCGCCTGCGCGAGCGGTCATCCGAAGTCCGTCGACAAGTGGGCAGCGGGCCAGACCCTCACCCACCCCGTGGTCTGGATGAACGTCGGCTTCCACCACATCGCCCGGGACGAGGACCAGCAGCCCATGCCCGTGCACTGGCAGGGCTTCTCCATCGCCCCGCGTGACGTCACGGCTATGAATCCGCTCACTCCCAAGGATCTGGCATGGCAGAACGGTCACTGGGAATGGCGTAGTTGACGGGAGCACCCGGGAAACCGACCTGTCCATCCGGCTGCACCGCCGACCGCTCGCGGAGTACCCTTCCTTGATCGTTGAGACGGGAACGGCGCGGGGGAGCGGAAGGCGGTGCGCGGGTGGGCTCGGGAGGGCTGGAGCTGCCTCCTGGTGACGAGGGTCACGAGGGGAACTCCACTGACGTCCCGCCCGGCGCGGTGTCCCTGGCCCGGCCGATGGACGCGGGTTCCATCGGACCGGAGCTGGAGTGGGACGCCGGCGCCTGGCGCGAGGTGCACACCCGCGCCCAGCGGGCCGGCCGGGCCTACATCTGGCTGAACCTGGTCGAACAGCGGCTGCGCGCGGTCGTGGCCGCCGTGCTGCGGCCCGTCTACGAGCCCGTCCACGGCGACGAATGGGTGGTCGCCGCGGCGGGACCGGCCGGCCAGGAGTGGGTGCAGCGGGCCGTCGCCGTCCGCGAGGTCAGCCGCCGCAAGGGCTACCTGCTCGACCCGGCCGACGACAACGTGCTCAGCTTCCTCACCCTGCCCCAGCTGCGCGAGCTGGTGGTGCAGCACTGGCCGTGCTTCGAGCCGTACTTCGACGAGCGCCGGGACCTCGAACTCGCACTGGACGAGCTGGAGGTGACCCGCAACGTCGTCTCCCGCAACCGGGCCCTGTCCGAGGCGGTGCTCGGCCAGGCCGAGCGGGCCTCCGCCCGGCTGCTGGAGATGCTCGGCGCCGGCGGCGACGTGCCCTCGGCGCGCAGGCTGCCCGTCGACGCCGTCGAGGACCTGGTCGGCGACCGGTACGCCGACGTGGTCGCCGTCCACTCCGACCGGGTGCGGCTGCTGCGCCAGTTCCCGGCCGAGGACATCTTCGGCGGCGCCCGCCGGCTCGACGCCATCGGCATCGGCCTCAACCTGCTGGTGCAGAACTTCTCCGGGCGGCGCCTGGTCCGGCTCGCCGAGTCCGGCTGCCGGGTGCGGCTGCTCTTCCTCAACCCGGCCTCCAGCTCGGTCAAGCGCCGTGAGCGGGAGCTGGGGATGAAGCGGGGCGAACTGAGCCGCTCGGTCGAGATGAACATCCTGCACATGCGCCGGGTGCGGTCCCGGCTGCGCGACCCCGGCGCCTTCGAGATCCAGGTGTACGACGAGACGCCCCGCTTCACCGCCTACCTGGTCGACGGCGACGGCGCCGACGGCGTCGCCGTGGTGCAGTCCTATCTGCGCGGGGCGCGGGGGATGGAGTCGCCGGTCCTGGTGCTGCGCAATGGCAGCAAGGTGGTCAAGTCGGACAAGGTGGAAGAAGCCGGGCTCTTCCCGATATACCGCGAGGAATTCGATCTGTCTTGGGCGGACTCGCGGCCGGTGTCCTGATGCGGGCGCGGCGGTGAGCGGAACGCGGTCCTCGCGTTGTCAGTGCCGCGTGCGATGGTGGAAGCCACTGGGGGAAAGCACCACCAAGAAGGGGGGCCGCCCATGGGCTGGCACCAGGAGCTGCTGATCGGCTTCGACCTGGAGACCACCGGGACCGATCCGCGCGAGGCACGCATCGTCACGGGTGCCGTGATCGAGGTCAAGGCCGGCGAGCCCATGGGGCGCCGGGAATGGCTGGCCGATCCGGGCGTGGAGATCCCGGCCGACGCGGTCGCGGTGCACGGCATCAGCAACGAACGCGCGGCGGCCGAGGGCCGCCCGGCCGACCAGGTGGCCGACGCCATCGCGGACGTCCTGGTGTCCTACTGGACGGCGGGCGTCCCGGTCGTCGCCTACAACGCGGCCTTCGACCTCAGCCTGCTCACCGCCGAACTGCACCGCCACGGCCTGCCGTCCCTGGCCGACCGGCTGGGCGGCGCCCGGCCCGCGCCGGTCAT
The DNA here is from genome assembly GCF_043079545.1 of Streptomyces sp. NPDC015171. Lineage (NCBI taxonomy): Bacteria > Bacillati > Actinomycetota > Actinomycetes > Kitasatosporales > Streptomycetaceae > Streptomyces > Streptomyces sp. NPDC015171. The sequence goes on from NZ_JBIBUO010000002.1 coordinate 372,216, forward strand.
CGACCCGTACACCATCGACCGCTGGGTCGACCGCTACCGCCGCGGCAAGCGCAACCTCGAGGCGGTCTGCGGCGAGTACGGCATCGTCCTCGACGCGGCCCACGACGCCACCGCCGACGCCCTCGCCGCGGCCCGGCTGGCCGCCGCGATAGCCGACCGCCACCCGAAGATAGCGTCCCTCGGCCCGGCGGAACTGCACCGCCGGCAGATCGAGTGGTACGCACGGTGGGCGGCGGACTTCCAGAGCTTCCTGCGCCGCAAGGGGGAGGCGGACGCGGTGGTCGACGGCACCTGGCCGCTGCGGGAGTTCACCCCGAGCCGGCCCGCGTAGCCGGCGCCGCCGCCGGGCCGGACCGGGTCCGCCGGCCGGTCGGGACGCGCGACCGGTGCGGAGCCGCGGGCCGGTTCGGATCCGCTGGGCTTCCGGATCCGCCGCGCCGGTGCGGACCCACCGGGCGGTCCGGATCCGCGACCGGTGCGGCGCCGCGGCGCCCGGCCGGACGCGCCGGCCGGTTCAGAACGGATACCAGCGGACCGTCTCGTCGCCGTCCCGCAGTGACGCCACCCGGCGCTCGAACTCCGCCAGCGCCTTCGGGTTGGACGGTGCGTGCTGGGCCACCCAGGCGCAACTGGCGGTCTCCCGCGCCCCGCGCAGCACCGCACAGCCGGCCCACTCCCGCACGTCCCAGCCGTACGCCTCGGTGAAGGAGTCGTACGCCTGCGCGGGCATGCCGTACCGGTCGCGGGAGAGGGCCATGACCACCAGGTCGTGCTCGCGCAGATCGGCGGCGAAGGTCTCCAGGTCGACCAGGACCGGCCCGTCCGGCCCGACGTGCACATTGCGGGGCAGCGCGTCGCCGTGGATCGGTCCCGGCGTCAGGTGCGGCGTCAGCACGGCCGCCTCGGCCGCGAAACCGTCGCGGCGCGCGCGGAGATAGGCCGCGTCCGCAGGGGCGATCGCCTCGCCCGCGAGCCTCAGCCAGCGCTCCACACCGCCCAGCAGCTCGCGGGGCGGCAGGGTGAAGGACGGAGAGGGCAGGGCGTGCACGACGCGCAGCAGTCCGGCCAGGTCCCGCGGCTCGGCGGGCCGCACGGGATCCGGCAGCCGGTGCCATACCGTCACCGGGTGGCCGTCCACCAGCAGCGGCTCGGGGCCGGCCGCCCGCACCGCCGGCACGCCGGCCTCGGCCAGCCATCCGGCGACGGCCAGCTCGCGCTCGGCCCGGGCCAGCAGCTCGGCGTCCCGGCCCACCTTGACCACCAGGTCGCCGGCGGCGAACACGGCGTTCTCGCCGAGGGCCAGGAGCCGCGCGCCGCGGCCCCGGTCGGGCAGCACGTCCGCCGCGGCCAGTACGTCCCGGGCGCGCGCCTCGTCCATCGTCGTTCCTCCGTGCCGTCGTCCCGTGCCGTTCGCGGGGCCGCCGCGGGTGCGGGCCGCGGGCCGTGTCCGGTCAGTCTCGCATTCGCACAGGTGGGCCGACGTGCGCGGTCCCTTGACGCGGCACCGGGCCTTCACGACCATGAACACGCCAACCAGAGCAGGCAAAGGGGCCGATTCCATGACATCAGCGGCCGAAGCGCGGACAGCGGTGACGGGAGCGCGGCGGCCCGCAGGCCGCCGGATGGCCGATCACGGCGCCTGGTTCCTGGTCCTGCCCGCCCTCGTCCCGATCCTCGTGCTCAGTGTCGGCCCCCTGCTCTACGGCATCCTGCTGGCCTTCACCGACGCCCAGTCGGGGCGCACGGCCGCCACCCGGTGGATCGGCGCCCTCAACTTCCGGGACCTGCTGCACGACACACTGTTCTGGGAGTCGTTCCGGATCGGACTGGTCTGGGCGGTCGGGGTGACCGTGCCGCAGTTCCTGCTGGCGCTCGGCCTTGCCCTGCTGCTCAACGCGGACCTGCGCCTGCGCGGCCTGGCCCGGGCCCTCGCGATCGTGCCCTGGGCGATGCCCGAGGTCGTCGTCGGCATCATGTGGCGGCTCGTCTACAACCCGGACGCGGGCGTCCTCAACGAGACCCTGCGCGACCTGGGACTCGGCACCGGCCGGGACTGGCTGAGCGGCCTGGCCACCGCGCTGCCCGCGGTCATCGCGGTCGGCGTCTGGGCGGGCCTGCCGCAGACCACGGTGGCCCTGCTCGCCGGGCTGCAGAACGTCCCGCGCGAACTCCACGAGGCGGCGGCCGTCGACGGCGCGGGCGCCTGGCGCCGCTTCCGCGCGGTCACCTGGCCCGCGCTCAGACCGGTTGCCCTGGCCATCACCTCGCTCAACCTCATCTGGAACCTCAACTCCTTCGCCCTGGTCTATGTGCTCACGAACGGCGGACCCGGCGGCAAGACCCGGCTGCCGATGCTGTTCGCCTACGAGGAGGCCTTCCGGTACGGCCAGTTCGGCTACGCGGCGGCGATGGGCTGCGTGCTCGTCGCGGCGGTCTCGATCCTGCTCGCCGTGTTCCTGGCCGGCCGGCTGCGGGGCGGTGACACCGCATGAGGACCCGCCGCGCGGCACGCGCCGGACAGTACGCCGCCCTGCTCGGCTATCTGCTCTTCCTGGCCTTCCCGTTCCTCTGGCTGCTGTCCACCGCGCTGAAGACCCCGCGTGAGCTGGGCAGCCTGCACCCGGCCTGGATCCCGCACCACCCCACCCTGGCCAACGTACGGCAGGCGTTCGCCGAGCAGCCGCTGGCGCACGCGGCCCTCAACTCCCTGCTGGTGGCGCTCGGCACCGCCGTCGCCGCCGTGCTGGTGGCCACCCCGATGGCCTATGTCATGGCCCGGCACCGCGGCCGGCTGGCCCGGGCCGCCACGGGGTGGGTGGTGGTGAGCCAGGCGTTCCCCTTCGTACTGGTGATCATCCCGCTGTTCCTGGTGCTGAAGAACCTGCGGCTGATCGACTCCCTGATCGGACTGGTGCTGGTGTACGTGGTGTGGGCGCTGCCGTTCGCGCTGTGGATGCTCGTGGGCCATGTCCGGGCGGTGCCCGCGGAACTGGAGGAGGCGGCGGCCGTCGACGGGGCCGGGCGCCTGAGGACCCTCGTGTCGGTGACGGCGCCGCTGCTCGCGCCCGGCATCGCGGCGACGGCCCTGTTCGCGTTCGTCACCGCGTGGAACGAGTTCTTCTTCGCGCTGGTGCTGCTCAAGAGCCCGGACAGACAGACCCTTCCGGTCGTCCTCACCCACTTCATCGGCGCCGAGGGCGTGGCCGACCTCGGTCCGCTCGCCGCGGCCGCGTTCCTCGCCACCCTGCCCTCCGTCGCCGTCTTCGCGCTGGTCCAGCGGCGGATCACGGGCGGGCTGCTCGCCGGGGCGGTGAAGAGCTGATGCGGAACCTCGCCAAGGCGCTCGTGCTCCTGCTGCTTCTGGCCGGCTGCTCGTCGCCGGGACACCGCGGCGGCCCGGTCACGCTGCGCTTCCAGTCGCTGGCCTGGCAGCAGGAGTCCGTCACCGTCAACAAGGAACTCGTGCAGGAATGGAACGCGGCGCATCCGGACGTCAAGGTCGAGTACATCCAAGGCAGTTGGGACAGTGTGCACGACCAGCTGCTCACCTCCTTCGAGGGCGGCGAGGCCCCGGACGTCATCCATGACGCCTCCGACGACCTGGCCGACTTCGCCCTCGGCGGCTACCTCGCCGACCTGACCGGCCTGCTGCCCGCCCGGCTCGGCTCCGACATCCCGCGTGCCGGCTGGGAGACGGCCACCTTCGGGCGGGGGGTCTACGGCGTGCCGTTCCTCCAGGAGCCCCGGGTGCTGATCGCGAACGCCGACCTGCTGCGCGCGGCGAAGGTACGCATACCGACGCCGCGGCACCCGTGGACCTGGCCGGAGTTCCGGCAGGTCGCCAAGCGGCTCAGCGGGCCCGGCAGATACGGCGTGGCCTGGCCGCTGAAGGAGCCCGTCTCGGCCACGCTCAACCTGTCCCTCGCGACGGGCGGCCGGCTCTTCCACCGGGGCGCGGACGGCAAGGTCACCGTCCGCTTCACCGAGGGCGACGCGGTCGTGCCCCGTACCGTCCACGACCAGGTCGCCCTCGACCGCAGCGCCCCCGCGTCGACGCTCGGCAGCGGCGGCTCGGACACCCTGCCCGGCTTCTTCGGCGGCCGGTACGCGATGGTCCCGCTGGGCTTCTCCTACCGTCAGCAGATCGCGCAGCAGGCCCCGGAGGGCTTCCACTGGGAGGTGCTGCCGGCCCCGGCGGGCGCGGAGGGGCTTGCCCAGGGCGTCAGCCCGCAGACGCTGTCCGTCTCCGCCGACTGCCCGCACAAGAAGGAGGCGGTCGCCTTCATCGACTTCCTGCTGCGGCCGAGGAACATGGTCCGCCTCGCCCTCGGCGACTGGATGCTGCCCACCGGCACCGAGGCGCTGAAGGACCCGGCCCTGCACACCGCGGAGAACGGCTGGGCGACCGGCACCGCCCTCGCGGCCGGGCTCCGGCCGGCGCCCGCGCAGTCCGTGCGCGGCTATGCGGAGTGGAAGGACAAGGTGGCCACCCCGGCCTACCAGGAGTACTACAGCGGCGCGATCGGCCTCGCCGAACTGCGTGGCCGGCTGGAGCGGGACGGCAATCGGGTGCTGGCCCGCTACCAGCGCTGACGTATCGCGGACGACCGATAATCCATTGAACGAGACGCGACGTCTCGTCTGGTCTCGGAGTCGTGACCCGTCCTGCTCGTATCGCCATGTTCTCCATCGCCGCCCACGGGCACGTGAGCCCCAGCCTGGAGGTGATCCGCGAACTCGTCGCCCGGGGCCACCGGGTCAGCTACACCGCCCCACCCGCGCTCGCCCGGCACCTGCCCGCCGAGGAGGCCACCGCCGAGCGGCTCCGCGAGGCCGCGCTCGCCCTGCTGGACGACCCGGACGTCGGCCGCCGGCTGGGGAGGTGCGGGCGGGGAGGGAGGGCCCTGGAGGGCGGCACCCGGCGTGCGGCCGACCTCATCGAGGCCGAACTGCCGGGCCGCCGTCCGCGGTAGACCACCCGAGGCGGGCGGTCGGTGAAGGGACGGCAGGTCCCGGCCCGGGGGCGGCGGAACGCGCGGGGCCCGTCGGCTCCCCGGGGAACCGACGGGCCCCGCGGCGGCGGGCGGAATCAGACCGGCAGCCGCTCGCCCCGCTCGGGCACCGGCGCCGCCACGGGGGCCGGTGCCTCGTCGTGCGTGAGGTCCGGCAGCCGGTGCAGCCACTTGGGCAGATACCAGTTGCGCTCGCCGAGCAGGGCCATCACCGCCGGCAGCAGCACACCGCGGATCACCGTGGCGTCGATCAGGACCGCCACGGCCAGGCCCACGCCCATCTGCTTCATGGACTGCATGGACAGCGTGCCGAAGATCGCGAACACGGCGACCATGATGACCGCCGCGCTGGTGACGACCCCCGCCGTGGTGACCACGCCGTGCCGGATCGCCTCCCTCGTCGTACGGCCGCGCATCCGCGCCTCGCGGATCCGGGAGACCACGAACACGTGGTAGTCCATGGACAGCCCGAACAGGATCACGAAGAGGAACAGCGGCAGCCAGGTCACGATCGCGCCGACGCCCTCCGCGCCGACCAGCGAGGCACCCCAGCCGTGCTGGAAGACGGCGACCAGGACACCGTACGCGGCGGCCACCGACAGCAGGTTCAGCACGATCGACGTGAGCGCGATCGTCAGCGAGCGGAACGACAGCAGCATCAGCAGGAAGGCGAAGACCACCACGAACGCGAAGACCGGGAGGACCGAGCCCATCAGCTGGTCGTTGAAGTCGTGGTTGCCCGCGACCTGACCGGTGATCGGAGCCCGCACGCCCGCCGCCTTGCCGAGGGTGGCGGGCCGCACCTCGTCACGCAGTTTCTCCAGGCTCCGCGTCGCCTTGTCCATGTCCGAACCGCCGACCAGCGGCACGGAGACCAGCGCGACGTTCTGCGCGCCGTACAGCTTGACGTCGACGGGGCCGCGCGAGGCGCCCGAGGCGACCGCCTCCTTCTTGAAGTCGGCAAGCGCCCGCCGTACGGCCGGGGAGCCGATGTCATCGGCCTTGACGACGACCTGGGCCGGCTCGTTGCCGCCCGGGAAGGCGTCGTTGACGTGGTTGTACGTCTGCACGATGGGCAGCGAGTCGCCGAACTCCTGGTCCAGGGTGAGCTGCTGGGTCTTCATGCCCAGCGCGGGCGCGGCGATCGCCAGCAGCGCACCGGCCGCGACGACGACCGAGACCAGCGGCCGGGCCAGCACGGCCCGCAGCACGGCCGTCCAGAACCGGCTGCCCGAGTCCGCGCCCTGCCGCCGGCGCCGCCGGCCCAGGAACGGGATACGGCCCTTCTCGACCCGCTCGCCGAGCAGCGAGAGCAGCGCGGGCAGCACGGTCACCGACCCGACCATGGCGACCGCCACCACCATCAGCGAGGCCAGGCCCATCGCCTCGAACTCGGCGAGCCCGGTGAACAGCATGCCCGCCATCGCCACGCACACCGTGACACCGGAGACGACGATCGCCCGCCCGCTGGTCGCGGCGGCGATCCGCAGGGCGGTGCCCGCGTCCCGGCCGGCCTTCCGCTCCTCGCGCTCACGGCGCAGATAGAACAGGCAGTAGTCGACGCCGACGGCCATACCGACCAGCAGCATCACCGAGTTGGCGGTGTCGCTCATCGGCTGCAGATGGCTGACCAGGCCCATCAGGCCCATCGTCGCCATGATCGCGGTGACCGCCAGGGCCACCGGCAGCAGCGCGGCCACCAGCGCGCCGAACGCGATCAGCAGGATGCCGAGGGCCACCGGCACCGCCGAGTACTCGGCCTGCCGGAAGTCGTCGCCGAAGGCGTCCTGGTACTGCTTCTGCATGCTCGCGCCGCCGATCTCCTCGATCCGCAGCGAACCGTGCTTCTTCTGCACCCCGGCGACGGCGTCCAGCACCGGCTGGATCCGGTCGGCGGCGGTCTCCGCGTCACCGCGCAGATCGAACTGCACCAGCGCGCTGCGACCGTCCCGGGAGATGGTGTGCGTGGTGTACGGCGAGGTCACGCCGGTGGCCTTCCCGGTGCCCTCGACGGCGGCGACGACATCGGCGACGGCGGCGCGGAACGCCCCGCCGGTGGCCGTCACCCCGCTGTCCTCGGACCGGATCAGGACGGTCTCCGCGGCCGGCTCCTTGATCCCGGCGTCGTCGATGATCTGCGCGGCGGTGTGCGTCTCGCCCTTGAGCTGGTCGCCCTCGCTCACGTCGACCCGGCCCGCCGCCGAGCCGAGCCCCATCGCCAGGACGACGAACAGCACCCATATGCCGACGGCCGCCCAGCGGTGCCGGGCGCTCCAGCCGCCGGCCCGGGCGGCCAGCCCCCGCACCCGCACCTCTGTGTTCCCCATGACGGGTCTGCCCCCTTGTGCGCGGTGACAGCCCCCTGCCGTCACCTCTGTACGTGCTCCGGTTCGACCGTAGGGGCCGGGTAAAGCCATCTCGTCGTACTGCCCGGTGAGGTGCGGGGGGCGTGGCTCATCGCTGGGGAGGACGACGGCCCCTTACATCCATCGCCGGATCTCAGGGATGCGGGTCGGGGACGGGACCGCCGGGGGCCGAGGGCGGGCGGCGGGGGTGTCCGTTCCGACCGACAGAGATCCACTTTGTGATTACGAAATCTTGTTGAACAAGTCACAGCCGCGTGTAGAGGTTGCTCCGGCCCCCGGACATCGGCCAGAGTTTCGCGCAGCCCGCCCGGCGCGGGCGCGGCCGCCGTGCCCGCCCCCACGGGGCACGGCGGCCGCACACCCCTTTTCCGCCCCGATCGCCGGGCCGGACAGGCCCGTTGGGGCACCGGTACGCGGCATGCCCGGACGCGTGTGCGAGGCTCTCGGGCATGCGCTACATCATCATCGGGGCCGGAGCGGTCGGCGGTGCCGTCGGCGGCCGGCTGGCCGGGGCCGGGCGCGAGGTCGTCCTGGTCGCCCGCGGCCGGCATCTGGCCGCACTCCGCGAGCACGGACTGCGACTCAGGGTTCCTCAGGGGGAGTCGACGTACCGGCTGCCGGCCGTCGACGGTCCCGGCCCGCTCGGGGAGCTGCGCGCCGACGACGTCCTGGTCCTCGCGGTGAAGACCCAGGACACCGTGGCCGCACTGGAGACCTGGGCCGACGTGGCCGTCGCCGGCGGCGGCACGGCTGCCGAACGGCTGCCGCTCGTCTGCCTCCAGAACGGTGTCGAGGGCGGCCGGCTGGCGCTGCGCCGCTTCCGCCGCGTCCACGGCGTCTGCGTCTGGCTGCCGTCGACCTTCGTGGAACCCGGCGTGGTCCGCGCCGCCGGCTCCCCGCTCACCGGCATCCTGCACCTCGGCCGCCTCCCGCACGGTACCGACGACACCGGCCGGCGGATCGCGGCCGACCTCGCGGACGCGTACTTCGAGGCGCCCGTCGTGCCCGACGTGGCCCGCTGGCAGTACGCCAAGCTGCTCGCCAACCTCGGCAACGCCCTCGAAGCGGTCAGCGGCCCGGTGACGGGCGACGACGCGCGGGACCTGTACGCGCGCGTCCGGGCCGAGGGCGTGGCGGTGCTCGACGCCGCCGGGATCCCGTACGCGAGCACGGCGGAGCAGCAGGCGGTCCGCGGCGACAAGGTCACCCTGGCCCCGCTGGACGGGGTACCGCGCGGCGGCGGCTCCTCCTGGCAGTCCCTCGTCCGGGGGACAGGCACCATCGAGGCGGACCACCTCAACGGCGAGGTCGTCCTGCTCGGTCGGCTGCACGGCGTACCGACCCCGCTGAACGAACTCCTGCAGCGGCTGGCGAACCGGTTCGCACGGGAGGGCCGGACGGCCGGTTCGCTGCCGGTCGCCGAACTGGTCCGGCTGGCCGACGAGGCGGTACGGCAAGGCGGTTGACCCCGCGGGCCGTGCCGGGCGGGAGGCCCAATGGGACCCGCAGGCCCGGCGGGATGCGCAGGTCCGGTGGCACCCGCAGGCCCAGTAGGACCCGCAAGGCCCAGTAGGACCCGCAGATCCGGTGGGATCCGCAGGCGGGGGCCGGGGCAGCGGCCGGCCCCCTCGCGGGGATGAGCGTGACACCACCTCAGTTCCACCGCCCGGCGCGGAGATTGGCCGATATCCGCCCCTGGAAGGGTGATCGGCGCATCCGCCTGTGACATCCGGGCCGCGGCGGACGCAGAACCAGACGTCGCCGCGGTCCGACGGCACAGGGGAGCGCCGGACCGCGGCGACCGATACCACACACCTGCCTCGAAGGGGTTCGGCTCGCCGAAGCGCGCGACAAACCCCTCAGGGTGTCCCTATGTTGGGCGCGCGGACGGGCGGAGGGGGAGCGGATGACCGTGACGGGCAGATCACTACCGTCGTTGCCGCAGTACCGCACGGACGACGTGACCCGGCGCCTGAGCGCCTCCGTGCACCTCGACGACGACTTCGCCCTCTACGTCGACCGGATGCTCACCGGCGACCGGCTGAACGCCCTGGGGCTGAGCCTCGGCATCAACTTCGTGGCCCTCGCCCGCCACGCGCGCGTGGCCACCCGCCGCCGCGCCGCCCTCGACCGCGGACTCGCCTGCCTCCAGACAGCCGTGCCGCTCGCTCTCCTCCTCGGAGTCTGGGGACTGGTCAACGGACCCCGGTCACTCGGATGGGTGGCGATTTTCGGCCCTCTCGGCGCCTGCGCCATCACCTGGATCATGGTCCGCCGGCACGAGGCCCGGAGCCGCGACACGGCACGGGAGACGTTCCTCGGCGCGGCGAAACCCGAGCAGACGGCACCCCCGGTGGAGCAGGCCGCCGAGGCCGCGCTGCACGAGCTGAAACGTGCCAATGTCCTCCCGTACGCCGACGAGGCCGCCTACACCAGGCCGTTCGTCGGCAGCGGCGAGAAGATCAAGGAGGTCGTCTGGCAGCCCATCGACGTCAGCAGGCCCGCCGACGCCCCGGGCGGCGGAAAGCTCCCGCTGCGCCCCTTCGACGTCATCGACCTGCACACCTATGTGGCACGCCACATGGAGGGCATCTCCGGCCTCCAGGGCCTGCGGGCCAAGAACCGGCTCTACGTCCTCGGCAGCAACGCGCACCTGATCCCCGAGCTGGTCCCCGACCGCACCCGGCGGCCCGGCGCCCGCATACCCAGCCAGTTCGTGCAGGCCGGACTGCGCGCACCGGGGGCCGGCATGCGCACCCACCTGTGCCTGGAACGCATCGGCGAGGGCGGCCGGCTCATCGTCTCCATGTACCTGCGGGCCATACTCCAGCCGCCCAGCCTCACCTGGGAGGTCGCCGCCTACGCGATACCGCCGCTGGACGGCCGCTTCCACCGGGTCGACCGGCTGCCGGTGGCCCCCTTCGAGCGCTGGTGGGACCTCGTCCGGCACGCCACCCGGCGTACCGGACCCGAGCTGCGCGGCGCCCTCGGCCGCATCCTCCGGCGCCGCCGCTGGGTCAGCGACCACGAAAGGACGCTGGCCAGGACCCGCCGTGCGATCACCAAGCAGCACATCCGCCATGACTACGGTGCCACCGGCAGCCTGCGCGAGGACCTCGGCGCGTGGGACGAGGCCGGCTACACCGACCGCACGGACGCGCAGGACTTCCTGTTCCGGCTCCAGCAGGGCGTGCTGACCGCCACGGAACGGTTCCTGCGGGACCACCACATCGACACCAGCTCCTACGACAAGGCCGTTCAGGTCATCAGCACACAGACCTACAACATCGGTAACGTCAGCGGTCCCAGCAACTTCGGCGCCCACGGAACGATCCTCCTGGGCGGGCAGCAGGGACCCGGTCCCCACGGCGGACCGGCCCCGGGCGGCCCCGGACCCGCGGGATCGGGTCCGCCCGCGCCGAAGCCCTAACCCCCAGCCATCGGGCGGCTCGTCCGGCCCGCGAGCGAGGACAGGACATGAGCACCTACAACTTCGGAAACGTCAACGGCCCGGCCAACTTCGGCGACCACGGGCGGATCGAGATCGACCACCAGAACCCGGACCTTCCGGCCCTGATGGACTGCGCCGACCGGCTGAGCGAGGCCCTGCACGCCGAGTACCCGGGACTCGTCCGCAACGGCGAAGTCATCCAGGGCGAACTGGCCCAGTCCGCCGAGGACGGCCTGCCGCCCAACCGGGGCCGGATCCGTACCGCCCTGGAGAACATCGCCATCGGCGCGTCGGCCGGCACCGCCAGCCTCGCCTTCACCCGGCAGCTGCTGACCGCCCTCGGCCTGTGAGCGGCTTCGGACGGTAACCGGGGGCCGCACGCCGGGCGGAGCCCCGCCCGGCGCGCGGCCCCGGCTACCGGGCCCGGACCACCGCCCGCACCCCGCCGCCCAGGTCCAGTTCGAGCCCCGACCGCAACGGCACCGTCTGACCGGGCTCGACCCGCTGCACGGTGCCGTCCGAGCGGCTCCCCGTCCAGGTCTGCGGCGAGCGGTTGGCGAGCCCGAACCGCCCCGGCTTCTTGGGGTGTTCGACCAGCTCCGCCACGAGCGACGCGTCCGAGCAGTCGTGCCGCGCCGGTTCCGGCAGGAGATGGTGGGCCTGCACCCGGGCGGCGCGGCGCAGCCGGATGTGGTGCTCGGTGCGGGGCGGCGGCGTGGTCACCGTCAGCCGCGGCGGGAGCACCAGCGAGGTCGCGCACCCCCAGCAGTTGCGCTGCGGCGGGTTCTCGCCCGGCTCGCTCATGTTCTGCCGGCCGCACGCGGCGCACTCGACCACCGCGTCCAGCACCGCCCGCAGCGCGTCACGCCACTCCGACTCCCGTACCCGGGCCGCCGGATCGCGCAGCCCGATCGTGAACGAGCGCCGGAACAGCTCCCGCAGCTTCTCCGCCGCCGCGTCCCAGGTGGCCAGCACGGTCGTGTGCTCCACCGGGTCGGGCGCGTTGGCGTCGTCGGCCGGGTCGAACACGAACAGTGGGCTCTTGCCGTACAGCTTGCGCTCCGCCGCCTCGTCGAGGCAGTGGATGCCCAACTCCTGCCGTCCCTTCAGCGGATGATGGTTCATCAGCAGCATGAACAGCAGCACGGCGAGCGAGTGCAGGTCCGACTGGGTGCCCGGGCGCGCACCCGGGTCCGCCCGCACCAGCTCGGGCGCCATGAACTCCATGGTCCCCGAGATGCCGCTGGCGTCGCCCTCCACCACGGCGTTGTCGTTGTCGCAGACCAGGACGTCACCGGTGCCGGGGTCGAAGAAGATGTTGCCCCAGGAGATGTCCCGGTAGGCGATCCCCCGCGAGTGCAGCGCCTGATAGGCCTCCACCGTGTACAGGCAGGCCGTCAGCAGCGCGCCCGGGCTGGTGCGCAACTGCCGCCGGAACAGCGCGGGAAGCCCCCTGTAGCGGTCCGGGCGCAGCCCCATCAGATAGCCGAACGAGCCGCGGTGCGCCGGCACGAGGGCCTGTGGCCACAGGAACCGGTCGTCGGCGAAGTCCCGGGTCACCAGCTCCCGTACGATCGCCTCCTGCTCCGGGGTCGCACAGGTCGGGTAGTACCACTTCAGGGCCCGCTCCCCGGCCGGTGTGCGGACCCGGTACACCTCGCCCTGACCGCCCGCGCCGAGGAAGTCGAGGATCTCGACGTCCTCACCGGTCTCCGCGGCGAGGTGCGCCCCGCCGTCGAGCATGCCGCTCATCTACGTCTCCGTCTTCCGTTCCGTGTCAGGGTCGCCGCCGGCCGGGCCGGGCGACGGCTGGGTGTGCGTGTGCGTCCCGCCGGGGGCCGCGCGGGGGTCGTCCGGCGCGGGTTCCGCCGGGCCGGTGTCCGGCCCCGAGGTGTCCGCCCGCGCCGGAGCCGGCGGCTCCGGCGGCCGTACCGCCGCCGTCAGCGTCGTGTCGTCGCCGGAGTAGCGGGAGGCCTCGGTGAGCCAGGCCGGCAGGGCCCGGCGGACGCCCGCGCTGCCCTCCGCCGCGAGCCGCCCGGCCAGCCCCGCGACGAACTCGCGGTACCCGTCGCCCGACGCGAAGCTCTTCGACAGGCCGTCCGTGGAGAGCACCACGAGCCGCGGCGCCCGCGCCTCCTCGAACACCGGCGCCCAGTGCATCCGCACCGCCCGCCACGCCTCCCGCCCGCACAGCGACTCGGTCTCGTCGCCCAGGTCCTCCACGGCGGGCGCCAGCGGCCGGCTCAGCGTGCCGTCGTGCTCGACCACCGCGAGGTCGCCGTCGCCGAGCTGCCAGGCCACGAACAGCCACGGGGTGAGCACGGCGCCGATCAGCGTGGTGCCGTACAGCACCAGCTTCTCGTCCGGCTCCGGCTCCGGGGCGGCCGGCTCCGTCACCGGCCGGTTCCGGTCCCAGTGGCCGAGGGCCTCCCGCCGCCACTCGTGCACCAGGGTCCGCGGGAAGTCGTCCCGGGCATAGGTCATGAGCCGGGTCAGCCGGCCCGGCTCATGGCAGTCGTGCGCCGCCCGCCCGAAGCCGGCGGCCAGCGCAAGGAAGCGGTCCACGGCGAAACGGGCACCCACCGCGCTGCGCGCGTGCACCGCCGAGCCGTGCCCGTCCGCCACCGCCAGGAGCAGCGGATCCGCGCCGGACCCGGTGCCCTGGCAGTCGTACCAGTCCTGGTTGTGGTGCTTGCCCACGCCCTGGACGCTGCCGGACAGCGTCTCCCACCGTCGCACCCCGAGCGTCACCACACGTCGTCGTCATCGTCGTCGTCCAGCACCGGCGGCGCGTACGGCTGCTTCGTCATGTTCAGCGCGCCGCCGTCGCCGGCGACCGGCTGGGAGGCCGCCTTCACGGCCGCCGTCGACGCCCACCGGATCGCCGCCGCCAGCTGCTTGGGGCTGTTGGCGTCCAGCGGCTGCAGCTCCGGATTGCCGAGGAACTCCTGGAGCACCCCGCGGTCCGCGTCCGCGCCGATCGCGATGGCCACCCGGACCGCCTTGCGGCCCCAGGGGGTGGCGTCCACCGCCTTCAGGCCCGCCTTCCAGTCGTCGGTGGGCACCCCGTCCGACACCAGCGCGAGCACCGGCTTCAGCGCCCGTTCGGGCATCGGCGGGGTCTGCAGCTCCCGCGCCACCAGGTGCAGGGCCTCCCCGAGGTTGGTCATGCCGTCGACCTGCACGTCCTGCCAGGTGAAGTCGTCCACCGGGACCGGCGTCCGATGATGCCAGTGCGCGGTCGTGGAGAAGGTGACCGTGCGCAGCAGCAGCTGGGCCGCGGGATTGTCGTGGGCCACCGAACGCATCTCCGGTACGGCCTCTCTGATCGCGTAGTTGAGCTTGGCGATCTTCTCGCCCTGCATCGAGTACGAGCAGTCGAGCAGCCAGATGAAGTGGACCGGCCGGTTGGCCATCGGCCCGCCGGGAATGTCACTCACGCCGCGGTTCCTTTCGGTTCAGAGGGAGTTGTCACGGTCGGGTCAGCAGCAGCCAGAGCCCGAGGGCGAGCGCGGCCGGCGCCAGCAGCAGGGCGGCGGCGAACAGGCCCGCCACCACCCGCCGGGCGCGGCCCACGGACGCGGTCACCTGGTTCATACCGGGCCGTACCCGCCTTTCCCGTCGTCCGGCCGCCGCCGGGGCCGGGGCACGCGTCCCGTGCCGCGGCCGTCCTGCCCGGTCAGCGCGCCGGTGCGCAGCCCGGAGGCCGCGAGCAGCCACAGCACCGGTTCGGCGGCCCGCCGCTGCTCGCTCTCCAGCGGCCCGGTGCCGGTGGCCGCGTGGGCGCTCACCGCCCAGTACCGGGCCGCCCGGAAGTCGTGGCCGAGGGCCCGCACCAGCGCGCCGAGGCCGATGTCGCCGAGCCAGTGGTCGATGCGGGCGCCGGGCCCGGGCAGCGAGGTCAGCTGGTCGAGCACGTCCCGCTTGGTGACGACGGCGGCCACCGGCAGCCGCCGCCTGCGCCCGGTCAGCGCGGCCAGCTCGCCGGTCAGCCGCTCGTACGTGGTCCGCGGGCCCTGCGCCGCGGGCCGCGCCCGTGCCACCCGCTCGGTGTCCGCCGGGCCGAGCCGGCCGCGCACCGCGGGATCGGCCAGTACGTCGGCGACCAGCACGACCCCGTCCGCGTGCGCCAGGTACCGCTGGGCCCGCACCCGTTCGGCGTCGCTCACCGACTCGCCCATCGGGTCGTACAGGTACAGCAGCCGGCGCCGGCGCCCCCGGGCGACGGTGAGCATGAGGGCACGCGGCGGTCCGCCGGTCGTCGCGTGCGCCCAGCCGCTGCGGCTCAGCTGCTGGGCGACGCCGGTGTGGGAGCCGCGGTCGGCCGTGGAGGCGTACTCGACGCGCAGTTCGCCCTCCCGAGACCAGGCGTGCAGCCCCTCCACCATGGCCGCCATCAGCATCGTCTTGCCGGAGGAGGTGCCGCCGACCAGCGGGGTGTGCACCACCCGGGTGGTGGCGAGCGCCGCCGGCAGCGGCTGGGCGCAGCGCGGGCACAGCGCGGTCAGCGCGTCCCGCCCGGTGAGCCGGGTGGCCGGCAGCCGGCGCCCGCAGTCGCACACGTGCCACAGCGCGCCGTACCGTCCCGGGCGCAGTTCGGCATGGCGGGCCGGGCAGTCGGGGCAGCGGTGCAGGGCCAGCGCCAGCGGCGCGTAGCAGCCCGGGTGGGGGCAGGCCGGGCGCAGCCCGCGCAGCAGGGCCCGGCCCCGGTCCGCCCCGCGCAGCAGGGGCACCGCCGCCGCCCAGCCGAGCCACACCACGCCCAGCAGCAGCGCGAAGACCAGCAGCGCCCAGCCGAGCAGCAGGGTGGCGAGCACCGCGCCGGCCAGCACGCCCGCCGCCGTACCCGGGGCGATCAGCGTGGCAAGGGCGAACCGGCCGAGCGGTATCCGGACCCAGCGCCCCCAGGGGCGCCGGCCGCGGAACAGGTTGCGCACGGTCCGGTCGAGCCAGGGATCGCGCACCGCCCGCCAGAGCGTCCGCACGCCGTCCAGGCCCGCGGACGCCGCGTCCGTCCACGACTGCCGCCACCAGTAGGCGAGCCGGGCGGGCTCGGTGCCGCCCGGGCGGGGCAGACGCGGGTCGGGCCGGCCCGGCTGCCACGGCCCGAGTCCCCGCCACACCGCCCCGACCCCCCGCCCGAGGAACTCCCAGAGCGTCCGGCACAGGCACACCGCGACGGCGACGAGACCCGCCCACAGCATCAGGGCCAGCACCACCCGCAGCGCCAGCTGCAGCCCCGAACCGTCGTCGCCGGCGGTCACCACTCACCTCCGCCGTCGGACGGCCCGACGTCCCCGGGCCGGTCCTGCCGCCCGTCCTCGCGCCGGCCGCGCCCGGTCAGCCGGCCCGCGAGACGGCCCAGGGCGCCGGGCCGGCTCCACGCGCGGTAGGCGTCCAGCCGGCCCCGGCCCGTGCGCCGCAGCGCCTCCTCGACCGCGGCCCGGTCCTCGTCCGGCAGCGCGCGCACCGCCGGCCGCAACACCTTGGCCAGCAGGGTCGTACGGGTCGCCTCCCAGTCGGGGTGGGTGCCCTGGTAGGCGCTCCAGTCGCAGAAGCGGGCGGCCAGGTACGACGGCGCCGTGCGCAGCCGCCCGGCCACCGTGTCGCCGCGCGCCGCCCGCTCATAGGCGGACAGCAGCGCCGCGTCGCCCGAGCGGGCCAGCGCGTACAGCTCGCTCTCCGGCACCGGAACGGTCAGCAACCGCCGGGCGAGCACGTCGTACACCCGCCGGGTCACCTGCTCGGGCACCGGCTCCACCGCGCTGTCGCGCAGCGTGCGGACCCGCCGCACCCAGTTCTCGCCCTCGCCCTCGGTGCCGAGCAGGGCCGCGAACTCCAGCAGGAGCAGCGGTACCCGGTGCGCCGGGACCAGTTCCTCGGTGAAGCAGCGCAGCAGATCGGCGGCGAGCAGCGGGGCGGCGGCGTCCTCGGCCGGGGCGGCGAGCGCGGCGGCCACCAGCAGGTCCCGGGTGCCGGCCAGCCGGTGCGCGTCCGAGCCCAGTTCGTTCAGCAGCAGGCTCGCCTCCTCGCCGGTGGGCTGCCCGTCGGGCCACACCAGCCGGAACGCCGTGCGCAGCACGGCCGGATCGGCGTGCGGCGAGACCCCGGCGGTGTGCAGCACGGCCCGCATCCGGCCGCGCCGGTCGGCGGCGGACCGGCCGGCCGCCGCGCCGAGGACGCACATCCGCAGATGCGGGTGGCCGGGGTCGAGCTCCACCGGCAGGCCCGACCCGGCGAGCCGCCCGGCGACCGCGCCGGGATCGGCCGCCGCCAGGGCGTCCAGCTCGGTGAACAGGGCGGTGCGCAGGGCGGGGTGCGCGTGTACGGCGTCGAGGAGGGCGGTGCCCGGCCGGCCGCCGCCCGCCGGGCCGGGTGTGCCGTGGGCGGCGGGTGCCGGGGTGCCGGCGGCGGCCGTGTCCGGCGCGGTGCCGTCGGCCGCGGCCCGTACGGGTCCGCCCGCCAGTTCCCGGGCGGTCCGGTTCGCGAACTCGGGCAGCAGGTCGGCGCAGTCGAGGTCGAGCAGGTCGGCGAGGTGCAGCAGGGCCAGGGGCCGGCCGGTGGCGGGCCCGGCCGGGTCGGCGATGCCGTGCCGCAGGGCCGGTGCGAGGTCCCGGGCCAGCGCGGCCCGCACCTCGGGGGTCAGCGATCCGGCGCCCAGCGCGGGCACCGGGCCCCGCCCGCGAACCGCCAGGGCCAGCACCCGTGCGGCGAGCGGCGCCGACACGACCGTGGGCACCTGCCCGTCCAGCCGGGCCAGCAGGGCGGCGAGCGCGGCCGGCTCGTCGTCCCCGGCACCCTCGCCGGCCGCGTCCGCGGCCTCCCGCGCCAGCGCCCCGAGCAGCGCCGCCAGCACCGGCTCGGACAGCCGGGAGGCGTGCTCCGCTGCCCAGCGGGCCGCCGCGGCGCGGGCCGCCGGGCCGAGGGCGACGCCCCCGGCGAGCGCGGTCACGGCGAGCGGACCGGCCTCGCCGGCGGTGTCGCCTTCGGCGCGGGAGGCGGCGCGGAACAGCTCCGGCCGCCCGGCCGCCCAGATCCGCGCGCACACCTCGGCCCAGACGTCCGCCACGGGCTCCCCGGCGGCCCGCCCGGTGCAGTCGTGCACCCGGAAGCGCCGGTCGCGCCCGACCGGCTCCGACGAGGGCAGCGCCCCGACGATCTGCTGGCGGGCCTGCTGCGGTCGCCGGGTGTACGTCGTGAAGGTCAGCCGGTGCGCCTGCTCGCGCGGCAGTACCGTGCAGGCCAGCACGATCCACCGGGCCACGTCCGCGCTGTCCCGCTCCACGAGCACGATCTGCCGGACGTCGCTGCCCTCGGCGAGCGTGCGCAGATCGGCGAAGAACGCCGGGAGCCGGTCCGCACGCGACCGCGCGAACGCCAGGAGCCCGTCCGGGCGCAGCAGTTCGGACGGCTCGAACCGGTCGATCGGCGCCGGCCGGCCGTCCGGGGGAGTGGTGTCCGCCCAGCGCGGCGACTCCCACGCGGTGATCGGCAGCGCCCCGTCCGGCAGCCGGGTCCCGGGCGGCAGGTGCACGGCGTGGGCGTGGAAGTTGCCCCAGCGCCCGCTGTAGTCGGCCCCGGTGTAGACGGACCGGCCCAGCAGGCGCCCGCCGTCGGCGAGTTCGGTGCAGGCGAACGCCTTCGGGAAGGACTTCAGCTGCTCGGCGTCCGGCCGGTCCGGCAGATCGCGCGGCGGCTCGTACCCGATGAACTGCTCGGCCTCCCGCAGCAGCGCGGCCGGTACGCCCGGGGTGACCGCGGTGAAGCGGAAACCCGACCCGTCCGGGCCGGGCGGTGCCGAGGTGTAGTGCAGCTGGGCCAGGCTCACCGGGACCGCTCCTTTCCGGCGGCGCGCACGGGCAGCAGCCCGCGCAGGGACAGCAGCCACAGCAGCGGGTCCTCCACCCGTACGGGCTGCGGCCCCGACTTCGGTACGTCCGCCGGGGCGTTCGCGGGCGGCGGGGCCCCCAGCGCCGACAGCCCGAACAGCGACAACCCGGTGAAGTCGTGCTCCAGTTGGCGCAGCAGCGCGCCGGAGTCCCACTCGGTCAGCAGGGCGCGCAGCTCCTCGTGGACGGCGAGCCGGTCCTCGGCGTCGTGCGCGCCGCCCGCGTGCGGGGCGTTGCGCAGCAGCGGGGAGTGCGGATCGAGCAGGGGCCGCAGCATGTCGGTCTTGGTGACGGCGACCGCGATCGGGGTGGTCACCCGGCCGCCCGCCGTGCCCTTGCCGTGGGTGCGCAGCTGGGCCGCGAGGTCGGCGGCGATCTGCCGGGGCGCGGTCTCCACCACGGGCAGCGGCGGACCGTCGTACACCGGCAGCCGGTCGCGGACCGAGCCCAGCTGCAGCGGGTCGACCAGCAGGATGATGCCGTCGGCGGCGCTCAGGTAGCGGGTGTAGCGGTCCATGGCCTCGGCGTCCGCGAGGTCCTCGCCGGCCGCGTCGAAGAAGACCAGCGTGGTGTGCCGGGTCCCGGAGCCGCCCAGCAGGCCGCGCCGGGGCAGACTGAGCCGGTACAGCAGCGGGTCGTTGAAGCCGAGCGCGGCCGGCCGGGTGGCGGCGGGCAGCCGCAGCCGCTCGTACAGGTCCTCGGCCATCTCCCGGTCCCGCGCCTGCGTGTGCTGCCCCATCGCCGCGAGCGAGGCGTGGTAGGCCTGCCCCACCCGGTGGTCCAGCTCGTTGCGGAGCACGGCCACATAGGTGCTCTTGCCGGATGCCTTGGCGCCGACCAGCGCGATGATCCGGCTGTCCTGGTCGCAGTAGTCGCTGGGCAGGTCGCTGTGGCAGGAGCCGCACACCCGCACCGGCGTCGGCACCCCGCACGCGGGACAGGGCACGCTGCTGCCGGCACCGCCGCGTCCGCCGCGTCCGCCGAGCCTGCGGGCCGGGGCGAACACCGGGCCGCGCATCCGGGCCGCGGGCGGCACCCCGGGGCCCACGAACGCGGCCCACGTCCCGTCGGGCACAGGACCGCAGGGCGCCGTGCCGCGCACCCCGCTGGGGGTCATCAGACAGCGGTACGGCAGTCGGCCGGCCGACGCGCGGGCGAAGCAGTAGGGGCAGATCACGGTCGTCATGGCTCAGCGCACCACCAGGCTGGTGAGAGAGGGTTCTTCGAGTCGGACCGAGGCGGCGTGCTCCCCGAGCAGGAAGCCGCGCAGGGTGTAGGGGGCCGGGCAGGGAGCGGCCGGGAGTTCCCGGTCCAGGCTGCCGTGCCGGGCCAGTTCGGGGCCGGGGATCCGCAGGACGGTCGTCCCGTCGCCCGCGGTGCGCGGCCGCAGGGTGCCGGAGCGCGCGACACACACGAACTCGGGGACGTCCGCGAGTCCGCCGGGCGCGCTCAGGGTGACCCGCAGCAGCGTCCGGCCCCGGCCGAACAACCGCCGTGCACCGCGCACCAGTTGGTAGGAGACGGCCGCGTCCGGCGGCACCAGCGTCTCGGCCGCCTCGGGCACCACGACCACCGCGCCGGGGACCCGGGGCACCGAGGTGGCCCGGACCCGGACGGCACCGGGGCCGACGGGCAGCCGGAGCCCGCCGCGCCGGTAGGCGTGCGCGGTGACCGTGCGTTCCGCACCGCCGGCGGAGCCCGCTGCGGACCAGCCGACCACCAGGTGCGCGGCGCCCTCGGGCCAGTCGAGGACGATCCGGGCCTGCCCGTCCGGGAGCCGGTGCGCGCTCAGCCCGGGCACGGGCCGTACGGCCTCCACGCCCACCGTGGGCCCCGCGAGCGCCCGTTCGCCGCGCACGGCGACGGCGGCGACCTCGGTGTAGGTGCCGGGCGGCGGGTACGGGGCGCTCGCGGGGCCGGGCCAGTCGAGCGGGGGCGGCAGCTCGCCGGTGCGCAGCTCGGTGCCCGGCGCCGGTGCCCCGTCCGGCCACACCACCAGCCGGACGTCGGCGTCGCCCGCCCCGGTCCAGGAGAACTCCACGGCCCCGCCGGCGGGCCGCGCGGTCAGCGTGCGCACGGGCTCCGGCCAGGGGTGCACGCAGCCGGAGATCCGCAGCCCCAGGGAGGCGACCGTGCCGCCGTCGGCCGTCCGGTAGTGGCACACGACATGGAAGGCGTGGCTTCCGGGCGGCAGCCCGGTGGCCGTGAAACCCTCGGCACGGGCGGTGAGCCGGGCGGTCCGGCCGTCGGGTCCGGTGTGCTCGACCGTGACGTCGGCGGCGCCGGCCGGCCGCTGCCAGACGCAGTCGATCCGCCCGGGGCCGTCCGTCAGCACCGGGCGCTCCACCTCGGGGGTGACCCTGAGCCGCCGGGAGACCAGCGGCGGCCCGGCCACCCGCCCGTCGCGCAGGGGCAGGGCGGCGTACCGGACCGTGGTGCCCGGCGCGGCCCCCGTGTCCCGTAGCGGCCCGGCGGCGACCGCGGCGGCGCCGCCCACGTCATGTACCGCCGGCTTGCCCCGCCCGTCCCGGTACAGCCGCAGCAGCCGCCACTCACCCGGCGTGTCCCGGGGATCGCGCCAGTCCAACTCGACGTGGTCGCGGTGCAGTTCGGTGCCGAGGGCGGGGTGGCGGCCGTGCAGGCGGACCAGTCCGGCGAGCGCGCGCCGGTCGTCGTCCGCCGTGCGCAGCGCCGCGACGTACGCGGCGCTCGCCGCTTCCGGGTCGTCCCGCTCCTCGGCCCGCCGCCCGGCCCGCAGCGCGTCCTCGGTGACGCGCAGCCGCTCGGCCGTCTCGGCCCGCAGGGCCGCGAGCGCCGGGTCGCCGCCAGCGGGAAGCCGGTCGAGCAGGGCGCTCAGCCGGTGCGCCCGCCCCCGTGCCCGGGCGTCGGCCAGGGATTCCGCCGCGTCCCGCTGTCTTCGGTCCAGCGCCGGACGCAGCCGGGCCGCCGCCAGCAGGCCCGCCGTCTCGTCGCGCCGCACGCCCAACCGGGCGCATAAGGAGGCGCGTTGCGCCTCGGGCCGCTCCTGGAGCAGGTTGATCAGCTGGTACAGGACGATCCGGCGCGGTGCCTGCGGATCGGCGCGGTGCAGCGCGGCGAGGCGTGCGGCGAGCTGGGCGGCGGCGGGCGGTGAGGACTCGGCCAGCGCCTCCAGCAGCGGAGCGTCCACCCGGCGCCGGCCGCGCTGACCGGCGGGCACGTACAGCCCGTCCAGCACCGCCAGCCCATCGGGTCCCGCCCCCAGCACCTCGCCGAGGTGGTCCAGGCCCGCCGTGTGCTGGGCGGCGGCGAGGCTGCCGTAGCCGGGCACGAGCGGGCTGAGCGGCAGGCCGGAAAGGGCCCGGGGCAGCCCCAGGTGATGCCCGAACTCCCGACCGGCCACGTGAACGCTCTCCCCCGATAGTGCCCAGGGGTCCATCCCAGCAGATCCGGACGTGACCAGGAAGGGGTTTCGGGGAAGCCGGGCACGGCGGAGCCTGCCGGGGCGAAGCGGCAGCGCCCGGGTGGCGCCGACCCGCGGAACCTGCCCGGGAAGCCGAGCGGCCGGCCGCGGACGCCCGGCGCGTGACTGCCCGGCGGTCAGGCGCCGAGCGCCGCCGGCGCGGGCTGCCGGGCCCGGTCGTAGCGTGCCAGCAGCAGCCGCGCCACCTCCGGTGCCGCGCCCAGCACATCGGCCAGGACGTCCGCGCCCTCCGCGCCGCGCGCTATGCGGTCCGGCAGGAAGCCGGGGGCCAGGACGTACGGCGCCACGGCCACGCGCGCGCAGCCGAGTTCCCGCAGCTCGCGCACCGCGTCCTCGGTGCGCGGAAGGGAAGCGGAGGCGAACGCGGGCCGCACCGCGCACCAACCGGTGCGCCACCACTCCCGCGCGATACCGGCGATCACCGCGATCGCCTCCGGGTCCGAGGACCCCGCCGAGGCCAGCACGACCCCGGTCGAGGACTTGTCGGCGGGGGACAGCCCCGCCTCGTACAGCCGCCGTTCCAGCGCGGACAGCAGCAGCGGGGACGGGCCGAGCACCGCCGCCTGCCGGATCCGCAGCCGCGCCGGGGCGTCCCGCAGCACGGCCGGGATGTCGGCCTTGGCGTGGAAGGCACGGGTCAGCAGCAGCGGCAGGGCGACGACGTCCCGCACGCCCTCCGCCGCCAGCGACTCCAGCAGCCCGTGCACGGACGGCACGTTGAAGTCCAGGAACCCGGTCTCCACGCGCAGTCCCGGCCGCAGCGACCGCACCCGCTCCACGAGGGCGTGCACGGTCGCCGCGTGCCGCGGGTCGCGGCTGCCGTGGGCGATGACGAGGAGGACGGGGCGGCGCATGTCAGCTCTTCACCAGCAGGCCCCGGCTGCGCAGCACCCACCGCTCCAGCGGACTGAAGATCAGCAGGTCGATCGCGATGCCGACGAACAGGATGAGCAGGATCGCCTCGAAGACCATGGCCATGTCGCTGGCGGTACGCGCGTTCTCCAGCAGCTGGCCGAGGCCCACGCCCAGGTCGGGGAAGCTCGCGATGATCTCGGCGGCCATCAGCGAGCGCCAGGAGAAGGCCCAGCCCTGCTTCAGACCGGCCACATAGCCGGGCAGCGCGGCCGGCAGGGTGATGTGCCAGATGCCCCGGACGCCGGTGGCGCCCATCGTGCGGCCGGCCCGCAGGAACAGCGGCGGCACCTGGTCGACGCCGGACACCAGGCCGTTGGCGATGGAGGGGACCGCGCCCAGCAGGATCACCGCGTACATCATCGAGTTGTTCAGGCCCAGCCAGATCACGGCCGGCGGTACCCACGCCACCGACGGCAGGGACTGCAGACCGGACAGGATCGGGCCGATGGCCGCGCGCACGAACTTCACCCGCGCCACGATCAGGCCCAGCGGGGTGCCGATGAGCAGCGCGAAGGCGAAGCCCAGCAGACCGCGCGAGACGCTCGTCCAGATGTAGCCGACCAGGTCGCCCTTGAGCCAGGCGTCCTTGAACGCGTCGCCCACGGCGGCCGGCGAGGGCAGCTTGGTGGGATCGTCGACGACCGGGTACAGCAGCGACCAGGCGGCGAGGACCACCGCGATCGCGATGACCGGCGGCAGGATCTTGCCGACGAGGGTCTGCCGCAGGCTCGGCCGGCCGGCGGCCGTGGTCTCCAGCGCGTCCAGGCCGGCCTCGACGCTCCCGGCGTTCTGGACCGGCGTCGTGTCAGTGCTGGCCATGGCGGCGGATCTCCCCACGCAGTACTTCGGTGATCTCGACGGACAGTTCCGCGACGGGCGCGTCCTCGATGCGGCGCGGCTGCGGGATGTCGACCCGCCATTCGCGCGCGATCCGGCCCGGCCGGGAGGACAGCAGCACGACCCGCTGGGCGAGCCGCACCGCCTCGCGCACGTTGTGCGTCACGAACAGCACGGACAGGCCGGTCTCCTGCCAGATCCGGGTCAGCTCGTCGTGCAGCACGTCCCGGGTGATGGCGTCCAGCGCGGCGAACGGCTCGTCCATCAGCAGCAGGTTGCTCTCCTGCGCCAGGGCGCGGGCCAGCGCGACCCGCTGGCGCATCCCGCCGGACAGTTCGTGGACGCGCTTGCCGTACGCGCCCTTCAGCCGGACCAGTTCGAGCAGTTCCTCGGCCCGGTCGCGGCGCAGCGGCTTGGCGACCCCCCTGAGCTTGAGGGCGAGTTCGATGTTCTTGCCGGCGGTCAGCCACGGGAACAGGGCGTGTTCCTGGAACATCAGGGCCGGCCGGCCGTCCGTGCTGATGGACCCGGCGGACGGCCGGTCCAGGCCGGCCACCAGGTTCAGCAGCGTGGACTTGCCGCAGCCCGAGGCCCCCAGGAGGGTGACGAACTCGCCGGGCGCGACATCGATGCTGATGTCGTCCAGCACGAGCTGGTGTCCGCCCGGCCCGCTGAAGGACTTCGAGACGTGGTCAAGGCGTGCCGCGAACTCGACGGTCTCGTCGGCCTTGGCGAGGGTCGTGGCCATGGTCGTCACCTCCTGGGGACTCGTCGGGCGGTGTCAGCTGGTGCCGAGACCGGCGGCGTCGACGGGGCTTGCGCCCTCGGCCTTGAGGACCTTGTTGAGGGTCGTCAGATCGTAGATCCCCACCAGGTTCGGCTTGTCCAGCAGACCGGCCTTGACCGCGTGGTCCGCCTCGGCGTTCAGGGTGGAGGCCAGCGGGTCGTCGGTGAACTGGATGGACTTCCACGCCGGGTCGAGGACGTCAGCCGGGAGCGCCTTGCCGGAGTCCGCCTCCAGCTGCTTGTTCGCGGCGGCCTTCGCCTCGTCGGGGTTGGCGTTGATCCACTTGTTGGTCTCGACGGCGGCCCTGAGGACGGCCTCGACGGCCTTCGGGTGCTCCTTGAGGAACGCCTGGCGCACGATGATGTTCGTGATCACGAACTTCTTGTCCGGCCACAGCGCCGACTCGTCGAGCAGCACCTTGGCGCCTTCGGAGACCAGCTTCGAGGCGGTCGGCTCCGGCACCCAGGCACCGTCGATGGAGCCGGACTTGTAGGCGTCCGGGGTGATCTTGTTGTCGGTGCGGACGACCGTGACATCGCCCTTGCCGCTCTGCGCGTCGACCTTCCAGCCCTGCTCGGCGGCCCAGTTGAGGAAGGCCACGTCCTGGGTGTTGCCCAGCTGGGGCGTGGCGATCCGCTTGCCCTTGACGTCCTTCAGGGACTTGATCTTCTTGGGGTCGACGACCAGCTTCACCCCGCCGGACGCCGAACCACCGATGATCTTCAGGCTCTTGCCGTTCGACTTGGTGTAGCCGTTGATCGCCGGGGACGGGCCGATCCAGCCGATGTCGATGGACCCCGAGTTGAGCGCCTCGATCTCGGACGGGCCGGCGTTGAAGGTGGCGGGCTTGACCTCGGTGGCGCCCAGCTCCTTCTGGAAGAAGCCCTTCTGCATGCCGACCAGCGCGGTGCCGTGGGTGAGGTTCGGGAAGTAGCCGATCTTGACGGTGTCGAGCCCGTCGGTCTTCTTGGCCCCGGAGGCGACCTTGGCGGTGTCGTCGTCCTTGGACTCGGACCCGTAGCCGCAGGCGGCCAGGGTGAGCAGCGGGAGCGCGGCGAGCGCGGCTATGCCGCGGCGGGCGAGGGTCGAGCGGTTGGCAGGCACGGGAGGTGTTCCTCTCGTTGGCCCGGCTGGTCACGGTCTCTCAGGTCGTGGCCGGGAGGTCGGCATGAGGTCTTCGTCGCGTCCGGGACGTCGGGTGGGGGGACGGGGCGCGCAGGCGGTGCGCGTACGTCAGCGCACACATCGTGCGACCCCGCCCTGCCCGCTGCCCAGGGCGCCGCTGCCGACGCGGCCGCCCTCCTTCGCGAACGTGGAGAAGAAATCGGTCGGATTCATGCTCAGAAGTCCCAGCCGTCGTCGTCGGACTCGTCCTTGACCGGCACGGGGGACGCGAACGACTCGCCGACCATGCCGGCGGTGAGCGTGGTGCCGTCGGCGGGGTCGATCAGGATGAAGGAGCCCGTGCGGCGCGAGTCGGCGTAGGAGTCGACCGGCAGCGGCTCGGCGGTACGGATCTTCACCCGGCCGATGTCGTTGGCGACGAGCTGCCCGGGGTGCGGGTGCAGGGACAGGTCGTCCAGCGTGAGCCGGGACGGGATGTCCTTCACCAGCGCCTTGACCGTGCGCGTGCCGTGCTTGAGCAGGACCCGGTGGCCCACGGTGAGCGGGGCGTCGGCGACATGGCAGACGGTCGCCTCCACGTCCTGCGTGGTGGGCGGGGCGTCCTTGGCGGGGACGATCAGGTCGCCGCGCGAGACGTCGATGTCGTCCGCGAGCAGCACCGTCACCGACTGCGTCGTCCAGGCCGTGTCGACCGGCTCGCCCAGCAGGTCGATGGCGGAGATCGTCGTCGTCCGGCCGGACGGCAGGACCGTGACCGGCTCGCCCACCCGGAAGCTGCCGGCGGCGATCTGGCCGGCGTAGCCCCGGTAGTCCGGGTGCTCGGCGGTCTGCGGCCGGATCACGTACTGCACGGGCAGCCGGGCGTGGCAGTGCGCCAGGTCATGGCTGACCGGAACGGTCTCCAGGTGCTCCAGCACGGTCGGGCCGCCGTACCAGTCCATGTTCGCCGACGGCTCCACCACGTTGTCGCCGGCCAGCGCCGAGATCGGGATCGCGGTGACCTCGGGGACGCCCAGGTCGGTGGCGTACGCCGTGAACTCCTCGGCGATCGCCGCGAAGACCCGCTCCTCGTACCCGACGAGGTCCATCTTGTTGACGGCGAGGACGGCGTGCGGGACGCGGAGCAGGGCGGCGATGGCCGCGTGCCGGCGGGTCTGCTCGACGACGCCGTTGCGGGCGTCCACCAGGATGACCGTCAGTTCGGCGGTGGAGGCACCGGTGACCATGTTGCGGGTGTACTGCACATGGCCGGGGGTGTCGGCGAGGATGAACCGGCGTCGGGGCGTGGCGAAGTAACGGTACGCCACATCGATGGTGATGCCCTGCTCGCGCTCGGCGCGCAGGCCGTCGGTGAGGAGGGCGAGGTCGGGGCCGTCCTGGCCGCGGCTCGCGGAGGCGCGCTCCACGGCCTCCAGCTGGTCGGTGAGGACCGACTTGGAGTCGTGCAGCAGCCGTCCGACCAGGGTGGACTTGCCGTCGTCGACGGAGCCGGCGGTGGCGAACCGCAGCAGGGTGGTGGCCGAGAGCGCCTCGGTCGTCGTGATGCTCATGCTTAGAAGTACCCCTCGCGCTTGCGGTCTTCCATCGCGGCCTCGGAGAGCTTGTCGTCGGCGCGGGTGGCGCCGCGCTCGGTGAGCCGGGACGCGGCGATCTCGGCGATGACGGCGTCCAGCGTGGTCGCGTCGGAGTCGACGGCGCCGGTGCAGGACATGTCGCCGACCGTGCGGTAGCGGACCAGGCGCCTGACGACGGTCTCGGTCTCCTTCGGACCGCCCCACTCGCCCGCGGTCAGCCACATGCCGGCCCGCTGGAACACCTCGCGCTCGTGCGCGAAGTAGATCCCGGGCAGCTCGATGCCCTCGCGCTCGATGTACTGCCAGACGTCCAGCTCGGTCCAGTTGGACAGGGGGAACACGCGGACGTGTTCGCCGGGGGCGTGCCGGCCGTTGTAGAGGTTCCACAGCTCGGGGCGCTGACGGCGCGGGTCCCACTGCGAGAACTCGTCGCGCAGCGAGAACACCCGCTCCTTGGCGCGGGCCTTCTCCTCGTCCCGGCGCCCGCCGCCGAAGACCGCGTCGAACTTCTCGCTCTGGATCTTCTCGGTCAGCGGAAGGGTCTGCAGCGGGTTGCGGGTGCCGTCGGCACGCTCCTTCAGCACACCGCGGTCGATGTAGTCCTGGACGGAGGCGACATGGAGGCGCAGCCCGTGTGCGCCCACCGCACGGTCCCGGTACTCGAGGACCTCGGGGAAGTTGTGTCCCGTGTCCACATGGAGCAGGGAGAAGGGGATCGCGGCCGGGGCGAACGCCTTCAGCGCGAGGTGCAGCATGACGATGGAGTCCTTGCCGCCGGAGAACAGGATCACCGGGTTCTCGAACTCGCCCGCCACCTCGCGGAAGATGTGCACCGCCTCGGACTCCAGCGCGTCCAGGTGCGACAGGGCGTACGGGCTGTCCGTACCGTCCTGCGTCGTGGCGACCGTGGTCATGCCAGTCCCCTCTCGTTCAGCAGCGCGAACACCGACTCCGCGGACTCCTTGACCGTCTGATACTGCGACTCGATCCGCAGGTCGGGCGCCTTCGGCTCCTCGTAGGGGTCGTCGACCCCGGTGAGCCCGGTCAGCTCGCCGGCGGCCTGCTTGGCGTACAGACCCTTCACATCACGCACGCTGCACACCTCGACCGGAGTCGCCACATGGACCTCCAGGTACGGCGTCCCGCTCTGCGTGTGCCGCTCGCGCACCGCGTCCCGGCTGTCCGCGTAGGGCGCGATCACCGGCACCAGCGCCTTGACGCCGTTGCGGGCCAGCAGCTCGGCGACGAAGCCGATGCGCTGCACATTGGTGTGCCGGTCCGCCCGGGAGAAGCCGAGGCCCGCCGAGATGAACTCGCGGATCTCGTCGCCGTCGAGCACTTCGACGCGGTGGCCCCCGGCCCGCAGCAGGGCCGCCAGCTCGTAGGCGATGGTGGTCTTGCCGGCGCTCGGCAGACCCGTGAGCCAGACGGTGGCTCCGGTCGTCACGTTGTTCTCCTGAATCCGGTCGTTCGTCATCCGTGCAGCCCGCACTCGGTCTTGGCCAGACCCGCCCAGCGGCCGGCCCGCGCGTCCTCGCCCTCCAGGACCCTGCGGGTGCACGGGGCACAGCCGACGGAGGCGTAGCCGTCCATCAGCAGCGGGTTGGTGAGCACGCCGTGCTCGGTGATGTACGCGTCCACGTCGTCCTGGGTCCAGCGGGCGATCGGCGAGATCTTGACCTTGCCGCGCTTCTCGTCCCAGCCGACCACCGGGGTGTCCGCCCGGGAAGCGGACTCGTCGCGGCGCAGGCCCGTCGCCCACGCCTGGTACCCCTTCAGCCCCTCCTCCAGCGGCTGCACCTTGCGCAGCCGGCAGCACAGGTCGGGGTCGCGGTCGTGCAGCTTCGGCCCGTACCGCGCGTCCTGTTCGGCGACCGTCTGCCGCGGCGTGAGGGTGATGACGTTGACGTCCATCACGGCCTCCACCGCGTCCCGGGTACCGATCGTCTCCGGGAAGTGGTAGCCGGTGTCGAGGAAGACGACGTCCACACCCTTGCGCACCCGCGAGGCGAGATGCGCGACCACGGCGTCCTCCATGGAGGAGGTGACGCAGAACCTTGTGCCGAACGTGTCCACCGCCCACCGCAGGATCTCCAGTGCGGAGGCGTCCTCCAGATCGCGGCCCGCCTGCTCGGCGAGCGCCTTCAGCTCCTCGGTCGTCCGCTCTTCCTGAGCCGTCGTCATATCCGGTCGTCCCCTCCGTTGTCGGCTCGCTGGAGTCCCCGGGCGAGCAGCCCGAGGAACTTCAGCTGGAATGCGCGGTTGCACGCCGCGCATTCCCAGGCGCCGTGGCCCTGCTCGCTCGGACGCAGGTCCTCGTCGCCGCAGTAGGGGCAGTAGAAAGGTGCGGCCCGCTCGCTCATGACAGCGCCTCCTCGGAAGCCCGGGCGGCCCAGGCCGCGAAGCGCTCGCCGCTCTCGCGGTCGGCCAGATAGCGCCTGAGCACCCGCTCGACGTAGTCCGGCAGTCCGTCCGAGGTCACCTTCAGACCGCGCACCTTGCGGCCGAAGCCCGGCTCGAGGCCGAGCGCGCCGCCGAGGTGCACCTGGAAGCCCTCGACCTGGTTGCCGTCGTCATCCAGGACCAGCTGGCCCTTGAGACCGATGTCCGCCACCTGGATCCGGGCGCAGGCGTTCGGGCAGCCGTTGACGTTGATGGTGAGCGGCTCGTCGAACTCCGGCAGACGGCGCTCCAGTTCCTCGATCAGCGAGATGCCGCGCGCCTTGGTCTCCACGATGGCGAGCTTGCAGTACTCGATACCGGTGCAGGCCATGGTGCCGCGCCGGAACGGCGACGGGCTGACCGTGAGGTCCAGCGCCTCGAGACCGGCCACCAGCGATTCGACCCGCGCCTCCTCGACGTCGAGCACGATCATCTTCTGCTCGACCGTGGTGCGCACCCGGCCGGAGCCGTGCCCCTCGGCCAGCTCGGCGATCTTGGTGAGCAGGGTGCCGTCGACCCGGCCGACCCGCGGGGCGAAACCGACGTAGAAGCGGCCGTCCTGCTGGCGGTGCACCCCGACGTGGTCGCGCCACCGCTCCACGGGCTGGGCGGGCGCGGGGCCGTCGACCAGCTTCCGCTCCAGGTACTCGTCCTCCAGCACCTGCCGGAACTTCTCCGCACCCCAGTCGGCGACCAGGAACTTCAGCCGGGCACGGGTGCGCAGCCGGCGGTAGCCGTAGTCACGGAAGATCGAGATGACGCCCTCGTAGACGTCCGGGACCTCGTCCAGCGGGACCCAGGCGCCCAGCCGCACACCGATCTTGGGGTTGGTGGACAGACCGCCGCCGACCCACAGGTCGAAGCCCGGCCCGTGCTCGGGGTGTTCGACGCCGACGAACGCGATGTCGTTGATCTCGTGCGCCACGTCCAGCAGCGGCGAACCGGAGATCGCGGACTTGAACTTGCGGGGGAGGTTGGAGAACGCCGGGTTGCCGACGATCCGGCGGTGGATCTCCTCGACGGCCGGCGTGCCGTCGATGATCTCGTCCTCGGCGATCCCCGCCACCGGCGAGCCCAGGATCACGCGCGGGGTGTCACCGCACGCCTCGGTCGTGGACAGCCCGGCCGCCTCCAGCCGGTTCCAGACCTCGGGCACGTCCTCGATCCGGATCCAGTGGTACTGGATGTTCTGCCGGTCGGTGATGTCAGCGGTGCCGCGCGCGAACTCCTGCGAGACCTCGCCGATCACCCGCAGCTGCCGGGTGGTCAGCGCCCCGCCGTCGACGCGGACGCGGAGCATGAAGTACTCGTCGTCCAGCTCCTCCGGCTCCAGGATCGCGGTCTTGCCGCCGTCGATCCCGGGACGGCGCTGGGTGTACAGCCCCCACCAGCGCATCCGGCCGCGCAGGTCGTTCGGGTCGATCGAGTCGAAGCCGCGCTTGGAATAGATCGTCTCAATGCGTGTCCGCACATTGAGACCGTCGTCGTCCTTCTTGAACTGCTCGTTGCCGTTCAGCGGTGTGAAGTGACCGGCCGCCCACTGGCCCTCGCCGCGGTGACGGCTCACCTTGCGGCGCGGCGCGGAGGCGTCGGGGTTCTGGGGGGTGGCGGCCATGGTTCTACGTCCTTCGGGACTGGCGGGAAAACGGCTCT
The DNA here is from genome assembly GCF_043079545.1 of Streptomyces sp. NPDC015171. NCBI lineage: Bacteria > Bacillati > Actinomycetota > Actinomycetes > Kitasatosporales > Streptomycetaceae > Streptomyces > Streptomyces sp. NPDC015171. The sequence goes on from NZ_JBIBUO010000002.1 coordinate 403,730, forward strand.
GACCTGCGCATACGAGCGCATACGACAAGCGTGCGCGGCAGGCGCGCACAGATGATCAGGTGCGAGGAGGGGGCGGCGTTGCTGGAGGCGTCAGCTCGCCGGACATATGGCGCTGGACATGCGGCCGAGGTCGACGTGCCGCCGACTCACCAAGGCAATTCCAGTTCCAGACATGACGGAAGCGTGTCACGCCAATCTGGACAGAGTCCAGCTTCGTCCAATAAGTGGACACCCTTGTCTCGAAATGTGGAACAAGGGTGTCGTCGCTCACATGCGTCGTCAGGGGGCTTGTCGTAGCAGGTCAGGCGGGGTATGCCCCGGGCCACGGCCCGGGCGTCGCGGCCTCGGGCTCCAGCTCCACCTTGGTGTCGAACAGCTTGAACCCGCGCCGCTGGTAGTTGTCCATGGCGTGCTCGCCGTCCTTGCTGCACGTGTGCAGCCACACCCGCTTGGTCGGCGCCCGCCCCGGCCACCGCTCGGCCAGGTCCCAGGCGCGGGCGGCGCCGTACGCCAGCAGGTGGCCGCCGATGCGCCGGCCGCGGAAGGCGGGGATCAGCCCGAAGTAGACGATCTCGACCACGCCGTCGTCCTGCGGCTCCAGCTCGGCGTAGCCGGCCGGCGTGCCCCGGTCGTAGGCCACCCAGGTCTCCACGCCGGGCCGCTCCAGGTGCTCCTGCCACCGCGCGTACGTCCAGCCCAGCCGGTCGGTCCAGCGGATGTCGCCGCCGACCGAGGCGTACAGGAACCGGCTCAGCTCGGGGGAGGGCACCTCGGCGCGGACGATCCGGACGTCCCCGTCGGGGGCGCCGGCGGGCAGGAGATCGGCCGGGGACGTCTGTTCGAGGGACCAGGTGGTGACAGGGACGCTGCTCATGCGGGCCAGGGAATCATCCCCCCGCCCGGTCTGTCGATCGGCCCGGGACGCCCCGGCCGGGACCGGGAGCGGCCGCCGTCCCGCCGGGGTCAGTCCACGGAGCCGTCGAGGGCGGCCAGGGGCAGCGCGAACAGCATGCGGTCCGAGAGCGACCACACCTCGCCCGTCTCCTGCCAGTAGGAGAGGGAACCGGCCCCCTGCGCCCAGCAGCGCTCCGAGGCGTCGGCGCCGCAGCGGGCGGCCCGGGCGTCCGCGGTGTCCTGCCGCCACATTCCGCCGTGCCCGTCCTGAGTGCCGGGCAGCTGTCCCACATACCAGGACGACCGGTCCGCGCCCGGGGCCCGGTACGACAGCACGCCCCGGATCCCGGCCGCCCGGGTCCGGTACGCCTCCACCGGGTCCGCCCGCCCTGCGGCATCCGTGGCGAGCAGCCCGGCGCGCGCCGGATCGGTACTGAACGCGTACCGCCACAGCCGGGCGGGCCGGTCGCCGCCCGGCGCGGTCCACTCCGCGGCGGTCAGGCTGTCGGGCGCCGTGCCGCGGTCCAGGGCGAGCGCGCCGGGGCAGGGCGGCCCGGCGGCGGCGCAGGGGCCGGAGGTGTAGCGGTACGAGCCGACCGCGGGCAGGACGTAGCGGTAGCCGCCGGCGGACCAGCCGCCGGGCACCCGGCCGATCGCGGGGGCGTCGGCCGTGGTGCGCTGGATGCGGTCGAGGTCGTAGACGTAGAGCGCGTCGGCGCTGCCGGCCGTGGTGGTGACCAGCAGTTTGTTCTCGTACCAGACCATGCCGGTGATGCCCGAGGCCAGGCCCCGGTAGTCCCGGCCGCCGTCGACCGGCACCACCAGCAGCGCCCAGCGGTAGGCGAGGTGCGCGGGGTCGTCCGCGTCGACGAGGGCGATCCGGGCCAGGCCGCGCTCGCCCGGGCGGCCGGCGGTGGTGCTGTGGGTCCACCCGGCCAGGACGACCCGGTGGCTGCCCCAGACGCCGTCGTCGTCGGCGTCCCCGGAGGTGGTCACCGAGGCCGGCCGCCAGTCGGTGGTGGCGGTGTCGGCCGGGTCCCAGCAGTAGGCGCGGGCCGGGTCCGGCTCGACGGGCAGGGAGGCGCGGTCGCCGGCGGAGCAGTCGGCGGCCTCGCGCAGCTCGCGGTCCGCGTCGCGCAGTACGGCGTCCACGCCGACCGGCCGGCCCATCGAGGCGGCGAGCCGGTCCAGGGTGCGGGCGGGGACCAGCCGCTCCTGGAGCCGGAGCCGGCCGGTGTCCGCCGCGGAGGTGAGCGGCTTGAGCGTGCCCGGATCCTCGGTGACCTCCGCCTGGGACGTGCTGATCAGCGTGGCGGTGGCGGTGAGCGCCAGGGCGGCACCGGTCAGGACGGCGCGCAGGGCCGCGCCCCGTCTGCGCCGGCGGTGTCTGCCGCGATGCTTCATCTCTCCTCCAGAGGGCGGGCCAACTGCGCCTGACGTGCCGTACGTTGACGCGCGGAGCAGGTGGGGAGGCCCGTACGGGATGCTACGGCAGGAAGGGGGCCGCCCGGGCCAAGACCCCGCAGATGGGCGGAAGGTGTCCGGACGGTGCCGGTGCCGCGGAGGTGGATGCCCAGGTCGGAGCGGTCCGGTCCGATCGTCCTACGGGGCGTTCCGCTTCCGCGCGACGGCCGGTGCCGTCGACTGGGGGAGCAGGGCGCGGGGATCGTCCGGAAGGACAACTTCCACTTCCGTGTTGTCGCAGAAACGATACGGCCGATGTTGCAGAAGTTCCCCGAGGTACCGCCTGATTCTGGACATCTCCGCCCGTACGGTAACCGTTCTGGACGGATCGCCGAACAGGTCCTCGGCCAGTGCCGCCGCCCCGCGCCCGGCGCGGTGTTCGGCGAGCAGGAACAGTAATTCGGCGTGCCGCGGACTGAGTTCCCGCGACCACGAGCCCGCCGAGGCCGTGACCGTCACCGTGCAGCGGGACGGCCGGGAGAGGTCCAGCAGGATCCGGCGCGCTGCCGTGGCGAGCGGTTCCTCCTCCGCCCGCAGCAGCCAGCCGTCGGCCAGCGGCTCCACCCCGCAGGAACCGAGCGAGGGCAGCCACCGGCGGCCCGGCGTCAGCGACTTGGGCAGCGACACGCGCCGCACATAGGGCATCCCGGTCACGGCCGCCGCCCAGCCGTGGCGGTCCACCACCAGCGCCCGCCCGGTCAGCCGGGCCAGCACCGGCGCCGCCACCGCCCGCAGCCGCTCGAGCGAGCACAGATGCAGTTCCCGCAGCCGGGCCTCGCCCAGCTTGGCCACCGAGTCCACCCAGGCGAGCGTGGCCGGATGCATCGTCTCCAGCGGGCCGCTGACATCCACCACACCGAGCAGCCGGCCGTCCCGCGGATCGGTGATCGGGGCGCCCGTGCAGGTCCAGGAGGTCTGCGACCGTACGAAGTGCTCGGCGGCGAACACCTGGACGGGCCGCCGTACGACCACCGGGGTGCCCACGCCGTTGGTGCCCACGACGTCTTCGCGCCAGTCGGCGCCGAGTTCGAACCCGAGCCCGTCGGCCTTGCGCAGCACCTGCGCCGAGCCCTCCCGCCACAGCACACGTCCCTCGGGGTCGGCGACGACCATGATGTGCTGGGCGACGTCGGCGACCGAAAGCAGCCCCTCCCGGAGCACCGGCAGGATGTGCCGCAGCGGTGACTCCTCCCGTCTGCGCCGTACCTCGTCGGAGGGCAGCAGGCGCGATCTGACGTCGTGTTCGGGGTCGACGCCGCCGCGCAGCATCCGCCCCCAGGACTGCTCGATCACCGGCCGGGGCGCGATCCGCGCACGTTGTCCGGCGAGCGTCGCCTCGCGCACCTCGTTCAGCAGCCGTGCCGCCTGCGCCGCGTCCACGGCGGCCAGACGCGCCACGTTCACCGGCGGGTTCCCCACTGCGGTCCTCCCGGAAAGGGCTTCGAACACACTTGTCAAGCCGTCCGGGCGGCGGTTTCCGGTCCGGCTGTGGCTTCCATACTGCCGCTCCGGGAATGGCGGAGGCACAGACTCCGCGCATGTGCCCCCATAAGTTGCAACCCCCTGCAACCCTGGTGAACCGCCGAAAGGTGGCTGAGACTTGACCCCGGCCGCCCGCGGGCGGCGCCTTCGGCGTCCCATGGGCCCGAGAGGCGGGGGTGGTGCCGTGTCGGCGCAGCACCACCCCCTCCGTAAGACCCGGCGGCGGATCAGGACACCGGGCGGGCCCGTTCCACGATCGCCGCCAGGTCCAGGCTCGGGGGCAGCGTGCCGAAGGACGCGCCGTGGTCGCCGCCCAGGCGGGAGGCGCAGAAGGCGTCCGCGACCTCCGGCGGGGCGTGGCGGACCAGCAGCGAGCCTTGGAGAACCAGTGCGAGCCGCTCGGCCAGGCGCCGGGCCCGGCCCTCGACGGCGTCCAGGTCGGCGAGGTCGCCGAAGAGGTCCTTCACCGCGCGGTCGAGGCGGTGGTCGGCGCCGTGGGCCCGGCCGATCTCGGTCAGACACGCGTCCAGCGCCCCCGGCGCCCGCCGCAGCGCCCGGAGCACATCCAGCGCCTGGACGTTCCCGGCGCCCTCCCAGACCGAGTTCAGCGGCGACTCCCGCACCAGCCGGGGCAGGCCGGACTCCTCGACGTACCCGTTGCCGCCCAGGCACTCGGCGGCCTCCACGGCCACGGGCGCACAGCGCTTGGTGATCCAGTACTTGGCGGCCGGCACCGCGAGCCGCAGGAAGGCGAGCTCCTGCTCGCTCGTGTCGTCGCAGGCCGCCGCGAGCCGCAGCGCGAGCGCGGTGGCCGCCTCCGACTCCAGCGCGAGATCGGCCAGGACGTTGCGCATCAGGGGCTTGTCGGCGAGCTTCCCGCCGAACGCCTCCCGGTAGGTGCAGTGGTGCACCGCCTGGGCCACCGCCTGCCGCATCAGGCCCGCCGAGCCGAGCGCGCAGTCGAGGCGGGTCGCGGCGACCATCCCGAGGATCGTGCGCAGCCCGCCGCCCTCCTCGCCGACCCGGCGTGCCCAGGTGCCGGCGAACTCGACCTCGGCGGAGGCGTTGGCACGGTTGCCCAGCTTGTCCTTCAGCCGCTGGAGGAGGAAGACATTGCGTTCGCCGTCGGGCAGGACCCGCGGCACCAGGAAGCAGGTGAGCCCGCCCGGCGCCTGCGCGAGCACCAGGAACGCGTCCGACATGGGCGCCGAGCAGAACCACTTGTGCCCGGTCAGCAGGTACGTGCCGGGCTCGGCGAGCGGCACCGCGCGCGTGGTGTTGGCCCGGACGTCGCTGCCGCCCTGCTTCTCGGTCATGCCCATCCCGAAGAGCGCGCCGGGCTTCTGCCCGGCGGGCCGCAGCTCCTGGTCGTAGAGCGTGGACGCCAGCCGGGGCTCCCACTCGGCGGCCAGCTCGGGGTCGGTGCGCAGCGCGGGCACGGCCGCGTGCGTCATCGACAGCGGACAGCAGGTGCCCGCCTCGACCTGGGTCCAGACCAGGAATCCGGCCGCCCGGCGCACATGCCCGGCCGGCCGGGTCCAGGCGTCGGTCAGCCCGGCGGAGACGCCCTTGCCGAGCAGCCGGTGCCAGGCCGGATGGAACTCGACCTCGTCGATCCGGTGGCCGTAGCGGTCGTGGGTGCGCAGCCGGGGCGGGTGCTCGTTCGCCTGGGTCGCCCACTGCTGCAGCTGCGCCGAGCCGGCGGACCTGCCGAGCGCGGACAGCTCGGTGCGCACCTCCGCCAGGACGTCCGGCGCGGCGTACCGCTCGACGGCCTCGGTGAGGGCGCGGTCGGCGGTGAAGACGTCGTAGCCGGCCAGCGGGGGCGGCTGGTTCGTCACGGTGTGGGTGGAGGTGCCTGCCATGATGGCGAACCTACCCGGGACAGGACGGTGCTGACCTCCAGAGTGGCACAGGACGCCACGGAGTGCCCGGACCGGTTCCGCACCGCCGCCCGCCCCGGTTCCCGGCGGTGCCGGGCCGCTCCGAGGCCGGTCCGGACCCGCTTTCCGGCCATGGCCGATCCGGCCGCGGGCCCCGGAAGGTGAGGACGGTCCCGTGTGGCGGATACCTTTGGGTCGTGCAGCCAGCAAGTGATACCCCCGAGCGGCCGGCCGGTCGGCTCCACCGGGCCAGGGCCCTCTACCGGAACGTCTCCAAGCGCAGGACCGTCTGGCTGCTGCTGAAGGACACCGTCAACTCCTGCATGGAGTACCGCATCCTGGGCCTGGCGGCCGAGGCGGCGTTCTTCACGCTGCTGTCGGTGCCGCCGCTGCTGCTCAGCCTCATCGGGCTCCTCGGCTACGTCGACGACTGGACCGGCGCCGACACCATCCAGAGCCTGGAGACCAACCTCCTGGAGGCCTCGCGCACGGTCCTGTCGGACAAGGGCGTGAAGGAGATCGCCGAGCCGATCCTGCACGACGTGATGCAGGGCGGCCGGCCCGACGTCATCTCCATCGGCTTCCTGTTCGCCCTGTGGTCGGGCTCGCGCGCGGTGAACGTCTTCATCGACACCATCACCGTCATGTACGGCCTCGACGGCGTCCGCGGCATCGTCAAGACCCGGATCATGGCCTTCCTGCTGTTCATCGTGGCCCTGCTGATCGGCTCGGTCGCGCTGCCGCTGATGGTGGCGGGACCGGACGCGGTGGTGCGGTTCCTGCCCTGGTCGGAGACGGTCGTCCAGGTGCTGTACTGGCCGGTCGTCATCGTCCTGTCCATCGTCTTCCTGACGACGCTGTACCACGTCTCGGTGCCGGTCCGCTCCCCGTGGATCGAGGACGTGCCGGGCGCCCTGGTCGCCCTCGCGATGTGGGTCCTGGGCAGTTTCCTGCTGCGCATCTACCTCACGCACACCATCGAGGGCGCGACCATCTACGGCTCGCTGGCCGCCGCCGTCGCCGTGCTGCTGTGGATCGGTGTGTCCGCCTTCGCCGTGCTCGTCGGCGCGGCCGTCAACGCGGCGATCGACCGGGTCTGGCCGGCCGCGGCCACGGCCGCCGCGCGCGAGGCCAACGAGCGGCTGCGCGAGGCGCAGGTCGTCGAGTACGTCGCCCGCGCGGCGGCGGCCCGCGAGTACGACCCCGACCCCGACGACCCCGACATGCCGTCCGAGTTCCCCGAGCGCTGGTCCCGTTTCCTGCCCCCGGAGGACGTGACGGCCCGCCTGCGCACTCATGCGAAGAACCCCCACCACCACACGCACCGGGCGCACGAGGTGAACGGCACGAACGGCACGAACGACGGGACACCGCCCCCTCACGGGCACTGACCGCCGGCCGAGCCCGCCGGCCGGGTCACGGCCCGCCGCGCCCGCTCACGGCTTCCGGGCGCCGCCGCGGCCGTCGAGCGGGGGCCGGCAGACCTTGCTCCGCGCGTGCCGCGAGCCGCCGTGGGCGGTGCGCGGGGCGGACCGGGCCCCGCTGACGGCGATGCCTGATCATCCCGAGGGCGGCGAGCCGGCGATCGCGCGCGGCTCCGCCCCGTACACCTGCGGTGACGCCCCGGGCAGCGCCCCGCAGGTGCCGGGGCGACCGCCCGGACGCCCCGACGGTGACGCTGATCGGCGCCTGCCTGGCCCCGGCGCCGACCGGCCGCGTGACACCGAGGACACCCTCGCCGCCCTCGCCCGCGGGGCCGGCTGCGGCAACGCCTTCGCCCTCTCCAGCGCCTTCGGGCGGGTGTACGGGGTCGGTCCCCGGGAGCACCGCACGCGCGCGGCGTAGCCTGGCGTACGTGTACGAGGAGCGCCCGTCCCGGCTGGCCGGCGCGGTGGTGTGGCACCGCGGGCCGCAGGACCCGGCGGACGTCCGCCCGGTGCTGCCCGACGGCTGCATGGACCTGCTGTGGAGCGAGGGCCGGCTGCTGGTCGCGGGACCCGACACCCGCCCCTACGCCCCGCAGGGCCCGGCCCGTTCCTGGGCGGGCGTCCGCTTCTTCCCCGGCACCGCACCCGCCCTGCTCGGCGTACCGGCACACGAACTGCGTGACCTGCGCGTGGAGCTGGCGGATCTGTGGCCCGCCGCACGGGTTCGGCGGCTGTCCGAGCGGATCGCGGCGGCCCCCGACCCGGTGACCGCCCTGGAGGACCTCGCCCTGGACCGGGCGGCGCGGACAGGGGCCCCTGACCCGGCGCTGCGCTACGTGGTGGAGTGCCTGGAGGCGGGCCGTACGGTGGCCGCGACGGCCGCCGGACTCGGCATCGGAGAGCGCAGGTTGCACCGCCGCTGCCTGACCGCGTTCGGCTACGGCCCGAAGACCCTGGCCCGCGTCCTGCGCCTGCAGCGCGCCCTGGCCCTGGCCCGCTCCGGCGTCCCGTACGCCGAGACGGCGGCCCGCGCCGGATACGCGGACCAGCCGCACCTGGCCCGTGACGTACGGGAGCTGACGGGGGAGACGCTCGGCGGGCTACTCGCCCGCTAGCGGGGCGAACAGGTCGACGCCGTTGCCGTCGGGGTCGTGCACGACGGCGTACCGCTGCCCCCAGAAGGCGTCCCACGGCTTCAGCTCGCCGTGGTGGCCGGCGCCCACCAGCTCCTCGTACCGGGCGTCGACCTCGGCGGGGGAGTCGCAGCGGAAGGCGAGCGAGACCCGCCCCGCGCCGGCGGGCGGCCGCCATCCGGGGTGGAAGGAGCGCAGGGTCTCCTCGGTGTCCAGGGCGAGCACGAGCCCGCCGGGCAGTTCGGCCTCGACATGCGGCTGGTCCTCGGCTCCCGGCGGGAAGACCAGCCCGAGGCGGCGGTAGAAGGCGAGCGAGGCGGCCAGGTCGGAGGCGACCAGGCCGATCACGGCGAATCGTACGGTCATGCGGCCACCGTAGGCGGCGGCCGGTCAGCCGGTCTTGAAGGAATCGGACACCGGCGGCGGACGCCGGTCCGGTGCCGGGCGCACCGCGGGGTGTTCGGGTCCGCTCGCGGCGAGCCGCTCGACGAGGACGAACGTCACGCTGATCAGCAGGGACCAGGCGCCGAACTTGGCCGGCGGCACCGGCTGCCAGCCGCCGAGCTGCTGCGGATAGCTCCAGGCGCCCGCGTAGGTCGCGGCGTTCTCGGCGACCCACAGGAAGAAGCCGATCAGTACGAACGAGACGGCCAGCGGCATCCGGTAGCGGTGGGCGCCCACGCTGAAGCCCACCCAGGTCCCGGCGGTCGCGGCGGTCATGGCGAGGGCGAGCGGCCAGCGCAGGTCCGGTATCCAGTGGTGGGTGAAGAAGTTGAGGTAGACGGCGGCGGCCACCAGGGTCGTGGCGGCGGCGCGGTAGCGGGTGAAACGCAGCCGCATCAGCCGCCGGGCCCGGCACACGTAACTGGCGACCGCCGCGTACATGAAGCCCCCGTACAGCGGCACACCGGCGACCTTGGTGAGCGCGTCCTCCGGGTAGCTCCACGATCCCAGGCGCACCTTGACCAGCTCGAACAGCAGCCCCAGCAGATGGCACACGGCGATCACGGCGGTGTCCCGCCGGGTCTCCCAGCCCACCCGGCGGGCGACCAGGGTGAGCAGGACGCCGTACACCAGGACCAGGTCGTAGCGGGCCACGGGCAGCGGGGGCAGCAGCCGGGACGCCCCGATCCCGGTCAGCAGCGCCACGGCGAAGGCGCAGGCGCGGGCCTGGACCGCCCCGAACCGCACGAACTGCGCGAGCCCGTGCCGCAGCCGCCTCGGCACGGCCCTCTCCTCGTTGCGCATGCCCCCTCCTCCGCACGCCGGCGAGGGCCCGATCCTAGAGGGGTAATTGAACGTGTTCAAATAGTGGGGCGGGTGACGGGTGCGCCGAGCCGTGGGGAAGGGCGCGGCAGGCCGGCGGGCGGGACCGGTTCCGGTCCCGGGCGGTGTCCCTGCCGTCCCGCCGGGCGGCCCGTCCTAGCCCGCCCACTCCCGCAGGAGTTCCTCCCGCTCGGCAGCCCGGGGCGAGCCGCCCTCCCAGGCGCGGCCCCACTTCGCCATCGCCGCGAGCGTCGTCGCCATCGTCGCGGCGCCCTCCGTGAGGCGGGCCAGCAGGGCGCGGGAGAGGTCGACCTCGGTCTGGGGGTAGCCGACGGCGGCGGCGACGTAGGCCGCCAACTCGTGTTCGCCGCCGGCCGATCCCACGCGCACGGTCAGCTGCGGCGGAGCCTCGTCCGCCACGCCGCCCAGGGGCAGGGCCAGCTCCCGCACCGTCCCCAGAGCCAGGCCGGCGACCGCGCCGACCTGCCGCCTCAGCGTCTTCACCGGGACGTCCGCCACCGTCAGGGCCCGCACGTCCTCCCACAGGAAGAGACCGGACTGCCGCTCGCCGAGCGCCACCACGCCCTCCGGTGCCAGCCGCACCCCGGGGGCCAGGCCCGCAGGCTTCGCGCCCACGTACACATCGCCCTCGGCGATCCAGAACAGGCCCACCATGGCCATGGTTGCTCACTTCCCCCGACGGCGGCGGCGCCGCCGTTCACACGACGAACGGTCAGGTCGCCTTCCGCAACGCGCGAAGGAGCAGGGAAGTTCCCGCCTCCCGTGCCCCGGCCGCGCGGCCTCAGCCGAAGGAGACCGGCCCGTTCGGGGTGTCCAGGGTGAAGGAGAGCGCGACCGGTCCCGTGGCGAGCGCCAGCGAGGTGCCGAGGGCCGCCAGCGGACCGCGCACCCGTTCCGGGTCGGGCGCCGAGGCCGACACCGCCAGCAGCGGCGTGACCGGCAGCCCGGAGGCGGCCGGGTGCGGCGAGTCGCCCCAGTCGATGAGGAACGGCACCAGGCCCGCGCCCTCCCCGGGGCCGGTGTCGGTCAGCCGCCACCGCAGTACGGCGCCGTCCGGGGTGCGGCGGCTCATCGGCCGTACCGGACCCGGGTCGTGGCCGACCGCCCGCGCACCGGCGACCGCCGCGTCCAGATCGGGCGGGCTGATCGCCCAGGTCAGTACGGCGGGCGCGGCCAGCCGGTCGACGCCGAACGGCCGCGGCCCCGTCGGCGCGGGCTGCTCCGGGTCGGGCCCGATGATCTCCAGATAGCTCCGGCCGCCCAGCCCCACCAGCTGGTTCCGTGTGCCCAGTGCGAGGTGCACCCCGCCGGGCGCCGGCACGATCCCGGTGCGCCGCGCGAATTCGGCGACCGTCGCGCCCAAGTCCGGCGTGGCGAGGACGAGATGGTCCAGCAGGGGCGGAATGGCGTTCATCGCGCGAGAGGTTACGGGATCGGGGCGGCCCTGTGAAACGGCTGTGCGGCACCATGGGCGCATGATCCGTACCGCACGCGCCGCGCTGCCGCTGCTCGCCCTCCTGCCCGCCCTGCTCACGGCGTGCGGCACCGGGAAGGCGGGGTCCGGCGACGGCCGGGACCCGGCACCCGCGGCCGTCTCGCGGTCCGAAGCGGACGCCCGGCTGCGCGCGTCGGGCATCGCACCGGAACTGGTCTATCTCACCGAGGCGCCCGGGTTCACGCTCGCCGAGCAGTCCGTCGGGGTGAACGGGGACGACGGGTTCTCCGTCGCGTACTGGGCGAAGGACGGTGCCGTGCTGCACCTCTACGCCGAGCGGGGCAGCGCCGCCGACTGCCCCGAGGGGTATGTCTGCCGGGCTCCGGCGAAGGGCCGGGTGGTGCGGATCAGCGGGGAGAAGGTCGCACCCGGCGTGCTCCGCCGGGCCGCGGACGCCGTCCACCGCCCCGCCCCGGAGGAACTCGCCGCCATCCTCCCGCCGGCCCGCACGGCAACGGCCCCGGTGGAGCGCGGCGACCTCCCGGCGTACGGCGACGGGGCGCCCGACAACAGCGTGGGCGAGGGCGGGTGAGCCGGGCCCGCGACGGCGGCCGAGGCGGTGAGCGGACGGGGCGCCCGCCGCTCACCTGAACGGCGGCCTCACCTGGCCGTTCGGCTCGCCGAGTGACGTTTCTGCGGTGAACCGCCTCCGCCATTGGGGTGAGTAAAGCTGGCGTAGACGGAAGGTCACGTGACTATCTAGAGATGCTCTTGTCTTGGCAAAGGGCGTCGAGACGCGTGGCCCATCCGGTCCCGTGTCACCCACCCACCGGAGGAGCCGGACCTTGACTTACGGGAAGAAGCTGCGCGAGCGCATCGCCGGGCCCGGGACCACACCGCTGATCGGCGTGTACGACATGTACTCGGCGTCGATCGCGGCCAAGCACTACGACGGGATGTTCGTATCGGGCTTCGGTTTCGCGGCCTCGTACTACGGTTTGCCGGACATCGGGTTCATCGCCTGGCCCGACATGGTGGCCTTCGTCCAGCGGCTGCGGGGCGCGTTCCCGCAGCACCATCTGCTGGTCGACATCGACGACGGCTACGTCGACCCCGAGGTCGCCTGCCATGTCGTCGAGGGGCTGGAGCGCATCGGCGCCTCCGGTGTGATCCTGGAGGACCAGAAGCGGCCCCGCCGCTGCGGTCACGCCGACGGCAAGCAGGTGCTGCCCCTCGACGAGTACCTGGAGAAGCTGGAGAAGGTCCTGGCCACCCGCCACGACATGGTCGTCGTCGCCCGTACGGACGCCACCGACGAGCACGACATCCTGCACCGGGCCGAGCGGCTGGCCGCGACCGACGCCGACGTGGTGCTGGTCGACGGTGTGCGCAGCGTCGAATGGATCGACCGGATCCGGAAGGTCGTCGGGAACAAGCCGCTGCTGTTCAACCAGATCGCCGGCGGCAAGTCGCCCCGCCTGTCCCTCGGCGAACTCTCCGACCTCGGCGTGGACGTCGCCATCTACAGCACCCCGTGTCTGTTCGCCGCGCACGAGGCGATGGACTCCGCGCTCTCCGAACTGAAGTCGGCCGACGGGCGGCTGCCGGAGGTGGATCCCGCCAGCGGGGTCGGCGTGAAGGCCTCCACCACCCTGCTGGAGCGCAACATCGCCCGCGACCGGCGCACCTCCGAGGGCGTGGGCGTGTGACCGGTGCCGTACCCCGGCTCGGCCTGGCCGCGGCGGTCGCCGCCGCGCTCCTCGGGGCCGGTGCGGTACCCGCCGCCGCGGCCGGGAGCCTGATCACGGTGATCGACAACTCCCATGCCGATTCCTGGCTCGAAGTCGATCGCGCGGGCAACGTGGAGAACGGCAGCGGTACCGCGGGCAGCGACCACGACGGCAGCGCCGTGGACGTGGTCGAGGCCCTCGCCGAGGCGTCCGGCCGGTCGGCGCCCGCCGAGGCTCCCGCCCGGCCGGAGCGGGCCCGGACCCCGGTCCGGTCGGAGCCGCCGCAGCCCCCCGTCCGGTCGGCGCCGGCTCAGGCCCCCGACGGGGCGGAGGTCTCGCAGGCTCCCGTCCGGTCCGAGGAGGACTGAGGGGCGGCCGGCCCGAGGAACGGCTGTTCCGGGGAGCCGCTGTCCCCAGCCGCGGCTTTCCCGGGGTGGCTGTTCCCACGGGCGGCTTTCCCAGGGGCGGCTGTTCCGAGGGGCGGTGAGCAGGAGGGCGGCCGGGCACTCCGTGCGGGGGAGGCCCGGCCGCCGCCGTGCCGGCGGTCCGCCCCGGGGCTCAGTCCTCCTGGAGATCCGGCAGGCCGTTCTCGTCGGTCTCGACGTCCTCCTTGGGATCGTGCTCATCGGCCGGGCCCGCCGGGTCCGCCGGGCCGGCGACGGCGGGGCGCTGCTGTGCGGGGGCGAGGGTGCGGGAGACGGCGTGTGCCGTGCCGTAGGCGGCGACCAGGGCGACGGCGGCCACGGCGAGGACCGCGGCGATACGCGTGGTGTGCTTCATGGTCCGCAAACGATCTTCACCGCCGCCGCGTCACCGTACCCGCCCCGAACGGACCGCCGATGTCACGCGGTCGGCCGGGTGTCCACCGAACGGCCCAGTGGGTGGCCTCTGCACCCGGAATACCCGGGCGCCCTGTGATGCTCTGACATCACGGCGCACAGGGCCGCTGTGCGGGTGCGGGAGCGCGGTGAAGGGCTGGTGGACGATGACGGCGGACCGGACGGGCCCTGTGGTCACCACGCCCCACGGGGCGGTACGCGGCCGGTACGAGCGGGGGATCGCGGTCTTCCGGGGCATCCCGTACGCCGCGGCGCCGTTCGGGCCCCGGCGGTTCCGGCCGCCCGAGCCGCCCGAGCCCTGGGACGGGGTGCGGGACGCCGGTGCCTTCGGGCCGACCGCGCCGAAACCGCCGTACTCCGAGGCGTTCGCCCGGTACCTGTCCGACCCGGAGATCCCCGGCGAGGACTGCCTCAACCTCAACGTCTGGACCCCCGAGCCGGGGCCGGGCGCCCGGCTCCCGGTGCTGGTCTGGCTGCACGGCGGCGCGCTGACCAGGGGATCGTCGGCCGTGCCGGTGTACGACGGCGGCCACTTCGCCCGCGACGGGGTCGTCTTCGTCTCGGTCAACTACCGGCTGGGCGTGGAGGGCTACGGGCTGTTCCCCGACGCGCCCCCGAACCCCGGCCTGCGCGACCAGCTCGCCGCGCTGAGCTGGGTGCACACGGCGATCGGCGCGTTCGGCGGCGACCCGGACCGGATCACCCTGTGCGGCCAGTCGGCCGGTGCCATCAGCGTCGGCGCCCTGCTCGCCGCGCCCCGGACGCGGGGCCTGATCCGGCGGGCGGTGCTGCAGAGCGGGGCGCCCGAGGCCGTCGACCGGGACAAGGTACGGCGGATGGTGCGCCGGATGGCCGCCCGGCTCAGGATCCCCGCCACCGCCGAGGCGTTCGCCGCCGTCGACCGCGCACTGCTGCTGCGCACCCAGGCCGAGGTCGGCCGGCTCAGCAGCCCCTTGCTGGGCGGCCCCGCGTTCGGCATCGTCGTGGACGGCGAGCTGGTGCCCCGGGATCCGCTGAAGGCGCTGACCGAGGACGGCGCCGCCGGGGGCGTCGACCTGCTCGTGGGCTGGACCCGGGACGAGTACCGGCTGTGGCTGGCGCCCGGCGGCCTGGTGGAGCCCATCGACCGGCTGGGCGCCGTCGCCCTCGCCGGGGCCATGGCCCGCTGCCGCGCCGGGCACGAGGTCCCGCGCGGCTACCGCGCCCTGCACCCCGACGCCGGGGCCGCCGAGACCGTCGGCCAGATGGTCACCGACCACCTGCTGAGGCTGCCGCTGCACCGGCTGGCCGACGCGCACCCCGGCGCCTCCTACGTGTACGAGTTCGCCTGGCCGTCCCGGCTCCCGGGCCTCGGCGCCTGCCACGCGCTGGAGCTGGGGTTCGTCTTCGGCACCGGGGACGCGCCCGAGTCGAAGAGGCTGGCCGGCGAGGACACCCCGCCGCAGCTGTGCGAGGCGATGCACACCGCGTGGGTGCGGTTCGCGACGACCGGGGACCCCGGCTGGCCGGCCTGGGACGCCACGCATCCGGTGCGCGTCTTCGACGACGGCGGCCCGGATCTCGTCCACGGCCCGCGCGACGCGGAGTTCGCTCTGTGGTCGACGGCCCCGCTGCCGGAGCCCTCCCGGCACGCCGTCCCCCGCGCCCCCGGCGCGGAACTCGCCGCCGCGATGCGCCGCCTGCGCCGCTCGGTGGGCACCCTGCGCCGCTGAACGGCCCCCGGCGACGGGCCGGCTCGCGGGAACCCGCCGACGGCGCGCGGGCGGACGGCGCACCACCGGGCGGCCCCGGCTCAGCGCAGCAGTAGCGCTCGTACCGCGCGCAGGGTCTCCTGGGCTCCCCGCAGCAGGAGGACGAGGACGCGATGGGCCGCTTCGCGGCGGTACGGACGGTGTGACCAGACCGCGGGGAGCACCACGCCGGCGAACCCCAGCAGGAGTGCCAGCAGCACCAGGGTGCCGGCGGGTGTGAGGAGAGCGACGGCCTGGACGGCGACTTCGGGCATATGGACTCCTGGGGGTGATGAAGGACAGGCATCCCGGACGTACGGACCTCCACGCCGCGCCAGAGGCAGGGGAATGTGCCGGATGCGGTCCGGTCGACTGCCGCGCCGGGTGGTGCGGCAGGTCCAACTTCCCTGTCCGGCGGGGCGTTTCGCGACCGTCCTGGACAGGTGCGTCGCACACCGGACGTCGTGCCTGGTGGGCGACCTAGAATCGGGCAGGTGTCCAGTGGTCTGGGCTGGACGGGTTGGACGGGGAGGACGGATTGCCGGAAGGGTCGCGCGGCGGCGACAGTGCACAGGACGCCCTCTTCGCCCGGCTGCGCCGGCTCGGTGAACTCCACGCGCGCGTGCGGCGGGCCGGGCAGCCGAGCCTCGCCGTCCTCGCGCGGGCAGCCGGGGGGCGGGCGAAGACGACGGTCGGGGAGTGGCTGAAGGGCAACCGGCTCCCGCAGCACCTGGAGGACCTGCTCGGCGTGGTCGACGCCCTGCGCGCCGCCGCGCTGCGGCACCCCGAGGGGATCGACGACGCGGACCGCGAGCTGTTCGACGACGACACCTGGCGCGCACTGCACACGGCGGTGGCGCAGGGGCGTGCCCGGCTGACCGGAGAGACCGTCAGGGCCGCGGGCCTCGGCCGGGCGCGGGACCGGCTGGAGGAGCGCCAGAGCTACGCGGACCTGCCCGACCGGCCCCGCCCCGTGGCCCGGTGGGACCCGCGCGGCCTCGGCGTGCACCCGGCGATCTCCGGTGCGCACGGCTCCGACCACGGCGCCGCCTTCGTGCTCCCCACCTATCTGCCCCGCGAACACGACCGGCGGCTGCGGACCCTCCTGGACCGGACCGTGCACGACGGTGACACGCTGTTCGTCCTCGTCCAGGGCGAGTCCTGCACGGGCAAGACGCGGGCCGCGTACGAGGCGGTGCGCGCCTGCCTGCCGGACTGGGACCTGGCCTTCCCCAAGGGCTCCGAAAGCCTGCTGGCGCTCCTCGCCGCGGACGCGGTCGGCCCGCGCACCGTGCTGTGGCTGGACGAGGGGCAGGATTTTCTGACGGCTGAGCGGGGCGAGGAGGCCGCCGCCGGACTGCGCAGACTGCTGGAGCTGCCGGGACCGGTCGTGGTGCTCACCACCATGTGGCAGGAACACCGCAGGACACTGCTCGCCCGGCCCACGGCCCCCGTGCGTGACCCGCATCCGCAGGCTCGGGCGCTGCTGACCGCGGGGGTCACCGTGCACGTCTCGGCCGCCTTCCCACCCGACGTGATGCGGGATCTCAGACGCACACCCGACCCCTCGCTGTACACGGCCGCGCTGACGAGCAGGGACGGGGAACTCACCCAGACGCTGGCGGCGGCCCTCGAACTGGTCGCGTTCCACGAGACGTCCGACACCGTCCCGGCCTGCTACGGCAAGGCAGTTGTCACGGCCGCCATGGATGCCCGCCGTCTCGGACACGGCCCCGAACTTCCCGACACCCTTCTGCGCGCCGCCGCCCGCGCCTACCTGAGCGAGGCACAGCGCGCCGCGGCCGCCCCCGGCTGGTTCGAGCAGGCCCTGGCCCACGCCGGGACCCGGGTCAAGGGCGTCGTCGCTCCGCTCGGTGACGTTCCCGACCCCGGTGGGATGGGGGCGCGGCCGAGGACGCGCAGGCTCGCGGACTACCTCGACCATCACGGCCGTACGGCCCGCTCCTACCTCTGCCCCGCCGCACCGTTCTGGGAGGCCGCCGCACAGGGGGCGGGCACCGCGGCGGATCTGGACGCACTCGCCGACGCCGCGGACCGGCGGGGTCGTTACGAGGTCGCCGACGACCTGCGGCGCCGGGCGGCGGAGCGGGGGCACGCGCCTGCCTGGACCGACATGGCGCAGTTCCGCAGGGACCGCGGCTGCCGTCCGGAGGCCGTCGCCCTGGTACGGAAGGCCCACGCCGCGGGCGACACCGGTGCGCTGACGACGCTCGCCCACTGGTACCTGGAGGACCAGGAGCTCGACCGCGCGCTCCGGCTGGTCCCCGAGATCGAAGGTACGGATGCCCCGCAGAACCTCCTGCACCTGGCGCAGACCCCGGAACTCGCGGGCGGCGACGAGGAGGTGGAACGGCTCGCCCGAAAGGCCGCGGATCTCGGCGACGCGGAGGCGCTGACCTTCCTGGGCCGCCGCCGCCTGCTCGCGGGGGACGAGAAGGCGGCGGAGCGGCTGTTCCAGCGCGCGATCGCCGCCGGGGACCACGGAGCCGCTTTCGAGCTCGCGAGGATGAGACTGGTGCACGGGCGCGACGTGGCGGCGGCCGCGGCCGCGGCAGGACAGGCCGCTGAACTCGGTGACTTCTTCACCATGGGGATGATGGCCCAGCTCGTCATCGCCATCGATCCCGCCGAAGGACGCCGCATGGCACGGCTGGCCGCTGACCTCGGTGGGGTCTCCCCGGCCGATACCGTACGCCTGTCGGCCTGGGAGAACATGGTCCGTCAGCAGGGCCTTGCCGTACTCGCCCAGCATGCCGAGGAGACCGCGGGGGAGGGCGCGGGCGAGGCCGTGCTGCTGGCCGCCGTCGAGGAGGGTGACCTGCACGTCATGGCGTGGCTCGCCCAGCGCAGGCGGCAGTCCGGCGACCGGGCCGACGCCGAGCGGCTGTACCGGCGGGCGGCCGAGGGCGGCTACGCGCCGGCGCTGCTGTCACTCGCCTCGTCGCGCCGGGAGGCCGGGGACGCGGAGGAGGCCGAGCAGCTGTGCCGTACGGCGATCGACGCGGGCCAGTACGAAGCCATCGGGGCTCTCGCCCAGGTGTACGAGGAGCGCGGTGAACGGGAGCGGGCGGGCCGTCTGGTCCTGTACGGCCTGGACCCCGACGGCACCCTTGCGGCCCCCTGGCTGCCCCTGCGCGAGGGACACGAACCGGCCAGAGGCCACGATGCGGTCGGAGGATGGATCACGATCAGGCACGCCGCGGACTGACCGAGGCGTCCGGCGTCCCGTGGCCCGTGCCCGCGAGGGGAGCCCCTGCCGGCCGGGTCCCGGTGACGGGCCCCGATCCGGAGGGGTTCGGACGGCGGGGCCGACTAGGCCGCCAGCGTCCGTGCGATCGAGCCGATCGCCTGCGGCCCCACCCGGCAGCACCCGCCGATCAGCCGGGCTCCCGCCGAGCGCCATGCCGTGACCTGTCCGGCGCTGAACGTCGTGCGGCCCTGCCAGGCGCGTGCCCCGGCGTCCCAGCCCTCGCCGCTGTTGGGATAGACCACGACCGGCCGGCCGGTGACCCGTGCGGCGATCTCCGCGGCGGGCTCCACGTCGGCCGGGGCGCAGCAGTTCACGCCCACCGCGATCACCTCGTCCACGTCGGCGGCGAGGGCGAACGCCTCCTCCAGGGGCTGGCCGGCCCGGGTGTGCCGGCCGTCGACCGTGTAGGAGAGCCAGACCGGCACGCCCAGCCCGCGCACCGTCCGCAGCAGCGCGGCGGCCTCGTCGGTGTCCGGGACGGTCTCCAGCGCCAGGACGTCCGGCGCGGCGGCGGCCAGTGCCTCGACCCGGGGCCGGTGGAACCGCTCCAGCTCGGCCGTGCTCAGCCCGTACCGGCCCCGGTACTCGGAGCCGTCCGCGAGCATCGCCCCGTACGGTCCGACCGAGGCCGCCACCCACAGCGGCCGTCCGACGCCCGTGTCCGCCGCCTGCCGTGCGGCCGTGCGGGCCAGTTCCACGCTGCGGGCGAGCAGCCGCGCGGTCCGGGCACGGCCGATGCCGCGCCGCGCGAAACCTTCGAAGGTGGCCTGGTAGCTGGCCGTGATCGCCACGCTCGCGCCGGCGAGGAAGTAGGCGAGGTGGGCCTCGGTGACCGCCTCGGGCCGCTCGGCGAGCAGCCGCGCCGACCACAGCTCGTCGCTCAGATCGTGCCCGGCCGACTCCAGCTGGTTGGACATGCCGCCGTCGAGCACGAGCGTCCCGGCGGCGAGGGCGGCGGCGAGGCTGGGGGAGGTGTCGCTGGTCATGGCACGACGCTAGTCGAAGCGGCGCGCGCCCGGTCCGGGGGGAGCGGGAAAGGGCTCCCCGGCGCCTCGCCGGGGCCGCTCCGCCGCCCGGCGGTGTCCGGTCGGCGCGAACGGCGGCGGACGCGCCGAATCCGAGGCACGGGCTGCCGGCGGGGTTGTGGTTGGCGCAGCGGTACGGGTGGGATGGACCCCCGGGGCGCCCCACCGCGACCGGAGCGCTCCGGCTTCCGCCAGGAAGGACGGACACCGCCGTGATCGAACTGCCCGCCGACGAGCGCGCGTCGAGCCCGTACACCGGCTACACCCGGGCCCACTGGGAGGCCGCCGCCGACGCCCTGCTCGCCGGCGTCGAGCCGTACGCCACCCCCGACCGCGCCCTCTACCACCTGCCGGGCGACCGGGTGAGCTACTCCGGCCGCCTCTCCGACGGCCTCGAGGG
The DNA here is from genome assembly GCF_043079545.1 of Streptomyces sp. NPDC015171. NCBI lineage: Bacteria > Bacillati > Actinomycetota > Actinomycetes > Kitasatosporales > Streptomycetaceae > Streptomyces > Streptomyces sp. NPDC015171. The sequence goes on from NZ_JBIBUO010000002.1 coordinate 423,730, forward strand.
GTATGCCCGGACGCTGCTGCTGGCCGCCTTCCGGCGCGACGAGACCGTGCTCGGCCGGTACGCCGAGGGCCTTTCGGCCGGTCCGGGCGGCGTCTGGCCGCGGATCGCGGACCGCGGCCAGCCGCTGGTCGAGGCCGCCTCCGTCGCGCTCGCCCTGCGGCTCACCCGGCCGCTGCTGTGGGACCGCCTGGACGACGCCGTCCGCCTGCGCACCGCCGACTGGCTCGCGGACGCCCTCGCCGCCGAGCCCTGGCCGTGCAACTGGGAGCTGTTCCCGGTCACCGTCGGCGGCTTCCTCGCGGAGATCGGCCACCGGGAGGAGGCGGCCCGCAAGGCGATCGACCGGGGGCTCACGCGGATCGAGGACTGGTACCGCGGCGACGGCTGGTACACCGACGGCGACGGCCGGAAGTTCGACTACTACAACGGCTGGGCCATGCACCTGTACCCGGTCCTGCACGCCTGGCTCGGCGACGACGCGGGGCTGCTCGCGCACTACGGCCGGCGGCTGTCGCGCCACCTCGCCGACTACGCCCGCCTCTTCGGCGCCGACGGCGCCCCGCTGCACCAGGGCCGCTCCCTGACCTACCGCTTCGCGACGGCCGCCCCGCTCTGGCTCGGCGCCCTGACCGGACACACGCCGCTGCCCCCGGGCGAGACACGGCGCCTGGCCTCCGGCGCGCTGCGCTACTTCCTCGACGGCGGCGCGGTCGACGAGCGGGGCCTGCTGCCGCTCGGCTGGCTCGGCCCCGACACCGCACTCGTGCAGGACTACTCCGGTCCCGCCTCCCCCTACTGGGCGAGCAAGGGCTTCCTCGGCCTGCTGCTGCCGCCCGGACACCCGGTGTGGACGGCGCGGGAGGAACCGGGCCCGGCCGAACGCGCGGACGAGGCCCACCCGGTGACCGCCCCCAACTGGCTGCTGCAGAGCACCCGTCGCGACGGCCTGGTGCGGCTGCACAACCACGGCAGCGAGGACGTCCGCTACGACCCCTACTACACCCGGCTCGCCTACTCGACGGCCACCGCGCCCGTCCCGTCGTACGACAACAGCGTGATCGTCGGCGGCGATCCGGGCCGGACCGGGATCGAGCCGCTCGGCACGGGCGAGGGGTGGATCGCCTCCCGGCACACCGTGCGCCCCGGGGTCACCGTCACCAGCCTGGTGGCCGTCCGGGGCGCCGCGGAGGTGCGGGCCCATCTGGTGGCGGGGGCGGCGCCCGGGACGCCGGTGCGGGTGACGGGCTGGCCGGACGGGACGGCGGCCCGGTCCGAACTCGTCCCGGTCAGCGGGCTTTCGGCGGAGCTGGCCGGGGTGACGGGGGACGGCGGGGCCACCCTCTTCGTGGCGCTCGCCCGGCTCACCGGGGAGCCGGACCCCCGGCCGCTCACCGAGCTGGTGTCCGTGGCGGTGCGGGAGGCGGCGGACGACGGGCCCGAGGGGCCCGGCCACGAGGTGCGGGTGAACTGGGCGGCGGGGCCCGTCGCCGGCTTCCGGTTCACGGCGTCGCACGCGCGCGGTGCCGGCCCGTCGTGGTCGGTGACGCCCGGGTGAGCGCGGGCGCGTTCGACGCGGGCGGGGTGCCGGGCGCGGGCACGGGCCGGGACACCGCCGGGGTCGCGGGGCACGGGCTGGCGCCCGGCCGGAGCGGAGGGGGCGTCCGACGGGACCCGGCGGGCCTGTCGCGCACCGTTCGGCGGGGGCCGAACCGAACCGGGCCCAGCATGGGGTCATGACCGCAGAACCTGTCCCCGCCGTGTCCTTCGCCGGTCTCCACCACCGGCCGGGCGAGCCGCTGCTGCTGCCCAACGCCTGGGACCACGCCTCGGCCGCCGCACTCGCCGGCCGGGGCTTCCCGGCCATCGGCACGACCAGCCTGGCGGTGGCGGCGGCCGTCGGCCTGCCCGACGGCCGCGCCGCGACCCGCGAGCACACCGTGCGCCTCGCCCAGACCCTCGGTTCCGGGCCGTACCTCCTCTCGGTCGACGCCGAGAACGGCTTCAGCGACGACCCCGGCGAGGTCGCCGAGCTGGCCCGCGAGCTGTGGACCGCAGGCGCCGCCGGCGTCAACCTGGAGGACGGCCTGGGTCCGGCCGGCCGGCACGCGGCGAAGATCGCGGCCGTGAAGGCCGCCGTACCCGGCCTGTTCGTCAACGCCCGCACCGACACCCACTGGGCGGGCGACGGCGACGAGCGGGACACCCTGCGCCGGCTCGACGCCTACCAGGAGGCGGGCGCCGACGGCGTGTTCGTACCGGGCGTGACCGACCCGCACCGGATCGCCGCCCTCGTCCGGCACACCGCCGTGCCCCTCAACGTCCTCTACTCGCCCGCCGGACCCCCGCTCGCCCGCCTGGCCGGCCTCGGCGTGCGCCGCGTCAGCCTCGGCTCGCTGCTGTACCGGCGGGCGCTCGGCGCGGCCCTCGACGCGGTGGCGGACATCGCGGCCGGGCACGCGCCGCGCGGTACGACCCCGTCCTACGCCGACGTCGACGCGCTGGGACACAGCGTCTCGGCGAGCCGGTCGGCGAACTCCACCGGATGATCCAGCGTGCCGAGATGGCCGCCCGGGAACTCGGCGCGGGCACTGCCGAGACGCTCGGCGAGGGCCTGGGCCGTACGGTCCAGGAGCTGACCGCGCGAGGCGGCACCGACGGCGAGCGTGAGCCGGCCGCCAGGCGGGGCGGCGTCGGGCAGGTACGCGCTGAACGGACGCAGGACCCGGGCCAGGAACACGCCCATCGGGGTCGCCGATTCGCCCTCGGCGGGCGGCCGTCCGGGCCCGTCGAGCTGCTCGATCAGCTCGGCCCGCCGCGCCGCCCCGTCCGGCAGCACCGTGACGCACGGCGGCTCGTGCGCGACGGCGTGCGCCACCCGCCCGGGGCGGCGGGCCAGCAGGTCGAGGACCGCGATGCCACCGGAGCTGGTGCCGAACACGTACGCCGGCTCACCGCCCGGCAGCACCGCGTCCAGCACCCGCAGCGCGCCCTCGCTCCAGTCCGCCACCCGCTGCTCGGCCACCGGCCGGCCGAGCCTGCCGTGCGCGAGGCCCAGCGGGTCGTACGTCACCACGGTGAAGCGCGTCGCGAGCCGCTCGGTCAGCGGCCCGAGGCCCATCGGATGCCCGGCCCCGCCCGGTACGAGCAGCAGCACGGGACCCCGGCCGGTGATGTCGTGGTGGGGCGTGTCGCTCATCGGGTCCGCTCCCGGGGCCAGTGTTCGAGGGCGAGGTGCAGGGCGTCGACCGCCTTGTCCCAGGAGGCCCGCACGTCCCGGTCCGCGCCGAAGCCGCCCGCGCTCTCCAGGACGCAGTAGCCGTGGAACGTGCTGCGCAGCAGGCGCACGGCGTCGGTCAGGTCCGGTTCGTCCAGGCCGTACGCGCGCAGCATGCCGTAGGTGATCTCCGCGGTGCGGCGCAGCGCCGGGGAGTCGGCGATCAGGGCCTGGTCGACGCGGATCTGGGTGGCCGCGTACCGGCCCGGGTGCGCCAGCGCGTAGTCCCGGTAGGCACCGGCGTACGCCGTCAGCGCGTCCTTGCCGGACCGGCCGGCCACGGCCTCGGCGATCCGGTCGATCAGCTCGCCGCCCGCGTACAGCGCGAGCCGGGTGCGCAGGTCCTGGAGATTGCGTACGTGCGAGTACAGACTCGCGTCCTTGACGCCGAAGCGCCGGGCCAGCGCCGAGACGCTGAGCTTGTCGAAGCCGGCCTCGTCCGCCAGCTCCGCCGCGGCTGTCACCAGCCGTTCGACGGTGAGTCCCGCCCGGGCCACACGCCCACCTCCTTGGATACCTAGGAAATATCCTAGAGCATCTAGGAAGTGGGCGCCGTTCACCTCCCGGCAGGCGCTCGCCTCCGGGCAGGCGTTCGCCTCGCGGCGCCGCTCACGCTCCCGCGTCCGTGAAGACGAACGAGAACTCCGCCGGTTCGGCCCGCAGATGGTATTGGGGCAGCGGCGCCGGGCCGCAGGACTGCGAGCCGATGCCGTGCTGGCCGTGGTCGAGGTGGACCCAGACCGTGTCGCCCGGCACCAGGTCGGTGCGGTGGGCCGCGGCGTCCAGCTGCTCGGTGGTCCAGCGGCGGGCGGTCAGGGAGAACGCGGGATCGCCCTCGATCCGCAGGCCGCCCAGCTCCGCCCAGCGGACGTCGATCCGGGCGCCGTTCTCCTGCGGGCGGACGTACGGCGTCTGCAGCTCGTCCACGGTGGACTGCCAGCGGCCGACCGCGGCGGCGGCCCTGGTGTCCGGGTACGCCTCGCCGGGACCGCCGCCGTACCAGCGCACCCGGTCGGCGGCGGACAGTCCGAAGCGGATGCCGAGGCGGGGCAGCGGGACCGTCCAGTCGCCCTCCGGGACCGTGGACACCGCCAGCCGGAGCCGGTCGCCGTCCGACGTCCAGCGGTACACCGCCGAAAGACCCAGCTCCCGGGCGGCCGGCGCCACCCGGGTCCGGACCGTCAGCGCGTCCGCGCCCGCCTCCACCGCGTCCAGCCGGTGCCGCATCCGGTGCAGTCCGAGCTTGCGCCACAGCAGCCCGTAGCGCAGGTCGCTCTGCCAGGCGGCGCCGTCGTCGTTGTCGGTGACGGCCCGCCACACGTCCAGGCGCAGCCCCGTGACGGGCACCCCGCCGATCGCCCGCAGCGCCCCGGTCCCGGCGTCGAACACACCCGGGCCCAGGGTGATCAGCCCGTCCGCGGACACCGGCCGGGCGGTCGCGGCGACGTACGGCGTCGCGCGCTCCGCCACCGGGATCTGGCCCCAGGCGACGACATGGTCCCGCGGCGCCCACGAGGCGGCGGCGGCGAGCACCGCGCGGACGGTCCAGTGCGCCTCGCCCGCCGGCGCCCCCGCCGGCACCTCGGGCAGCTTGACCTCGGCGGACTCACCGGGCGCGAGCGCCGGCACGGACAGGGTGCCGGACGCCACGGCCTCGCCCTGGACCTCGTACGACCACGCGAAGGCCAGCGCCGACAGGTCGGCGAAGTCGTACTTGTTGGTGACGCGGACCGTGCCGTGCGCGCCGTCGCCCGCGAGGGCGACCGGCTCGATCACCTTCTTGAACTCCACCAGGCCGGGGGAGGGCCGGCGGTCCGGGAACAGCAGGCCGTCGCAGACGAAGTTGCCGTCGTGCAGTTCCTCGCCGAAATCGCCGCCGTAGGCGTACCCCAGCCCGGGGTGGGCGATGCCGTGGTCGATCCACTCCCAGACGAAGCCGCCCTGGAGCCGTTCGTACGTCTCGAAGAGCCGCTGGTACTCGGCGAGGCCGCCGGGGCCGTTGCCCATGGCATGCGCGTACTCGCAGAGGATGAAGGGGAGGGCCCGGCGCCGCCGCGGCCCGCCGTCCAGGCCCCGGCCGATCCGCTCGACCTCGGCGTGGTCCGCGTACATCCGGGAGTAGACGTCCGTGTCCCGGCAGGTGTGGTCGCCCTCGTAGTGCAGCGCCCGGGAGGGGTCGCGGTCGCGGATCCACCGGGCCATCGCGGTCAGGCCCCGGCCGGTGCCCGCCTCGTTGCCCAGCGACCAGATGACCACCGACGGGTGGTTCTTGTCCCGCTCGACCATTCGGGCCGCCCGGTCGAGCAGGGCCGGGGTCCAGCGGTCGTCGTCGACGGGGTTGTCCCGCCAGCCCTGCTCGGTGAAGCCGTGCGTCTCCAGGTCGCACTCGTCGATCACCCACAGGCCGTACTCGTCGCACAGGTCGAGGAAGGCCGGGTGCGGCGGGTAGTGGGAGGTGCGGACCGCGTTGACGTTGTGCCGCTTCATCAGCAGCACGTCCTCGCGCATGGTCGCGAGGTCCAGGGCCCGGCCCCGCTCGGGGTGCCACTCGTGCCGGTTGACGCCCTTGAACAGCACGGCCCTGCCGTTGACCTTGATCAGGCCGTCCGCCCGCTCCACCGTGCGGAAGCCGATGCGCAGCGGCACCCGCTCGCCCTCGGTGGCCAGCACGCCGTCGTACAGCCGGGGCGTCTCCGCCGACCACGGCTGGACGGGGACGGTCACCGGCTCGCCGGTCGCGGTGTCGACGCCGAGGTCCGGGACGGTCACCCGGCCCGGCACCTCGGACTCCACGCACAGCGTGCCCTCGCCCGTGGTGTGGTCGTAGGAGGCGTGCACGAAGAAGTCGCCGGCGCCGCCCGCCGGGCGGTGCAGCAGGGTGACGTCCCGGAAGATGCCCGGCAGCCACCACTGGTCCTGGTCCTCCAGGTACGAACCCGCCGACCACTGGTGGACCCGCACGGCCAGGACGTTGCCCGCGGGCTTCAGCAGGGCGCCGACCGCGAACTCGTGCGGCAGCCGCGAGCCCTTGAACTCGCCGAGTTCGGCGCCGTTCAGCCAGACGCGGGCGCACGAGTCGACGCCGTCGAAGCGGAGCACGGCACCGCCGTCGGCCGGCCAGTCCGCGGGCAGGTCGAAGACGCGCAGGTGGTCGCCGGTCGGGTTCTCGGTCGGTACCCGGGGCGGATCGACCGGGAACGGGTAGAGGTGGTTGGTGTAGGCGGGGGAGCCGTGCCCCTGGAGCACCCAGTGCCCGGGGACGGTGACCTCGGCCCAGCCGGCGGCGTCGTACCCCTCGGCCGCGAAGGAGTCGTCCTCGGCGTCGGCCGTGTCCGACAGCCGGAAGCGCCAGCCGCCGCCGAGGGACAGGGACATGGCGTCCGAGGACGCGTACCGGGCGCGGGGTGGCAGCGCCCCGGAGCCCGGTGAGACGTCCTCGACGTACGCGGTGCTCGTGCGGATGGACATCGTTCTCCTTGGCTCAGCTCTTGATGAGTGGAAGAGGCGGCTTCCGCCCGGCCCTGGCCTCGCCGCCGCCGGTGCGGGCCGCGCGGACCTCGTCGACGATCCGGCCGCGGGAGTCAGGGGGCCCGGCGCCGGGTGCCGTCACCGGCCGCCGCGAGCCCCGAACGCCCCGCCGCCGGACACCCGTCGGCCCCCTTGAGGGTGCCCTGCGCCTCGTACGACCACGCCTGCCCTGCCCCGCCCGCACGCGTGCCGCCCGCGGCGCCCGAGGCACCGGCGGCCGGGCACCCGCCCGGCCGCGCGCCCGGCCGCGGGGCCGCCGGCGCACTGACGGCCAGCGCGGCCGTGGCGGTCAGCAGGAGGGTTCTCCTGGTGCGGGGCTCGGGCACGTGCATCCCTTCCGTCGTCATGAAGGCGGTGCGGTACGGCTCCTCGCGGTGCTGGTGCGTTGCGCGGTCCGCTGTCCGACGGACCGCAGCGCCCCCTCCAGCGCGAACGTGGCCGCGCCCAGGGACACCGGGTCGGTGGGGATCGGCGAGAGGACGATCTCGGTGGCGGCGAGCGGCCGGCGCAGCGCGTGCCCGGCGACCGCCCGGCGGACCTCCCCGAGCAGCGGCTCGCCCAGCCGGGCGGCCACCCAGCTGCTGAGGACGACCACTTCGGGGTTGAGGAGGTTGATCAGATCGGAGATGCCGGCGCCGAGGTAGCGGGCCGTGTCCTGGAGGACCTTGAGCGCGACCGGGTCGTCCTCGGCGGCCGCGCGGGCCAGCGCGTCGATGGTGGCCGTCTGGTCGTCAGGGTGCAACAGGGCCGAGTCCGGGCTGAGTTCGCGCAGATTCTGCATGATGCCGGGGGCGCCGACGTACGTCTCCACACAGCCGTGGTCGCCGCAGTGGCACAGCCGCCCGTCCAGCACCAGCGTGGTGTGCCCCCACTCGCCCGCGCTGTTGCTCACGCCCCGGTGCAGCCCCCCGCCGAGGGCGAGTCCGGCGCCGACGCCGGTGCCGAGGTTGACCACCACGGCGTCCTCGCGTCCCCGGGCCGCCCCGAACCACAGCTCGGCCACCGTGCAGGCGCGCAGCGGATTGTCCAGGTAGAGGGGGGCGTCGATGTGTTCGGCGAGCAGATCGAGCAGCGGCACATCGCGCCAGCCCAAGTTGGGCGCGTAGGCGGCCACCCCGGTGTCCCGGTCCACCTGGCCCGGCACGCTCACCCCGACGCCGAGCACCCGGGCCGCCTCGACACCGGCCTGGGCGACCACCGACGCGACCGCGGCGGCGACCCGGCCGGCCACCTCCTCGGGCCCGCTCTCACCGGGCCGCATGTCCTCGTCGGCCCGCGCCAGCACGTTCAGCGCCAGGTCGAACAGCTCGACCTGGACGTAGGTCTCCGCGATGTCCACGCCGATCAGCGCGCCCCCCGGCGCGTTGACCGCGACCAGCCCCCGGGGCCGGCCGCCCGCCGAGTCCTCGAACCCGACCTCGGTGATCATGCGCAGGTCCAGCAGCTCGCCGACGAGCGTGGCCACCGTGGCGAGGCTCAGGCCGGTGGCCGCCGCGAGTTCCTGACGGGAGGTGGGGGACTCGGCGATGATCTGACGCAGCACCTCGTAGCGGTTCGCGGTGCGGATGTCACGTGATGTGCGCTTCACGCGGCTGCCCCTCCCCCTTCCATTCTGACCAGTCGAGGCCGGGGCGGGAGCGGCACCGGCGCGACCACCACGCTAGAGGCCGGGAGGACTTTCGACAAGGGGTTAGGAAAGGGGGTGTAGGAAGGGGGCGGCGGAGGGCGAAGCGGGGGAGTCCGTCGCTCGGGCCCGCGTCAGCCGTCGAGGAGGTCCCGTACGAAGGCGTTGGCGAACGTACCGGCGGGATCAAGGGAGCGGGCGAGGGCCGCGAAGTCGGCGAGCCGCGGATACCGGGCGCGCAGCACTGCCGGCGGGACGCCGAAGACCTTCCCCCAGTGCGGGCGCGGGGCGAACGGATCCAGCACCTCCTCCAGCCGGCGCACCACCGGCAGCACCGCGGCCTCGTCCCGCACCCAGGTGAAGTGCAGCGCCACCGAGTCCCGTCCGTGCGCCGGGCTGAGCCACTGCGCGTCGGCGGCCACCGTCCGCACCTCGCAGGTCAGCAGCGCGCCGGCGACCGTCTCCCGGATGCCGTCGACCGCCCGCAGCGCGTCCGTCGCCGCGGCCCGCGGCAGCAGGTACTCGGACTGGATCTCCGCGCCGCTGCTGGGCGTGAACTCGGCCCGGAAGTGCGGCAGCCGCTCGTGCCACGGACCCGGCACCCCGAACTGCTGGGTGCAGTTGACCGCCGGCATCCCCGCCACCGGGTGCAGCGCCTCGGCGGCCGGCGCGGCCCAGGGGAAGTCCACGGGCGGCTGATCGGTGCGGCGCTTGACCCACACCTGCCGGAAGCCCGGCGCCCGCCAGTCGGTGAACAGGCTCACGCTGTACGCCGACGCCGCGACCGCGGCGAAGTCGAGCCCCGCGAGCGGGAGTTCGGTGAACACGTACTGCTCGACCGTGTACGACGGCTCCAGGTCCAGGGTGAGCGCGGTGACCACGCCCAGCGCGCCCAGCGAGGTCACGGCACCGTCGAAGCGGGGGTCCCCGCGGCCGATCGACACCGTCGAGCCGTCGGCCGTGAGCAGCTCCACCTCCCGTACGGCCGCCGCGAGCGGTCCGTTGCCCACGCCCGAGCCATGGGTGCCGGTCGCCACCGAGCCGGCCACCGAGATGTGCGGCAGCGAGGCCATGTTGGGCAGCGCGAGACCGCGCGCGTCGACCGCACGGGCCAGCTCCGCGTACCGGACACCGCCCGCGACCCGGACCGTACGGGCCGCGGTGTCCACGTCGAGCACCGGCGGCAGACCGGCGATCGACAGCAGCACGCCGTCGCCGCCGGGGTCGCTGATCCGGTTGAAGGAGTGGCCGCTGCCCAGCACCCGCACCCGCGCGCCGCCCGCGACCAGAGCCCGCAGCGCGTCGAGCGAGGCCGGGCGGTGGAATCCCTTGACCGTGCAGGTGACGGTGCCCGCCCAGTTGGTGACCCGCGCCGCTTCCGCCATGCCCGCTCCTCCCGGAGTGCCTGCCCCCGACCCTCTCACGCACGGTCCCCCACCGTAGAGAGCGGTTGCCGCGCGGCGTACGGGAGTGCGTCGGGCGGGGACCCGGCACAGGCGGCCCGACGGCGGGGGCATACGGTGAGAGGCGCACGCCTGAGCCGGGAGGAGACAGACGGATGGGCAGTCGTACCGCGCTGGTCGAGGATCTGATGGAGCGGTTCCCGCATGTCCCGCGGGAGGCCGTTTTCAAGGAGGACCTGCTCCGGGGCGGTGTCGCCTTCGACCCGTCCGCCCTCAGCGACAACGAGAGCGGCGAGGTCAAGCCGAAGTCCTACTTCATCTTCTCCTTCGACCACGGCACCCTGCCCGAGCTGGGCGAGGCCGCCCTGCGCCGGCCCCCGGAGGAGATCATCCTCACGGGCGGCCCGTACGACCTGCGGCGTACGGTCGTCTCCGTACGGGTGAACCCCGCCTCGCCCTACCGGGTCGCCGCCGGCGAGGACGGACTGCTCGGGCTGTACCTGGACGGCAAGCGCATCGCCGACGTCGGCGTGCCGCCGATGCCCGAGTACTACCGGCACACCCTGTCCAACGGGAAGTCCGTCATGGAGGTGGCCCCCACCATCCAGTGGGGCTATCTGATCTACCTGACCGTCTTCCGGGTCTGCCAGTACTTCGGCGCCAAGGAGGAGTGCCAGTACTGCGACATCAACCACAACTGGCGCCAGCACAAGGCCGCCGGACGGCCGTACACCGGGGTGAAGGACGTCGAGGAGGTCCTGGAAGCCCTGGAGATCATCGACCGGTACGACACCCAGAAGGCGTCCACCGCCTACACCCTCACCGGCGGTGCCATCACCAAGACGGTCGCCGGCCGCGACGAGGCCGACTTCTACGGCCAGTACGCCAAGGCCATCGAGGAGCGCTTCCCGGGCCGCTGGATCGGCAAGGTCGTCGCACAGGCGCTGCCCAAGGACGACGTGCAGCGGTTCAAGGACTACGGGGTGCAGATCTACCACCCCAACTTCGAGGTGTGGGACCGCCGGCTGTTCGAGCTGTACTGCCCCGGCAAGGAACGCTACGTCGGCCGCGACGAGTGGCACCGCCGGATCCTGGACTCCGCCGAGGTGTTCGGCGCGCGCAATGTGATCCCGAACTTCGTGGCCGGCGTGGAGATGGCCGAGCCGTTCGGCTTCACCACCGTCGACGAGGCCATCGCCTCCACCACCGAGGGCCTGCGCTTCTTCATGTCGCACGGCATCACGCCCCGCTTCACCACCTGGTGCCCGGAGCCCACCACCCCGCTCGGCAAGGCCAACCCGCAGGGCGCCCCGCTGGAGTACCACATCCGGCTGCTGGAGGCCTACCGGGCCACCATGGACGACTTCGGACTGTCCTCCCCGCCCGGCTACGGCGAGCCCGGACCCGGCCGCGCCGTGTTCTCGGTCAGCTCCTTCATGGACAGCCTGCCCGCCGTCGAACCGGCGGCCGAACCGGCCGGGGGCCCGTCGGCGGAGGCGTCGGCGCCGGCGTGATCCCGGCGTGATCCCGGGCTGGCGCTGAGCCGGACGGAGTCCGCGTGCGTACCAGAGGCGGGAGTCGTGGGCGCCTCGCGGACACGCCCACGCCGTCACCGACGGTGACCGGTTGTGAGCAGTCCGCTTGTCAGCCGTGTCGGCTACGTGAAAGGCTCTGGGCCTGCCGCGAGGTTTCCCGCAACTCCCCCCTTTCCCTTGGTGAGTTGACCTCGCACGTGGATGCAGGAGTCCCATGCCCGACCTGCCGACCCCTCAGGACGACACCGAGGCCGCGCTGTTCTCGGAGTGCTGGGACGCGGTGCTCTCGTACGCGGACCTGTGCACCTCCGGGTCCCTGACGGCCCAGCAACTGGCCACCGAGGGCTTCGCCCTCGGTATGCGCGAGGTCCGTGCCGCCGCGCGCACCCATGTGCGCGGCGCCGGCCGCCGCGCCGGCCGGCTGCCGGTGATCCCGGTGCTGCTCACCGCCGTACGCGACACCGCCGCCGCCTGGGAGGCCGCCGGGCAGGGGCACCGGCTCGACCCCGACCTGCGGCTGTGGCTCAACTCCGAGGCCGCCGCCCGCTTCTCGGGCCCGCCGTTGCGGCGGCCGGTGGCGCTGCGCGGCCTGCGGGACATGCAGGAGGCGGACGCGGCCCTGCTGTGGCTGGCCGAGGTGGAGGCACTTCCGCTGTCCACCGCGGCCCGCGGCCTCGGCCTCGACCCGGCCACCGCCGCCGCCGAGCTGGACCAGGTCCGCACCCTGTTCCGGGACCGCTGCCACCGCGCCCACCTCGATTCCCCGCTGGACGCGGAGTGCCGCAGCTACGCCCGGCTGCTCGACGCGGTCACCCGCTCGCCCGCCGCCGAGGCCCCCGGCGACCTCTCCCGGCACCTCGCCACCTGTGTGACCTGCGCCGAGGCCGCCGCCTGCCTGCGGCTGCACGGCGGAGGACCGCCCGCCGCGCTGGCCGGCGGCGTGATCGGCTGGGGCGGCCTCGCCTACCTGGAGCGCCGCCGCCGCGCCGCCGAGGTCCGCCTCGGCGCCGGCCGCCCCGACCCCGGCCCCGCCGACCCCGCCGAGGGCACGGGCCGCAGCCGCGTGCTGCGCGGCGGGCTGCTCGCCGCTGCGGTCCTGCTGTCGGCGCTGGCGCTCGGGGTGTCGATGATGCCCTTCGGCGGCTCGGGCGCGGACACCGCCGTCGCCCAGGACGACCGGCTGCCGGTCGCCGGCCCGGGCGCCTCCCGCGCCGCCGCCCGCCCCTCCGCCCGCCCCTCCGCGACCGACTCGCCCACCGCCCCGCCCTCCGCGACCGCCACCGTCCGGACACCCCGCCGGGAGAAGCCCGACCCCGAACCCGAACCCCGGGGCACCGCCTCCGCCGCCGACCGCGCCGCCCCCGCGGCCACGAGCGCCCCTCCCACCCCGCGGGCCGCCGGCTGCCGGGTCGCCTACGGACTGGACAGCCAGTGGACCGACGGCTTCCAGGCCACCGTCACCGTCACCACCGACCGGGCCCTCGCCGGCTGGCAGGTGTCCTGGACCTTCGCCGACGGCCAGCGGGTCGGCCAGATGTGGGACGCCACCGCCCGCCAGGACGGCTCCCGCGTCCTCGCCACCGCCGCCGAGTACGACAGGACGCTCGCCGCGCACGGCACCCTCTCCTTCGGCTTCGTGGGCACCTGGGCGCGGGCGAACCGGACGCCACGCGACTTCACGCTCAACGGGGAGCCCTGCACGGCCGGTTGAGGGCCGGGGGAGGGGCGGTCCCGGCCGGGCGGAAAACGTTTTGACACACGTCCCCGCCCCCGGGCTACAGTTGCCCCGCACGCCGAGGTGGTGTGCGCAGGCGCGAGCGAGGACGAGGAGGTGTCGACGATGACAGTCACTGTGCCGGGCACTGCCCTCATCCAGGAACTCCTCAAGTCCACCTCCGTGGCCACCGGCTGAACCCACCGCGCATCCACGCGCCCGCCCGGGGCCGCCCTTGTGAAGGGTCTCCCTTGACTTCCACCTCCGCTCCGTCCACCACCCTCGCCTCCTACGGCTGGGACCAGGGCTGGGCCGACGCGTTCGCCCCCCACCTGGCCGACGGGCTGCTGCCCGGCCGGGTCGTCCGGGTCGACCGCGGCCAGTGCGACGTCGTCACCGCGGACGGCACCGTCCGCGCCGACACCGCCTTCGTCACCCCGCACGACCCGATGCGGGTGGTGTGCACCGGCGACTGGGTCGCCGTCGACCCCGGCGGCAACCCCCGCTATGTCCGCGCGTATCTGCCGCGCCGCACCGCCTTCGTCCGCTCCACCTCCTCCAAGCGGTCCGAGGCGCAGATCCTCGCCGCCAACGTCGACCACGCCGTCGTCGCCGTGTCCCTCGCCGTGGAACTCGACCTCGGCCGCGTCGAGCGCTTCCTCGCCCTCGCGTGGGAGTCCGGCGCCCAGCCCGTCGTCGTCCTCACCAAGGCCGACCTCGTGCCCGACCCCGTCACCCTGGCCCATCTGGTGCAGGACGTGGAGACGAGCGCGCCCGGCGTGCCCGTCCTCACCGTCAGCGCCCTGCACGGCGAGGGGCTCGACGAACTGGTCGAGCTCGTCGGCTCCGGGACGAGCGTGCTGCTCGGCCAGTCCGGCGCCGGCAAGTCCACCCTGGCCAACGCGCTCGTCGGCGCGGACGTCATGGACGTGCGGGCGGCCCGGGACATCGACGGCAAGGGCCGGCACACCACGACCACCCGCAACCTGCTCGCGCTGCCCTCCGGGGGTGTCCTCATCGACACCCCCGGGCTGCGGGGCGTCGGCCTCTTCGACGCCGAGGACGGGGTCGGCCAGGTCTTCTCCGAGATCGAGGAGCTGGCCGAGCGGTGCCGGTTCCACGACTGCGCACACGAGACCGAGCCGGGCTGCGCGGTGCGCTCCGCCGTCGACTCCGGGGAACTGCCGACCCGGCGGCTGGAGAGCTACCACAAGCTCATGCGGGAGAACCAGTGGATCGTGGCCAAGAGCGACGCCCGCCTCCGCGCCGACATCAGGGACGACTGGCGGCGCAAGCAGGCCGCGGGCCGAGCCGCGGGCGAGGCGAAGCGGAGCGGCCGGCTGTAGAAACCCTGAGGCCCGGTGCCCGCGGTCCCCGGCCGTGCGTGCCGGGAACCGCACCCCGGCACCGGCACGCCCCGGGGGAGTCCCCCTCCTGAGCCCCGCCCGCTCACTACCGGGCGCCGGCCCAGCCGGGGGGACCCCCTACCGGGCCCGCGCGCCCTCCGGGCAGGTTCCCTGGCCAGGGGGTGGCCGCTCCGCGCCGAGGGGGCGGCCGTGTCGGCGGTGGCCCTCCCTACGCCGGGCTCGCGCGTCCTCCGCGCCGGGCCGCCGGTCGCGGGTTCGCGGCCGGTCCGGCGTCGGCCGCCCCGCTGGGCGTCGGCCACCTCGCCGAGGGCCGGCTATTCACTGCCCGGCGCCGGGCGCTCCGCGCCCAGAGGGCGGCCCCGCCGGGGTGGCCCTCCACGCCGGGCCTTCGCCCCCGCCGAGGGGGCCGCGTTGAAGGGCGGCCCCCCCGCGCCCGGGCTCCCCCGCCGGACGGCGCCGCTGGTTCCGGGGGCGGCCACCCCATGCCGCCGTCGCTGGGCCCCGGCCGCCCCGTGTCGGGGCGGTGGGGAACGTCATGTCCGATTTCCGCTGGCCCGTACCCCTCCGGGCGTCCCACACTGGGGGGTGTGAAGGACGAAGACAGCAGGTACGAGGCGGTGCGCAGCCGGGACGGGCGGTTCGACGGCGTGTTCTTCTTCGCCGTCGAGACCACCGGGATCTACTGCCGGCCCAGCTGCCCGGCCGTCACGCCGAGACGGCACAACGTGCGCTTCTTCGCGACGGCCGCCGCCGCACAGGGCTCCGGCTTCCGGGCCTGCCGGCGCTGCCGGCCGGACGCCGTGCCGGGCTCGGCGGAGTGGAACGTCCGCGCGGACGTCGTGGGCCGGGCCATGCGCCTGATCTCCGACGGCGTCGTGGACCGCGAAGGCGTCGCCGGGCTCGCCGCGCGGCTCGGCTACAGCGCCCGCCAGGTACAGCGGCAGCTCACCGCCGAGCTGGGCGCCGGACCCGTGGCCCTGGCCCGGGCCCAGCGGGCGCACACCGCCCGCGTGCTGCTGCGGACCACCGGACTGCCGGTCACCGAGATCGCGTTCGCGTCCGGATTCGCCAGCGTGCGGCAGTTCAACGACACGATCCGGGAGGTGTACGCCGCGACACCGACCGAGGTGCGGGCCGCCGCCCCCCGCGACAGGACCGGGCGCCGGGCGGCGCCCGCCACGGGCATCCCGCTCCGGCTCGCCCACCGCGGCCCCTACCAGTCCACCGCCGTCTTCGACCAGCTCGCACGGGAGGCCGTGCCCGGCGTCGAAGAGGTCACCGGCACCGCCGGCACCCGCACCTACCGGCGCACCCTGCGCCTGCCGTACGGCACCGCCCTCGCCGCCGTCCAGGAGCGCACCCGCGCCCAGCGGACCGGCACCCACCCCGGCGGCTGGCTCGACGCCCGGCTGCACCTCACCGACCCCAGGGACCTCACCACCGCCGTACAGCGGCTGCGCCGGCTCTTCGACCTCGACGCCGACCCGTACGCCGTCGACGAGCGGCTCGGCGCCGACCCCCGGCTCGCCCCGCTGGTCGCCGCCCGCCCCGGGCTGCGCTCGCCCGGCGCCGTGGACCCGCTGGAGCCCGCCGTACACGCCCTGGTCGGACGGGAGGGGGCCGAGCGTCTCGTGCACCGGTACGGCAAGCTGCTCGACGCGCCCCAGGGCAGCCTCACCCATCTCTTCCCGGAGGCCGCCGTCCTCGCCGAGGCCGAGCCCGGCGGCGCGCTGGGCGCGCTGGCCGCCGCCCTCGCCGACGGCACGGTGCGGCTGGACGCCGGCGCCGACCGGCACGACGCCGAGCAGGCCCTGCGCGCGCTGCCCGGCATGGACCCGGCCACCGTCGCCACCGTCCGCGTGCGCGCCCTCGGCGATCCGGACGTCGCCCCGCCCGGCGCCGGCCTCCCCGACACCTGGCGGCCCTGGCGGTCGTACGCGGTCCAGCATCTGCGCGTGGCAGGAGAGCTGACCTGATGAGCACCGATCCGATGAGGACCCAGCCGATGAGCACCGATCCGATGAACAGCGCGTTGATGAGCGGCGAGCCGACGGACACCGGTTTGCTGGGCGGCGGTCCGACGGGCACCGTCTACTGCACCCACCTGGACACCCCGGTCGGGCAGCTGCTGCTCACAGCGGACCCGGACGGCGCGCTCACCTCGCTGTCCGTGCCCGGGCAGAAGGGCGGGCGGACCGTCCTGGACGGCTGGCGGCACGACCCCGGGCCGTTCCGTGCCGCCGCCGACCAGCTCGCCGCCTACTTCGCCGGCGAACTCAAGGAGTTCCAGCTTCCGTTGCGTCCCTCCGGCACCGACTTCCGGCAGCGGGTGTGGGCCGCGCTGGACGCGGTGCCGTACGGCGCCACCGCCACGTACGGTGAGATCGCCGCCCGGATCGGCGCGTCCCGCACGGCCGTTCGGGCCGTCGGCGGGGCGATCGGCGCCAACCCGCTGCTGATCGTGCGGCCTTGCCATCGGGTGATCGGCGCCAACGGCTCGATGACCGGATACGCCGGGGGGA
This sequence comes from Streptomyces sp. NPDC015171, assembly GCF_043079545.1. Lineage (NCBI taxonomy): Bacteria > Bacillati > Actinomycetota > Actinomycetes > Kitasatosporales > Streptomycetaceae > Streptomyces > Streptomyces sp. NPDC015171. The sequence continues at coordinate 440,697 of NZ_JBIBUO010000002.1, forward strand.
TCGAGCGGAAGATCCGGCTGCTCACGCTGGAGGGCGTGCTCCCCTGAGGAGCCCCCGTACGCCCCGGCCCACGGCCCGTTGCGCCGAGCGGGTGGACCCGCGCCGACGTTCCGCCGGCGCGGCCCCCGTGTGTGGCACGGTCGCCTCCGACAAGGCACAGGGAAGGGCGGCACACTTGGGCAACAAGGTCGTACGGGTCCTCGGGGTCCTCCTGCCGGCACTGGTGCCCGGCCTGACCGCGCCCGCCGTCGCCGAACCGGCGCCGCTGCCCTGGGCCGGCAGCTGGGAGACCGCTCCCTCCGGCACCGCCGCCGCGCTGCCCGGCGCAGCCGTCCGCAACGTCGTCCACCTCAGCGTCGGCGGTGTCGCCGTCCGCGTCCGGCTCAGCAACCGGCTCGGCACCAGGCCCCTGCACCTCGGCGCGGTCACCGTCGCGCTGCGCCGCGCGGACGGCCCCGACGCCGCAGCCGGCACCCTGCGCACCGCCACCTTCCACGGCGCCCGGGAGGTGACCGTCCCGCCGGGCGCCGACACGGTCACCGACCCGGTGCCGCTGCCCGTACCGGCCGCCGCCGATCTGCTCGTCACCGTCTACACCCCGGACGACTCCGGTCCCGCCACCCACCACCGCACCGCCCTGCAGACCAGCTACGTGGCCCCGGCCGGCGCCGGCCGGGCCGCCGACGAGGACGGCGCCGCGTACACGGCGGCCATGAGCCGCTGGTACTACGTCACCGGGGTCGACGTCCGCGGGATCACCGCCGGCAGCGTCGTCGCGTTCGGGGACTCGCTCACCGACGGCAACGGCTCCACCCCCGACACCAACCGCCGCTGGCCCGACCGGCTCGCCGAGCGGCTGCGCGGACTCCGCCTCGGCGTCCTCAACGCCGGCATCTCCGGCAACCGCCTGCTGCGCGACGGCACCGGTCCGAGCGCCCTGGCCCGCCTGGACGCCGACGCGCTGGACCGGGCCGGGGTCCGGGCCCTGGTCGTCCTCGAAGGCATCAACGACATCAAGGGCTCCCCGGAGGCGAGCGACGCCGCCGCGTACGCGGACGCCTACCGCACCCTGGTGGCCCGCGCCCACGCCCGCGGCATCCGGGTCATCGGCGTCACGCTCACCCCGTACCGCGGCTACTCCGCCTGGACCGCGGCCCGCGAGACGGTACGGCAGCGGGTGAACTCCCTCATCAGGACGGGCAAAATCTTCGACGCGGTCGCCGACGCGGACGCCGTGGTCCGGGACCCGGCCGACCCCGTCCGCATCCTGCCCGCCTACGACCCCGGGGACCATCTGCACTTCAACGACGCCGGCATGGCCGCCGTCGCCGACACCGTCCACCGGGTCCTGGTCCGGCCGGCGGGTGCCCGGCCGCCCGGCCGTCCCCGGCCCACCGTGCCGGACGGCCCCACGGCACCGCACCCGGCCGCGCCCCCGCGATCAGCAGGCAGGTGAACAGCCCGGCCGGCACGCGGGAGCCGCCGGCCCGCAGCGCCGCCGTCCGCGGTGCGGCCGGTGCCTCGCCGTGCCCGCCGGCCCGCAGCGCCGTCCGCGGTGGCCGACGTCTCGCCGTGCCCGCCGGCCCGCGGCCGCTCTTCCGGGCAGACCGGCCGGCTCGGAAGGGTCAGCGGGCAGGCGGTCGGGGATCCTCCCGGGTCACCCAGCCCCGCTCCCAGGCGTGCCAGCCCAGTTGCAGCCGGGTGCTCACCCCGGCCAGCTCCATCAGCCGCCGCACCCGGCGCTGCACGGTCCTGAGACCCACGTCGAGCTGTTTGGCCACGCTGGCGTCGGTCAGCCCGGCCAGCAGCAGCGAGAGCACCTCCAGATCGGTGGCGTCCGGGCCCTCCGGCCGCTCCTCGGTCACGCCGGCGGCGCCGAGCCGCAGCGGCAGCGCCTCCCGCCACACCGACTCGAACAGCCCGGCCAGCAGCTCCAGCAGCCCGCTGGAATGCACCACCAGCGCGGCGGGCTCCGCCGTCCGCGAGGTCAGCGGCACCATCGCGAGCGAGCGGTCGGCCACCACCAGCTTCGTCGGCACCCGGTCCACCACCCGGACCCGCTCGTCCCGGCCGAGCGCCGCCGTCAGCTCGGTCAGGCCGTGCGGCAGGTCGAGCACCGAGCGCTCCACCACCACCCGGTAGCGCACCCCGCGGCCGGCCGCCTGCTCCTCGGCGTCGTTCTCCATGCCGGACACGACCACCGGGGTGCCGGTCACCAGCGCGCACACCTCCTCGACGGCGCCCAGCTGGAGCTGGAGGAAGCGCTGGGCGACCGCGGAGGCGCCGGTCACCACCTCCACCAGGTCGTGCACCGCCGGTTCGGCCGCCGCCGCCCGGTACTCCTCGGCGAGCAGCGCCGCCGCGAGCTCCGCCTTCTCCAACTCGTGCCGCTGCTGGGTGAGCAGCGCGCCGAGCGCGACCCCGGGCGGGGCGGCCACCCAGCGGCCGGGACGCGCCGGGGACTGGGCCGCGAGACCGTGCCGCTCCAGCCGGCGCAGCGCCCGCTCGGTGTCCTGCTCGGCCAGCGCAAGGCGCCGGGCCAGATCGGCCACGTCGGCCGCGCCCACGGACACCAGCGCCCGGTACGCCGCCTCGTGCGTCTCGTCCAGCCCTATCGCTGCCAGCATCGCCCTGGGTCCCTCCTTGCCGACAAGCCGACGGAAGCGGGACGGCCTGGCGGAAACCGGCCACGGCACAAACCCGCCGCCGAACATCATCGCCGTAGCGGTGGCGACTCTGCCAAGGTGGCAGTGCCGAGGGACGTGCGGCTCTGTGCACGATCCACAGTCGCGTCCCGGGCAAGGAAGCCATGATCCGGCCATTTTGATTCGGTGCCGCCCGTCGCGCCCCGGTCACCCAGGCCGTCGCCGGGCGGTCCTCCCGTGGGGGGTGGGGCCGCCCGGCGGCCATCAACCCTTTCTCGTACGGCTGTTCAGGGGATCACCCGACACGCCGTTCGCCGGGTCCGGTGCGCCCGATTTTCCCGATGCCCCGTTTTCATTTGGCCCGTGCGGTGGACAATCAGGGGCATGAGCCAGCAGGGGGGAAGCCCCGCCCGTCATGAGGACGACTGGTGGGGGCAGTTGTACGACGACTCCACCGAGGACACGGGTCCCACGGCGGCGCCCGATTCCCTGGACGACCGCTTCGCCTCGGCACGGAACACGGTGGCGGGACGGCCGGCGGGCACGGGGGCTCCGGCCCCGCCTGAGCCCCCGCCGCCCGCGCGACCGACGCCGCGGAATCCCGCGGTGCCAGCACAGCGGGCCACACCGGCCCCGCCCGCCCGGCCCCCGGCACCCCCGCAGCCTCCGCTGCCCCCGCCGCCCCCGGAACCTCCGTCACCCGCCGCACCCCCCGGCGTCACCGAGCACACGGTCGCCCCCTCCACCCCCTCCACCCCCGCCTCCGTTCCCGCCCCCACCCCCGCCACCGTCGACTACGTGGGCTCCGGACCTCCCACCTACGACCCCGAGCCCACCGCGCTCCCGCCCGCCGATCCGGACGCCCTGGGCGAGCTGGTCGCGGACACCGTGCTGGACGGCGCCCGGTACGGGGCGTGCACCCTGCGGGCGGCGTCGCTGCGCGGGGACTCGGCCCGCTACCGGGGCGAGCCGCGCAGGGACGCGCTGCTCACCGCCCGGTTCGGCGCGGGGGACCAGGCACTGGTCCTGGTGGCGATGGCGACCGGCGCCCGGTCGTCGCCGAGCGCGCATCTGGCGGCGGCCGAGGCGTGCCGGTGGATCGCGCGGGCCGTGGGCCGCAGCCATCAGCGGCTCGTGGAGGACCTCCGGGCGGCCCGGCGCGGCGATCTGAAGTCGGGTCTGCACCGGCTCACCGACCGCAGCGTCGGCAGGCTCCGGGCGAGCGCCGCCGAACAGGGCGCCGACCCCGAGCAGTACACGGCGGACCTGCGCTGTCTGCTGCTGCCCGGCGACCGGGACTGCCGTACGCGCGTCTTCTTCGGAGTCGGCGACGGCGGGCTGTTCCGGCTGCGGGACGGCGCCTGGCAGGACATCGAGCCGCGCGTGTCGCCCGGCACCGCCGCCGGCGGTCCCGGCACCGGGTTCGGTTCACCGCCGGAGCGGACGGCCGACGGCGACCGGCTGACGATGGACCTCGGCATCCCGGCCCCGCCGAGCCCCTACGAGCCCTCCCCCGGGGGAGGTGCCTGCGTCGACCCGTCCCGCGAGCCGTTCCGGTTCCGCGCCTCGGTAGCCCGGCCGGGTGATGCGCTGGTGATGTGCACGGCGGGCCTCGCCGAACCGCTGCGCGGCGAGCCCGCCCTCTGCGCCTACCTGGCCCGCCGCTGGTCCGGCCGTACCCCGCCCGGCCTCGCCGCCTTCCTCGCCGACGCCCAGGTACGGGTCAAGGGCTATGCCGACGACCGTACGGCGGCAGGCGTGTGGGAGGCGTAACCGCGGCCCCTGTGGATTGATGGAACGGGACGGGAGTGTTCCGGGACAGCGAAGGGGCAGCCGAGAGCCATGGCCAAACAGAACGTCGCCGAGCAGTTCGTCGACATCCTTGTCCGCGCCGGCGTACGCCGGCTCTACGGCGTCGTGGGCGACAGCCTCAACCCGGTCGTGGACGCCGTGCGCCGCAACTCCGCCATCGACTGGGTCCATGTGCGCCACGAGGAGACCGCCGCCTTCGCGGCCGGCGCCGAGGCCCAGATCACCGGCAAGCTCGCCGCCTGCGCCGGCTCCTGCGGCCCGGGCAACCTGCATCTGATCAACGGCCTGTACGACGCCCACCGCTCGATGGCCCCGGTGCTCGCGCTCGCCTCGCAGATCCCGTCGAGCGAGATCGGCCTCGGCTACTTCCAGGAGACCCACCCGGACCGGCTGTTCCAGGAGTGCAGCCACTACAGCGAGCTGATCTCCAGCCCGAAGCAGATGCCCCGGCTGCTCCAGACCGCCATCCAGCACGCGGTCGGCCAGAGCGGGGTGAGCGTGGTGTCCCTGCCGGGCGACATCGCCGCCGAACCGGCGCCGGAGAAGGCCGCGCAGAGCGCGCTGGTCACCTCCCGGCCCACCGTGCGGCCGGGCGACGACGAGATCGACCGGCTCGTCGAGATGATCGACCGGGCCGGCAAGGTCACCCTCTTCTGCGGCAGCGGCACGGCCGGCGCCCACGCCGAGGTGATGCGGTTCGCCGGCCTGGTCAAATCCCCCGTGGGGCACGCCCTGCGCGGCAAGGAGTGGATCCAGTACGACAACCCGTACGACGTCGGTATGAGCGGACTGCTCGGCTACGGCGCCGCCTACGAGGCCACCCACGAGTGCGATCTGCTGATCCTGCTCGGCACCGACTTCCCGTACAACGCGTTCCTGCCGGACGATGTGCAGATCGCGCAGATCGACGTACGGCCCGAGGTGCTCGGCCGCCGCTCCCGGCTCGACCTCGCGGTGTGGGGCGACGTCCGCGAGACGCTGCGCTGTGTGATCCCGCGGGTGCGGGAGAAGACCGACCGGCGCTTCCTCGACAAGATGCTGAAGAAGCACGCCGACGCGCTGGAGGGCGTGGTCAAGGCGTACACCCGCAAGGTCGAGAAGCACGTGCCGATCCATCCGGAGTACGTGGCCTCCGTGCTGGACGAGATCGCCGCGGACGACGCCGTGTTCACCGTCGACACCGGCATGTGCAATGTGTGGGCCGCGCGCTACATCTCGCCCAACGGCCGCCGGCGGGTCATCGGTTCCTTCTCGCACGGCTCGATGGCGAACGCGCTGCCGATGGCGATCGGCGCCCAGTTCACCGACCGCGGCCGGCAGGTGGTGTCGATGTCCGGCGACGGCGGCTTCACCATGCTGATGGGCGACTTCCTGACGCTCGTCCAGTACGACCTGCCGGTCAAGGTGGTGCTGTTCAACAACTCCTCCCTCGGCATGGTCGAGCTGGAGATGCTGGTCGCCGGTCTGCCCTCGTACGGCACCGCCAACACCAACCCCGACTTCGCCGCCGTCGCCCGCGCCTGCGGTGCCTACGGGGTGCGGGTGGAGAAGCCCAAGCAGCTCGCCGGGGCGCTCAAGGACGCCTTCAAGCACAAGGGTCCCGCCCTGGTGGACATCGTCACCGACCCCAACGCCCTGTCCATCCCGCCGAAGATCAGCGCCGAGATGGTCACCGGGTTCGCCCTGTCCGCCTCCAAGATCGTGCTGGACGGCGGGGTCGGCCGGATGCTCCAGATGGCCCGTTCCAACCTGCGCAACGTACCGCGCCCCTAGAGGCCGGTGGGGGAGCGCATTTCGGCCAGTTTCACGGGACGTGACGGCCCGCCGCCCACCGGTGCCGGTGGGCGGCGGGCCGCCGTCGAGGGGCGTCCGTGGCGTCCAGCGGCGCACGGGAGTCCATGGCACGGACGTGGCGCTGTCCGGCAGCCGGCCCGGCCGGGGTGCGGATATGGCCGAACCGCCGGTCATCGGGCATGCGCCAGGACTGCCCTGGAGCCCGCTGGGCAAGCATCCCCCCGTGAACGTGTTCGACCAGGAGGGGCAGGGACCGGCGGCGTGCGGGCGGGGGTCATGAAGAGGCAGGCACGAGGGGGCGGTCCCATGACCGCAGGGGCCTCCTCGGCGACAACGGGGGCAGAGACCGACACCATCACCGAACACGTGCGGCGGATCCGGCGCAGGCTGGGCCGGGCGGACCTCAGGGCGGTACCGGAGGCCCGCCGGGAACTGCGCGAACTGCTGCGGCACTGGGGCAAGCCGGGCCGCTCGGAGATCGCCGAACTCCTGACCAGCGAACTCGTCACCAACGCGCTCGTACACACCGACGACGACGCGGTCCTCACCGCCGTCGTGGAACCCGGGGGACTGCGGGTGGAGGTACGGGACTTCGTGGCCCGCAGACCCGAGCCGCAGGTCCCGGAGGCGGCGGAGGACACCCACGGCCGGGGCCTGATGCTGGTGCAGTCCCTCGCCGATTCCTGGGGGGTGCGGCCGCACGGGGTGGGCAAGTCGGTGTGGTTCGAACTCGGCGCCGAGGCGGCGTGACGCGGGCGCGGGACAGCGGACGACAGCCGGCGCACGGCGGCCGAGGACATGCGGTACGGCGACGGGGCGGGGGCGTGACCCGTGTGGTCACGCCCCCGCCCCGTGGTGTCCGGTCGCCGGCTCCGCCGCCGGGTCGCCGGAGCCTCAGCCGAACTGCTGCTCCAGGTCCTTGAGCTTGCGCTCCAGGGAGTCGAGGCGCGGCAGGGCCATGGTGTCGTCCTCGGCGGTGAGGTCGACGGTCACCGGTTCAGCTCCGCTGGGGACGCGCTGGAGGGAGGGCCGAGAGCGGACGGGCAGCTGTTCCGCGGGGGATATGGCAGGCTCCGCGGTCGCCTGGGCGGAGCCGCGCTCGACCGCCTGCACCTCGACCTGGCGGGTGGCGCCACGGCCGGCGAAACCGCGGGCGCCCCGGCTGATCGCCTTCAGCTGGGCCCGCTCCACGCGCTGCTGGTCGCGCCGGCGCTGCCGGGTCTCGTCCTTCTGCCGCTTGTCCTCGCGGACCTCCTCGACCGCCTCGTCCAGGCTGCGCACACCCTCCAGGAGCATCAGCGACCAGGCGCGGTAGGTCTCGCGGGGGGCCCGCACCCAGCGCACGATCCGGATCTGCGGCAGCGGACGCGGCACCAGGCCCTGCTCGCGCAGCGCGGCCCGGCGGGTCTGCTTCAGCGCCCGGTCGAAGAGTACGGCGGCCGACAGCGACATACCGGAGAAGAACTGCGGGGCTCCGGCGTGCCCCACGCCGCGCGGCGCGTGCACCCAGTTGAACCAGGCGGCGGCCGCCGCGAACAGCCAGACCAGTATCCGCGAGCCGAGGGCCGCGTCACCGTGGCTGGCCTCGCGCACCGCGAGGACGGAGCAGAACATCGCAGCGCCGTCCAGGCCGAACGGCACCAGGTACTGCCAGCCGTCGGTCAGCCCCAGGTTCTGCTCGCCGAAGCCGACGAGGCCGTGGAAGGACAGGGCCGCCGCCACCGCCGCACAGCAGAACAGGAGCACATAGGACGCCGTGCCGTAGACGGCCTCCTTGCGCCTGCGGCGCTCTTCGCTGCGCTCCCACGAGTCCTCCGCACTCGCGCTCTCCCCGGAGGAGCGCTTCCCGCGCGCGAGCACCGCCACCGCCGCCAGCACGCCCAGGAGCAGCACGGCGCCCGGAAGCAGCCAGTTCAGCGATATGTCGGTCAATCTCATCAGGGGTCCCTTGCATTGGGATAGGGCGTAACGCCCGCCATAGTGGCCCACTCCCGATGGCCCTCAGGGGGTTTCGGGGCAAGAGGCCGCCAAGGAGGTGCAAGGGGATGCCCAGGGCGGCGTTCTGCTCGAACTGCCGCTTGAGGGGCGGGAGTTGAGTTCGAATAAGACTACCCGTACGGGTGGTTCCACGGAAAGTTCCCACGACGGGTGAGGAAGTTGTGAACCGCCCGCGCGCTGATCCTAGTGGACCCGGAGCCGTGCTCCGGCCCTGACGGACCCTCAAGCGGCGGCGGCCGGGACGGGTTTGGCGTCCTGCCCGCTCGCGCAGGTGCGCGGGCACGTGGCGCAGATGTCCTCCGGGCGAACGGTGTAGAACATGCAGCAGCTCACCCGGTCCCGGGTGCGCTGCGGCGTGCCGTCCTGACCCGTCCGCGTCCGGAATCCGGCGGATCCGGTGTACGGCCGGGTGGACCCCGGCAGCAGCAGCTCCAGCTCGCGCGCGGCCCGCGCCGCCTCGTGCTCGCCGAGCAGCTGGGCGATGTACCACAGCCCCTCCACGATCTCGTCGGTCGCCATGCCCCACAGCGCGCGCCCGCGCCGCCGCATCCGCGGCCCGAAGGCGGCGAGCACCGGCTCCAGGTGCTCGGCCACGGCCGCCCGCACCTCGGCGCGCAGCGCCTCCTCGTCCGCGACGACGACGGCGCCGGGCAGCGCGGCGGCGGGGTCGCCGGGCAGGCAGGCGACGGAGACGGGGCGGCGTACGGCGATCCGGCCGGCCGGCCGGTCGTACGAGACGTGCGTCACGGGCAGCCGGGGCACCCGGCGGTGCAGGAACCACGGGACGGTGATCAGCAGGCAGGCGGGCCAGGCGTAGCGGTGCAGGCCGAAGCTCGCGACGACGTCCGGGCGGGCCGGGCGGCCGTAGTCCCGCACCACTTGCGCCTCGTCCCAGGCCAGGAAGGCGTCCAGGGCCGCGCCGCCCGCCGCGAGCCCTTCGGCGCCCGTCCAGTCCCCGCCCGTGGGCGCCGGGTCGTCCGGGCCCAGCTCGGTCACGGTCAGACCGGGGAAGGCCGCGCCGAGGCGGTCGTACGCGGCGGTGAGCGGCGAGGCCGCAGCGGGCATGACGAACCACCGATCCCTGAACGCGTCCGTGTCACGGACCTGGTCACAAAGGTAAGCCTTACCTTACCCCCCTGGTCGGAGTTTGAACTACCGCCCGGTACGCCTAAGGTGCTTGACGGACAACCGACAACCCGTCGTTAATGACCCCAAGTGCCGACAAGCCGCCAGGAGGACCCGTGAAGCAGGGCGTGCAGGGCTGCCCGGGCACGCCGGTGGCCGCCCGGGTGCCGGCGCAGCAGCGCCCGACCGTCGACGGTGACCCCCGCCGGGAGCGGGACGCCGCGGTGCCGGGAGCGGCACGCGGAGAGCACACGCACGGCGAGCGGGCCCTTCCCGGGCCGCGCACCGCGGTGCAGCGCTCCTCTGTGCGCGGGCAGGTCCTGGTCGCGCTGCGCACGGCGCTGGCCGGCGGCGAACTGAAGCCGGGCGAGGTCTACTCGGCGCCGGTGCTCGGGGACCGCTTCGGGGTCTCGGCCACACCCGTGCGGGAGGCCATGCAGCAGCTCGCGCTGGAGGGCGCGGTCGAGGTCGTGCCCAACCGCGGCTTCCGGGTGGTCGAGCGGGGGGCGCGGGAGCTGGCCGAGCTGGCGGAGGTGCGCGCGCTCATCGAGGTGCCGGTGGTGCTGCGGCTCGCGCGCACGGTGCCGGCCGAGCGGTGGGCCGAGCTGCGGCCCCTCGCGGAGGAGGCGGTGCGCGTGGCCGCCACCGGTTGCGGGGCGACGTACGCCGAGTCCGACCGCGCCTTCCACCGGGCGCTGCTCGGCCTGTCCGGCAACGAGCAGCTGGTCCGGTTCGCCGAGGACCTGCACCGGCGGACGCAGCGGCCCGCGTCGCGGCCGGGCCGGGCCGGTCTGGTCGCCGACGCGGCGCAGCACGTGGCGCTGCTGGACGCGTTGGCCGCGGGGGACGCGGATGCGGTGCGGGGGCTGGTGGCGGAACACTTCGGCTCCGCCGGGTGAGGGCGGCTCGCGCGTGAGCGGCTCCGGGTATCGGGGGCTGCCGGGTGCGGCTTCGGGGCGCCCCTGAGGGGGGTGACGGGGGTTGTCGGGTGCGGGTTGGTGGTGGCTGGTCGCGCAGTTCCTCGCGCCCCTGAGGGGGTTGGTGGGGGCTGCCGGGTGCGGGTTCGTGGTGGCTGGTCGCGCAGTTCCTCGCGCCCCTGAGGGGGGTGACGGGGTGTGTCGGGTGCGGGTTGGTGGTGGCTGGTCGCGCAGTTCCCCGCGCCCCTCAGGGGGTTGGTGGGGTGTATCGGGTGCGGGTTCGTCGTGGTTGGCCGCGCAGTTCCCCGCGCCCCTTTGGGGGGCGCGGGGTGGGTTCTACGCCGTCGCCGCGCCGGGGGTCTGGGGTGTCAGCTGGTGGGTGAGCCAGGTGGGCACGCCGCCCAGGAGCCGGAACAGCCGGGCGGCCTCCTCGCGCAGTCGGGACGCCTCCGGTTCCTCCTCCGTCTCCGCCAGGGAGGCGAGCGCGGGCGCCGTGCCGACCAGGTAGCCCAGCTCCTCCCGGATCCGCAGGGACTCGGTGAAGCCGTGCCGGGCCTCGGCCAGCTCGCCGTCGCGCAGGGCGAGTCCGGCCAGATGGCGCCAGGTGAAGGAGAGCAGCAGCTGATCGGCGTGGGCCGCGGCGGAGGCGTGCGCGCGGCGGTACGCGGCACGGGCCGCCTGCGGGGACCGGGTCAGGTTCTCGGCGAGCAGGCCCCGGCGGAAGTCCAGCAGGGCCCGGCCCGCCGACCCCGGAGGGATCAGCGCCGCCGCCCGGCCCAGCGCGGCACGCGCCTCGTCGACCCGGTCCCGTACCCGGTGCAGCGTCGCCGCGTAGGCGAGCTGCCCCCGCTCGCAGGCGGCGGCCCCGCGCTCCTCGTCGCCGTGCGCCAGCGCCTCGGCGATCCGCAGGGCGTCCTCCGCCTCCTGCCAGCCCCGCTCGGTGTACAGGCACCGCTCCACCAGCAGAGCGGCCCGCTGCAGCGCCGGGGCGGCCCCGTCGGCCGGCAGCAGAGCCGCCGCGTCGACCCAGCAGGCCCGGCTGCGCAACCGCCATACCGCGGTCTGGAGTGGATCGTCACCGGTCGTTCCGTTACCAGACATGGCGGGATGCGCCACGTTGCCCTCCCCGAGCGCGCCATCGAGCTGTTGAGTGGTGGCGGCATTCCAGCACCAATCGCGGGGCCCGGCCAAGAGGGTGGGTGAAAGATTTCACAAAGTCGTGGGGCGCGGGCGTGACCGGGTTTGGCCGGCGGGCGCCCCCGCCGACCTCAGCTCATGCGCAGCGCCAGGAAGAAATCCAGCTTGTCCTCGAGGCGGGAGAGGTCCCGTCCCGTCAACTGCTCGATCCTGCCCACCCGGTAGCGCAGCGTGTTGACGTGCAGGTGGAGACGGGTGGCGCAGCGGGTCCAGGAGCCGTCGCAGTCGAGGAACGCCTCCAGGGTCGGGATCAGCTCGGCCCGGTGCCGGCGGTCGTAGTCCGTCAGCGGGTCCAGCAGGCGGGCCGTGAACGCGCGGCGCACGTCGTCCGGAACGAACGGAAGCAGCAGGACGTGACTGGCCAGTTCCTGGTGCCCGGCGGCGCACACCCGGCCGGAGCGGGCGGCGGCCACCCGGCGGGCGTGCCTGGCCTCCTCCAGGGCGCCGCGCAGGCCCTCCGCCGAGTGCACGGCGGCGCTGACGCCGAGGGTCAGCCGGCCGTCGTCGTTCAGGCCCGCGGACAGCGGCTCGCGCACCGCCTGGAGCAGGGAGTCGGCGAGCAGACCGGTCTCCGAGCCGTCGTGCTCCGCGGCGACCGCGGGCAGCGGGACCAGCGCGATCGCCTCGTCGCCGGTGTGCGCGACGGCGATCCGGTCGGACGGCTCGGGGCCGGTGGCCAGCGGGTCGACCAGCACTTCCTCCAGGAGCGACTGGGCGACCGGGCCGCCCTCGACGTCCTCGCCCGCCCACTCCACCCGGGCCACCACGACCTGCCAGTGCGGGGCCGCCCCGAGCCCGGGCAGCAGCACCGGCGCCGCCACCCGGAGGCGGGCGGCGATCTCGGCGGGCGCGGCACCCGTCTGCACCAGCTCGAGCACCTCCTGGGCGAGTCGGCGCCGGACCGTGCGGGCCGCGTCCCGGCGGTCCCGCTCCACGGCTATCAGCTGGGTGACGCCCTGGAGCAGGTCGAGCCGCTCCCCGGGCCAGTCGCCCGCGTCCGCCTCCACGGCCAGCAGCCAGTCCGACAGGACCGTCTCGCGCACATCGCGGGCGGCCTGCGGGGCGCGGCCGGAGGAGCGGATCGGGAAGAGGGAGTACGTGCTGCCGCCCAGCAGCACCCGGTGCGGGCCGCGCCGGCCGGTGCGGGTGGCCGCCAGGTGCTCGGCGGCGAGCCGGGCGCATGCCTCGGCGGGCAGCGCCGGACCCGCCTCCTTGGAGCCGGCGATCATCCGTCCGGTGGGGGAGAGCACCCAGGCGCGCAGGTCGAGGTCGGAGCCGAGCAGGTCGAGGACCACGTCCGGGCCGCCGCCCGCGGGGCCCGAGGTCATCATCCGCCGGTGCCGGTCCACGACGGCCGCCAGGTCTCCGGCGCGCTCGCCGGAGACCTGCCGGACCACATGCTCGGTGATCGTCGCGAACGCCACCGACTCGTGCACCGCGAAGAGCGGCAGCCGGTGCTTCGCGCAGGCCAGCGCCAGGTCGTCCGGCACATCGCCCAGCTCGGCCTCGCCGGCCGCGAGGGCCGCCACCCCGGCCTGCACCAGGATGCGGACGAAGGGCTCGGAGTCGGCGGAGTCCCGGCGCCAGGCCAGGCCCGTCAGGACCAGCTCGCCGCCGGAGAGGTAGCGGCTCGGGTCGCGCAGGTCGGTGGTCATGACCCCGCGCACCGCGCGGTCCAGCTCGTCCTCGCCGCCGAGCAGCCGCAGCCCCAGCGCATCGGTGTCCAGCAGTGCGCGCAGCCGCATTTCGTCGCCGCCGTTCTTTGTCTCGAAACCTACGATGGATCTTGGAAGATGGCTCTGGGGCCACCGGGAGGCAACCGGAACCGGCCGCTCGGGGACGCCTTCCGAGGTCCCAGGGCTGTTTCCCGTGTTTCCTCGGGAAAACGAAGAGGTTGCCGATGACCTCTGTTCATACGAATCTACAAGATGCCCACCCTGGCCAGCCAACTCCTTCATGGTTTCGGTGACTGACCCCGCTGGAGCACAGAGCGGTGTACTGAGTCCACTCCGCGTTAACAGGACATGAACGAGCCGGGCCCGCCGCACACGGATTGGCTCAATCTGCACGACTCACGAGACGAAGAAGAAGAGAGCCGGTCATGGACTTCCTTCGCCCCGCCAGCTGGGAGGAGGCGCTCGCCGCGAAGGCCGAGCACCCCACCGCTGTGCCGATTGCGGGTGGCACCGATGTGATGGTCGAGATCAACTTCGACCACCGCCGGCCCGAGTACCTCCTCGACCTCAACCGCGTCGGCGACCTCCTCGAATGGGAGGTCGGCGAGGACACCGTACGGCTGGGTGCCTCCGTCCCGTACACCAAGATCATGGAGAACCTCCGTGCCGAGCTGCCGGGCCTCGCGCTCGCCTCGCACACGGTCGCCTCCCCGCAGATCCGCAACCGCGGCGGTGTCGGCGGCAACCTGGGCACGGCCTCGCCCGCCGGCGACGCCCACCCCGCCCTCCTCGCGGCCGGCGCCGAGGTCGAGGTGGAGTCGGCGGCCCGGGGCACCCGGCTGATCCCGATCGACGAGTTCTACAAGGGCGTCAAGCGCAACGCGCTCCAGCCCGACGAGCTGATCCGCGCCGTGCACGTCGACAAGGCCGACGGCCCGCAGCAGTACTCGAAGGTCGGCACCCGCAACGCCATGGTCATCGCCGTGTGCGCGTTCGGTATCGCGCTGCACCCCGAGACCCGTACGGTCCGCACCGGCATCGGCTCGGCCGCCCCCACGCCCGTCCGGGCGAAGACGGCGGAAGAGTTCCTGAACGCGGCGCTCGACGAGGGCGGCTTCTGGGAGAGCGGAAAGATCATCACCCCGTCGGTCGCCAAGCAGTTCGCGGACCTGTGCTCCGCCGCCTGCAACCCGATCGACGACGTCCGGGGCACCGCGAGCTACCGCCGCCACGCGGTCGGCGTGATGGCACGCCGGACGCTCACCTGGACCTGGGAGTCCTACCGCGGCGCCCGCCGCGTCTCGGAGGGAGCTGCGTAATGCGTGTCAACTTCACCGTCAACGGACGTCCGCAGGAGGCCGACGACGTCTGGGAGGGCGAGTCCCTGCTGTACGTCCTGCGCGAGCGCCTCGGTCTGCCCGGCTCCAAGAACGCCTGCGAGCAGGGCGAGTGCGGCTCCTGCACCGTCCGCCTCGACGGCGTGCCGGTCTGTTCCTGCCTGGTCGCGGCCGGCCAGGCCGAGGGCCGCGACGTCGTGACCGTCGAGGGCCTCGCCGACTTCGCCAAGCAGCGCGCCGAGGGCGGCTGCGCGACCGGCGCCTGCGGCACCTCGCTCGACGCGGCCAAGGGATGGCAGGCCAAGGGGACCGACTCGCAGACCGGCGAGGGCACCGAACTCTCCCCGGTCCAGCAGGCGTTCATCGACGCCGGCGCCGTCCAGTGCGGCTTCTGCACCCCGGGCCTCCTGGTCGCCTCCGACGAACTCCTGGAGCGCACCCCGAACCCGACCGACGCCGACATCCGTGAGGCGCTGTCCGGCAACCTGTGCCGCTGCACGGGCTACGAGAAGATCATGGACGCGGTCCGCCTGGCCGCGGCCCGCCAGTCAGAGGGGGTCTGACATGCCCGCCAACGGCGCTCCTACGAAGATCACGCAGGGTTCGCAGACCAAGGGCGGCATCGGCGAGTCCACACTCCGCCCGGACGGCACCCTCAAGGTCACCGGCGAGTTCGCGTACTCGTCCGACATGTGGCACGAGGACATGCTGTGGGGCCAGATCCTGCGCTCCACCGTCGCCCACGCCGAGATCGTCTCGATCGACGTCTCCGAGGCCCTCGCCATGGCGGGCGTGTACGCCGTCCTGACCTATGACGACCTGCCCACCGCGGTGAAGAACTACGGCCTGGAGATCCAGGACACCCCGGTCCTGGCGCACGGCAAGGTACGCCACCACGGCGAGCCGGTCGCCATCGTCGCCGCCGACCACCCGGAGACGGCCCGCCGCGCCGCCGCCAAGATCAAGGTGGACTACAAGGAGCTGCCCGTCATCACCGACGAGGCCTCCGCGACCGCGCCGGACGCGATCCTCATCCACGAGGGCCGCGACGACCACCACATCGGCCACGTCCCGCACCCGAACATCGTGCACCGCCAGCCGATCGTCCGCGGCGACGCGGCGGCGGCCGCCGAGCGCGCCGATGTGATCGTCAAGGGCGAGTACACCTTCGGCATGCAGGACCAGGCCTTCCTCGGCCCCGAGTCCGGCCTCGCCGTGCCGGAGGAGGACGGCGGCGTCCACCTCTACATCGCCACCCAGTGGCTGCACTCGGACCTCAAGCAGATCGCCCCCGTCCTCGGCCTGCCCGAGGAGAAGGTGCGGATGACGCTGGCCGGCGTCGGCGGCGCCTTCGGCGGGCGCGAGGACCTGTCGATGCAGATCCACGCCTGCCTGCTGGCGCTGCGCACCGGCAAGCCGGTGAAGATCGTCTACAACCGGTTCGAGTCCTTCTTCGGGCACGTCCACCGGCACCCGGCGAAGCTCTACTACGAGCACGGCGCCACCAAGGACGGCAAGCTCACGCACATGAAGTGCAAGATCGTCCTGGACGGCGGCGCCTACGCCTCCGCCTCCCCGGCGGTCGTCGGCAACGCCTCCTCGCTCTCGGTCGGCCCGTACGTCATCGACGACGTCGACATCGAGGCCATCGCCCTCTACACCAACAACCCGCCCTGCGGCGCCATGCGCGGCTTCGGCGCGGTCCAGGCGTGCTTCGCCTACGAGGCGCAGATGGACAAACTGGCGAAGAAGCTCGGCATGGACCCGGTGGAGTTCCGGCAGCTGAACGCGATGGAGCAGGGGACCATCATGCCGACCGGGCAGCCGGTCGACTCCCCGGCCCCGGTCGCCGAACTGCTGCGCCGCGTCAAGGCGATGCCGATGCCGCCCGAGCGCCAGTGGGAGTCCAGCGAGGGCGCCGACGTACGGCAGCTGCCCGGCGGCCTGTCCAACACCACGCACGGCGAGGGCGTCGTACGCGGTGTGGGCATCGCGGTCGGCATCAAGAACGTCGGCTTCTCCGAGGGCTTCGACGACTACTCCACCGCCAAGGTGCGCATGGAGATCATCGGCGACGAGCCGGTCGCGACCGTGCACACCGCGATGGCGGAGGTCGGCCAGGGCGGTGTCACCGTCCACGCGCAGATCGCCCGCACCGAGCTGGGTGTCACCCAGGTGACCATCCACCCCGCCGACACCCAGGTCGGCTCGGCCGGCTCGACCTCGGCCTCCCGGCAGACGTACGTCACCGGCGGCGCCGTGAAGAACGCCTGCGAGCTGGTCCGCGAGAAGGTCCTGGAACTCGGGCGCCGCAAGTTCGGCTCCTACCACCCGGCCTGGGCGACGGCCGAACTCCTGCTGGAGGGCGGCAAGGTCGTCACCGACGGCGGCGAGGTCCTCGGCGACCTGGTCGACGTGCTGGAGGGCGAGACCGTCGAGATCGAGGCGGAGTGGCGGCACCGGCCGACCGAGGCCTTCGACCTGCGCACCGGCCAGGGCAACGGGCACGTCCAGTACTCCTTCGCCGCCCACCGCGCGGTCGTCGAGGTCGACACCGAGCTCGGCCTGGTCAAGGTCGTCGAGCTGGCCTGCGCGCAGGACGTCGGCAAGGCGCTCAACCCGCTCTCCGTCATCGGCCAGATCCAGGGCGGTACGACGCAGGGCCTGGGCGTGGCCGTGATGGAGGAGATCATCGTCGACCCCAAGACGGCGAAGGTCAGGAACCCCTCCTTCACGGACTACCTGATCCCCACCATCCTCGACACGCCGACCATCCCGGTCGACGTGCTCGAACTCGCCGACGACCACGCCCCGTACGGGCTGCGCGGCATCGGCGAGGCCCCGACCCTGTCGTCCACCCCGGCCGTCCTCGCGGCGATCCGGAACGCGACCGGTCTCGAACTGAACCGCACTCCGGTCCGGCCCGAGCACCTCACCGGGTCCGCGTAACACCCCACAGCTCTCCGGGCGGCGCAGGGAACGTCACACACTCCGCCGCGCCGCCCGGAGGAACCCCTTTGAGCGCCGCTCCGCTCGCGGTCCTCGAAGTACCTGGAATTCTGTTCGTCTCGGGCCGTCCCCCGGGTCGTCCATTCCCCAAATCCCGTGGCCGCGAGCGCGGCTGCACGGGTGCCCCTGTGAACCTTGGGAGATGGCCCATGACCCAGCAGTCAGTGGAGCCGAGGACCGCAGCCGAGGACGCCGCCGACGGCAGTCGCGTCCCGGCCGGGCGGTCCTGGCTCGACCGGTACTTCCACATATCCAGAAGAGGGTCCACGGTCTCGCGAGAGGTCCGCGGCGGCATCACCACCTTCATGGCGATGGCCTACATCCTCCTGCTCAACCCCCTGATCCTGTCCGGCAAGGACGCGGCGGGGGACACGATGGGCCAGAAGGCGCTCATCACCGCGACCGCGTTCGCCGCGGCCTTCACCACGCTGCTGATGGGCTTCGTCGGCAAGGTGCCGCTCGCCCTGGCGGCCGGCCTCTCCGTCTCCGGTGTGCTGTCCTCGCAGGTGGCCCCGGAGATGACCTGGCCGCAGGCCATGGGCATGTGCGTCATGTACGGCGCCGTCATCATGCTGCTGGTCGTCACCGGGCTGCGCGAGATGATCATGAACGCGATCCCGCTCGCGCTCAAGCACGGCATCACGATGGGCATCGGCCTCTTCATCGCCCTCATCGGCTTCTACAAGTCCGGCTTCGTGCACCAGGGCAAGGCCACCCCGGTCACCCTCGGCCCCGCCGGCGAACTCGCCGGCTGGCCGGTCCTGCTCTTCGCCGGCACCCTGCTGCTGATCTTCATGCTCCAGGCCCGCAACGTGCCCGGCGCCATCCTGATCGGCATCGTCTCCGGCACCGTCGTCGCCGCGGTCCTCAACGGGCTCGACGTCATCGACCCCAAGCAGTGGGCCAGCGGTTCGGCCCCGGCCCTGCACGGCAGCGCGGTCTCGATGCCCGACTTCTCGCTCTTCGGGCACGTCGAGTTCGGCGGCTGGGGCAAGGTCGGCGCGATGACCGTCGGCATGATCGTCTTCACGCTCGTGCTCGCCGGGTTCTTCGACGCGATGGCCACCATCATCGGCGTCGGCACCGAGGCCGGGCTGGCCGACGACAAGGGCCGGATGCCGGGCCTGTCCAAGGCGCTGTTCATCGACGGCGCCGGCGGCGCGATCGGCGGTGTGGCGGGCGGCTCGGGACAGACCGTGTTCATCGAGTCGGCGACAGGCGTCGGCGAGGGAGCCCGTACCGGTCTCGCCTCCGTCGTCACCGGCCTGTTCTTCGCGGCCTGTCTGTTCTTCACCCCGGTGACCGCGATCGTCCCGCAGGAGGTCGCCTCCGCGGCGCTGGTCGTCATCGGCGCCATGATGCTGATGAACGCCCGGCACGTGGACTGGGCCGACCGCGCGACCGCCATCCCGGTCTTCCTGACCGTCGTCCTGATGCCGTTCACGTACACCATCACCACCGGTGTCGCCGCGGGCGTCATCTCCTACGTCGCCATCAAGACGGCCCAGGGCAAGGCCCGCGAGATCGGGGCCTTCATGTGGGGTCTGACGGTCGTCTTCCTGATCTACTTCGCGCTCAATCCGATCGAGGGCTGGCTCGGCGTCCACTAGCCGCCCGCCCGACGCCCTTGCCACGCAACCCGTGAGGAGACCGAGAGATGCTGGACATCGCCGAGGAGCTGAACCGGTGGGTCGAGCAGGGCCGTGACTTCGCCGTCGCCACCGTGGTGGCCGTCGGCGGCAGCGCCCCGCGCCAACCCGGCGCCGCCCTTGCGGTGGACGCCGACGGCACGGCCATCGGCTCGGTCTCCGGCGGGTGCGTGGAGGGCGCCGTGTACGAGCTGTGCCGGCAGGCGCTTGAGGACGGGGAGACCGTGCTCGAACGCTTCGGGTACAGCGACGAGGACGCCTTCGCCGTCGGTCTGACCTGCGGCGGAATCATCGACATCCTCGTCACACCGGTCCGGGCGGACGGTCCCGCCCGGCCGGTGTTCGCGGCCGCGCTGGCCGCCGCCGCCCGTGGGGAGGCGGCGGCGGTCGCGCGGATCGCCGAGGGCCCGGCGCGGCTGCGGGGCCGGGCCCTGCTCGTCCGCACCGACGGTTCCTGCGACGGCGGCTTCGGCGCCCACCCCGAGCTGGACCGCACGGTGGCCGCCGAGGCCGGTGCCCTCCTGGACGCGGGCCGCACCGGCACCGTGGAGATCGGCGAGCAGGGCTCGCGCTGCGGCGCCCCGCTCACGGTCCTGGTCGAGTCCTCCGTACCCGCCCCCCGGATGATCGTCTTCGGTGCCATCGACTTCGCCTCGGCGCTGGTCCGGGTCGGCAAGTTCCTCGGCTACCACGTCACCGTGTGCGACGCCCGCCCGGTGTTCGCCACCCGCGCCCGGTTCGCCGAGGCCGACGAGATCGTCGTGGAGTGGCCGCACAGGTACCTGGAGCGCACCGAGACCGACGGCCGTACCGTCCTGTGCGTCCTCACCCACGACGCCAAGTTCGACGTACCGCTGCTCCGGCTGGCGCTGCGGCTGCCGGTCGCCTACGTCGGCGCGATGGGCTCCCGCCGCACCCACCTCGACCGCAACGAACGCCTGCGCGAGGTCGGCGTCACCGAACTCGAACTGGCCCGGCTGCGCTCGCCGATCGGCCTCGACCTCGGCGCCCGTACGCCCGAGGAGACGGCGCTGTCCATCGCGGCGGAGATCGTCGCGGGCCGGCGCGGCGGCAGCGGGGTCTCGCTGACCGGCGCGCACACCCCCATCCACCACGACCCGGCGGCGCGTACCGCGGTGCGGATCGGGTCGGTGGCCTGAGGCCGCCGCCGGGAAAACGGCTTGCCGTCCGGCGCGGCCCCTGTGTTGCATGACGCCATGGTGTCCACCGACCGGCTGGCGGCCTTCGCCGCCCTGTCCTTCCTGCTCATCGTGGTGCCGGGGCCCAGCGTCCTGTTCGTGGTCGGCCGCGCCCTGGCCCAGGGCCGCCGGGCCGCGCTGACCACCGTCGCCGGCAACACGCTCGGCGCGTATCTGCTCGTCGTCGCCGTGGCGCTCGGCATCGGGTCGCTCGTCGAGCGCTCGGTCCTCGTCTTCACCGCCCTCAAGCTCGCGGGCGCCGCCTATCTGGTGTACCTCGGCGTCAGGGCCTGGCGGCGGCGCGGCTCGCTGAGGGCCGCGATCGCGGAGCCGGGCCCGGCCCGCGGCGGCCTGCGCACCCTCTGGGAGGGGTTCGCGGTGGGCGTGGCCAACCCCAAGACGATGGTGTTCTTCGCCGCGGTGCTCCCCCAGTTCGTGGACCCGGAACAGGGCCCCGTCCCGGCGCAGATGCTGCTGCTCGGACTGGTCTTCAACGCCATCGCGCTGCTCTCCGACGCCGTCTGGGGCCTTGCCGCCTCCGCCGCCCGCGACTGGTTCGCCCGCTCGCCTCGGCGCCTGTCCGCGGTCGGCGGAGCGGGCGGCCTGACGATGATCGGCCTGGGCGTGACGGTCGCCGTGACGGGGCGCGGGGACTGAACCGGGGCGTGCCACGCCTGTCGGCGGCGGCCGTCGGCAGACGCCGCGACGGGGCACGCGCCCGTGACCGGCCCGTACGGGGCCCGACCGCCCGGGCCGCGCTCACCGGTCCGCACGGCCGCCGAGCCCGCTTCGCACCCCGGGCCCGCGTACCGGGTCACGCCCGTCTGAGCAGCCGGTTCGCCGCGCGGCCGAACATCAGGCGGGACGCTCGTTCCAGGACGCCGTCGAAGACGCGGGGCAGGAACCGGACGCGCAGCTCCTCCCGCCACACCACCCGGCTGCGTCCGCCGGGTCCCGGGCGGACCTCGATCTCCGCCCAGCCGAGGACCGTCCGGCCCCGTTTCTCCAGCCGGCACAGGCCGCCCTCGCCGTCGGCGGGCGGACGCCAGACGGTCACCTCCATGACGTCATCGAAGGCGAACGGGCCGAGCCCGGAGCGCGCCACGAAGTGCGTCCCCGCCCGGGTCGGCGGCGGCGTGAGCATCCGGATCCGGGTCAGCGGGACCGCGTCGGCGTGGCGGGGCCAATCGGTGAGCCGGCGCCACGCCTCGTCGAGCGGGAGCGGAGCCGTACGTTCGAAGGTGAAGGTGGGCACGGCACGATCGTAGGGAATGAACGCCGGTCACCTGCGCATTCCCGCTCCGCCTCGGCTCGCTCGCACAGCGGGTGTCCGTGCGGCGTCGTAGCGGAAACGGGCGGCGCGCGGGGTGGCGGGCCGGCCCGGCTTACGCACCTGCCGCCGTTCCCGCCGTTGTTGCCGTGGGCCGGGCGGCCGGCGGCCCGCGCCGGGCACCGGGCCGTGCGGCGCGTCCCGGCGCCGGCCGACCGCAGGGGCCCTGTCCCGGGCGGCGCGGCGCGGCCGGGTCACGGCCGGGTCAGGGGCGGTACACCTTGCCGGGCTCGGCCTTGCCGGGGGCGAGCAGCTGGGGGACCGTGACGAAGACATAGCCGCGCGCCTTCAGGGCGTCGATGATGCCCGGCACGGCCGGCACGGTCCCCGGGTAGATGTCGTGCAGCAGGATGATCCCGTCCCGGGACGACTGGTCGAGGACGCGCTTGGTGATCAGTGCCGAGTCGTTGGTCGTGTAGTCCTTGGCGGTCACGCTCCACAGCACCTCCGCCATGCCCAGCTCCTTGCTGATCTCGTGCACCTTCGTGTCGGTGCGGCCCTGCGGCGGGCGCATCAGCGTCGGCTTGTGCCCGGTGAGCCGCTCGATCGCGTCGGAGGGCCGCTTCAGCTCCGCGCGTATCTCGGCGTCGGATATGCGGGTGAGGATCTTGTGGTCCCAGGTGTGGCTCGCGACCTCGTGGCCCTCCGCCGCCATCCGCTTGACCAGCTCCGGGTACTTCTCGATGTGCCGCTTGCCCAGCAGGAAGAAGGTGGCCGGGACCTTCTTCTCCTTGAGGATGTCGAGCAGCCGCGCCGAGTTCTCGCTGGGCCCCGCGTCGAAGGTGAGCGCGATGCACTTGGCCTCGCGGCAGTCGACGGTCCCGAACCGGGCCGGCGCCCCGTGCGCCGCCTCGGCGCGCGCGGCGCTCGGCGCGGTCGTGTCGACCTCCGCGCAGCCGGACAGCGTGAGCGCCAGGCAGGCCGCGGCGGACGCGAGGGCCCAGCCACGCAACCTCCGGCCCGTTCCGCGCATCTTCATGGTCGCGTGATCCGGCGTCGGGATCGTCTCGGTCGAAAAGTGCATGCCCGGACTATACACTGCATGTATAGTGCATGCGTTCGAATTCCCGGCCGGGTGTGACGAGGGCGTAGCACCATGGGGAGGGGGCGGAAAAACCCCCGGCGGAAGGACCACCCATGCGCTTCCGGGACCGTGCCCAAGCCGGCCGGAGACTCGCCGGACTCCTCGTCGACCTGCGCGACCGGGGCGCCCTCGCCGGCCCGGTCCTCGTCCTCGCCCTGCCCCGCGGCGGGGTCGCCGTCGCCGAGCCCGTCGCCCGCGCGCTCGGTGCCCCGCTCGATGTGCTCGTCGTCCGCAAGATCGGCGCCCCGCACCACCGGGAGTTCGCCGTCGGCGCCCTCGCCGCGGACGACCCGCCGCTCTTCGACGAACGCACCCTCGGCCGCCTCGGTCTCACCGAGGACTCCCTCGCGGCCGACGTGGCCCGCGAACGCCAGGAACTGCACCGCCGCGAGCGGCGCTACCGCGGCGAGCGCCCGCCGCCGCAGGTGACGGGCCGCACGGTGATCCTGGTCGACGACGGCCTGGCCACCGGCGCCACCGCCCGCGCCGCCCTGCGCCACGTCCGGCGCCGCGGCCCCGGGCAGCTGATCCTCGCCGTGCCGGTCGGCGCCCCGGGCTCCCTCGCCGCGCTCGCCGCCGAGGCCGACGCCGTCGTCTGCCCCCACCGCCCGGCCGGCTTCGCCGCGGTCGGCGAGTGGTACGAGGACTTCGAGCAGCTCAGCGATGCCGAGGTGGTGACGGCCCTGCGAGGGGTCTGAGAAGCGCGGCGGCGCCCCCCCTCGTCCGGCAGGGGCACCGGCGCGATCCGCGGCGCGAGCGCGGCGCGGACGGCGGGGGCCGGGCCCAGGCATCCCTCACCCCACTCACGGGCCCCCGCCCCCGGTCCTCCGCGACGACCCCGTGCACACCAGTGGTACCGGGCGGGTACCCGGAGTAACCTCGGGGCCATGACGCGCACGGGGGAGCGAGTCGTCGCATCGCGCTTACGGACACCGTCCTGGATCGCCCGCATCGAGACGCCGGACGGGCGGGTCCTCGGCGCGGGCGTGCTGCTGGCCGCCGAGCGGGTCCTCACCGCCGGACACGTCGTCAGCCCCGGCCACCGCTACACCATCAGCCTCGTCGGCGTACCGGGTCTGGCCGCCGTGCCCGCCACCGTCCGCCCCGACGAGCACGTACCCGGACGCGAGGACGCCTTCGGCGACCGCAGCGGCGACCTCGCCCTGCTGCGCCTGGCCGCACCGCTGCCCGCCGAGCACGCCACCCGGCTCTACCGGCTGGCCGCCCCGCACGGCCCCGTCAGCATGTACGGCTTCCCCGACGGCGACGACGCCGGACGCTGGCACGGCGCCACCCTGGTCGCCGCCCGCGGCCGGGACAGCCAGGTGCAGCTGCGCCCGCTGACCCCCGGCGAACTCGCCGCACCGGGCTTCAGCGGCGGCGGAGTCGTCGACCACGCCACCGACCAGGTCATCGGCATCGTCCTCAGCGTCGACGAGGGCCCCGGCTCCGCCTTCAGCTACATGAGCCCCACCGAGACCATCCTCAGCCACCTCCCGCAGGCCGCCGCCTGGACCGACGGAGCCGAG
This sequence comes from Streptomyces sp. NPDC015171, assembly GCF_043079545.1. Classification (NCBI taxonomy): domain Bacteria; kingdom Bacillati; phylum Actinomycetota; class Actinomycetes; order Kitasatosporales; family Streptomycetaceae; genus Streptomyces; species Streptomyces sp. NPDC015171. Next base: position 464,998 of record NZ_JBIBUO010000002.1, read on the forward strand.
GCCGTCGACCCCCGGCTGCGCACCGGCACCGGCGGCGCCGCCGGCCGGCTCGACGTGCCCTTCGCCACCGAACTCGCCTCCTGGTTCCGGGGCGAGGGCTGGCCGGTGCTGGTCACCGTGGTCCCCGCACGCGGCGACCGCGCCTGGACCCTGCAACGGGCCGTCACCCTCGCCGACCGCGAACTGCGCACCCTCCGCAACACCAGCGCCGTCAGCCACGACCCGCCGGAGACCGTGCCCCCGGCCGGCGCCCACGACCTCGCCCTCGACGTTAAGGGGCTGACGGCCGCCGAGGTCATGGACCGGATCGCCGAACGCCTCGGCATCCGCGACGACCCCCGGCCCGAACGGCTCGGCACCCTGCGCCTCCCGCTCGCCGCCGTCCTGGTCGCCGTGGACCAGGCCGCCGACCCCGAGGACCTGCTGGACCTGCTGGACCGGCTCGCCCGCCAGGGCGCCCGGCTGCTGCTGGCCTACCGCCGCCCGGGCGAACGCGCCGCCCGGGCCGCCGAGACCCTCGTGCACCGCCCGCTGCGCGACCGCTGGGCCCGCCTGCACACCGAACTCGACCGGATCACCGACGAGTTGGGGCCCCGACTGGACGCCTGCCGGGACCGCGTGCTGCCCCGGCCCGGCGGCCGGCCGCTGCTGGACCGGGCCGAGGCCGGCGTACGGCGCACCCGGATGCTGCGCGCCTGGGTCGCCCACGCCCCCGACCAGGAACGCGAACCCGGCCGCGCCGACCAGCTGTTCACCTTCGAGGCCGCCGTCGGCCGCCGCAGGCGACGCCTGGAGAAGGCCGTCGCCATGCTCGACGCCCGGCTGCGCCGCCGCGAGGAACTCCTCGGCCGGGTCGGCGCCGAGTGGCCGCTGTGCCGGCAGCGGGCCGCCGCGCAGGGCGACCGGGTCATGGCGGCGTACCGGCTCTACGAACACGCCCTCGCGCTGCTGCGGCACACCCCCTGCGACATCGAACGGGCCGAGGCCGCCGTCGAGAGGTTCGTCGGCTTCTGCTCCGCCACCGCGTCCGGAGAGGAAGGCGCGTCATGACCTCGTGCGTCCGGCCCGGCTGCGCGGGCCGCGTCATGGCCACCGGCTACTGCGACACCTGCGGCCACCGGCACGCCGAGCCGCACACCGCGCCGCGGCCCCGGCCGCCGGCCGGCACCGCCGAGGAGACCCCGGGACCGGCGGCCGTCCACGCCGTCGCCGGCATCGGCGGACTCGACCAGCACGGACTGGTCGTACTGCCCGAGGTCCCGGTCCCCGACGACGTGCTCGTCGAGGAGCCGCGCCCGCCCACCGGGGGCCGCCGCTGCGGCGCCGACGGCTGCACCATGACCGTCGGCATCGGCTACGGCGGCCAGCCCGCCCGCCCCACCGGCCGCTGCCCCCGCTGCGGCACGCCCTACTCCTTCCTGCCCCAGCTCGCCCAGGACGACGTCGTCGCCGACCACTACCGGGTGCTCGGCTGCCTCGCCCACGGCGGCCTCGGCTGGGTGTACCTCGCCGAGGACACCCGCGCCGACGGCTACCGGGTCGTCCTCAAGGGCCAGATCAACGTGCACGACGCACTGGCCCGCCGCACCGCCGTGGAGGAGCGCCGCTCCCTCACCGACCTGCACCACCCCGACATCGTGCGCATCATCACCTACGCCGAGCACCAGGCACCCGGCCGCCCGCCCACCGGCTACCTGGTCATGGACTACATCGGCGGACGCTCCCTGCAGCAGCTCTTCGACGCCGACGACGCCGAGCGGATCTTCCACGGCCGGCCCCGCCTCGACCACGTCCTCAGCTACGGCTGCAAGATCCTCGGCGCCCTCCAGTACATGCACGAACGCGGCCTGCTCTACTGCGACATGAAGCCCGCCAACGTCATCCACTTCGGCCGGGCCGTCAAGGTCATCGACCTCGGCGCCGTCCGCGCCGTCGGCGACCGCGACTCCGCCTACGTCTACACGGCCGGCTTCGCCCCGCCCAAGGAGGAGATCGACCGCCGCGGCTGGCACGTCGACTCCGACCTCTACACCGTCGGCATGACCCTCCAGGCCCTGGCCCGTACCACCGAACCGGCCCGCGGCCTCGCCCCCGACTCCTTCCGCCGGCTCATCGCCCGCGCCACCCACGCCGAGCCCCGCGCCCGGTTCCGCTCCGCCGCCGAGATGTCCCGCCAGCTGTGGGAGGTGCTGCGCGAGTTCCGCTCGCTGCAGTTCGGCGAGCAGCTGCCGGAGAGCTCCACCCGGTTCCGCGCGTCCGGCGCCAGCCTCGACGCCGGACTCGGCGCGATCCCCGCCCTCGGCCACTGGACCGGCCGCCCCGGCGACCACCCCGCGGGCCTGGACGTCTCCCCGCCCCCCGCCGCCGAAGTGGCGGGCGCCCTGCCCGAACCCGTCCCCGACCCCGGCGACGGCGCCGCCCTGCTGCTGGACACCTTCCCGCCCGACGCCCCCGACCGGGTCGCCCGGCAGTGGCCCCGCGAATCCCGCCTCGGCACCCCCGAGACCGCGCTGTGGCTGTGCCGCGCCTACCTCAGGAAGGGCGAGCGGCACGCGGCGGAGAGCTGGCTCGCCGAGGCCGAGACCCAGCTCGGCGAACGCGCCGCCGCACACGACTGGCGGATCGCCTGGCACCACGGCGTGCTGCACCTCAGCAAGGGCGAGGTGCGGCTGGCCGGCGTCCGCTTCGATGCCGTCTACCGGGCCCTGCCCGGCGAGTACGTGCCCAAGCTCGCCCTCGGCCACTGCGCCGAACACACCGGGGACGGCCGCCGGGACCGCGCCATGCGCTACTACGAGGCCGTCTGGAGGCGGGACTCGGCGCACACCGCCGCCGCGTTCGGCCTGGCCCGCGGCCACCTGGCCGGCGGCGACCGGGACGCCGCCGTCCGCATCCTCGACGAGGTGCCCGCCACGTCCCGGCACCACGACGCCGCCCGCATCGCCGCCGTCCGCATCCGCGCCGGCGTCCTGCACGGCACCCCGCCCGCCCCGGCCGGCCTGCGGGACGCGGCCCGGCGGCTGCCCGAACTGCGCCTTGACGGCGGGGCCGCGGCCGGCGAGTCCCGGGCCCGGCTGGTCGCCGAGGTCCGCGAGAACGCCCTGTACGGCAGGCCGGACCAGGGCTGGGGGCCGGACTTCCCCGCCGGTGACCTCCTCGGACCCGGGGACGAGGACAGCCTGCGCACCCGCCTCGAACAGTCCTTCAGACAACTGGCCGCGCAGGCCCGCACCGCCCGCGAGCACGGCCGGCTGCTCGACCTGGCCCACGCCGTGCGGCCGATGACCACCTTCTGACCACACCCGCGACGCGGAGGCAGGCAGCGATGACCACGACCGAGGAGACCGAGGTGACGCTCGCGGTCGGCCAGCAGAAGGAACTGCCCGCCGCGCCGGACGCGTCCGGGCACCACCCCGACCGGGAGATGCACGCCATCCTGGAGATCGGGGTCAGGAGCCCGTCCGGCGCCGGGCACACCGGTGCCCCCGCCCCCGGCACCGGGCCCGCCCTCGCCGAGGTGCTGATCGTCGACACCTCCCGCTCGATGCTGCACCCGGCCGCGAAGCTGCACGCGGCCAAGGACGCCACCGTCGCCGCGGTCCGGATGCTTCCCGACGGCACCGCCTTCGCCGTGCTCTCCGGACGGTTCGAGGCCGGCGTGGTCCACCCCGGGCCCGGCCGCGAGGTGCTCGCCGTCGCCGGTCCCGGCGAACGCGAGGCCGCCGAACGGGCCGTACGGATCCTGGACGCGGACGGCGGCACCGCCCTCGGCGCCTGGCTCGACCTGGCCCGGCGCCTGCTCAAGGACCAGCCCGCCCCCGTCAAACACGTCCTGCTGCTCACCGACGGGCGCAACGAGCACGACCACCGGTCCGACCGGCCGCTGGACACCGTCCTCGACGCCTGCGCCGGCCGGTTCGTCTGCGACGCCTGGGGCATCGGCGACGACTGGGACGCCGAGCTGCTGCTGCGCATCACCCGGCGGCTGCACGGCCGCGCCCGGGCCGTGCGCGCCGAGTCCGAACTCGCCGCCGCCTACGAGGAGTTGGTGGCCGGCCTGCTCGGCACCGCGGTGCCCGAACTGCGGATCAGGCTCACCCCCACCCCCGGCACCGCGATCCGCCAGGTCACACAGGTGGTGCCGCACGAGCAGGAACTGCCGCCCGTCCCGGCCGGATCCGGCGGGCGCGGCACCGAGTACGTCACCCGCGCCTGGGGCGACGAGGTACGGCACTTCCAGGTCGTCCTGACAGCCGACCCGACCGGCCGCGAGACCGGCGAGGACCTCCAGCTGGCCGCCGTGGAGATCGTCGTACCCGACGCACGGCGGCCGGTGCGGCTGCCCGCACCGCAGCCCGTCCTGGTGCGCTGGACCGACAACCCGCTCGACGCCTCCCGGCAGCACCCCGGGGTCCGCAGGCACGAGCTGTACCAGCGGGCGAGCGCCGCCGTCGCGCAGGCCTACCGGGCCTGGCTGCGCGGCACCGACAGCCGCGACACGGCCGACCGCGCCCTGGCCCGCGCCCTCGCGCTGGCCGGGGAACTGGGCGACGCCCAACTGCTCGGCGCGCTCCGGCTGATCGAGGCCGCGCCGGGCACCGGCCGGGTCCGCTCCGGGCTCAAGGACGTCGACTGGCAGCACCTGATCCTCTCCAGCGCGCTGACCACCCCGCCGGAGCAGCAGGCGGCCGCGGCGCCGGCGGCGGTACCCGGCCCCGCCTCCGCCGGCACCGGCCCCTCAGGCCCGCCGGGAGCCCCGGGATCCGGTGCTCCGCCCCCGCCCGAACCCGCCCTCGCCGGGCTGCCCGTCCGCGCCGACGGGCTCGTCGAGTGCCCGGACTGCCGATGGCTCGGCCCGGCCGACTCCGTCTACTGCGGCGGTGACTGCGGGCGGCTGCTGCGGGGGGCGCCCGCATGACCGCCGAGACGGGCACGCCGCCCGGCGCGGGCGCGGGAACAGGCGGGGCCGGCCGAGCCGACACCGGCTCCGACACCGCGCCGCACCCGCGGGGGCGCACCGCACCGCACCGCACGCCAGGGCGCCCGCCCCGCCGCCCGGCCCGGCTGCTCGCCCGGCTCCGCGGCGCCGGACCGCGGCCACCGCGGGGCGGCAGCACGACCGCCCGTGACCTCGCCGTCCGCCGCACGCTGCTGCTGGCCCTCTCGGCCCTGCTCACGCTCTCCCTGTTCGTGTCGTACCAGGGCGTGCACGGCGACGCGAACCCCCTGCGCACCTCCAGCGCCCCGGCCGTCCTGTCCCTCGACACGGCGCTGTACGCGCTCGGCCAGGCCCAGCGGGACGCCGGGGCGCCGGCCCCGACCAGCGACTTCCAGAAGCAGATCTCGGTCGCCGCGCAGAGCCTGTCGGCCGCCGCCGCCGACGACGACACCGGCGGACCCGCGGGCCGGCAGGCCCTGCAGACCGTCGCCGGACTGATCACCGTCTACGCCGTCAAGGTCCAGCAGTCCCAGCTCCAGCCGGACGGCAGCGTGCTGCGCGAGGCCTACCTCAGCTACGCCACCGGCATCCTGACGGAGCAGGGCTCCGGGGTACAGGCCCGTCTGAAGGCCCTGCGCGGACAGCAGCGGGCCGCCGTGCGCGGGCAGACCTCGTTCGGCCCGGCGCTGTGGCTCGCCTGGGGCGCGAGCCTGCTGCTGGCCCTCGCTCTCGGCGCCGCGCTGCTGGAGACCCAGCTCTTCCTGCGGCACCGCTTCCGGCGCCGCTACAACCGCCCGCTGCTGGCCGCCGCGGTCCTGCTGCTCGCCGGGGTCGGCACCGCCGTGCTGTTCACCGTATGGACCCGGCAGGGCATGGCGGACACCCGTGCCCTGCTCGACGGGCCGCTGCCCGGGCGGCTGATCCCCGAGGCCGGGCGGCGCACCGGCGGGTACCTGGCGCACACCGGATTCCGCGCGGCGGCGGCGGTGTGGATCCTGATAGGAGGCGTCCTGCTCATGGCACTGGCCGAGACGGGCCTGCGGCGGCACATCGACGACTACCGGTTCAGGCCCCGGTGAGCGCGCGCCCCGGCGGCCCCGAGACCGCCGCCCGCTCCCACCCCGCCCGCCGCCCGGGCCGCGTCCTCACGGTGATCGCGAGCTGTCTGGCCCTGCTGGCGGCGGCCGTCGTGGTGGGCGTACGCGCCCTCGGGCAGGAGCCGACCGTCACCCTGCTGGCCAACTGGACCGGCGAGGACGCGACCCGCTTCCGCGAAGCGGTCATCGAACCGTTCGAGCGCGAGCACCACATCCGCGTCGACTACCAGGGCAGCAACGCCGAGAGCCAGGTGCTCGGCGCCGACGTCGAGGCCGGGACCCCGCCCGACGTGGTGGTGCTCACCGGGCCCGGCGAACTCGCCGAGTACGCCCGGCAGAAGCACCTCGTCGCCCTCGACGGCCTGGTCGACCAGGCCGACTTCGGCAGCTCCTGGGCCACACCGCTGGCGGACGGGCATGTGTACTGGTTCCCGCTCAAGGCCGATGTGAAGAGCATCGTCTGGTACCCGGCGGACGTCGGCGAGAAGCAGCGCCAAGCGGCGGCGCACCAGCCCGGCCAGTGGTGCGTCGGCGTGGGTTCCGGCGCCACCAGCGGCTGGCCCGGCACCGACTGGATCGAGGACATCCTGCTCCAGCGGTACGGCGCGGGCGTCTACGAGCGGTGGGCGCGCGGCGAGCTGTCCTGGCGGTCGGACCAGGTGAAGGGGGCATGGAGCACCTGGCGCGACCTGGTCGGCGCGGGCGGCGCCCCGGACCTGGTGCGGCGGGCCCTGAAAACGCCGTACCAGCGGGCCTCGGAACCGGTCGCCGCCACCCCGCGGGGCTGCACGCTGGAGCACCAGGCGTCGTTCACCCGCAACCAGCCCGTCTGGGAGCACGCCGACGGCCGCTACGAGTCCTCCGCCCAGCTGATCTTCGGGGCGCCCGCGCCGCGCGCGTGGGAGGTCTCCGGGGACCTGGTCGCCCTGCTGCACGCCACCCCGCAGGCGAAGAGACTCATCGCCCATCTCGCCTCGGCGGACGCCCAACGCGCCTGGACCGCCGAGGAGTCCGGTTTCTCCGTGCACGGCGGCATCCGGCCCGCCGACGGGGGCACCGGCTCGGCCTGGCACCGCTCGCTCGCCCTCGCCCTGCGCGACGAGCGGACGGCGCACTGCTTCGACGCCTCCGACGCGATGCCGCCCGCGGTACGGGACGCGTTCGCCGAGGCGACGATCGAGTTCCTCGCCCACCCCGCCCACCTGGACGCCCTGCTGCGCTCCCTCGACACCCTCAGCGCCACCCGGGGCCTGACCTGGCTGCCATCGGTCTGCGACCGCACCAGCTGAACCGGACACGGCACGGCCCGCCGCGACCATCGGTGAGCGCCCACGGCAGACGGGCCCGCGCCGTCGGCCTTCCTGCCGACCTCCCGGCGGAGGTGACGAGCGCGCGCGGGTGAGCCGGACCCGCTACCCGTCGCCGGTGCCGCGCTGTGCGCGCGGACGGCATCGCGCACGCCGGCGACATCAACGAGCAGAGTGAGCCGACACCTCCGCAGGCCGGTGAAGGACATCTCTGCTGTGGTGAAGCGGATGACCTCCGCCATCGCGTGCATGAGGCCCGGGTCTCGTTGCGTTCCGGCTCCTCATGCAGTGGTTGATGACGGCTGCGGTGGCTCCCTGCCGCGGCGCATCTCCCCACGGGGCCTCTGGCGGGCGTTGTCCACAGTTCGCTTGCGTTAAGTCGATCAAGCTTGTGCGGTGGATCGCTACAGCCAGTCCCGCTTCTTGAAGATCACGTACAGGCTCGTACAGACCACCGCCATCAGCACGATCGCGAACGGATACCCGAACCCCCACCCCAGCTCCGGCATGTTCTCGAAGTTCATCCCGTAGATCGTGCCCACCAGCGTGGGGGCGAAGAGGATGGCCGCCCAGGACGAGATCTTCTTGATCTCCTCGTTCTGCTCGAACCCCGCCTCCGCCAGAGCCCGCATCTCCGCGTTCTGCTGCTGGGTGACCAGGGTCGCGTTGACCGTGAGGATCTCGGTGAGGGCCTGGCGGAAGCCGTCGACGCGTTCGCTGATGTGGGTGACGTGGTCGGCGACGTCCCGCAGATAGCGCTGGAGTTCCTCGTCGGTCTCGTACTTGGCGAACCCGGCCATCAGGCCGTGCAGCATGCCGACGAGGGGGCGGGTGGCGCGCTGGAACTCGACCGTCTCCCGGGAGAGTTCGTAGATGCGGCGGGAGACCTCGGGGTCGCCGCGGAACACCTCGGTCTCGATCTCGTCGACGTCGTTCTGGACGCCGGCCACGACGGGCGCGTAGTCGTCCACCACCGCGTCCAGGATCGCGTACAGCACCGCCTCGGGGCCGAGGCCCAGCAGGTCGGGTGATTCCTCCATGCGGTGCCTGACCGCCGAGAGGTCGGGGGCCGCGCCGTGCCGGACCGTGATGACGAAGTCGGGGCCGACGAAGACGTGCAGTTCGCCGAAGTCCACCTCCTCCGGCGCGTCGAGGTAGCGGGCCGCCCGCAGGACGACGAACAGCGTGTCGCCGTAGCGCTCCAGCTTGGGCCGCTGGTGTGCCTCCATCGCGTCCTCGACCGCGAGCGGATGCAGCCCGAACTCGGCTGCCAGCGACTGGAGTTCGTCCCCGGTGGGGCGGGTGACCCCGATCCATGCCATGCCCGCGGGCTGCTCGCGCAGCGCGCGGTAGGTCTCGGCGAGCGTGGCGGGGGAGGCGACCCGTACGCCGTCGCGGTAGAGCGCGGCCCGCACGGTGCTCGCCGGCTCGGCGGCCTCGGCGGCGGACCCGGGCGGCTCGGCGGCGGAGGGCTGCGGCGGGGCGGGGGCGCGGCGCCAGACGGACCTGCGTCCGCCGTTCTTGCCGTGGGACCGATCGGACATCGGGCCGCCTCTCCGTGGAGTCCGCGTACCCCGTGAACACCCGGCCGGGGTGCGAGCAGGATATCCGCGCGCGGCCGGGCCGGGCGTGCGGCCCGGCAGGGGACCGGTGAGAGTGGCGGACCGACGGTGTCCGCGCGGGGCGCTAGCGTGCGGCCATGACCAAGAGCAGTGCGAAGCCGAGCGGCGTGCGGCCGGGCGGTCCCCGCGGGGACGCCACGGCGACCGCTCCGGTCCTGGACGTCCGTGCCCTGAACCGCGCCACCCTCGCCCGGCAGCTCCTGCTGCGCCGCTCCGCGCGGTCCGCCCGGGACGCGGTCGGTCATCTCCTCGGCCTGCACGCGCAGCGCACGAGCGACCCGTACCACGCCCTCGCCGCCCGGCTGGAGGGCTTCGTGCCGCAGCAGCTGTCCGGGCTGCTCGCCCGCCGCGAGGTGGCCCGGCTCGTCACCCTGCGTTCCACGCTCCACGCCCACACCGCCGACGACTGCCTCAGCCTGCGTCCCCTGGTCCAGCCGGCCCGCGACCGCGAGCTGGGCATCTTCCGCGAGGGGCTGGAGGGCGTCGACCTCGACCGGCTCGCGTCCGTCGCCCGGGAGCTGGTGGAGGCCGAACCGCGGACCATGGCGCAGCTCCGGCAGGCGCTGGGTGCAGAGTGGCCGGCCGCCGACCCGCGGGCCCTCGCCGTCGCCGCCCGCTGCACCCTGCCGCTCGTCCAGGTCACCCCGCGCGGTCTGTGGCAGGAGAGCGGGCAGGTCGCCCTCACCACCGCCGAGCACTGGCTGGGCCGGCCCGCCGGAGCCGCTCCCTCGCCGGACCCCCTGGTGCTGCGCTACCTCGCGGCCTTCGGCCCCGCCTCCGTGCGCGACATGCAGACCTGGGCCGGGCTCACCCGCCTGCGCCCCGCCTTCGAGAGCCTGCGCCCCTGGCTGCTGACCTTCCGTGGCCCGGACGGCGTGGAACTCTTCGACCTCCCCCAGGCCCCGCGCCCCGACCCGGCCACCCCGGCACCGCCCCGCTTCCTGCCCGAGTACGACAACCTGCTGCTCTCCTACGCCGACCGCAGCCGCGTGGTACCCCCGGCGCACCGGGGCCGCGCCCGGCGGGGCAACCAGGCCTACGCCACCGTCCTGGTCGACGGCTTCCTGGCCGGCCTGTGGCGCAAGGACCCCGACGCCCTGGTCATCGAGCCGTTCGGCGAACTGACGAAGACCCAGCGCACGGAGCTGGCGGCGGAGGGGGAGCGGATGCTGGGCGTGCTGCATCCGGGGGAGTCGTACGACATCCGGTTCGGGGACGTCGTACGGCCATGAGGCGGGCGGGCAGTGGAAAGGGGGCGTTGCGGGCCGCTCGTGGTGGCCCGCAACGCCCCCCGGCAATCACCCGGGGGATACCCGGGAAATCTTCTGGGTTACGAGTTGACCTGCGCGGTCACCAGGTCCGAGAAGGTGGTCAGCCGGGTGTAGACACCCGGGTAACCTGCCTCCGCGCACCCCTCGCCCCAAGAAGTGATCCCTGCCAGGACGCCCCCGATGAGCAGGGGACCGCCGCTGTCGCCCTGGCAGGTGTCTACGCCGCCGGAGGTGTATCCGGCGCAAACCATGTCGGACTGGACGAAGTCCGAACCGTAGGAGGAACGGCAGCTGGAGTCGGACATGACCGGGACGGTCGCGGTCCGCAGCTGGTTGGAGGAGCTGCCGTTCTCCGAGGTCGTCCCCCAGCCGAGGATCCGGGCCGTGGTGCCGGCCGCGTAGACGCTCGTCTGGGAGGAGGAGACGTACTTGGCCGCGGTGTACGGCATCGACGTCGAGAGGGTCAGCACGGCCACGTCGTCGCCGTTGGTGGCGTCCGTGTAGTCCGGGTTGATCCAGATCTTGCTGACCTTGCTCACCGTGCCGTTGGTGCCGTTCAGATAGGTCCGGCCGCCGACCACGCGCACGCTGCTGGTGGTCTCGCCGACCATGCAGTGGGCGGCCGTCACGACCTTCTTGGGCGCCACGAGCGTGCCGCCGCAGAACTGGTTCTGGGACGCGTCCGTGATCTGCATCATGAACGGGTACGCGGTCGTCGTGGTGGTCGTACCGCCGACGATGGGCTGGGGGGCGGCGTTCGCCGTGGGGGAGGCGAGCAGCGCGGTCGCCGCCGCCGCGGCGGTGGCCACCAGGGTCGCGGCGGTCTTTCTAACACGTCTGGGCCCGAACATGAGTCTCCTCAGTGGGGGTTGCACCGGTGGGGGGTCGCGCGGGTTTGTGGGTGTGCACGGGGGTCGCGGGACCGACCCCCGTGTGCCCGGGCGAGCGGCACGCCCTTTACGCTAGGACCCGGTACCCTCGGCTCCCAATGAGGGAACCCCCTAGGGGGTTGGGTGAGGGAAAACCCTCGGTCCGAGCCAGTTAACAAGAGCGGCGCTCAGGGCGCGCGGCGACCTGCCGCCAATCGGACGATGTCGACGCGCGATCGGATCCCCAGCTTGCGGTAGACCCGGGTCAGCGTCGCCTCCACCGTCTTCACGCTGATGAACAGGCGGGCCGCGATCTCCCGGTTGGTGGCGCCTTCCATGACGAGCGCGGCCACCTGACGCTCCATCGCGGCCAGCACCTCCAGGGCGTCCTGCGCGTCCGGCACGGCCGGCGCCGGTTCCGGCTCGGGGGTGGTGAGGACCTCGTCCACTTGGCGCAGCCAGGGCAGCGCCCGGCAGCGGCGGAACATCCGGACGGCCTCGTCGCCGGCCGGCGTTCCGGGGCGCCTGCCGCGCAGCCGGGCCAGGGCGAACGCGGCCCGCGCCTCCTCCAGGCCGTAGCCCAGCTTGCCGAGCCGGTCCTGAGCGGACGTCAACTGGGCGACGGCCGCCTCCAGGTCCCCCCGGGCGGCCCGCACCAGGGCCTCGGACCGGTCGAGCACGGCGAGCACGCTCTCCCGGCCGAGCCGCAGCGCGTGTTCGCGGCTCACGGCGATGACGTCCTGCGCCTCGGCGGGTTCACCGATCCGGACGAGCGCCTCGGCGAGGTCGCCGTGCCAGCGGCCCCGGGCCGGGTCGGTGATGCCGAGCCCCAGCTCAAGGCTGCGCACCCGGCGCAGCGAGCGCACGGTGCCCGCCGGGTCCCCGGCCACCAGCTGGGCGTACCCGAGCGCGCCCAGCGCCCGGGAGAGGTACATCTGGTCGCCGTCCTCCTCGGCGTGCTCCACCGCCTCCCGGGCCAGCGCGAGCGCCCGGTCCACGTCGCCGCCGGAGGCCTCCGCCAGCGAGGTGAGCATCGCCGACGCGGTCTCGCCGATGCCGGAGTCCCGGGCGAGCCGCAGGCTGTCGCGGGCCAGGTCGAGGGCGCGTCCGCAGTGCCCGGCGCGCAGTTCGGTCTCGGCCAGGCCGCGCAGGAAGTGCACCTCGCTCTCCACCGAGCCGCGCCGGCGGACCTCGCGCAGCAGCGCGGTGACGGTGGCCCGGGCCTCGGACAGCTGGTCGCCCATGACCAGCCAGCGGAACCGGGCACTGCCCGCCCCGTTGTGATGACAGGCGACCCGGGGATCCTGAGGTTCCTTCAGGGCCCGTTTGATGGTGCGGGGCGCCTCCGGATGGCCCATCAGGGTCTCGGTCTGCGCCTGGAAGGCCAGGGCGAGCAGCTCGGTGCGCCGGTCCTGGCCGCGCGCGGCCAGCTCGGCGGCGTGCGCGGCGGCCTCCCGGGCCTCGGTGAAGTCGCCCTCCACGATCAGCGCCCGCCAGCCCAGCTGGTAGTGGACCAGGGCCAGCAGCCGGGGGTCCTCCCCGGCGTCGGCGAGGGCCTGCGGGAAGACGGCGTCGACCTCGGCCATGGTGTGGCCGGCGGTGTCGATGACGATGATCCAGGCCCGCACCCGGTCGGCGGGCACGGTCGCCCGGGTCAGCACCTCCCGGGCGATGTCCCGGGCCAGATCGACCTCACCGGCGGTGATCGCGTCCTCGGCGGCGGCCAGCCGGCGCTCCTCCTGGCCCGGCACCCCGTCGGCGGGGGTGTGCCGGGCGGCGAGCAGCCCGAGCTGGGCGGCGACCGAGGGCGCACCGCGGTCCCGGGCGAGGGCGGCGGCCTCGGCGAGCCGGGCGGCGACCTCCGGGTCGGTGCCGGTGGTGGCCAGGGCCAGGTGCCGGGCCCGCTCGATCGGGTCGGAGGCGGCGGTGGACAGCGCCGCGTGCGCGGCCCGCCGTTCGTGCGCGGGCGTCTCGGCGTAGAGCGCGGCCGAGATCAGCGGGTGCGCGAACCGTACGGCCGGCGCGTCGGGCTCGGTGGCCAGCAGCCCGAGTTCGGCCGCCTGGGCGCACTCGGCCTCGGCGTTCTCCCGGCCGGCCGCGTGCAGCAGGGCCGGGGTGGGGCGGGCGCCGGCGCTGGCCACCAGCAGCGTGCGGCGGGCCTCGACCGAGAGCATGTCGAGGCGGCTGAGGACCAGGGCGCGCAGCGAGGTCGGCACCGGCAGCGGCTCGCCCGGCCGGGGCGGGGTGGGGCTCTCGGCGAGGGCGCGGCCGAGTTCCAGGGCGAACAGCGGGTTGCCGCCGCTGGTGCGGTGGATCTCGCGGACGGTGGAGCGCGACAGGCCGCCGTGGCCGCGGTGGTCCAGCAGCCTGGCGACCTGGATGCGGGAGAGCGGGCCGAGCCGGACGGCGTGGGTGCCCGGCGGGCAGGCGCGCAGCTGCCGGTCGTACTCCTGGCTCTCCTGGCCCTCCGTGCGCACCGCGCACAGCATCTGCACCGGGGTGCCCTCCAGCCGGCGGGCGGCGAAGCCGAGGAGTTCGGCGCTGGCCGGATCCAGCCACTGCAGATCGTCGGCGACGACCAGGACCGGGCCGTGCACGGCGAGCGCGCGCAGCGCGGAGAGCACGGCGAGGCGCAGGGCGAGGCCGTCGCGCTGGAGGCTGGACTCGCCGCGGCCGGTGAGGGCCGACTCCAGGGCGGTGCGCTGGGCGGCGGGCAGCCGGGGGGAGACGTCGTCGAGGACGAGGCCGAGCAGGTCGGCGAGGGCGAGGAAGGGCAGATGGGATTCGGACTCGGTCGCCGAGCAGCGCAACACCGTGTGCGCGGTGGCGCCGTATTCCTCGGCCAATGCCCGCAGGATGGTGGATTTCCCTATTCCGGCGGGGCCGTGGAGCAGCACACTGCCCCCCGAGGCGAGGTGCTCACGGGCGTCGGCGAACAACTCCTCGCGGCCGATGACGAGCTCGGGACGGCACCTGGCAGGCTCCTGGAAGTCCCGTCGCACGGTCACCGCTCCCCTCGTGTGTCGTGTCCGGGCCAAATTCTAGGCAACGATCCTTGAAATTCGGACGGAAGCTGTGGTGAGGGAAATAACAAACCGTCAAGCAGAGGGAAATTCAAAGTGTCATCGCGTGAATGGGAAGGTTTCCTCACCGCCTTCGGGCTACGGCAGCAGCCCCGCCCTGCGGGCCGCGGTCACCGCCTCCCCTCGTGTGTGCGCGCCCAGCTTCCGCATCGCCGAGCGCAGGTAGCCCTTCACCGTCTCCGGTCGCAGGCCCAGCCGTTCGGCCACCGCCGCATTGGTGGCCCCTGCCGCCACCCAGGACAGCACGTCGAGCTCGCGTGGCGCCAGGGTCACGCCCCCGGCTCGTGGCGGTGCGGTCAGCAGACCGCACGCGGCCAGCAGCTCGGCCCGCAGAGCCGGGTCGGCGATCCGGGGGGCCAGCGCCCGCAGCGCCGCGTGCGCCTCGCGCACCTGCTCCCAGGCGGCCCCCTGAACGGTGCCGGCCGGCTGGGCCGCCGCCAGCAGCCCCCGCACCTCCTCCCGTACCGCCAGCGCCTGCTCCACGTCCCGCGCCACCGCCACCGCCGCGCCCAGCGTGCGGTCGCCCAGCGGCTGGGCCGAGCGCAGCGCGCCGTACAGCACCCCGCGCACCCGCCGCCGGACCACGACCGGCACCGCGAGCACCGAGCGGATCCCCTCGGCGGCCACCGGCACGTCGTACTCGTGGCTGATCTGCCGGGAGCTGGAGTAGTCCGTGACCGCGCACGGCCGCGCCAGCGCCACCGCCTTGCCGCCGAGCCCGCTGCCGGAGATCACCGCGAGCGAGCGCAGCGCGGCCGTGGTGGTGCCGCTCAGCTCGCTGATGCGGACCCGCGTCCTGCCGGACTCCACCGGACCGCCGAAGGCGACGGGCAGCCCCGTGGCCCTCCGCAGCCGGGCCAGCGCGGCGCCGAACTCCACCGCGCCCACCGCGTCTGCCGTCACCTGTTCGCCCCTTCGGTCGTCCACACCCCCGTTCGGGGGTAGTGAGACCTGCATCACGGATTAGACGATGCCAGAGAGCCGCCCGGCAATGGTCCGGAATATGGGAGGACGCAGATGACGACGGCGACGGATGCCTTCAGGAGTGCACGGGACTTCCTGCTGGAGCACCGCGAGGACTATGCCACCGCCTGCGAGGGCTTCAGCTGGCCGCGGCCCGAGCACTTCAACTGGGCGCTGGACTGGTTCGACGTGATCGCCGCCGGCAACGACCGCACGGCGCTGCACATCGTCGAGGAGGACGGCGGCGAGACCCGGCTGTCCTTCGCCGAGCTGGCCGAGCGCTCGAACCGGGTCGCGAACCACCTGCGCGCGCGGGGCGTCGCCGCCGAGGACCGCATCCTGGTCATGCTCGGCAACCAGGCCGAGCTGTGGGAGACCGCGCTGGCCGCGATGAAGCTGCGGGCGGTCGTCATCCCGGCCACCCCGCTGCTCGGCCCGGCCGATCTGTGCGACCGGGTGGCGCGCGGCCGGGTGAAGCACGTGGTCGTCCGGGCGGCGGACACCGCGAAGTTCGCCGAGGTGCCCGGCACCTTCACCCGGATCTCGGCCGGCGGCCTGCCGGAGGAGGGCTGGGAGCCGTACGAGGACGCGTACACGGCCCCCGCCGAGTTCGTCCCCGACGGCCCGACCCTGGCCGACGACCCGCTGATGCTCTACTTCACCTCGGGCACCACCGCCCAGCCCAAGCTGGTCGAGCACACCCACACCTCGTACCCCATCGGGCACCTGGCGACGATGTACTGGATCGGTCTCAAGCCCGGTGACGTGCATCTGAACATCTCCTCGCCCGGCTGGGCCAAGCACGCCTGGTCCAACCTGTTCGCGCCGTGGAACGCGGAGGCGACCGTCTTCCTCTACAACTACACCCGCTTCGACGCGTCCCGGCTGATGGCCGAGATGGACCGGGCCGGCGTCACCACGTTCTGCGCCCCGCCGACCGTGTGGCGCATGCTCATCCAGGCCGACCTGGGCCGGCTCGCCACCCCGCCGCGCGAGGCCGTGGCGGCGGGCGAGCCGCTCAACCCCGAGGTCATCGAGCAGGTCCGGCGGGCCTGGGGGGTGACCGTCCGGGACGGCTTCGGGCAGACCGAGACCGCCGTACAGGTCTCCAACAGCCCGGGCCAGCCGCTGAAGACCGGCTCCATGGGCCGCCCCAGCCCCGGCTTCCGGGTGGAGCTCCTCGACCCGGTCTCCGGTGCGCCCGGTGTCACCGAGGGCGAGATCGCGCTCGACCTCTCCGAGCGCCCGGTCGGCCTGATGACCGGCTACCACGGCGACCCGGACCGCACGGCGGAGGCGATGGCGGGCGGCTACTACCGCACCGGCGACATCGCGACCAGGGACGAGGAGGGATACCTCACCTACATCGGGCGCAGCGACGACGTGTTCAAGGCGTCGGACTACAAGGTGAGCCCGTTCGAGCTGGAGAGCGCGCTGCTGGAGCACGAGGCGGTGGCCGAGGCGGCCGTCGTGCCCGCACCGGACGAACTGCGGCTCGCCGTGCCCAAGGCGTACGTCGTCCTCGCCGAGGGCTGGGAGCCGGGACCCGACACCGCCAAGGCCGTCTTCGAGCACTCCCGCGAGGTGCTCGCCCCCTACAAGCGCATCCGCCGCCTGGAGTTCGGCACCCTGCCCAAGACCGTGTCCGGCAAGATCCGCCGGATCGAGCTGCGCGAGGCCACGGCCGCGGGCTCGGCGGACGAGTACCGCGAGGAGGACTTCCGGTGACCGCGCAGCCTTCGTACACGCACGGCACGAGTCCGGTCGGCCTGCTCGGCGACACCATCGGCGCCAACCTGGACCGGGCCGTGGCCGCGTGGCCGGACCGCGAGGCCCTGGTCGACGCCGGGTCGGGGCGCCGCTGGACGTACGCGCGGTTCGGCGCGGACGTCGAGGAGCTGGCGCGGGCGCTGGCCGCCGGCGGGATAGGCAAGGGCGACCGGGTGGGCATCTGGGCGGTCAACTGCCCGGAGTGGGTCCTGGTCCAGTACGCCACCGCCCGGATCGGCGCGATCATGGTGAACATCAACCCGGCGTACCGCACCCACGAGGTCGAGTACGTCCTCCGGCAGGCCGGTGTCAGCCTCCTCGTCGCCTCGCTGAGCCACAAGACGAGCGACTACCGGGCGATGGCCGAAGAGGTGCGGGTCAGGCTGCCCGCGTTGCGCGAGATCGTGTACATCGGCGACCCGAGCTGGGACGCGCTGCTGGCCCGGGCCACCCCGGACGTGACGTACGCGGAACTGTCCTGCGACGACCCCATCAACATCCAGTACACCTCGGGCACCACCGGCTTCCCCAAGGGCGCCACCCTCTCCCACCACAACATCCTCAACAACGGGTACTTCGTGGGGGAGTCGATCGCGTACACCGAGCAGGACCGGGTCTGCGTCCCGGTCCCCTTCTACCACTGCTTCGGCATGGTCCTCGGGAACCTGGCGGCCACCTCGCACGGCGCATGCCTGGTCATCCCGGCCGCGTCCTTCGATCCGAAGGCCACGCTGGAGGCGGTGCAGCAGGAGCGGTGCACGTCCCTGTACGGGGTGCCGACGATGTTCATCGCGGAGCTGAACCTCCCGGACTTCGCCTCCTACGACCTGTCCAGCCTGCGCACCGGCATCATGGCGGGCTCCCCCTGCCCGGTGGAGGTGATGAAGCGGGTGGTCGCCGAGATGCACATGGAGCAGGTCTCCATCTGCTACGGCATGACGGAGACGTCACCGGTGTCGTTGCAGACCCGGATCGAGGACGACCTGGAGCACCGCACCGGCACCGTCGGCCGCGTCCTGCCGCATGTGGAGGTCAAGGTCGTCGACCCGGCCACCGGGCTGACGTGCCCGCGCGGTACGGCGGGCGAGCTGTGCACCCGCGGCTACAGCGTGATGCTCGGCTACTGGGACGAGCCGGAGAAGACCGCCGAGGCGATCGACGCGGGCCGCTGGATGCACACCGGGGACCTCGCGGTGATGCGCGAGGACGGGTACGTCGAGATCGTCGGCCGGATCAAGGACATGATCATCCGGGGCGGCGAGAACATCTACCCGCGCGAGGTCGAGGAGTTCCTCCACGCCCACCCGAAGATCCGGGACGTCCAGGTCGTCGGGGTGCCCCACGAGCGGTACGGCGAGGAGGTCCTCGCCTGTGTCATCCCGCGCGACCCCGGCGACCCGCTCACCCTGGAGGAGCTGCGGGACTTCTGCGCGGGCCGGCTCGCGCACTACAAGGTCCCGAGCCTGCTGCGGATCCTCGACTCCTTCCCGATGACCGTGTCGGGCAAGGTGCGCAAGGTCGAACTGCGGGAGAAGTACGGGGTGTGAGACACCCGGAACCCGGCGTCCGGTGAGCGTTCCCCGGCCGGGCCGGCCGGGAGGTCAGGTCCGGCCGTCTCGTGCCCTGGTGCCCGGGCATGGTGCCCCCGCGGTGCGCAGGGTGCCGGCCGGCTCGTTCACCGGCTGCGGGACGCCCGCGAGGTCGAGCACGAACAGCGGTAACCCGAGGGCGTCCGCGCCGGTCCGGGCGGCGTCGGTGTAGCCGGCGAGGGAGAAGTACACGCACCGCGCGGACTCGGTCATCGCCGTCAGCCACAGGCACTCCACGTCCCTCGGCGCGGCCGGCCGCACGGTCGGGTCCACCTGGGCGAGCAGTCCGCGGGCGGCGAGCCCGATGCCGTTCGGGGGCCGCTGGTCGGCGCGGCGGATGTCCCGGTAGCCGAGCCAGCGCAGATAGAGGGCGGCCGTGGTGACGGCGTCGCGGGCGGTCCGGATGGCGCGGGGCTGGAACGGGGGCCGCTGCCCGGTGCCGGCGCCCGGTGCGCCGCCGGGGTCCCTGGGGTCGCCGGCAGGCGCGGGGCAGGGATCCCCCGGCGCGGCCGGCGCCGCCCCCCGCGCCGGCGGGCCGGCGGCCGGCGGACCGGCCACCGCGAGCCGCAGCACCGAGCCGCACGGGCAGCCCAGCTCCGGATGCGGCCAGTGGCCCAGGCGCCCGCAGGCGGCGCACGGCACGGCGAGCCACTCGTCGTCCCAGGAGCGGTGCGCCGCCACGGCCGGCGCGGTCGCCGGATCCAGCCGCGGGGCGGTGGGCGCTCCGCAGGCGCACGGATACTCCGGCGCGGTGTAGACGTGTACGCGCCGGCAGACCGGACAGCGCACCGGAACGCTCTCGGGCATGGCCCACTCCAAGGCGTCGCGTCGGGACGGCGCTCCCATGGTGCTCCTCCCCACCCGCTCCTGTCCGGCGCTTTCCGGTGTCCGGACCGCTCTTGACGGCCTTCCCCGGCCCCCTTACATTGCTTCCAGATAGTAGAAGTTACTTTCCGCAATGCGGAATAAGAATCTGGAGACTGTGCTCACCGCGGGGCGCGACGGGGGGTACGCATCCGACAGCCGAAGCAGGAGTACTCGATGGCTCGTATGACCGCTGCCCGCGCGGCAGTTGAGATCCTCAAGCGCGAGGGCGTCACCGACGCCTTCGGTGTGCCGGGCGCGGCGATCAACCCCTTCTACAAGGCCCTCAAGGAGGGCGGCGGCATCAGCCACACCCTCGCCCGCCATGTCGAGGGCGCCTCGCACATGGCCGAGGGCTACACCCGGACCCGCCCGGGGAACATCGGCGTCTGCATCGGCACCTCGGGCCCGGCCGGCACCGACATGATCACCGGCCTGTACTCCGCCATCGGCGACTCCATCCCGATCCTGTGCATCACGGGCCAGGCGCCCACGCACGTGATCCACAAGGAGGACTTCCAGGCCGTCGACATCGCCTCGATCGCCAAGCCGGTCACCAAGATGGCGGTCACCGTCCTGGAGGCGGCGCAGGTCCCCGGCGTCTTCCAGCAGGCCTTCCACCTGATGCGCTCGGGCCGTCCGGGCCCGGTCCTGATCGACCTGCCGATCGACGTCCAGCTCACCGAGATCGAGTTCGACCCGGAGACGTACGAGCCGCTGCCGGTCTACAAGCCGGCCGCGAGCCGCGCCCAGATCGAGAAGGCGATCTCCTTCCTGCTGGCCTCCGAGCGCCCGGTCATCGTCGCGGGCGGCGGCGTCATCGGCGCCGACGCCACCGAGCTGCTGGTCGAGTTCGCCGAGCTGACCGGGACCCCGGTCATCCCGACCCTGATGGGCTGGGGCACGCTGCCCGACGACCACGAGCTGAACGCCGGCATGGTCGGCGTCCAGACCTCGCACCGCTACGGCAACGCCAACTTCCTGGAGTCGGACTTCGTCCTCGGCATCGGCAACCGCTGGGCCAACCGGCACACCGGCTACAAGCTCGACGTCTACCGCGGGGAGCGCAAGTTCGTCCACGTCGACATCGAGCCCACCCAGCTCGGCAAGATCTTCCCGCCGGACTACGGTGTCGTCTCCGACGCCAAGGCCGCGCTGGAGCTGTTCGTCGAGGTCGCCAAGGAGCTGAAGGCCGAGGGCAAGCTGCCCGACCGCTCCGCGTGGGTCGCCTCCACCCAGGAGCGCAAGGCCACCCTGCTGCGCCGCACCCACTTCGACAACGTGCCGATGAAGCCGCAGCGGGTGTACGAGGAGATGAACAAGGCCTTCGGCCCGGACACCCGGTACGTCACCACGATCGGCCTCTCCCAGATCGCCGGCGCCCAGATGCTGCACGTCTACAAGCCGCGGCACTGGATCAACTGCGGCCAGGCAGGGCCGCTCGGCTGGACCATCCCGGCCGCGATCGGCGTCGCCAAGGCCGACCCGGACTCCCCGGTCGTCGCGCTCTCCGGCGACTACGACTTCCAGTTCCTGATCGAGGAGCTGGCGGTCGCCGCCCAGCACCGGATCCCCTACGTCCACGTCCTGGTGAACAACGCCTACCTGGGCCTGATCCGGCAGGCGCAGATCGGCCTTGACATCAACTTCCAGGTCAACCTGGAGTTCGAGAACATCAACGCCCCGGAGCTGGGCGTCTACGGCGTCGACCATGTCAAGGTCGCCGAGGGCCTGGGCTGCAAGGCCATCCGGGTCACCGAGCCGGACCAGCTGGGCGCCGCCTTCGAGCAGGCCAAGAAGCTGGCCGCCGAGTACCGGGTGCCGGTCGTGGTCGAGGCGATCCTGGAGCGGATCACCAACATCTCGATGAGCCGCACCATGGACATCAGCGACATCAGCGAGTTCGAGGACCTGGCCACCGAGCCCGGCCACGCGCCGACGTCGATCAAGACGCTCAAGGTCTGAGACACCTGACGCACGAGGGGCGGCCCGCCCGGGGGGAGGGGCCGCCCCTTCGTCGTGTCCGCGGGCCGTCGTCCACGGGCGCCCCGGCCCCTCGGCGTCCGCGCGCCGGCCTCAGCCGAAACCGCCGCCGCCGATTCCGCCGCCGTGGTCGTGCCCGCCGTGCCCGCCGAAGCCCCCGCCGTGGTCGCCGAAGCCACCTCCGAAGCCGCCCCCGTGGTCGTGCCCGCCGTGCCCTCCGAAGCCCCCGCCGTGGTCGCCGAAGCCACCTCCGAAGCCGCCCCCGTGGTCGTGCCCGCCGTGGCCGCCGTGGCCGCCATGCCCGCCGTGCCCGTGCGCGCCGTGACCGCTGTGAGGGCCGGGATCGGGCCCGACGGGCGTGCCGCCGGTCAGGCCGTCGGCGTGCCGCCCGGGCGGGCCCTCGGGGCCGGCGGCGCCCCACGGGTCGTTTCCCCGGGCGGACGGGAAGCGGTCCTCGTCCGCCGGCGCGTCCGGCCCGGTGAGCCCGGCCTCGCGGGCGAAACGGGGCACGAGGAGGGCCAGTGCCCGTCGGCCGTAGAGCGCGACGGCGAGCAGCACCTCCTCCTCCGGCAGCCCGTCGGGGCCCTGGGGGAGCGGACGGCGCCCGCGCAGTGCCGCCAGCCCCCGGCGGCCGGCGGGGGTGCCCCCTGACCGAGCGGGTCCGAGGACTCGCGACAGCGCACGGCGGGGCGCCGGCGCACGCAGCAGCCCCTCGGCCTCCAGCTCGGCGCGCATCCGCGCCAAGACCCGTCGCACCACCGCGCCGCCGGCCAGTTCCCCCGGTCCCGCGGGCCGGTCGAGGCCGGCGTGGACCGCCTTCTCCAGCAGGTGCCGGAACTCGGCCCCGCCCGTCCCGGCCCTGCGCAGCGTGCCCGGCCGGCCGGTCTCGACCGCGCCCCGCAGATGCAGCCCGAGTACGGCGACGGCGACCGCGGCGTGGTCGCCCCCGCGCAGCAGCGCGATCGCGCACGGATCCCGCGGCAGCCACGGCATCCGGTTCGTCGTACGGCTCATGAGGCACCCCCGCACGGGGCCCGCCGCCCCCGTGCCGGCGGATCCCCGTGTGCCGTCACCATGCCCGCCGCCGGCGGTGGCCGAAGCCTCCGCGGGGTTCTTCAGAGGTAGATCTGAGGGTTGCGCGGCCGGACTACGACCGCTGCCGTACCCGCCGTCGTCACAGCTCGTGCTCCGAGAGGCCGGGCCAGTCGTCCGGGCCGCCGCCCTGCCACTCGATCAGGTCGTCCTGCTCCACTTCGATCCGGTCCAGGTCGGCCATCCGGAGGATCTCCACGACGTCGTCCAGATGCGAGGCGATCCCCAGCGTCACGTCCCCCTCGGTGACCCGCCGGGAGCCGTCCAGCGCGGGGGAGTGGACCACGATGTGCGGGTAGTGCGTCGGATCGCCCATGGGATCAGCCTCCTGGGACCAGCGTCCTGCGGATACGGGCGCCGCGCACGCCGGCGCCGGAACAGCACGGAGCGCCCCCTGGTGCAGGGGGCGCTCCGGTGACACGTGGTAGCCGTCCGACGGCGCGAGGCTGGGCGCGACAGGTCGTTCGCGCCGCCGGACGGGGCGGGTGGCCCCCGTTGCCGGGGGCTGGGTGGGACCGCGGCGGATGCGATGGAGCCTGAGCCCCTTCCCTCTGGTCGAGAAGGGGACCCCGGTCCTTCACCACCGCACTGGCTCGCATACCGCCGCGGTCCGCGCCCTGCCCGCGCTCCTCGCCGTGCGGCCACCCCTCATCCGGGCCGTCCAGCGGTTCGCGCGGGCCGCGTGCGGAGATCGTGACCTCCCGTCAGATCCCGTACGCTGCTTGTGTCGTCCTGGGGATCAGTCCTCGCGCAGGGCGCGGACCGCCTCCTCCACGCGCTTGCCGTACTCGGGGTCGGCGGCGTGGAAGTGGGCCAGGTTCTTCTCGATCACGTCGTCGCGGGAGACCTGCGAGAGGCCGCCGGCGATGTTCGCGACCAGGCGGGACTTCTCCTCCGCGGACATCAGCCGGTACAGCTCGCCGGCCTGGAAGAAGTGGTCGTCCTTGGTGTGCAGCGGGGCCTCGTGGTTGCCGGTGTGGCCGGCCACCGCCAGCGGCGCCGACAGCGGGCGGCCGGTCTCGGCCGGGCCGTCGTAGGAGTTCGGCTCGTAGTTCTTGGCGTTGCGCCCCTGCGGGTTGCTCGCCATGAGGCCGTCGCGGCCGTAGTTCTGGGCGCCGCCCGGGACCGCCTTCGGCGCGTTCACGGCGAGCAGCGTGTGGTTGACGCCGAGGCGGTAGCGGTGGGCGTCGGCGTAGGCGAACAGCCGGCCCTGGAGCATCTTGTCCGGGGACGGGCCGATGCCGGGCACGAAGTTGTTCGGGGAGAACGCGGCCTGCTCGACCTCGGCGAACACGTTGTCCGGGTTGCGGTCGAGGACCAGGCGGCCCACGCGCTGCAGCGGGTAGTCCTTGTGCGGCCACACCTTGGTCAGGTCGAACGGGTTGAAGCGGTAGTCCGCCGCCTCGGCCGCGGGCATGATCTGGACGTGCAGGGTCCAGGACGGGTGCACACCCCGCTCGATGGCCTGGAGCAGGTCCGTCTGGTGCGAGTTGGGGTCCTTGCCCGCCAGCTCGGCGCCCTGCTCGGCGGAGAGGCAGCGCACGCCCTGGTTCGTCTTGAAGTGGTACTTGACGAAGAACGCCTCGCCCTGCGCGTTCGTCCACTGGTAGGTGTGCGAGCCGTAGCCGTTCATGTGCCGGTACGAGGCCGGGATGCCGCGGTCGCCCATCAGCCAGGTCACCTGGTGCGTGGCCTCGGGGGCGTGCGCCCAGAAGTCCCAGACGTTGTCCGGCTCCTGCTTGCCGGTGAACGGGTCCCGCTTCTGCGAGTGGATGAAGTCGGGGAACTTGATCGGGTCCTTGATGAAGAACACCGGGGTGTTGTTGCCGACGAGGTCGTAGTTGCCCTCCTCGGTGTAGAACTTCACCGCGAAGCCGCGCGGGTCGCGCACCGCGTCGGCGCCGCCGAGCGAGTCGGCGACCGTGGAGAAGCGCAGGAAGACCTCGGTGCGCTTGCCGATCTCGCTGAGGAAGTCGGCGTGCGTGAAGCCGGTGACGTCGTCGGTCACCTCGAAGTGGCCGTACGCGCCGGAACCACGGGCGTGCACCACGCGCTCCGGGATCCGCTCGCGGTTGAAGCGCGCGAGCTTCTCCAGGAGCTGCTGGTCCTGGATCAGGAGCGGGCCGCCGACGCCGGCGGAGGCGGAGTTCTGGTTGTCGGCGACCGGGGCGCCGGACTCGGTGGTGAGCACGCGCTTCGACATCGTGGACCTTCCGTGCGGGAGTCAGCGGAAACCTGTTTCCGCTTCGTGGAGCCTAGAAGTGGGCGAACTGAGCGTCAACAGTTTGTTGAAGTTGATTCCGGGCCGCGGTGCCGCCTGGGCGCGACAGGACAGGTGTCAGCGGCACCGCGGCCCGGAAGTGCGGGGACGGACGTCAGACCTGGGCGCCGGAGAGGCGCTCGACGGCCCGCAGCAGGGCCGAGTGGTCCAGGCCGCCGTCGCCCTGGGTGCGCAGCGACGCCACCAGCTGGGCGACCACGGCGCCGACGGGCAGGGCCGCGCCGACGTTGCGGGCGGCGTCGGTGACGATGCCCATGTCCTTGTGGTGCAGGTCGATACGGAAGCCCGGCTTGAAGTCGCGGTTCAGGAAGTTGTCCTTCTTGCGCGTCAGCACGGTGGAGCCGGCCAGGCCGCCGTTGAGGACGTCCAGCGCGGCCGTCAGGTCCACGCCCGACTTCTCCAGGAAGACCACGGCCTCGGCGCACGCCTGGATGTTCACGGCGACGATCAGCTGGTTGGCGGCCTTCACGGTCTGGCCCGAGCCGTGCGGACCGCACAGCACGATGGTCTTGCCGAGCGCCTCGAAGATCGGCTTGGCCTGGTCGAAGTCGGCCTGCTCGCCGCCGATCATGATCGACAGCACGGCCTCGACGGCGCCGGCCTCGCCGCCGGACACCGGGGCGTCCAGCACCCGGACGCCCTTCTCCTTGGCCGCGGCGGCCAGGTCCACGGAGGTCTGCGGGGTGATCGAGGACATGTCGATCAGCAGGGCGCCCTGCTTCGCGTTCTCCAGGATGCCGTCCGGGCCGTAGGAGATGGCCTCGACCTGCGGGGAGGCGGGCACCATGGTGATCACCACGTCGGCGTCGCGCACGGCCTCGGCGATCGAGCCGGCCACGGTGCCGCCGGCGGCGGCCAGGCGGTCCAGCTTGTCCTGCTCCAGGGTGAAGCCGGTGACGTCGTAACCCGCCTTGATCAGGTTCTCGGACATGGGGGAGCCCATGATGCCGAGGCCGATCCAGGCGATCTTGGGAAGAGTGCTCATGACTGGGGGTGCCTCTCTAGCTGCTCTGCAAAGTCGGGGGTTCAGCGCGCTTCGCGCGGGAGCCAGTCGAAGGACTCGGCGCTGGGGCGGTCGCCGGCCTTGTACTCCAGGCCGACCCAGCCGTCGTAGCCGGCCTTGCGCAGCCGGCCGAGCAGCTCCTCCAGCGGGAGCGAGCCGGTGCCCGGGGCGCCGCGGCCGGGGTTGTCGGCGATCTGCACGTGTCCGGTCTTCGCGGTGTAGCGCTCGATGACCGCCGGCAGGTCCTCGCCGTTCATGGACAGGTGGTAGAGGTCCATCAGGAACCTGGCGTTGCCCAGGCCCGTCGCCGCGTTCACCTTGTCCACGACACCGATCGCGGCCGGTGCCGAGACCAGCGGGTACAGCGGGGACTCGGGCCGGTTGAGGGCCTCGATCAGCAGGACGGCGCCGATCCGGTCGGCCGCCCGGGCCGCGAGGACCAGGTTCTCCAGGGCCAGCGCGTCCTGCTCGGCCGGGTCCACGCCCTCGACGCGGTTGCCGTAGAGCGCGTTGAGCGCCGTGCAGCCGAGGGACTGCGCGAATCCGGCGGCTACGTCGATGTTGGCGCGGAACCTCTCCGACTCCTCGCCCGGTACCGACAGGGCGCCGCGGTCCGGGCCCGGCAGCTGTCCGGCGTAGAAGTTGAGCCCCGTGAGCTGGACGCCCGCGTCCTCGATCGACTTCTTCAGGGCGTCGAGTTCGGACCGGGGCGGTGTGGGCGAGTCGATCCAGGGCCACCACAGCTCGACCGCGGAGAAGCCCGCCGCGGCGGCTGCCGCGGGGCGCTCCAGGAGCGGGAGTTCCGTGAAGAGGATCGACAGATTGACGTTGAAGCGCTGGTCTGCGGCGGTGCTCCACTCAAAACCTGGCATTCGGGCCGCGCTCCCTTCCGTGTCGAGATTCCGTATTGCGGAAGTTCGTTTCTGCGTAATGGAAGATTGCCGTCGTGTGTCGTCGCTTGTCAAGGGGGGTCGGTCACCGGCCGCCCGAAAGGCCCCGCCGGGCGTTAGGTTGAGCGCGTGCGATTGAGAGTGGAGTTCACGACCGAACCGTTCGACCTGGACGAGGCGCCCGCCCACGCCCTGGTGGCGCGGGAGGTCATCGAGACGGCCGAGCTGGACGCCGTCGACGTGGGGCCCTTCGGCAACACGGCCGAGGGCGGGGCCGACCGCGTGCTCACCGCGGTGGACGCGCTGCTGCGCAAGTCCCTGGCGGCCGGAGCCACCCGGGTCTCGCTCCAGGTCAACGTGATCGGCGACGGGACCGGGGAGGGTGATAGGTGACCGGGGACGAGCCCTTCATCACGGCCGTGAAGCCGCTGGTCGACGCCATGGGCGCAACGATGCTCCCGGCGGACGAGGCCGGCCCCGAGGATGTCGTGCTCGCCTGGGAGGGTGTCGACGTCGTCGCCGTACGCCTGCCCCAGCTCGCCGACTCGCTCGACCACATCCTCGCCGCCATGGAGCGCGGGCGGGGCCGGCCGCTGGCCGATCTGGACCGCAAGGCCAAGCAGGAGGTCGTCCGCACCCTGGAGGCGCGGGGCGCCTTCGCCGTGCGGCACGGAGTGGAGACCGTGGCGGGTGCGCTGGGCGTCAGCCGCTTCACGGTCTACAACTACCTCAACCGGGAGAAGGGGGCCTGACCGGGGCGGAATCGGAGGTCGTCGGGGAGCCCGGAGCCCGTCCCGGCTTGTTACGCGGATTTTTCAACAAAGTGTTGACGTGGTGTTTCCGAGGGCGTTAGCTATCGGCAGCCCGTTCAGCACGACGGCCCATCGCGGCCACGGAGGCTCCCGTGACTTCGACTTCCACGCCCCCGGGCCTGGCCCGTTTCAACGTCCTGGAGGAGCGCGCGGCCCTCGCCGGCCTCCATGAGGCGTGCGCCTCCACCGAGTGGGCCCGGCGACTGCTCGCCGCCCGCCCCTACGCCACCGCGGAGGACCTCTACACCGCGAGCGACGCCGCCATGGCCGAGCTGACCGCCGCCGACCTGGCGGAGGCGATGGCCGGACACCCGCCCATCGGGCGCCCCAAGCCCGGCGACCCGACCTCCGCCCGCGAACAGCGCGGCATGGCCGGCGCCTCCGAGGCGCTCAAGACGGAGATGCTCGAACTCAACCTGGCCTACCAGGAGAAGTTCGGCCATGTCTTCCTGATCTGCGCCACCGGACGCACCGGCGAGCAGATGCGCGACGCGGTCAAGCAGCGGATCGGCAACGCGCCGGAGCAGGAGCGGGAGATCGTCCGCACCGAGCTGGGCAAGATCAACCGCATCCGACTGGCCCGACTCGTCGAAGAGGACGCCTGACACCATGAGCACCAGCACCACCGCCTCCGTGTCCACGCACATCCTGGACACCTCGATCGGCCGCCCCGCCGGGGGCGTCGCCGTCCGGCTCTCCGCCCGCGGCGGCACTGCGGCGGACTGGCAGGCGCTCGGCGGCTCCGCGACCGACGCCGACGGCCGGTGCAAGGACCTGCCGGCACTGCCGGAAGGGACGACCCACGTACGGCTCGACTTCGCCGTCGAACCGTACTTCGAAGAGAACACTGCGAAGAAGCAAGCCGATGCGCAGCAGGACGCCCCCGCGAACCGGGACAGCGGACCCGGTGTGTTCTTCCCGGAGGTGGCGATCACGTTCGCCGTCGTACCGGGCGAGCACTACCACGTACCGCTGCTGCTCAACCCGTTCGGCTACTCCGTTTACCGAGGGAGCTAGCTAATGCCGACCATCCTGGGACAGAACCAGTACGGCAAGGCCGAGAACCGAGTCGTCAAGATCACGCGGGACGGCGCCACCCATCACATCAAGGACCTCAACGTCTCTGTCGCGCTGAGCGGCGACATGGAGGAGGTCCACTACTCCGGCTCCAACGCCAACGTCCTGCCGACCGACACCACCAAGAACACGGTGTACGCGTTCGCCAAGGAGCACGGCATCGAGTCCGCGGAGCAGTTCGGCATCCACCTCGCCCGGCACTTCGTCACCTCGCAGGAGCCGATCAAGACCGCGCGGATCCGGATCGAGGAGTACGCCTGGGAGCGGATCGCCACCTCCGACTCCCACTCGAAGTTCATCGGCGCCGACGAGGTCAAGCACTCCTTCGTGCGCAAGGGCCAGGAGACCCGCCTCACCCAGATCACCTACGACGGTGAGAAGTGGGAGGTCATCTCCGGCCTGAAGGACCTGGTCGTGATGAACTCGACCAACTCCGAGTTCTGGGGTTACGTCAAGGACAAGTACACGACGCTCCAGGAGGCGTACGACCGCATCCTGGCCACCCAGGTCTCCAGCCGCTGGCGGTTCAACTGGACCGACGACGAGCAGAAGGCGCCCAACTGGGAGAAGTCCTACGAGCAGACCAGGAAGCACATGCTCCAGGCCTTCGCCGAGACGTACTCCCTCTCGCTGCAGCAGACGCTGTACCAGATGGGCTCGCGGATCATCAACAACCGCAGCGAGATCGACGAGGTCCGTTTCTCGCTGCCGAACAAGCACCACTTCCTGGTGGACCTGGAGCCGTTCGGACTGAAGAACGACAACGAGGTCTACTTCGCCGCCGACCGCCCCTACGGCCTCATCGAGGCCACCATCCTGCGGGACGGCTGTGAGGCCCGTATCCCGGTCGACATGACCAACCTCTGACGCGGGACGCGCGCCCCCGGCCCCGCCACCCGGGCCGGGGGCCCGCGACACCGGAGGGAACGAAATGGCACAGCCTGCGAAGGGGCCCGCCACAGCCCCGTGTTCCACCCCGCCGGTGCACACCGAGGACGCCGTCACGTCCGTGCACCCGGTGGACGAGAAGCTCCCCTTCTCGCGGCTCGTCCCCGCCGCACTCCAGCACATCGCCGCGATGTACGCGGGTGTGGTCACTCCTCCGCTCATCATCGGCCAGGCCTGCGGACTCGACATCGCGGCCCGCACCCGGCTGATCGCCGCGAGCCTGCTCATCGCCGGCCTCGCGACCATCCTCCAGACCATCGGCGTCAAGAACCTCGTCGGCAACCGGCTGCCCTTCGTCAACGCCGCCTCCTCCGCCGGCATCGCCCCGATCCTCGCGATCGCCGAGACCAACCGCGCGGGGCACCAACTCCCCGCGATCTACGGCGCGGTGATGGTCGCCGGCGCCTTCTGCCTGCTGCTCGGCCCGTTCTTCGGGCGGCTCCTGCGCTTCTTCCCGCCGCTGGTCACCGGTGTGGTCATCACCCTGATCGGGGTCACGCTGATGCCCGTTCCGGTCACCTGGGCACAGGGCGGCGACAAGAGCGCTGCCGACTTCGGCGCCATGCGGCACCTCGCGCTCGCCGGGTTCACCCTCGCCGTCATCCTGCTGATCCAGCGCTTCGGCAAGGGCTTCGTCAAGCAGGTCGCGCTGCTGTTCGGGCTGCTCATCGGCACCCTGGCCGCGATCCCCTTCGGCATGGCCGACTTCAGCGGCCTCGCCTCGGCACCGGTCGCCGCGCTGCCCACCCCGTTCGCCTTCGGCGCCCCCGAGTTCCAGCCCGCCGCCATCCTCTCGCTGTGCATCGTGATGCTGGTGCTGATGACCGAGTCGGCCGCCGGCATGCTCGCCCTCGGCCAGATCTGCGACCGCGGCGCCGACGGGCGGACCATCACCCGCGGTCTGCGCACCGACGGCCTCGCCACCCTGCTCGGCCCGGTCTTCGGCGGCTTCCCCACCTCCGCCTTCGCCCAGAACGTCGGCGTCGTCTCGCTGACCCGGGTGCGCAGCCGGTACGTCGTCGCCGTCGCCGGCGGCAGCCTGCTGGTGCTCGGCGCCTTCCCGGTCCTCGGCGCGGTCGTCTCCCTCGTCCCCATGCCGGTCCTCGGCGGCGCCGGTATCGTGCTCTTCGGCTCGATCGCCGTCAGCGGAATCCGTACGCTGTCGGAGGCGGGCCTCGACGACAGCTCCAACATCATCCTGGTCGCCGTGGCGCTCGGTGCCGGCATCATCCCGCTGGCCGCGCCCACCTTCTACGCCGGCTTCCCGGCCTGGGCGCAGACCGTGCTCGGCTCCGGCATCAGCGCGGGCGCGCTCGTCGCGGTCCTGCTCAACCTGTTCTTCCACCATCTCGGCACCCGGAGTGGCCAAGCGGCTCCGGCACTCAAATCCTCCTAGGGTCCTGCCGTGCCCTTCCCGTGGACATCGCACCGTCCTCCTGTCCACGGGTCCGCCACTGACAGACAAGGAAGCGCACCATGGCACCATCGGCAGCCCAGCGCATCGTCATCGAGAACTGTGCCATCGCGACCGTGGACGCGGGCGACACGGAGTACGCCTCCGGACACCTCGTCCTCGCCGGCAACCGGATCGAGTCGGTCGGCGCGGGCCAGGCCCCCGCGGGGCTGGAGAACGTGGTGCGCCGGATCGACGCCACCGGCCATCTGGCCACGCCCGGTCTGGTCAACACCCACCACCACTTCTACCAGTGGATCACCCGGGGCCTCGCCACCGACCACAACCTGTTCAACTGGCTCGTCGCGCTCTACCCCGTATGGGCCCGCATCGACGAGCAGATGACGTACGCGGCGGCGCAGGGGTCGCTGGCCATGATGGCCCGCGGCGGTGTCACCACCGCCATGGACCACCACTACGTCTTCCCGCAGGGCTCCGGTGACCTGTCCGGCTCGATCATCCGGGCCGCCTCCGAGATGGGGGTCCGCTTCACGCTGGCCCGTGGCTCGATGGACCGCAGCGAGAAGGACGGCGGCCTGCCGCCGGACTTCGCCGTCGAGACGCTGGAGGGTGCCCTCGCCGCGACCGAGGAGACCGTCAAGCAGCACCATGACGCCTCCTTCGACGCCATGACCCAGGTCGCCGTCGCGCCCTGCTCGCCGTTCTCCATCTCCACCGAACTCCTCAAGCAGGGCGCCGAGCTGGCCCGCCGGCTGGGCGTGCGCATGCACACCCACGGCTCGGAGACCGTGGAGGAGGAGAAGTTCTGCCACGAGCTGTTCGGCATGGGCCCGACCGACTACTTCGAGTCCACCGGCTGGCTCGGCGAGGACGTGTGGATGGCCCACTGCGTCCACATGAACGACTCCGACATCGCCGCCTTCGCCCGTACGAAGACCGGTGTCGCCCACTGCCCGTCGTCCAACGCCCGTCTCGCGGCCGGTATCGCCCGGGTGCCGGACATGCTCGCGGCCGGCGTCCCGGTCGGCCTCGGCGTCGACGGTACGGCGTCCAACGAGTCCGGCGAACTCCACACCGAACTGCGCAACGCCCTGCTGATCAACCGCCTCGGCGCCCACCGCGAGGCCGCGCTCAACGCCCGCCAGGCGCTGCGGCTCGGCACCTACGGCGGCGCCCAGGTCCTCGGCCGGGCCCCGCAGATCGGCTCGCTGGAGGCCGGCAAGCTGGCCGACCTGGTGCTGTGGAAGATGGACACGCTCGCCCACGCCTCCATCGCCGACCCGGTGACCGCGCTGGTCTTCGGCGCGGCGGCCCCGGTCACCGCGTCCTTCGTCAACGGCCGGCAGATCGTCGAGAACGGCCGCCTGCTCACCGTCGACGAGGACGCCGTCGCCACCAGCACCCGCGCGGAGGCCCAGCGCCTGGCCCGGATCGCCGCGCAGGGCTGATCCGCCGAGCAATTCCCCACAGACTCCGGCCGAGAGGGACGGCTCCCGGCCGGGACCGTGGATCCGAGCGGGATCCACGGGACGCCGTCTCCGGGGCACGTGCAGACCACGCGCCCCGGAGGCGGTCACCCCACACCGCTCAGCAGCCACCCCCACCTCCGTCACCGGTCCCTCCCCCGAGCTCTCGGCTCCGCCCGAGCGGGGAGGCACCCATGCGCACCCGCACCACCTCCAAGAAACCCACGTCGACGGTGACGTGTTACCCGACCGGAGGAGCCGCCGTGGCCGCCCATCCAGTTGACGAGAAACTCCCCGCCCTCAAAATGGCGACAAGCGGTCTGCAGCACGTGGCCGCCATGTACGCCGGAGTCGTCGCCCCACCGCTCATCGTCGGCGCGGCCATCGGCCTGTCCGCCACCGAGCTGACCTTTCTCACCGGTGCCTGCCTGTTCACCGCGGGCCTCGCCACCTTCCTCCAGACGCTCGGCTTCTGGAAGATCGGCGCCCGCCTGCCCTTCGTCAACGGTGTCACCTTCGCCGGTGTCGCCCCGATGACCGCGATCGTCGCCTCGACCGAGGACAAGTCCGACGCCCTGCCGGTCATCTTCGGCGCGGTCATGGTCGCCGGACTGCTCGGCTTCCTCGCCGCACCGGTCTTCTGCAAGGCCGTCCGCTTCTTCCCGCCGGTCGTCACCGGATCCGTGATCACCCTGATCGGTGTCTCCCTGCTCCCGGTCGCCTTCGGCTGGGCCCAGGGCCCCGATCCCAAGGCCCACGACTACGGCTCGACGACCTATCTCACCCTGGCCGGCGTCACCCTGCTGATCGTCCTGCTGCTGCGCCGCTTCACCCGCGGCTTCGTGAAGCAGATCGCCGTGCTGCTGGGCCTGATCGTCGGCACGCTCGTCGCGATACCGTTCGGCGTCACGGACTTCAGCCCCGTCGCCGACGCCGACGCGGTCGGCTTCCCGACCCCGTTCCACTTCGGTGCCCCGCAGTTCCAGCTCGCCGCGATCCTCTCGATGTGCGTGGTGATGGTGGTCTCGATGACCGAGTCGACCGCCGACATGCTGGCGCTCGGCGAGATCGTCGAACGCCCCGCCGACGAGCGGACCATCGCGGCCGGGCTGCGCGCCGACACCCTCGGATCCGCGCTCAGCCCGCTGTTCAACGGCTTCATGTGCAGCGCCTTCGCCCAGAACATCGGCCTGGTCGCGATGACGCGGATCCGCAGCCGGTACGTCGTCGCGACCGGCGGCGGCTTCCTGGTCCTGATGGGCCTGTGCCCGATGGCCGCCTCGCTCATCGCGGTCGTGCCCCGGCCGGTGCTCGGCGGCGCCGGTGTCGTCCTGTTCGGCTCGGTCGCCGCGAGCGGCATCCAGACGCTGGTCCGGGCCGGCCTGGACAAGGACAACAACGTCCTGATCGTCGCCGTGTCCCTCGCGGTCGGCATCATCCCGATCACCGCGCCGGACTTCTACCACGCCTTCCCCGAGACCGCGAAGATCGTCCTGGACTCGGGCATCTCCACCGGCTGTGTCACGGCGGTGGTGCTCAACCTCCTCTTCAACCACCTCGGCAGGGGCCGCGAGGCCCAGGACGTCACCCATCCCATGGAGGCGGGGGAGGAGATCGCCGCTGTGCACTGACGCCGGCTGCCAGGACTTACGCGACCGGGGGAGGCGGGAACGACTCCGTCACCCCCGGCCCACCGCCGAGGGCCGCAGGCCGTCCGCCACCGGCGGGCGGCCTACAGACCGAACAGGGCCGGGTCGGCGGCCAGTTCCTTGAACGCCTCCCGCGGGTCGGCGACCAGCTTGCGCTCCTTGAGCTTGAGCAGGCCGGCCACCGCGCTGACCTCGGCCGCCAGGGTGCCGTCGGTCTTGCGTATCTGCTGCAGGATCCGGAAGGTCTTGCCGTTGCCCCACTCGAACACGCAGGTCACGTCGACCTCGTCGCCGGCGAGCAGTTCACGCAGATAGCGGATCGTCGTCTCCAGCGCCACCGGGCCCACGCCCTGACCCACCAGTTGGGCCTGGCTGATCCCGGCGGCCTGGAGCAGCGACCAGCGGGCGTGCTCCGCGTAGTTGAGGTAGACGGCCTGGTTGAGATGCCCCTGCGTGTCGGTCTCGTAGCCACGGACGGTCACGCGGACGGAATACGGTTCGGACACTTCTCGCCCTTCTCACATTCGATGTTCGGTCGATCACGATCGATCACGGTCGACTGATCTTGACACGTCGGTCATGTCCGGCGCGGCGAGGCCAGCAGATAGCGCGCCCGCGTCCGCGGCTCGGTGTACTCGCCCGCCTGCCAGCCGGCCCGCTCCAGGGTGGCCGCGCAGGCCGCCAGGGTCTCCGCGTCCGGCGCGTACACCGCGACCGCCTCCGGCTGCGGGGTCGCCCGGACCCGGTACCCGTCCGCCTCCCCGTCCGCCGGACGGTGCCCGCCCGCCTCCAGCGCCAGTGCGGCGGCCCGCACCAGATGGGCCCTCTCCCATGAGCACGGCCGGTCCACGGCCCCCTGCGGACCGGTCATCCGGCGCAGCTCGAGCAGCCCCTGCCAGGCGCTCTGCACCTCGCGCCGCCGGGCCGGACCGGACACGGGCGGGTCCTCCTCGCCGCCGACCCGGGCCGTGAACACCCCGGTGTCCGGCGCGGCCTCCACCGGCGCGGCCTCCACCGGCGCCCCGGGCACCGCCTCGCTCTCGCGCAGGCGATGGCCCGCCGGGGTGAGGAAGTGCTCGTGCGGCGGCCGGGGATGCCGGAAGGCGAGGCCCCGCTTCACCAGCGCCGCGAGCTGGGTCCGCGTACCGCGCAGTCGGCCGGTGGCCGGGTCGGCGTCCTCGATCACCCGCCGCTGCGCGGCGGTCGGCGGTCGGGTCACGGGGTGCTCCTTCCGGCAGCGCCGTTGCACGGACCGCCGGACTGACGGCCCATTCGAAGCGTACGACCCGGGTCTGACAACGCCCGCCGCCCCGTATGCGATCCCCCTACTCCGGCGGCCGGATGTTCCACCCCGACACCACCGGCCGCCCGTGCTCCGTGCCGAGCCGGCCGAGCGATCCCGTGGCGAGCTGGAACAGGGCCCCGTGCCGGGGCGGGAGGCCCAGGCGGCGGGCGGCGAGGACACGCAGGAAGTGGCCGTGGGCGATCAGCACGACGTCCCCCTCGCCGGCGCCGGCGAGGGCGGCGTCGGCCGTGGCCAGCATCCGGTCGGCGCGCTCCCCGACCTGCTCCGGGGTCTCGCCCGGGTGGTCCGGCGGGCCCGGTGCGACACCGTCGGTGAAGAGGAACCAGCCGGGCCGGTCCCGCTGGATCTCCGGGGTGGTCACGCCCTCGTACCCGCCGTAGTCCCACTCGCGCAGGTCGGCGTCGACCCGTGCGTCCGGGAGCCCGATGAGCCGGGCGGTCTCCCGGGCCCGCTGCAAAGGGCTGACGAAGGCCGCCCCGATCCGGAGCGAGCGGATCAGCGGCGCCAGCCGGCGTGCCTCCTCCCGGCCGTGCTCGGTGAGCGGTACGTCGGTCGAGCCGGTGTGCCGCCCGGAGCGCGACCACGCGGTCTCACCGTGCCGGACGAGGAAGAGGTCACCCATGACGGCACGGTGCCACAGGGCCCCGGACGGGCGCAGGGCGTACTGCGCCAGACGGCCGCTTCGCGGTGCGGGCGCGGGGGAGCGCTCCCGGACGGCGGTCGCGGCGGTGCTCCGTACGGGCGGCCGGGCCCGCCGGCAGGAGCCGCATCGCGTGCCCGCCGTCAGCAGACGGACCCGGGCCCGGAGCCGGTCAGGAGCCGGCCCCGGTCCGGCGCGGCGCGGCCATGGCGATGGTCTCCCCGCAGGCGTCGAGCACCGCGCTCCTCCCGTGCGCGTCCGTGACGGGGACGGACGTGCCGCGGGAGTCGTGCGGCGCCCGGACGGCGGCCTCGCCCTGCCGGACGCACCAGGTGTCCGCGCCCTTCGTACCGGGAGGCGTGTAGCGCAGGTCCACGGCGACGGCCCCCTTGCCCGGCAGGGAGAGGGCCGCGGGGTGTCCCGGACCGGCGCCCTCGACACCGTCCGCCTTGCCGTTGTGGATCTCCAGGCTCGGGTAGCCCGCGAACAGGCAGGTTCCGGGGCCCTTGTTGACGGCGGTGAGCCGCGCGCCGGGCGGGCCGTCGTGCCCCGTACCGCTCGCGTGTGCCGCGCCCTTGCCGTCCAGCAGGGTCAGGGTCCAGGTGAGGGAGGCGGTCCGGCAGGGCGGTGCGGCGGCGTCGGGTTCGGCCGTCGTCGTGGTGCCGCAGGCGGTCAGGGTCAGGCCGGCCGCGAGCGCGGTGAGGGCGCCGGCCAGTCGGGTCGTCATGGGCATCGTTCCCCCAGGAAGTACGGGTGGCATGGTCAGGTGCCGGGGTGGACCAGCGTGTGCTCGGTGCCGAGGGCCTTGTTGCCGGTGTCGGCGTACAGCGTGGTCTCCCCGTCGGACCAGCGCACGATCAGGTCGTCGGCGGAGCTCCCGTGCCGGAAGCCGCCGGCCGTCAGCACCTGGGCGTGCTTCCACAGGCCGTTCGGGCCGCGCAGCCGGGACGCGGCGCCGAGTCCCGCGGCCGAGGTGTCGGTGCGGGTGTCGAGCGAGCCGTCCGCCCAGCGCACCAGCAGGTCGCCGGTGGCCGTGCCGCCGAACTCGCCGCCGGTCAGCAGCGCGGCCTTGGTCCAGGTGCCGTTCGCCGGGAGCAGCTGGGTGCCGGTGCCGAAGCCGCCGGTCCCGACCTTGGGGTAGAGGGTGAGCGCGCCGTCGGCCCGGCGGACCAGCAGGCCGGTGTCCCGGCCGGTCCCGAACGGTCCGGCGGCGAACTGGACCGCGTTCTTCCACGCGGAGCCCGGTGCCGCGAGCCGGATCTCCCGGCCGAGGCCGGAGGGGCCGGGCTGCGGGTAGAGGGTGACCTCGCCGTCGGACCAGCGCACCAGCAGCCCCGACCGGTCGCCGCCGCCGAAGGTGCCGCCGGCGACGGTCCGGGCGTGGGTCCAGGTGGAGTTGGCCTGCCGGAGCCGCTTCTCGGCCCCGAATCCGCCCTTGCCGTCCCCGGGGTGCAGGGTGACCCCGCCGTCGGACCAGACCGCGAGCAGATCGCCGCGCCGGTCGCCGGTGTAGTCGCCGGAAGCCAGCAGCGCGGCCTTGCGCCAGCGTGCCGCTCCGCCCGCCAGCGCGCCCTTCAGGCCCCGGTACGGGGGCAGGTCGGCGGGCGGGGCCTGGTCGGCGACGGCGTCGGCCAGGAGGTTCGCCGCGTCGGCGCCGAACGCGGTGGCGTAGCTGATGTAGTCCACGTTGGCGTCGTTGCCGCCGCCGTTGTAGCCGCCGAGGTTGCCGATGACGTGCCCGGTGCGGGCGTCGTCCTTGTAGTCGGTGATCCACGGGCTGCCGGACACCCCGCCGTAGTAGCCGCCGCAGGTCATCGACAGCTGCCGGTAGCCGCGCAGCTGCTTGGTCGGGACCGTGCACTTGACGGCGCGTCCGGCGCTGTTGTGCCGGTGGGAGGGGTAGCCGACGACGGTGACGTTCCGGTGGCTGTAGCCGTCGGGCCGGCTGAAGGCCAGTCCGCCGCCGACCGCGTCCTGCAGCGAGGTGCCCCGCTGGTTGGCGGAGACCCGGGCGAAGGCGGTGTCCAGGTCGGACACGGGCTTCTTGGTGGTCGCCGAGCCCCGGTCGGGCACGTACCGGGGGTCGATGAAGACACGCTGGATGTGGAAGATGCCGTACGGCTGCCGGTCGGGGGCCGCGCCCTTGACGAACTTCGGGACGAAGATGTAGTCGCCCCGCATGTTCAGTGCGCAGTGGGCAGCGGTGAGCACGATGTTCCGGGCGCGGGTGTCGATGACGCTGCCCGTGCAGTGCCAGGTGGTGCCGCGCGGCCCGTCGGAGCCGAAGAACGTCCCGACCAGCCGGGTCCCCTTGAACATGGTGCCCTGGGGCCGGCGTGCCACCGCGCCGGACGAGCGGGCGGCGCCGGCCGGTTCGGCGCGGACCGCGTCCAACGGCTGCGCCTCGGCCATCCGTTCGGCGCTCCAGAACCGGGCGGCGTCCCGTGCCTCCCGTCCCGCTGCGGGCGCCGTCGAGGACGGCTGCGCCCCGGCGGCCGGAGCGGCGAGCCCGAGCAGCGCCGCGCAGACGACGGCGGCGGCCACCCGCCGTCGTCCGTACGAGAGCAGGTGTCTCCCGTACGAGAACAGGTGTCTTTCGGACGAGGACAAAGCGCTCCCCCTGGATCGATCCGTACCGGGGGACCGGCCGTCCGGTGCCGCGCTGGTCAGGCGCGTACCGAAGGCGCGTACCGAAGGCGCGGGCCGTGCGGCCCGCATGGCGCGGCGGTCCCCCTGGTCGTGCTGGTCATGCGGGGTGATCTTCGCACACGCGAGCGAAACGCCACTACTGCCGGTATCCGCCCAGGAACCTGCCGATCCGGCCGATCGCCGCCTCCAGATCGTCCGCGTGCGGCAGGGTCAGGATGCGGAAGTGGTCGGGGGAGGGCCAGTTGAAGCCGGTGCCCTGGACCACCTGGATCTTCTCGCGCAGCAGCAGGTCGAGGACGAACCTCTCGTCGTCGTGGATCGGGTGCACCTTGGGGTCGATGCGCGGGAACGCGTACAGCGCGCCCTTGGGCTTCACGCAGGACACGCCCGGGATCTCGTTGAGCTTCTCCCAGGCCACGTTCCGCTGTTCGTGCAGCCGGCCGCCGGGCGCGGTGAGTTCGCGGATGGACTGGCGCCCGCCGAGCGCGGCCTGGATGGCGTACTGGGCGGGCGCGTTGGCGCACAGCCGCATGGAGGCCAGCATGGTCAGGCCCTCCAGATAGTTCCTGGCGTGCTGCTTCGGGCCGGTGACCACCAGCCAGCCGGAGCGGAAGCCCGCCACCCGGTAGGTCTTGGACAGGCCGCAGAAGGTGAGGACCACCAGGTCGGGGGCGAGTGCGGCGGCCGAGTGGTGGACGGCGTCGTCGTACAGGATCTGGTCGTAGATCTCGTCGGCGAACACCATCAGGCCGTGCCGGCGGGCCAGGTCCAGGATGCCCTCGACGACCTCCTTCGGGTAGACCGCGCCGGTCGGGTTGTTCGGGTTGATGATGACCACGGCCTTGGTGCGGTCCGTGATCTTCGAGGCCATGTCGGCCAGGTCCGGGTTCCAGTCGGCCTGTTCGTCGCACAGGTAGTGCACGGCCTTGCCGCCGGACAGGGTGGTGACGGCCGTCCAGAGCGGGAAGTCGGGCGCGGGGACGAGGATCTCGTCGCCGTCCTCGACGAGGGCCTGCACGGCCATGGAGACCAGCTCCGAGACGCCGTTGCCGAGGAAGACGTCGTCCACGTCCACGTCGAGGCCCAGGTGCTGGTAGCGCTGGGCGACCGCGCGGCGGGCGGAGAGGATGCCCCGCGAGTCCGTGTAGCCGTGCGCCCGCGGCAGCATCCGGATCATGTCCTGGAGGATCTCCTCGGGCGCCTCGAAGCCGAAGGCCGCGGGATTGCCGGTGTTCAGGCGCAGCACACTGTGCCCCGCCTCCTCCAGCGCGTTGGCGTGCTCGATCACCGGGCCACGGATCTCATAGCACACCTCGCTGAGCTTGTTGGACTGCCGGAACTCCATGCGCCCCTCCGGGAACTCGTGTTACTTGGTTTTACCAAGTAGGAGCTTGGAAAGTCCAACAACATGTCTAGACTGCGTCGCATGCCACCTCGCCGAAGCTACGACCAGTACTGCTCCGCAGCCCGTGCCCTCGACCTCGTCGGCGACCGCTGGACCCTGCTGATCGTCCGGGAGCTGCTCGGCGGTCCCCGCCGCTACACGGACCTGCACGCGGACCTGCCCGGCGTGAGCACGGACGTCCTCGCCTCACGGCTGAAGGACATGGAGCGGGACGGTCTGACGACCCGGCGGCGACTGCCCCCGCCGGGCGCCGCGTACGTGTACGAACTCACGTCCCGAGGGCGGGAGTTGCTGCCCGTGCTGCAGGCGCTGGGCGAATGGGGCGAGCGGGACCTCGGCGCGCGCAGGCCCACCGACGCGGTGCGCGCGCACTGGTTCGCGCTGCCGCTGCTGCGGTCCCTGGACGGCGAGGGCGTCCTCGAAGTCCGCCTGGACGAAGGCGACTTCCATCTGCGCGTCGGCGCGGCCGACGGACCGGTCTACGGCGACGGGCCCGCGCCCGGGACGGCGGACGCGCGGCTCGACCTGGACGCCGGGACCTGCGAGGAGGTGGCCCGGGGCGAGCTGGCCCTCACGGAGGCGGTGCGCTCCGGGCGGGCCGCGGTGACCGGCGAGGGCGCGCTCGCCAAGGCGCTGCGCGAGGTGTGACCGGGGGCCGGCACAGGTGAAGGCCCGCCGGACCGGCGGGCCTTCACGAAAAGGGGCGAGCGGTACGGGTCAGGCGCCCGGCGGCACGCTGGACGGCCGTCCCGAGCCGCGCGTCAGCGCGTAGCCGCCGATGCCGGCGAGCGCGGCCAGCACGCCGCCGATCGCGGTCCACACCCAGCGGTCGGAC
Source organism: Streptomyces sp. NPDC015171 (assembly GCF_043079545.1). Lineage (NCBI taxonomy): Bacteria > Bacillati > Actinomycetota > Actinomycetes > Kitasatosporales > Streptomycetaceae > Streptomyces > Streptomyces sp. NPDC015171. The sequence continues at coordinate 505,822 of NZ_JBIBUO010000002.1, forward strand.
CACCAGCCGGAGGACCAGCCGTCGTCCGAGCCGAAGCTGGAGAGCACCGCGGCCTTCGCGCCGTCCTTCTCCTGTGCGGACTTGACGGCGATCCCGGGCACCAGCGGCTTGCCGAGCGAGCCGTCCACCGCCGCGGCGCCGCCGATGTCCTTGGTGCCGACGCGCACCTCGGCGCCGACCGGCTGACCGAGATCGGAGGCGCCGAGGCCGACCACCGTCAGCCGGATGTAGTACGTGCCCGGCAGCGGGTCATTGGCCCACGGCTCCGCCCAGCCGCGCACCGTGCGCAGCACACAGGCCAGCTCGACCGAGGCGGCGCCCGCTCCCGCGGTGCGGGTCGCGGCGCCGTACTGGCACGCCTGGCGGCGGCGCAGTCCGTCGTACACGTCCAGCTGCCAGGTCTGCGCGCCGTGCGTGGCCGGGAGCTTCACCGTCGCCTTGACGTCGGGGCGCTGCCCGGTGTCCGCGGGGAACGACCAGTACAGATAGTCGCCGGTGGAGCCGGAGGCGGTGGCCCGCTGCCCCTGCTCGACCTCGGTCGCCGTACGGAACGAGGTACCCGCCTGGGTGGGCGCGGAGCCGTCGGCGGAGGCGCTCGGGGAGGGCGAGGAGTCGGCGGCGGCCGGTCCCGCGGCCAGTCCGAGCGCCAGCAGCGCGGCGCCCAGAACACGTGTGATCCGCATCAGTTCGTCCTCCAGACCGCGACCCGCCAGCGCGAGAGCCAGCCCCACAGCAGACCGGCGACGAAGCCGATCAGTACCAGCGCGCCGAGCAGCCACCAGCCGCGGCCGAGGCCGAAGGAGGCCACGTCGTGATGGCCCGACGGACCGTCCACGACGTCGACGGTCAGCTCCAGCGGCATGCCCGGCGTGGTCTTCACGCCCGAGGCCGCCGAGAACGACTGGGTGACCTGGAGGCACACGGTCTCCGCGGTCGCCGAGTCGTCGTCGCTGTCCGCCTTCGGGTACCGCAGACCGGTGGAGACGGCGTCCGTGCGGCCGGTGCCCGCGGCCTCGCCGCGCACGATCTCCCGCCCGTGCACGGTCACCGCCCGCAGCAGCACCCCGTAGTCGGGGGCGACGGCCCGGTCGTCCGCCACGCTCACCGCGGCGCGCAGCTCCTGGCCGGGCTCGACATCCACCTTGTACCAGCGCTGCTGCCCGAACTCCACGCGGTCGGTGTAGAGACCGGACTTCAGGGCCGGCGCCTTCTCGCACCGGTCGGCGCCCTCGGTCGCCACCGGGGTCACCACCGGATCGGCCGCCCGGTCCACCAACTGACCGACGCGGTCGCTCAGTTCCTCCTTGTGCCGGACGTCCGTGTAGGTGCCGCCGGTCGCGTCCGCGATACAGCTGAGCTGGGCGCGGGTCTTGGCGTCCGGCACCAGGCCGAGGGTGTCGATGGTCAGACCGATGCCCTTGGCCGCTATCTCGCGGGCCACCTCGCACGGATCGAGCGGCTGGCAGGTGTCCTCGCCGTCGCTGATCAGGACGATACGACGGGTGCCCGCACCGCCGTTCAGGTCGTCCGCCGCCTTCAGCAGCGCCGGCCCGATCGGCGTCCAGCCGGTGGGCGCAAGCGTGGCCACGGCCGTCTTCGCGTCGGTCCGGTTCAGCGGCCCGACCGGGTACAGCTGCGCGGTGTCCTTGCAGCCCTCCTTGCGGTCGTTGCCCCGGTAGTTGGCGCCCAGCGTACGGATACCGAGCTGGACCTCCTCGGGGGTGGCGTCCAGCACCTCGTTGAACGCCTGCTTCGCGGCAGCCATCCGGGAGTCGCCGTCGATGTCGCGGGCGCGCATGGAACCGCTGACGTCCAGCACCAGTTCGACCTTCGGGGACGCCTGGTCCGTCTCGTCGGCGACCGCTCCGGCGGGGAACGCGATCCCGGCCGTCAGGGCGGCTAGCAGAGCACAGACGCCTGCCGCCAGCCGTTGTCTTCTGATCATCGCCGGATCCTATTGATCAGACGGCCCGCGCTCCAAAACGAGGGGGTTGGGCAAGGACGTCCACTGGTCGCCCGGGGTCCCCGGCGAAAGGCGCATCAAGGTCAGCGCCTTGGCGGGGAGCGGGCCGCGGCGCAGCGCGGCGAGGTCGGAAGTGTCGGGGAGGCGGGGTACGGCGGCGGCGAGGGCCGAGCCGAGGGCCGGGCCCGAACCCGCCGTGCCCGCCAGGGCGCCCGCCACCAGGGAGCCGAACAGCTTGCGCCGCAGCATGAGTTCGTCGTCGGTGATCAGACGGCCCGTCAGGGAGGGCGGGGTGATGCCGTGGCGGGCCAGCCGGGCCGGACTGATCCGGATGTCGGCCAGGTCGCGGTAGACGAGGCGCACGGGGGTGCCGTCGGCGGACAGGACGACCAGCAGGTTCTGGCCGTGCGCCTCCAGGGCCACGCCGAGATCCAGCAGGCGCAGGCCCACCGTGAGCGCGAGCCGGGTGAACTCGGCCAGCCAGCCGGGGGAGTCGGGCAGGGAGGTCGTGGCCAGCGCGGCCACCGGGAGGACGCGCTCGCCCGGGCCGGCGTACACCTCCGGTGCCTCCCGCAGCAGTGCGGCCAGGTCGGGGGAGCGGGCCGTGACCGCGCCGAGCGTCCGGGTGATGTGCAGCAGCCCGCCGGAACGGCCGGCCAGCTCGTCGGCGAGGGCGGACAGGGCCGCTGCGGCCCGCACCGAGTACGCGGAGATGTCCCGCACCGAGGAGGTCAGCCGGGCGCTCAGCGCGGTCTTCACATGCGGGCCGCCGGGCAGTGCCAGGGTGCGCAGGGACATCAGCGGCCGGGCCGGACGCCAGGCGTCGTGCGGCCGGGCGAGCACATGGGCGGCCTGCCAGGGATGCACCGGCACCAACAGCCGGTCCCCCGACCGCAGTTCCGCCGGCCAGTCCCCGGACACCAGGCACCCGTCCGCGGGGACCGGCACCGTCCCCAGCTCCACCACGGGCCCGTGCTCAGGCCCGTACGCCAATTGGTCCGCCACCGAGAAGCCGGGCCGGGAGCGGCAGTTGGGATGGAACGGGTGGCCGTCGACCACGCGCTGCTCCCACTTCCAGTCCTGCTCCGGCCACTCCTTCGGGTGATCGGCGTCCGCCCGGGACAGCGCGAGCGAGGCAACGCTGTGCGCCAGTTCCGCCGTGAAGGCGTCGGCGTGCTCCACCCCGAGCGCGGTCATCAGCCGCGCCGGATCGTCGTACCGCTCCCGGCCGAGACGCACGGCCGTGACGTACGCGCTGGTGGCGTACGGGTCGGCGGGCGGCCCGTACAGGGTCCGGCCGTCTGCCAGGCGCAGCGCGAGGCTGTACGCGCCGGGCAGCCGCCCGGTCAGCCACGGCAGCGGTTCATGCGCAAGCGCCCGCCACAGCCGGGTCAGGACGGCGGCGCGGGCACCCGGCAGCTCCGCCGCGTACCGGGGCAGCAGGGCGGGCCGTACGACGGCCAGTTCCTCGGCGATCTCGGCCTCGGCGGTGGGGGGACGGTGCACGGTCGGCTCCTCGGGTACGCGGGCACGGCACGATTGTCGGGGACGACAGCCATACTGATCATGACCGGCTCCCCGGCCGCGCACCGGAGCGGGCCGTGCAGCCCGCGACCCCCTTGACGAGAACGAATGGAACGCGTGGACCACAGATCCCCCACCGGCGAGGCCGCCCGCCGCGCCGACGCGTACGCGGCCGCGCCCCTGCTCAACTGCCTGCTGCGAGAGGTGGCCGAGCCGCTCCCGGACACCGGGGACCGCCGTGTCCACCGGCTGCCTGACGGCCGGCTGCTGCGGGTGCGCGCCGGACGCCGCCCCGCGGACCCCGAGCTGTACAGCGCCGGGACCTGGCGCCCGATCGGCCATCCGGAACTGGTCGAGCTGGTCGCCGACGAGCTGCGCGGGCTCACCGGGCTGTCCGGCGGCGACCTGCCCGCCGAGATGACCGACAGCCGGGACGCGGTCGCCGCCCTGCTCACCGCCCGCGCGCGGGCCACGGCACCCGAGGACCCGTATCTGCGGTCCGAGCAGTCCCTGCTCACCGGCCATCCGTACCACCCGGCCCCCAAGGCGCGCGGCGGCGGCCCGGCCGCGTCCTGGCTGCCGTACGCCCCCGAGGCACACGCCCGCTTCCCGCTGGTGCTGCTCGGTGTCCGCGCGGACCAGGTCGCCGAGGAGGGCGACACCCGTGCGCTCGACGCCCTCGGCACGGCCCCGCCCGGCTACCGGCTGCTGCCCGCCCACCCCTGGCAACTCGACCTGACCGCCCGCCGGCTCGCCCCCGCGTTCGCCGACGGCCGGCTGCTGCGCCTGGGCACGACCGCGTTCGACACCTGGCCCACGGCCGCCGTCCGCACGGTGTACGAGCCCCGCCGCGATCTCTTCCTGAAGTTCAGCCTCGACGTCCGCATCACCAACGACATCCGCCGGCTGTGGCGGCACGACCTGCGGGCACTGCACCGTACCGACGCCGCCGCCCAACACGCCTTCGCGGCGATGGGGCCGCCGGCGGCCTGGCTCAGCGACCACGGCTACCGCACCGCCGCCTTCGCCTTCGAGGAACTGGCCGTGCTGGTCAGGGACGGGCTGCGCGGGCATCTGCTGCCGGGGGCCACCCCGCTGCTCGCCGCCGGGCTCGCCGAGGGCTTCGAGGGCAGCCCGCTGGCCGGCACGGCCGACCCCGCGGGCTGGTGGGAGGCGTATCTGCGGCAGGTCGTGCCGCCGGCCCTGACCGCGTTCGACGACCACGGTGTCGTCGTGGAGGCCCATCTGCAGAACACCCTCGTCGCCGTGGACGCGGCCGGCACACCCGTGCAGGCCCTGTTCCGGGACGCCGAGGGTGCCAAGCTGCTGCCGGACGTGAGCCGGGCCGCCGGCTGGGAGCGGCTGGTGTACTGCCTGGTCGTCAACCACCTCACCGAGATCGCGGGCGCCCTCGCCGAGCACCGTCCCGGCTTCGACCCGTGGCCCGCCGTCCGCGACGAGCTGGCCCGCCACCCCCTGCCCGAGATCCCCGCCCTCCTCACCGCCGCCAGCCTGCCGGGCAAGACCAACCTGCTCCTGCGCTGGACCGGCGCGGACGGGGCGGACGCCCGCTACCTGCCGCTGCCGAACCCGCTGCGCGGCGGCTGAGCGCCCGGGGGCGACGCTCGACGCGCCGCGGCCCCGCCGCTGCCGGACGCCGGCGGTCCGCCGACGAGCCGCGCGAGCGCCCGCCGGTCGATCTTTCGGTTGTGGGTGAGCGGGAACTCGGGCAGACGGACGATCCGGCGCGGCAGGGCGTATGCGGGGAGAGTCAGGGCCAGCTCACGGAGCAGGGCTCCGGTGCTCCTCGACTCGCCCGTGTAGAACGCCACCAGCTGCGCGTCGGCCAGTATCGTCACGGCCTCGCCGACGCCCGCACACTTGCGCAGCGCGCCGTCGACCTCGGCCAGCTCGACCCTTCTGCCGCGAATCTTCACCTGGTGGTCCCTGCGGCCGATGAACGCGAACTCCTGGCCGGGGAGCCGCCGTACGAGATCACCCGTCCGGTACCAGCGGCGGCCCTCCGCGGAGAGGAAGCGGTCACGGTCGTCGGCGCTGTCGAGGAAGCCGGGAAAGAGATGGGGGCCGGTGACGCACAGCTCGCCCTCGGCCTCTCCGTCGCCCAGATCCAGGGAGTAACTCTCATCCGTGGCCGCGGAGTTGAGGACGGCCGCCGCGTAGCCGTGGCGCGGTGAGCCGATCGGGAGGGCGTCGTTGACGGCGAGACGCACGGAGACATCGGGATCCCAGCGATGGGAGAAACAGGTGATGGGCGTCTCCGTCAGACCGTACAGATTCTCCGTGGCGGAATTCGGCGCCGCGGTCTGCCAGTCCGCCGCGTCCTGACGCAGCAGCGGTTCCCCGCAGAAGAACGTCCAGCGCAATGTCGGCAGGGAGCCCGGCGCGAGGGCGCCGTTCCGGCGCAGCAGCGCCACGATGCTGGGTGCGGAGAGCCAGACCGTGACGCCGTGGTCGGTGATGAACCGGGAAAGCCTGAGAAAGTCCTGGGGCCTTGTCGTGACCGCCGCCGCTCCGGCGCCCCACGCGGAGAACAGGTCGAGCATGGAGAGGTCGAAGGTGAGATCGGCGACTTGGGAGAAGACATCTTCGTTCGTGAACCCGTAGCGTGCGTGGACGGATTCGAGGTAATGCGAAAGTCCGCGGCTCGAAACCGCGACGCCCTTCGGCTTTCCCGTGGTCCCGGACGTGAACACCACGTATGCGGTCTCCTGTGCCGGCCCGTCCGGATGTCCGCCGGCCGCGGCGCCGGCCGCCGAAGGCCGCTTCCGCTCTGCCGGGATGACCTTGACGTCCGGGCCCGTCCCGGGCGCCGGACCGCCGAGCCGCTCCCTCCCCGTTTCGTCCGCGACGACCGCGCCGACCTCCGCGGACTCCATCATGAGGCGGGTACGAGCCGCAGGATATTCCGGGTTCAGCGGAACGGCCGTGAAACCGGCGTAGCTCACCGCGAGTACGGCGATGTAGGCGTCCGCGCCCCGTTCCATCAGGGTTCCGACGCGCCCCGTCTCCGGGGCCGCGGCGCGAATCTCCGCCGCGAGGGACATGGCCCGCTCGTCGACGGCGCGATACGTGTATTCGATTCTGCCGTCGCGAATGGCGAGGCCCTCTGGATCGACCGCCAGGCCCCGCCGGAACCAGTCTGCCAATGAGACGGGACGCGCTTCGGGTATGTGCTTGTCGGACACTTTCCTGCCTGCCTTTCTCCGCATTCTTTACGGGCATGCGTCGCTACTCTGGGTAGTCGATTCATTGCCATGCGTATAACAACTGGCCCCCTGATGAGGGCTGCTGTAATTTTCTGCAAGCCCTTGCATCTAGATCATCCCGGTGCTTGACTCATGCACCGCCGAAGACAGTGCAGTTAACGGACAGGGGGATGGGCATGATCGTGGCCGAATCTGGAGGCGCCGCACAGGAACGGCCCGAGGCGACTCTCGAAGTAGCCGTTCTGGTGGCGAGCGAAGTCGTGTGCGCGGGGCTGGAGACTTTGTTGAGCAGACTTCCCGCGGTCGCCGGTGTGCGGGTTATCGCGCCCGAACTCGACGGCCTGCCCGAGCGAATCGAGCCCGCCGATGTACTGATCGTCGCCGCGGAGCAGTGGAGCCTGCTGGACGGCCGCACCGATGTCTCCGGCCTGCCCTCGACCCTGATATTGGGTGACGACCTGTACGAACGGTGGGACGGGGATCTCTCGGTGCTGCCGGTGGATGGTTTCCTCTCCCTCAAGGAACTGTCGATGCAGACGCTCGACGACGCGCTGAAGCGGGTGACCGTGGGAGAGATGCCGATTCCGGCCTCGCTCGCCAAACGCCTGTTGACCGGCGGGCGCGGTCGTGCCGCGGCCCCCACCCACGGCGCCATTCCGCTGACTTCTCGCGAGAACCAGGCGTTCTTGCTGCTGGCCGACGGCTTGAGCAACAAGCAGATCGCTCGATGCCTCGGCATATCCGTGCATGGGGCGAAACGACTGGTCGGTTCCATTCTTCTCAAGCTGGGTGCCTCGAACCGGACTTCGGCGGTGATCACCGGAATGAAATCGGGACTTCTGTGACAGCCGCCGCGGTCCCGTCCACGGCGCCCGCCGCATCCCAGGTACGGGAGACCACGCGGAACGGCCCCGGCCCGACCAGGGCGACCGCCCCGGCGTGGCCGGGCCGCACCGCGATGTCGTCGACGCGGCACTGAGCCGCCGTCGGGCCCGCCGGGACGCAGACGGCACACGCGCCACGGCCGACCGGCAGGGACAGTGCCTGGCCGAGCCGAGCGCCGACCGCTTTCACACTGGCTTCCTTCCGTGTCCACAGGGCGAGGAAGGAAGCCCACCGGAGCGCGGGCGCGGCCGAGGCCACCTGCCGGCTCTCCTCGGGGCGGAAGTAGCGGGCGGCGAACCGCGGCGGATCCAGACCCGGCCGGGGGCGCTCGATGTCGACGCCGACGTCCCGTCCACGGGAGACGGCGAGCAGTGCGGCACCCCCCGCATGACTGAGACTGAAGGTCACCTCGTCGCCGGCCACCCGCGGTTTGCCCCAGCGGCCCGTCTCGATGGGGACCCGGCGCGGTGGCGTGGACAGGTACGGACCCAGGATCCGGCGTTTCACCCCGTGGGCGACGGTGAACCGGTTGCGGTGCCGTACGTCGGCCAGGCGGTCGCGGCGGGCCTCCTCCTCGGGGCTCAGCACGCCGGCGAACCCGTCGGCGGCGACGTCCAGCGAGAAGTGCCAGAGGTGCACCTCGTGCCATGCCGGTGCACTCGCCCGTGCCGGGCCGTGCGCTCGCCCGCTCATGTCCCGGCGGGCCGTTGCGCCGGTTCCGCCGCGTCGGCGTGCGACTGCCCGCCGCCTCGCATCACACCGTTGAAGACGGACAGACGCTGCATGTTCGATGTGCCCTCCATGAACTCCAGCCCCTGCGCGTCCCGGGCCATCTTGTCCAGCGCGGGGTGGTCGAGCCGTGCGCCGGGGCCCAGGAGAGCCAGCGCCTCCCGCGTCGTGCGATCCGCCAGCCGCGACGCGGCGAGCTTGGCCGCGCAGGCGAGCGTTCCGTCCGAGGGGTCGGCGTCGACCGTCCGGGCCGCGCGGTGGGTGAGCTGACGGGCGCTTCGGATCCGCTGGTCCATCGCGTCGAGCTGCTCCCGGACCCGCGGGGACGGTGTGCGTCGTTCCCGGCGGGCGTAGGCGTGGGCGGCGGCGGCGATCCCCACGCCCATGGCCGCGAGGACCGTCCGCCACACGTGGAAGGTGCGCAGCCAGCCCCACATTCCCTGCCGGATCGCCGGAAGATGCCGCCCCAGCAGGTGTTCTTCGGGAACCTGGACCGCGTCCAGCGTGACCGCGCCGAGCTGGATGGCGCGCAGACCCATGGTCGGGATGGGCTCGGCCGCGAACCCGGGGGCCGCGGTGTCCACGAGAACGGCCCGGATCCCGAGCGGCCCCGGCGACATGCGGGCGAAGACCACGGCGATGCCGGCCCGGACGGCGTTGCCGACGAATCGTTTCCCGCCCCGGAGCAGCAGAGAGCCCCCCTCCGCGGACGGGGTGAGCGAGGTCGCCATGGAGGTGGCGTCCGAGCCCCGCTCGGACTCCGTCATCGCGAAGCAGGTCCAGGTCGGCCGTTCCAGCAGCCGGCCGTAGAACCAGTCCTTCTGGGCGCGGTCTCCCAGGGCGTCGACCAGGGAACCGGCCATGTCGGGTCCGGGTACGGAGAGCAGGAGCCCGGCATCGGCCCGCGCTCCCTCCTCGAAGAAGACCACGCGTTCCAGCGCGGTCCGCAGATCGAAACGCTCGCGCCCGACGACCAGGGGAGCGGGAGCGTACTCCGGCGGGATCTGCAAGGTCGCGACCCCGGACAGCAGCGGCAGGTCCAGCATCCGCCGCACCGTGCCGGGATCGCTCTCCAGTTCCGCCGCGTACGGCAGGACGTCGGCGGCCCACTCCCGCACCTGCCCCCGCAGCAGTGCGAGTCGCTCGCGCGGTTGCCTCACAGCTCACCTCCCACGGCGGCGTGGCCGTCACGCGGCCGGACGTAGACATCGGACAGCAGCTCCGACGCGTAGGCCGCGCGGCCCGGTCCGGCCGCCGTGTAGCCGCCGGCCCCCAGCAGCCGGAGCAACAGGCGGTCGACCGCGGTCAAGCGGTCGTGCCAGTGCCCGAGACCCGCGCCGGTCAGGGCGGCGGAGCCGGCCGCCGTCAGAGCGCTCTCGATCTCCAGGTGCTCGACGACGGCGTCGGCGACGGAGCCCTGGACCAACTGCCGCCGCAGCAGCGGGGAGCCCGCCGAGGTCCGCTGTCCCAGATGTGCCGTGGCCAGGCCGAACAGGCGCCGGGAGTGCCCCAGCCGGACCCAGGCCAGCGCCGTGCCCCAGCCGCGCTCCCAGTCGCGGGCCGCGGGTGTGCCGGGGCGCTCGTCGGGCTGCCGGGGCTCCCAGCGCAGCGTCGTCAGACCGGACCCGTCCAGCACGACGGGGCCGGCCTCCTGGCGGCGGTGTGACGGCAGGTCCACGTACCGCTCGCCGGTCCAGACCCGATGGGCGGTACGCGCCACCTCCAGCGGCGCGACGGCGTGGCCGCTGATGCCGCCGGCCAAGGTGCCGGGGCCCAGAACACCGTGCAGCAGCGTCAGCGCGGCCCCCAGGCCGTGCGACGCGGCCTCGGCGTGCCCCCGCGTCCAGAGTTCCGGGTCCCCCGGCACGGCGTGCGGCGCCGGAGAGGGGGAGCGCCCCTCCACTACGCGCCCTCGATCACTCGGCGCACATAGTCGACGAGACCGCCCACCTTCTCGAAGTCGGAGGGTTCCAGCAGCTCCGGGTCGAATTCCACCCCGAGGTCCGTCTCCAGCTGCATGAGAAGTTCGAGCACATTCGTCGAGTCGAAGTACAGATCGTCGAAGAATCTCGTTTCCGGCGACAGCTCCGCCGGATCACGCTGCACCATGCCGGCCACCGTCGCGATCACCTCTGCGGTGATATCCCGGTGTTCCGTGGTTCTGTCCGTCATCGTGCACGTTCCTCTCCAACGACCGCTGTGGCCGGAATCCGATGTCTCGGCGGATGTGCCTGGCAAGGGATGCCGAGGAGTGAGGATTTCCGAGTCCGCGGCGGCCGGCAAGGCCCGGTGGTCGCACCACCGGTGCGCTGGACAGGCATGCCCCAAAGGGGAGGTCTACATCCGGGCCCACGCCCGCCAGAATGTGAGAGGCCGTCGGCGGGGGCTCCCGATGGCCGACAGGCACCCGAGCACCAGGACACGTAAGGCTGCGAAACGATGCATGTGGTGACCTTCGCCTTCGAATGCGGGGCTTTCGACCCGCGACTGATGCGGAGCGGAACCGCTGCCCTCGTGTGGAATTCCGCGGCCAAACTCGCGGAACACGGACACACCGTATCGATCGTCACGCCGGCCCACGGCCACGGTCGGTACCTGCGCGAGCAATACGGCGCCACCGCCACCGATTTCGCGGACGAGTTCCGGATGCCCCTCGTCCTGGACCCCGAAATATGGCCCGGATTTCCCTCCCGCGTCGATGTGCCGCTGCGCACCACGGCACTGCACACGCGACATCAGGGAGTGGACCTCCACTTCCTGTCCAACGCCCACCTCGACCTGTTTCCCGAGGCGTTCGTCCCGGACGCCGGGGCGGAGGGGCGCGACCTCTCCTTCTTCAAAGAGCTGGTGTTCCAGGTCGCCGGGGTCCGGTTCATCAGGCAGGTCCTGGGGACCGCCGATCTGGTCCAGGCGTACGAGCCGTACCAGCACTACCTGCTGCCCCTCGCGCTCCGCGGCGCACCGGGAATCCCCGTGGTGAGCACGCTGGCCACGAACCTCCCGGTCGACCGGCAGGTCAGCCGGCCGCAGGTGGCGGAGCTGCTGTCCCTCCTGGGCGTGGAAGCCGACCTCGACGCCCTCTCGGATCCGCCCGAGGACCACGGAGCGCCGCACGAGGTCCGGCGCCGGTACCCGCCCTCGACACCGCTGGGCCCGGCCGCACAGCCCGGCGGTGTCGCCTGCCACTCCCTCGTCCTCGAACACGCCGCGGCCGTCGATTTCCTGACCGAGGGCCAGGCCGAGCACTGCGCCACGTTCGCGGACACCCCGTTCGAGGAGCGGTTCGGAAGGCTGACGGTCTCCCGGGTGACGCGGCGCAACGCGGACAAGATGTTCGTCGGGGGCTGTGCCGTCTCCGACGGCTGGCTGCGGCGCGAGGCCGCGGAGGGTCACCGCCAAGACTTCCTCACCGGCCTGGGACTCGACCCGAGCCTGCCGACCTTCTACCACAGCGCGCGCTACGCCCCCCACCACAAGGGCCAGTCGGAGCTGTTCCGCGCGGTCGGCCGCGTGCTGGACGAGGGTCTGGAGGCCAACTTCCTGATCCGGTGCGCCCTGCCCGGCTCGATGACCCGACAGGAGCTGCCGTCGTACGTGCGCGACGTGGTGGAGCGGCACACGGACCGGTTGCGCGCGGACTGGGAGATGGTCGACGAGGCCACGCTCTTCGCGCACGCCTCGGCGGCCGACTTCTGCGTCTTTCCGTCGAAGTTCGAGATGGACACCTTCCTGATCGCGCAGGGCGAGGCGATGGCGTGCGGGGCGGTACCGATCGCCACCCTGCAGTCCGGCACCCGCCACTTCGGGCACGCCTTCGACTGGCGCGGGCAGCCCGGGGCCACCGGGTTCGCCGTGGCCCGCTCGTTCCGACCGGACGACGAGCTGCTGCGGGACCGCCTTGCCGAGCGGATGCGCGAGGCCGCCCGCCTCTTCCGTCACGAACCCGGCACCTACGCGGAGCTGTCCGACCGCGCGCGCCGGACCGCGCGGCAGCTGACCTGGGAGGCCGCTACCCGGCTCCGCGAGGACCGGTTCCGGCACATACTCACCGGCGCCGTCGAGCCCACCGGTCCCGAGACCCTGATCCGCCGGGGCTGGTACGACGGACTCGGCGACGAGACCTGGGCGGCGCACCGCGAGCTGATCGCCCTGAGCGCCGCCGCGCGGGGCGGAGCGGACGCGTGCGTACGCGCGTGCGCCGGCCGTCCGGACCTCGCGGAGGCGGCGTTCGACACGGCCTACCGCGCCGCGCGCTTCCGGGTCTGCGAGGCGCTGCTCGACCTGCCGGGAAGCCCGCCGGGACACACGGAGCAGGCGCACTCGGTCCGGCACAGGCTGCGCGTACGGGAGCGGGGTGACCGTGCCGACATCGTGTACCGCTTTCCGCACGCCGAGCGGATCGAGCTGTTCGGACCGGAAGCCGGCAGCCCGGCGGACGGCTTCGGACAGCCGCTGAGCCGGTCGGGCGACGAGTTCCGGGGCAACGTCCCGGGCCCGCTCGGCGACCACCCCGTGGTCCTGCTGATCACACTGCCTCGCGGACGCTTCGTCTGGGACGAGGTCCGCCCGGTGCCGGAGCACTGAGCCCCCTTCATGCGTCATCAGGGCCCGCGAGCCGCTCACCGCTCCGCTGTCTCACCGGACCGACAGGAGAAGACTTCCGTGACAGAACCCGACCGACCCGAGCCCGTGCGGGACACGCTCGCCGAACTCGCGCGCGCCAAGGGCGTGGACACCCGGTACCGCGCCGCGGACGGCACGGACAGGCAGGTGTCCCCGGCCACGCTCACCCGGGTGCTGGCCGCTCTGGGCGTCGACGCCTCGACTCCCGAGGGCATCCGGCGGGCACTGGAGCGGCACCGGCGGGATGAGGCGTCACGGCTGCTGCCCGTCTGCGTGACAGCCCGCCCCGGCCGTCCGGTGCGGCTGGCGGTCGGGGCGGACACCCGCGTGGTCATCGACCTGGAGAACGGCGGCAGTCGTGAGGTCCCGGCCAGCGAGCCGGGAGAGCCGGAGAAGTCGGGAGAGCCGGGCGCCAGGATGCTGCCGGCCGACCTCCCCCTCGGCTACCACACCCTTCGGGCGCTTTCGGCCGACGGCTGGGCGAGCGCGCCGCTGATCGTGGCCCCGGACCGCATCCCGACGCCGCGGCGACGCGGGTGGGGCTTCGCCGCGCACGTGTACTCGGTCGTCTCCGACCACTCGTGGGGGATGGGAGACCTGGGGGATCTCAAGAGCCTCGCCCACTGGTCGGGGAGTGCGCTCGGAGCGGACTTCGTCCTGGTCAACCCGCTGCACGCGATGCTCCCGGCCGCGCACGCCGACCACTCCCCCTACTGGCCGTCCAGCAGGTACTTCGCGGACCCGGTGCACCTGAGGATCGACGCGGTGCCGGAGTACGCGGCCCTCACGGGCGCGGACCGGGAGACGGCCGGGGAACTGGCCGCACGCGCCGAGCGGTTGCGTGAACGCGTGCTGTCCGGGGAGGAGCTGATCGACCGCGACGCCGTATGGCGGCTCAAGCGCGCGGCCCTCCAGCTCCTCCACCGGGTGCCGCCGGACGCCGGACGCCTGCGGTCCTACCGGGAGTACGTCGCACGGGAGGGCCGGGAGCTGACGGACTTCGCGACCGCGCGGGCACTGGCCGAGACGCACGGACCGGACTGGCGCACCTGGCCCGGTCCACTGCGCCACCCCGCCTCGCCCGCCGTCGCCGCCGAGCGGGAACGGCTGGCCGGGAGCGTGGAGTTCCACCGCTGGCTCGCCTGGCTCGTGGACGGTCAGCTGGCGGACGTCCACGCGACGGCCGGGCGGGCCGGGATGTCGCTCGGGGTCGTGCACGACCTGGCCGTAGGGGTGCACCCGGGCGGCGCGGAAGCCTGGGCCCTGCGGGACTGCCTCGCCACGGGCGTCTCCGCGGGAGCTCCACCGGACGCTTTCAGTGCCCAGGGCCAGAACTGGCGACTGCCCCCCTGGCGGCCGGACGTCCTGGCCCGGACCGGCTACGCGGCGTACGCGGGGCTGCTCCGCCGGGCCTTCCGCCACGCGGGCGCGGTACGCCTCGACCATGTCATGGGGCTCTTCCGGCTCTGGTGGATCCCCGAGGGGGCGGGCATCGGGGAAGGGACGTACGTCCGGTACGACCCCGAGGCGATGCTGGGAGTGCTGGCCCTGGAGGCCCTCCGGGCGGGTGTGCACGTGATCGGCGAGGACCTCGGCACTGTCGAGCCCGGCGTGCGTGACACACTCGCCGCACGAGGCGTGCTGGGCACCTCGGTCCTCTGGCTGGCGCGGGAGACCACGGACTCGGGCGAGGAGGACCCGCACGGCGCGATCGAGCCCGCACACCGCTGGCGGAGGCAGTGCCTGGCCACCGTCACCACGCACGATCTGCCCAGCTCGGCCTCCTGGCTCAGCGGCGAGCACGTGGAGCTGCGGCACCGGCACGGCCTGCTGTCCGGACCCCTCTCCGAGGAACACGAGGCCGCCGAGCGGCTGCGCCGGACCTGGCTGGACGAGGTCGCCCGGGCCGGCTGCGCCACCGAGAGCACGGACGGCGACCCGTCCGCCCGGCTGGTCTCCCTGCACCGCTATCTGGCGCGCACCCCCTCCGTACTGCTCGCGGCCTGGCTGCCGGACGTCGTCGGGGACCTGCGCAGTCCCAACCTCCCCGGTACGTCGGGCTCGTACCCGAACTGGCGACTGCCGGTCTCGGACGGGCAGGGCCGGCCCGTCACCCTCGCCCGGCTGAGCACCGCGCCCCTGGCCCGTGAGCTGGCCGCCGCCCTCGCACCCGCAGCCGTGACCGGTGGGCCCCGGTGAAGGCACTCGTGCTGGCGGGCGGCACCGGCAGCCGGCTGCGTCCCCTCACCCACACCATGGCCAAGCAGCTGATCCCGCTGGGGAACAAGCCGGTGATCCGCTACGGCATCGAGGCGATCGTCGCGGCGGGGATCAGCGAGATCGGTGTGGTGGTCGGCGGCGCGGCCCACGAGCTGAGGGACGTCATCGGCGACGGATCACGGTTCGGCGCCCGGATCACCTACCTCGTCCAGGAGGAGGCGCTGGGGCTGGCCCACGCGGTGCGGGTGGCGCGCGACTGGCTCGGTGACGAGGACTTCCTGATGTACCTCGGGGACAACTACCTGCCGAGCGGCATCGCGGACCTCGTGGCCCAGTACCGCGCGGAGCGGCGGGCCCTCGTCGACGCGTGGATCCTGCTGGCCAAGGTCGAGGACCCCACGCGGTTCGGCATCGCCGAGCTGGCGGCGGACGGGACGGTGGCGCGGATGGAGGAGAAGCCCGCGGCACCCGTCAGCGACCTGGCGGTGGTGGGTGTCTACCTGTTCACCCCCGCCGTGCACGAGGCCGTGGCGGCCGTCGGACCGTCGGCACGCGGGGAACTGGAGATCACCGATGCCGTGCAGTGGCTGATCGACTCGGGGCGGACGGTGCGCGGGTCCTCGGTCACCGGCTACTGGAAGGACACCGGCACGGTCGACGACCTGCTGGAAGCCAACAACGCCGTACTCGAGGACGTCGAGCGGTCGGTGCGCGGTGAGGTGGGCGAGGGCAGCGAGGTCATAGGGCGGGTGCGTATCGAGGCGGGCGCGTCGATCGTCCGTTCACGCGTCGTGGGCCCCGCCGTCATCGGCGCCGACGTGCTCGTGCGCGACTCGGTCGTCGGCCCCTTCACCTCGGTGGCCGACGGCTGCCGGATCACCGGGAGCGCCGTGCGCTCCTCGCTCCTCCTGGAGGGCGTACGGCTGGACGGCGCCGGCCCGGTCGAGGGCTCGCTGCTCGGGCGGCACGCCCGCGTGGCGGGCCCCGGGCCGGGGACCGTGGCGCAGCGACTGGTGCTGGGCGAGCACAGCAGCGTCCTGCTCGCGGGCGACCGTACCCGTTCCCCGCAGGACCCACCCCAGGAAGGCTTCAAGGGCACATCATGAGAATCCTTGTGACGGGAGGGGCCGGCTTCATCGGCTCGCACTTCGTCCGCTCCCTGCTGGCTCCCGGTGAGGACACGGCCGCACCGCCCGCCCTGGTGACGGTTCTGGACGCCCTGACCTATGCCGGGGACCGCGCCAACCTCACTCCGGTGGCGCACGATCCGCGCCTCGCCTTCGTCCAGGGGGACATCCTGGACGAAGGCCTCGTCGACCGGCTCGTGGCCGGCCACGACGCCGTCGTGCACTTCGCCGCCGAGTCCCACGTCGACCGCTCGATCGCCGCCGGGCGGGCCTTCGTCGCCACCAACGTGCTCGGCCCGCAGACCCTGCTGGAGGCGGCGGTGCGGCACGGGCCGCGCACCTTCGTGCAGGTGTCGACCGACGAGGTGTACGGGACGATCCCCGCCGGCTCCTGGACGGAGGAGCAGCCGCTCGCGCCCAGCTCCCCCTACGCGGCGTCGAAGGCGGGCGCGGACCTCATGGCGTTGGCCTACCACCGGACGCACGGCCTGGACGTACGGATCACCCGCTGCTCCAACAACTACGGGCCCCGTCAGTTCCCGGAGAAGGTGATTCCCCGGTTCATCACCCGTCTCCTGGACGGCCGGAAGGTCCCGCTCTACGGGGACGGCCGCCATGTGCGGGACTGGCTGCACGTGGAGGACCACTGCCGTGCCGTCCGCCTGGTCCTGGATCGCGGCAGGCCCGGCGAGATCTACAACGTCGGCGGGGGCCTCGAACTCTCCAACAGGGGACTCACGCGGCGGCTTCTGGAGCTGTGCGGCGCCGACTGGGACAGCGTCGAACAGGTGGCCGACCGCAAGGGGCACGACGCCCGGTACAGCGTCGACTGGACCAAGATCCGGACCGAGCTGGGCTACTCGCCGCGGCGCTCCTTCACGGAGGGCCTGGCCGAGACGGTCGCCTGGTACCGCGAGAACCGCTCCTGGTGGGAGCGTCCGAGCCCGCCCGAACCCCACCTGTCCCTGTCTGCTCCGGAGAGGAACTGATGAGCCGCGTGCCCCCGCTTGTCGATTCGAGTTGTTTCCACGCGGCAGTGGCCGCCCTGCTGCGCTCGGCGGACCCGCAGGCCGACCCCGCCCGGATCCTGGGCAACGGTGCCTCGACCGGGGCCGTCCGGGACGGTGCGGGCCGCCCGGTCTTCGGCGAACCGTTCGAGCAGTTCTCGGTCATGGCCGCGCGGCGCGGCCACCGGCTGGTCGATCACCGTGTGCGCGGCACCGCGCAATGGCAGGAGGCCCTGCGCGCGGTGTCCGAGGGCCGCACCGTCGCGGTCGCGACCGACGCCTTCCACCTCAGGCACTTCTGGCCGGGACACGGTCGCAGCCACGCCCTGCACGCGATCGTCATCAGCGAGCTGGACCCGGTGGCGGGCACCGTGCACGTCCTGGATCCGGGGGAGGCGGTCTACCTGGACGGCCGGCTGCCGGTGGCGGACATCGAGGCGGCGATGTGCCGGGAGGACGCGGGACAGTCCTGGATGGAGGTGCGGTACGACGCGCCGGAGCCGCGGCCGGCGCCGACCCCGGACCAGCTCGCGAACGAACTGGCCATTGCCGCACAGGAATTGACGCACGGGTACGACGGGTACCTCGGGGGCGCCGAGTTGGTCGACGGCCTGCGGAACGGGCTGGACGACTATGTGGAGCTGGTGGCCGGGCGCCCCAGGGGCGCCGAGGGCAACGAGCTGAGCTGGGGGGTCGGACAGGGACTCGTCCTCGGCCTGTGGTGGTACCACCATGTGCTCCGCTGGTTCTCCCGCTACCTCGGGCTGCTGGCGGATGACGCGGCGATGCCGCTGGGACCCGAGCCGGCCGCGGGAGCGGACCGGGCCTGCCGGGACGTCCTCGTGGTGCGCAACCTCCTGATGCGCCTCGGCGTGATGCCCCCGACGACCGAGCGGGCCCGCGCGTTCCGGGATCAGATCGGCGTCCGGCTCGACAGCGCCCACGCGGATCTCCACGCCGTCGCGGCACGGCTGACGTCGGCCGCGGGAGCCGCCGTATGAGCGGCCTGACCGTGCCCGACGGCGCCCTGGCCGTCGACCTCGCGGCGCACCGCAACAACGTCGGCTGCTCGACCGCGAGCGAGGCCGCCGGCGAGGGGTTCGACGGCTTCGGCCGCTTCCTCCCCCTGGAGATGCTGCACGGCCTGGCCCCGGCGCTCGGACTGCCACCGGCCCGTGGCACCGGTGTCGCGGACAACGTGGCCTGCGAGGGACAGACGGTCCGGCTGCCGCGCGGCGGCGGCGCCGTGGCGGCGGTGCACGCCGTGGGCGCCGGATCCGGCGGCTCCGTCCGCGAGGTGTTCCGGCTGCGCCAGGACCGCTCCGGCGGCGCGCGGGGGACGGATCTCGTCATCGGGTTCAGCGACATCCTGGCCCGCCACCCGGCTCCCGGCGAACGCTGCTGTGCCGAAGGGGAGTTCTTCCTCGACTCCGGCGGCGAGGCGGTGCCCGGTGCGGTGCCCCGGCTGTGGCAGGTGACCGTCGACTGCGCGGGGCGGTCCCCTTCCGCCCGGCTGGAACTGCCGTACAACCCGGACCTCCACCTCTTCGGACTGTGGGTGTCCTACGCCGAACAGCGGGAGGTCGCGCCATGAGATGCCTCTACCTCTGTCAGGAGCTGGCACCGTACTTCGCGGAGGGCGGTCTCGGTCAGGCCGCGCGGGCGCTGCCGGAGCTGCTGCAGCGCGATCACGGGCTGGTCCACGACCTGCTGATTCCCTACTATCCACGGCTCGTCGACGAGCAGGACCTGCGCACCGAGACGGTCGCGCGACTGCCCGCCCTGACGGTCGGCGGCGTCGAAGCGGCGGCGACGGTGGAGCGGCTGCTCGGTCACGGCGGTTCCTGCGAGGTCTTCCTGCTGCGCTCCGACCGCTGGTACGACCGGGAAGGCATCTACCGCGACAGCCGGTACGTGGAGTTCCCGGACGCCGTCGCACGGGCCGCCTTCTACGGAAGCGCGGCTGCACGGTGGGTACGCGACTGCGGGCGGTCCTACGACCTGGTCCACGGCAACGACTGGCAGTCCGGGCCCGCCCTGGCGCACCTGCGCCACGCACGGGGGAGCGGTACACGGCCCGTGCTGCTGATGAACGTGCACAACGGGGAATACCGCGGCGACGTCCCCCCGCCGCTGGTGGCGCGGCTCGGCCTGCCGGACGGGTTCGCCGCGCGGCTCCTGGCCGAGGCGCGGGGGCGGCCGAGCCTGCTGCTGACCGGCCTGCTGGCGGCGGACGCGGCCACGACGGGAAGCCCCGGGTACGCCGGCGAACTGGCCGAGGCGTTCGCGGGCACACCGCTCGGTGCCGCTCTCGGGCCGCTGCGCATGGAAGGCATCGTGGCCGGGGTGGACCGCAAGGTCTGGAACCCTGCTTCCCCCGGCCCGTACGCCGTCCCCTTCGACGGCTCCGGGGCGACCGACGGCAAGCGGGCCAACAAACGGCTGCTGCAACGCCGTACGGGCCTCGGCGTCGACCCGGGCATCCCTGTCTTCGCGGTCTGCGCCCGGCTCGTCCCGGACAAGGGCATCGATCTCGTCCTCGCCGCCCTCGGCCCGCTGCTGACCGGCGGGCGGGCGCAGCTGGTGGTTGTCGGCTCCGGGGACGCCGAGTACGTGGAGGAACTCGCGGACCTCGAAGCCCGCGCTCCGGGGGCCGTCCACCACACCCCGCGTTTCGACCAGGGGCTTGCCTCCCTGGTCTACGCGGGCGCCGACTTCACGCTCATGCCGTCGCGCGTGGAGCCGTGTGGCCTCAACCAGCTGATCGCCATGGCCTACGGCACGATCCCGCTGGTCAGCGCGGTCGGTGGGCTGCGTGACACCGTGCTCGACCTGCGTGCGGACCCGGCGGAGGGCACCGGATTCCGGTTCGCGGCACTCACCGAGGAGGCGGTCGGGCACACCGTGGACCACGCGATGAGGTGGCTGGCCGGGCACCCCGGCGAGGTGGAGCGGACCCGGCGGCGGGCGATGTCCCACGACTGGTCCTGGGAGCGCACGGCCCGGCAGACCGCGCTGCTCTACGAACGGGTGACGGCGCGTGGCTGACCGACCGCCCCGCCTCCCGCCCGACCCCACCCGGCACCCTTCTCCTCGCGGACGGACGACGAACATGGACAGCACTCCTCAGCGCACGGCCCACATGTACGGATACCTGGCGGGCATACGGCGGGCGGTCGACGAGCTCTCCCTCACGGAACTCACGGGCGTGGCCGAGTTGTTCGAGGAGGTGTACCTCGCCGGCCGGACCGTCTTCACCTGCGGGAACGGCGGGAGCGCCGCCACGGCGTCGCACCTCGCGGTCGATCTGTCGAAGAACACCCGGCGGCCCGGTGCGGCGCCGATGCGGGTGCACTCGCTCGTCGACCACGTGCCGGCGATCACCGCCTGGGCCAACGACGTCGGATACGAGGCGGTCTTCAGCGGTCAGCTCGAGGGGCTGGCGCAGGAGGGCGACGTCCTGGTGGGCATCAGCACCAGCGGCAACTCCCCCAACGTGCTGGAGGCACTGCGGCTCGCGCGTGAACTCGGCGTCCGGACCGTGGGACTGCTCGGCCCCGCCGCCGACAAGGCCGCCGCGCTCAGCGAGCGCTGGGTGAAGGCCCGCGCGGGCTCCATCGAGGAGCAGGAGGACATCCACATGATGATCGCGCACATCCTGACCCGCCACATGCGCGACTTCGTCATGGCGCGCACGACCGAACCCGCCCTCGCCGCAGGGAGAGTCCGTTGACCCGCTCGCACCGCACCAGCGCGACGCTGACGGACGGACGGCGCGTCCACTACTACGACGAGCACCCGGGGCGTCCGCTGCCGGACGCGCACCACGAGCCCGTGCCGGGCGAGGCCGCCGCCCCGTCACTGCGCCGCGATCCGACGACAGGGGAGTGGATCCTGATGGCCCCGCACCGCCGCGGCCGGTCCGCCGCCGGTCCGCACTGCCCGCTGTGCGCCGACGCGCCCCACGAGGTCGCGGAGGTGCCGGGCGGCGCGTACGACGTGGCGGTGTTCGACAACCGTTTCCCCGCGCTCGGCGCCCCGGGCACCTCCGGGGCGGCGGCCGGCACCGGTCTGCTCGCCACCGCCCCGGCACCGGGGCGCTGCGAGGTCATCTCGTACAGCGGTGACCACGGCACCCCCCTGGCCCGGCTGCCGCTGTCCCGCGTCCGCACGGTGGTCGACGCCTGGGCGGACCGCACCGAGGAGCTCAACCGGCTCGACGGCGTGGAACAGGTCGTGTGCTTCGAGAACCGGGGCGCGGAGGTCGGGGCCAGCCTGGACCATCCGCACGGGCAGATCTACGCCTACCCCTGGATTCCCGACCGGTTCCGGCGCATGCAGGAGACGGCGCGGCAGGAGCACACCCGAGGGGCGGCCTGTCTGTTCTGCGATGTCCTGGCGGCCGAGGAACAGGCGGCCAGCCGCGTCGTGGCCCGCTCGGACCACTGGACGGCTTTCGTGCCCTTCGCCGCCCGGTGGCCGTTCGAGGTGCACCTCTACGCACGCCGGCACGTCCCGGATCTCGCCGCTCTCCGGGACGAGGAACGCGACGACCTCGCCGCCGTCTACCGATCGGTGCTCCGGCGCTTCGAGACGGTGGCCGACCGGCCCTTGCCGTACATGGCGGTGTGGGTCCAGGCACCCGCCCGCGGCGACCGCGCGCTCGCCCACCTGCGGGCCGAGGTGTTCACCGACCGCTGGAACTCCGGTGCGGTCAAGCGCATGGCCGCGGGAGAGCTGGGAGCCGGTGCCTTCGTGAGCGAGACGGATCCCGAGCGAGCCGCCGAGGAGCTCAGGCGGGCACCGGTGACGGCATGAGCGCGGACACGGGCATGTGGGTGAGCAGCGCCCCCCTGCGCATCTCGCTCGCCGGCGGAGGCACCGACCTGCCCGGGTACGTCCGGCGTTTCGGCGGGACGGTGCTCGGGGCCGGTACGGATCTGCGGGTCACGGTCGTGGGCCGGCGCGTGCCCCACAGGCCGGCGGGGATCCGGGTGTGCCTGGACTCCTGCGGCCACGCGGAGTCGGCCGGGGAACTGGCCAACCCGTTCGCGCGCGAGGCGATGCTCCGCCACTGGGACGGCACTCCCCTGGATCTCTTCTCCATGGGCGACGTACCGGGAGCGACCGGCATGGGCAGCTCGGCCGCGTTCTGCGTCTCGCTCGTCGCCGGACTGTCCAAGGAGCCGCTGGAGGCGAGCGCGCTCGCGCGGGCGGCCAGCGACATCGAGATCGAGGGGCTCGGACGTCCCGTGGGCAGACAGGACCACTATCTGTCGGCCCTGGGCGGATTCCGCCTGCTGCACTTCCACCGGGACGGCACCGTGGACGTGGAAGACGTCCCCGTGCCGGCCGAGTCGGCGCGTCGGCTCGGCGAAGAGCTGCTCCTCTTCCACACCGGGACCAGCCGCGACGCCGGCGCCGTCCTGCGCGACCAGGCCGGCGGCACCGAGAGGGGCGACAAGGGCACCACGCACCGGTTGCACGAGATCAAGGAACTCACCGCTCCCCTTCGAGACGCCCTCGTACACGGCCGCTTCACCGAGGTGGGACGTCTCCTCGGACGCCACTGGGAACTCAAACGCGGCCTCGGCGCCCGTGTCTCCCTCCCGCGTGTGGACCGCGCCTACGAGGACGCCCTCGTCGCCGGTGCCACCGGGGGCAAGCTGCTCGGGGCGGGCGGGGGTGGATTCCTGCTGCTGCACGTTCCCCTCGCCGGCCGGCCTGACGTGCGCGAAGCCCTGACCGCGCACGGGATGCGGGAGCAGCCCTTCGCCTTCGACGCGCGCGGAGCCGTCCTGCACACCCTCTGACCCCTGCTCCGGCAGATCCCTCGCCCTCCCCGGGCCGTTCCCGGCCCGCAGAACACTGGAGATACCTCCGTTGTCCCTCTTGTCCTCATACCGCAGACTGTTCTCCCACGAAGGGAGTTCCGGCTTCACCGCGGCCGGCTTCCTGGCCCGTCTGCCGCTGTCCATGTACGGGATCAGCACCGTGGTGATGGTCGCGAGCGCGCGTGACTCGTACGCCCTCGCGGGACTGGTGTCCGCGACGAGTCTCATCGCCTCGGTGCTGGTCGTGCCGCGGATCAGCCGTCTGATCGACCGTCATGGGCAGAGCCGGGTGGCCGTTCCGGCCACCGTGTTCTCCGTGCTCTTCTCGGCGCTGCAGGTGGTCTGTCTGCGCTACGACGCCCCGGACTGGACACTCTTCGCCACGGCCGTCCTGTCGGCGACCGCGCCCAACGTGGGCGGGATGGTCCGGGCACGCTGGGCACACCTCCTCAAGGACGAGTCCGACGCCATGCACACGGCGAACGCGCTGGAACAAGTCCTCGACGAGGTGTGCTTCATCGTCGGCCCCATCCTGTCCGTCGCCCTGTGCACGACGCTCTTCCCGGAGGCGGGAGTGCTGGGGGCGGCCGCGCTGACCCTGGGGGGCACCCTGCTGCTCACCGTTCAGCGCGGGACGGAGCCGCCGGTCCACGAACCGGACCCCGCTCAGGCGTCCTCGCCCCTGCGCAACCGCGGGCTGCAGATCATGATCCTGACGTTCCTCCTCACCGGAGCCGTCTTCGGTTCCCTCGAACTCGCCACGGTCGCGTACACCGAATCCATCGGCCACGCCTCGTCGTCCGGGTGGGTGCTGGCCCTGCTGGCCCTCGGCTCGGCCGTCGCGGGCCTCGCCTTCGGCGCGCTCACCCTCAAGGCCGGCCAGACCACGCAGTTCCTGACGGGAGTGGCCGCGATGGCGGTCCTGATGCTGCCGCTCCTGCTCGCCGCCGGACTGCCGTCGCTGGCCGTGCTGATGTTCGTCGCCGGCATGGCGACGGCACCCACGATGATCACGGGAATGGGTCTGGTCCAGAACCTGGTGCCGGCCGCGCAGATCAACGAGGGCATGGCGCTGGCCGTGACGGGGCTGCTGGGCGGAAACGCCCTGGGATCAGCCCTGGCAGGACGGGTCGTGGAGTGGGCCGGCCCCGAGGCCGGCTACCGGATACCGTGCACGGCCGCCGTCCTGGCCCTGCTGGCCGCCCTGGCCGGGCTGCGGACGCTCACGCGCGGGGTGAAGGCGAGCGCGGGCGGCGCGGCCGGCGCCGAGGTGATCCAGGTCGTGGAGCAGCGGTGAGGACCGGACGCCGGCCGTGAGGGGCGCGTGCCGCCCCCCGGCCGGGGTCCAGGGCACCGGGCCGCTCTCCGGCCACGGCCGGTGGCCGGCCCGGCCCTCGGCGGCAGGCTCCAGGGCCCGCCCCGGCGGACCGGACCGGCTCCTCAGGTGCGGACCGATCCGCTCCGGGGCGCGCGCAGCAGATCGGTCACGGCCCTGTCCAGCACGGACCTGTAGTAGTCCGCGGAGAACGTCCACATCCCGCTGCGAGGCGACAGGGACCGCAGTTTCTCGATCGAGACCGAGTGCCTGCTGGATTCCTCGATGTAGTCGCGCACCGGATCCGTCGCGGTCAGTGCGGCGACATGGTCGATGATCGCCTCGACCTCCGTGGACCGGCCGGAGGCCACGTTGACCGTTTCCCGCTCGATCCCGGAGCCCAGCAGCATGTCCGTCATCGCCACGAAGTCCTCGACGTCGAGCAGGTCGCGGCTGGACCGGCGCAGGACGCGCACCCGGCCGTCGAGTGCCTGGGCCACCAGTGCCGGGACCAGCTGATAGGGCTGCTGCCGCGGGCCGACGAGATGGGTGAGACGCAGGATCAGCCAGGAACAGCCGGACTCCTTCACCAACTGCTCCATGGCGAGCTTGTGCCGGCCGTACGCGGTCCGGGGGGCGTGCCGGCAGTCCTCGGTGCCCGAGCAGCGCGGGGCGCCGTACAGAGCGGCGGAAGCGGTGGAGAAGTAGACGAGCTTCTCTCCCCGGGACGCGCAGCGACGCGCCTGGTCGGCCACCAGAGCGGCCTCTCGGGCCAGATCGTGGTGCGCGTACTCGGGGCGTATCCGGGACACTCCGGCCGCCAGCACGGCGACCCCGGGGTGGTGGTGGGCGATCGGCCCCAGGGCGGTGGCGGTGAAGCCCTTTCCCACGATCCGCATGCAACCGTTCCTCCGCTGAATCGGCCGCCCCGCTGCCCGGCCGTGCCACATGCGCTCGAAGCTAGGCGGGCGGGGATCATGCCGGAGGCGGCATCGGCGCGGACAAGGCGCCGGACGTGTTGTCATACCCGACTGGCCCGGTTGCGGTGGCCGCGGAGCCCGGATTACTTCTTGGGTAGTACGTGGTCCCGGCTCCGACCCGAAGACGCCGACCGTAAGGGGGGAGTGCCCCATGGACCCTGTCCGCCCGGCTGTCTTCCTCGACCGCGACGGAACGCTCACCGAACCACGGCACTACCCGAGCCGGCCGTCGGATCTCGTCCTGCAGCCCGGCATCAGTCCATGGCTGCGGACCCTGCGGGAGGAGCACGGCGCGGCTCTGGTGGTCGTCACCAACCAGTCCGGGCTCGCCCGTGGCCTGTTCGGTGCGCCGGACCTGGCGGCGATGCACCGTCATCTGCGGGCGGAACTCGCCGCCTTCGAGGTGGAGCTGGACGCGATCTACGTCTGCCCGCACCACGCCGACGGCGTGGTGCCGGGGCTCGCGCGCAGCTGTGCCTGTCGCAAACCCGAGCCCGGGATGCTGCTGCGTGCCGCGGCGGAGCTGCGCCTGGACCTTTCGCGGTCATGGATGGTCGGCGACTTCGCCAGTGACGTCGAGGCGGGCAGCCGCGCCGGGTGCCGGACCGCCTGGGTCGGACCCGGAGCGGCCGCCACGGCGTCGGCCGGCGGGCCGCCGGTGCCGACACTGCGCACGGCGACCACGGCGGAAGCCCTGCGGGCGGTCTGCCGCGACCTCGCGGCCTGAGCACCCTTGCCGATGGGTCGGATGGGTCGGATGGGTCGGATGGATCAGATGGATCGGACGAGAAAGCGAGAAAGGACAGCATGACGTTCACCCGGAGGCTCAAGAGGGCGTTGACGGGCGACCCCGAAGCGCGCTGTGTGTACCTCAACAACTTCGAGGTCGAACGGGTGTGGGCACAGGGCGAGCCCGGGCTCCCGGGGTCGGGGTTCAGCTTCTCCGGCGCGACCGTCAACCGGATGGAGGAAGTCGGGGTCCTGCACGCCGACGTGGACGACGTGGTCGTGCTCAAGGCGCCCGTGGACGAGGACTACCTGGCCTACCTGCGCTCGCTCGACGCGGCGCGGGGAGAGCGGCTGGTCGTCGAGGACAACGTGCCCGACCGGTCCGTCACACAGGACGTCCTGGCGTCCCCGCGACTGCTGGAACGGCTTAGGGGCCTCGCTGACGGTCGTACCTACCTGGCACCGCTCGGCATCTCGTCCGACGAGGAGCGGCTCTCCGAGGTGACCGGACTCCCCCTGGCCGGGCCGTCGGCAGCGGTGTGCAGACACGTCAACGGCAAGATCTTCAGCCGCGAGCTGGTGGACGACACCGGGCTGACCAGGGTGCCGGGCTCGGTGTGCCGCACGTACGGGGAACTGGAGCAGGCGATCGCCGCCCATCTCGGCGAAGGGTCGCGGGTGGTGGTCAAGGAGTCTCTCGGGGTGTCGGGCCGGGGCATGGTCGTCCTGGACAGCCGTCGGCGCGCGGACCAGCTGCTGCGGATGCTGGCCCGCCGGGGAGAGCAGGCGCCGGTGTCGCTGGTCGTCGAGGAGTGGATCGACAAGCGGTCGGATCTCAACTACCAGTTCCTCGTGGACCGCGACGGCGCGACCTGGTTCGAGACGGTCAAGACGGCGCTGACGAAGGACGGCGTCCACCGCGGCCACCGCTTCCCGCCCAAGCTGCGGCCGGACCAGGTGGAAGAACTCCGCTCGGCCGCCACGGTCATCGGTAAGCGGCTCGCCGACGAGGGCTATCACGGTCTGGTCGGAGCGGACGCCATGCTCGGCACCGACGGCACGCTCTACCCGTGCCTGGAGATCAACGCCCGCTTCAACATGGCGACGTATCAGAACCGCGTCGCCGAGGCGCTCATCGGCCCCGCGCAGCACGCCCTCGCCGCCGTCATCCAGCTGCGCCCGACCCGCCGTCACTCGTTCAGCGAGGTAAGCCGGTCGCTCGGCGCACTGCTCTACCGGAGCCCCGGAGGAACCGGCGTCCTGGTCAACAACCACGCGACGCTGAACGCGGCCGTCACCCCGGGGAAGAAGTCCGCCGGGCGGCTCTATGTCATCTGTGTCGCGGACACCCCCGCCGGCACCGAGGAGCTGCGGGCCTCCGCCGAGCAGGCCCTGCACAGAATGGTGGATCAGTGATGAACGCCGAGAACGTCGACTGGTCCGGCATCGCCGACCGCTACGGGACCCCCGCCTATGTCTACGACGGTGACGGCCTGGTCGAGAACCTCCGGGAGCTGCGGGCCGTGCTGGATCCGGCACTGGACGTCTTCTTCTCCCTGAAGGCGAACCCCAACCGGAGCGTGTACGAGCTGCTGCACACGGCCGGTGCCGGTGCCGAGGTGTCCTCGCTGGCCGAGCTGCGGACCGCGCTGGCCGCCGGCACCTCGCCCCGGGACATCCTGTTCCTCGGCCCCGGCAAGAGCGTCGAGGAGATCGCCGCGGCCGTCGACGCCGGTATCTACGCCATCGTGTGCGAGTCCTTCGGCGAACTGGACCTCATCGAGCGGTGCGCGCGTGAGCGCGGAGTGCGCCGGCGGGTCCTCCTGCGGGTCAATCCCGCTCACGCGGTGACCGGTTCGCGGCTCACCATGGGAGGCCGGCCCCGCCAGTTCGGCATCGACGAGGCGGCCGTGCTGGCCGCGCACGACATCGGCTCCCGCCACCAGCACGTCCATATCGCCGGGATCCAGGTCTACATGGGGACCCGCATCCTGGACGAGGACGTCATCGTGCGGAACACCGGCTACGTCCTCGATCTGGCCGACCGGGTGGCCGCGGCCACCGGCATTCCGCTGGAGGCCGTCGACATCGGCGGGGGCCTGGGCGTGGCCTATTTCGAGGGCGAGCGCGACCTCGACGTGACGGTGCTGGCGAAGAAGCTCAACCCCCTGCTCCAGGGGTTCAGGTCGGCGCACCCCGACACCAGGCTGATCATGGAGTCGGGCCGGTATCTGACGGCTCGCTTCGGCACCTACCTCATGCGTGTGCGCTATACCAAGGAGTCCCTGGGGGAGCGGTTCGCCGTGACGGACGGCGGCACCCACCACCACATGGCCGC
This sequence comes from Streptomyces sp. NPDC015171, assembly GCF_043079545.1. NCBI lineage: Bacteria > Bacillati > Actinomycetota > Actinomycetes > Kitasatosporales > Streptomycetaceae > Streptomyces > Streptomyces sp. NPDC015171. The sequence goes on from NZ_JBIBUO010000002.1 coordinate 534,323, forward strand.
GGTCGGCATCGGCTCGTTCGTGAAACGGAACTTCCCCATCGAGCTACTGGCCGGCGAGAGCGACTCGGGCACGCCCGGTCCCTGGCACGTCACCGGCCCGCTGTGCACCCCGAACGACACCGTCGCCAAGAACGCCCAGCTGCCCCCGCTGCACCCCGGGGACCTGCTCGGAGTGCACCGGTCGGGAGCGTACGGACCCACCGCCTCCCCCGTCCTCTTCCTCAGCCACGGCTACCCGGCCGAGGTCGTGCTCCTCGGCGGACGGTCCTTCCTGGCGCGCACCCGGGACACGGTCGACGACGTGCTCGCCCGCCAGCCCGAGCACCACCTCGGGGCGTACGTCCGCGGGCGCAGCGGGTGAGCGGCCGGTCCCCGTGGTCACTATGCTTCTTTCATGCCCGAGGGAGACGAGGCCCTGCCGTGGAAGGCAAGGCACGCAACCGGTAAGGACCTTGGAAGATGCTGAGAGAGGTCACCGCAACCCGCTATATCGAGCCCCTGCGGTCCGGCGGCTCGGTCCCCGGGGTGCTGGAGGCCGACGACCTCGGCACGTACGTCGTGAAGTTCACCGGCTCGGCACAGGGGCACAAGGCGCTGGTCGCCGAGATCATCGTCGGGGAACTCGCCCGGGCGCTCGGGCTGCGCTTCCCGGAGCTGGTCCTCGTCCGCTTCGACCCCGCCGTCGCCGCCGCCGAGGAGCACCAGGAGGTGCGCGAACTGCACCACGCCAGCGCGGGCCTCAACCTCGGCATGGACTGGCTGCCGGGCGCCCGGGACTTCACCCCGGAGATCGCCCGTACCTTTCCGGTGGACCCGCTGGAGGCCGGCCGGATCGTCTGGCTGGACGCGCTGACCGTCAACGTCGACCGTACGGTGCACAGCTCCAACCTGATGGTCTGGCCGACGCTCGGCACCGTGCCCGCCCGCCTGTGGCTCATCGACCACGGCGCCGCCCTCGTCTTCCACCACCGCTGGGACACCACGGCCCCGGGCCGCAGATACGACTTCCGGCACCACGCCCTCGGCCACTACGGCCCCGATGTGCGCGCCGCCGACGCCGAGCTGGCACCCCGTGTGACGGAGGAGCTGCTGCGCGGGATCGTCGCCGAGGTGCCGGACGCCTGGCTCGCCGAGGACGCCGGCTTCGCCACGCCTGACGACGTCCGGGACGCCTATGTCGGCTATCTCCTGGACCGCGTCCGGCTCTCCGCCGAGTGGCTGCCCACCGATTTCCCGAGCCGCGACGAGCTCGCGGCCGAGGAGGCCGCCCGCGCGGCGAAGACGGAGGCGGGCCGCCCGGACTGGCTCAAGCGGGTCCCCGACCTGCACGGCAAACCGGCGGCACAACAGGATTGGTCGGTGCACCTCGGATGACCCACCGCGTAGAGATCGAGTACTGCACCCAGTGCCGCTGGCTGCCCCGCGCGGCCTGGCTGGCGCAGGAGCTGCTCACCACCTTCGAGACCGAGCTGACCGAACTGTCGCTCAAGCCGGGGACCGGCGGTGTCTTCGCCGTCCGCGTCGACGGCGAACTGGTGTGGGACCGCCGTGAGCACGGCTTCCCGGAGCCCACGGCGGTGAAGCGGCTGGTACGCGACCGAGTGGCCCCGGGAAGGTCCCTGGGCCACTCGGAGCGCTCGTCGTGACGGCCGGTCAGCCCTTGAGCTGCTGGTACGCGGGCAGGGTGAGGAAGTCGGCGTAGTCCTCGTCGAGGGACACCCGCAGCAGCAGGTCGTGCGCCTCCTGCCAGTGGCCGGCCGCGAAGGCCTGCTCGCCGATCTCCTTGCGGATGCCGTCGAGTTCCTCGGCGGCGACCTTGCGGGCCAGCTCGGGCGTCGCCTTGTCGCCGTTCTCGAACTCGACGCCCGCGTTGATCCACTGCCAGATCTGCGAACGGGAGATCTCGGCGGTGGCCGCGTCCTCCATCAGGTTGAAGATGGCGACCGCGCCGAGCCCGCGCAGCCATGCCTCGATGTACCGGATACCGACCTGGACGGCGTTGACGAGACCGGCGTACGTCGGCTTCGCCTCCAGCGAGTCGACCGCGATCAGGTCGGCGGCCTCGACGCGGACGTCCTCGCGCAGCCGGTCCTTCTGGTTCGGCCGGTCGCCGAGGACGCGGTCGAAGGACTCCATGGCGATCGGCACCAGGTCGGGGTGGGCGACCCAGGAGCCGTCGAAACCGTCGTTCGCCTCCCGGTCCTTGTCGGCGCGGACCTTCTCGAAGGCGACCTTGTTGACCTCGGCGTCCTTGCGGGACGGGATGAAGGCCGCCATGCCGCCGATCGCGTGCGCGCCGCGCTTGTGGCAGGTGCGCACGAGGAGTTCGGTGTACGCCCGCATGAACGGGGCGGTCATGGTGACCGCGTTGCGGTCCGGGAGGACGAACCGGGCGCCGCCGTCGCGGAAGTTCTTCACGATGGAGAACAGGTAGTCCCAGCGGCCGGCGTTCAGCCCCGAGGCGTGGTCGCGCAGCTCGTAGAGGATCTCCTCCATCTCGTACGCGGCCGTGATGGTCTCGATCAGGACGGTGGCCCGGATCGTGCCCTGCGGGACGCCGACGTAGTCCTGCGCGAAGACGAACACCTCGTTCCACAGGCGGGCTTCGAGGTGCGACTCGGTCTTGGGAAGGTAGAAGTAGGGGCCCTTGCCGAGGTCGAGCAGCCGCCGCGCGTTGTGGAAGAAGTACAGGCCGAAGTCGACGAAGGCGCCCGGCACGGCGTGGCCGTCGGCGTCCACGAGGTGCCGCTCGTCCAGGTGCCAGCCGCGCGGGCGCATGACGACGGTCGCCAGCTCCTCGTTCGGCCGCAGGGCGTACGACTTGCCGGTGCGCTCGTCGGTGAAGTCGATGTTCCGGGTGTAGGCGTCGCTCAGGTTGACCTGGCCGAGGACCACGTTCTCCCAGGTGGGCGCGGAGGCGTCCTCGAAGTCGGCGAGCCAGACCTTCGCGCCCGAGTTGAGCGCGTTGATGGTCATCTTGCGGTCGGTGGGGCCGGTGATCTCGACGCGCCGGTCGTTCAGCGCGGCCGGGGCCGGGGCGACCCGCCAGGAGTCGTCCGCGCGGATCGCGGCGGTCTCCGGCAGGAAGTCGAGCGTGGAGGTGCGGGCGATCTCGGCGCGGCGCTCGGCCCGGCGGGCCAGGAGTTCCTCACGGCGCGGGGTGAACCGCCGGTGCAGCTCCGCCACGAAGGCGAGCGCCGCGTCCGTGAGGACCTCTTCCTGCCGGGGCAGGGGCTCGGCGTCGACGATGGCCAGCGGGGACGGCGCTGGTGCGGACATGAGCTGTCACTTCCTTCAGCGGTGGCACCGGGTGCCAAGTGGCACGAATGGGACAGTCAGCGCCCGCTGTGCGGTCAGGCGCTTCTGAACAGTGGATAGTAGTTTCCTCATTGTGGAACTTCAATGGTCTGTTGACATCGAGATTCTCTGAGTCGAGGGAAGGTGGCGCTCGGTGCCACCCCGTTCACTCAAGGTGGCTCAGGTCGGCCTCGGTGTCGATGTCGTACGGCTCGGCGACGTCGGCGCACTCCACGAGCCGGATCTCCGCCTCGTGCGCCCGCAGATAGGCCCGCGCCCCGCGGTCGCCGGTGGCCGTCTCGGCGATGCCCGCCCAGCGGGCGGCGCCGAACAGCACCGGATGCCCCCGCACCCCGTCGTAGGCGGCCGACACCAGCGATTTCTCGTCCTCGTACGCGGCCAGCACCCGGGCCACGGCGGCCGGTCCGATGCCGGGCTGGTCGACCAGGGACACCAGGGCGGCGCGCGCCCCGGTCCCGGCGAGCGAGGCCAGCCCCGCGCGCAGCGAGGAGCCCATGCCCGCCGCCCAGTCGGGGTTGTCCACCAGCACGCAGTCGCCCAGCTCGGCGCGCGCCCGCACCTCGTCCGACCTGGCCCCCAGCACCACATGGAGCCGCCCGCACCCGGCCGCGCGCAGCACTCCGGCCGCGTACTCCACCAAAGGCCTGCCCCGGTGCGGCAGCAGCGCCTTGGGGCGTCCGCCGAGCCGTCTGCCGCCGCCGGCGGCGAGCAGCAGCCCCGCGACTTCCCCCTGGAGATCCTGGTTGTCCGTCATGGGTCCTGCATACCCGACGGCGACGGAACCGGCCGGTTTTTCCGGTGCCGATTCCGTTGGGCTGAATTTCGGTCCGCGCTGTGGCGCTCCCGCACGGGGTGGCGTTTACTGACCCGCGCACGAAGGGGTGGCTGGGGGAGGGCTGTGTTGCGGATCTTGGGGCAGAGGCCAGTGACCGGCAGCGACGAGGATCTCAGGGTGGCGGCACTGCAGACCGCGGTGTCCCGGCTGCGCCGCGAACTCGCGGCGCTCCCCGCGGACTTCCCGGACCGGGCGATAGCCGAGGACGAGCTCGCGGCCCTGGCCGCGATGGCCGCCGGCGGCCTGCCGGAGATCCCGCGCCTGCGCAGCTCCCTGTTACTGATCGCGGGCGCGATCGGCTCGATGAGCGCGCTGGCACGAGGACTGACAGGCGTACGGGAAGCCGTGGAACTCTTCGGCCGCCCACCCGGGCAACGCTAGCCCCCGGCCCGGCCTGGTGCGGGGCGGCGGCGCAACGCGCGAGCGGTCGTGACGTGTCCGTGGCCGGCGGGCATGCGCGGCCGCCGGCACGCCGGCTGCGGTGCGCCGGTGGCTGCCGGCACGGGCCGTGGCGCACCGGTGGCTGTGGCTGTCGCCTGGCTGTCGCCGGGCGCCGGCCGGCGCTGTTCGTCGCCGCGGTGGCGCCGGCGGTGGGCCGTGGCCGCCGGATCGCCTGCGGTGTGCCGGCTGTGCCGTCTTCGCTGGTGCGCCCGTGGTCACCGGGTCGCCCGGGGCGTACCCGGGCTCGCCGGTGTCGGCCGCCGCGCACCCGTTGTCGCCCGGTCGCCCGCGGTGCACGGCGAACGCCGCCGCCCGCGGCGCGGCGCGACCGGCGCCCGTGGCCTCCCCGCTCCGCTCCTAGACGCCCGAGCTGGCCAGTGCGTGGGAGAGTTCGCGGGCGATCTGCTGCAGTACCGGCACGATCTTGTCGGTCGCCGCCTCCGTCACCCGTCCGGCGGGCCCGGAGATGGAGATCGCCGCCGCCGTCGGGCTGTCCGGGACGGACACCGCGAGGCACCGCACCCCGATCTCCTGCTCGTTGTCGTCGACGGCGTACCCGGCCCTGCGCACGTCCGCCAGCGCGGCGAGGAACCCCTCGGGCGTGGTGATGGTCTTGTCGGTGGCCGCCGGCATCCCGGTGCGCGACAGCAGCGCCCGCACCTCGTCGTCCGGCACCCCGGCGAGCAGGGCCTTGCCCACGCCGGTGGAGTGCGGCAGCACCCGGCGGCCCACCTCGGTGAACATCCGCATCGAGTGCTTGGACGGCACCTGGGCGACGTACACGATCTCGTCCCCGTCGAGCAGCGCCATGTTCGCCGTCTCGCCGGTCTCCTCGACCAGCCGGGCCAGATACGGCCGCGCCCAGGTGCCGAGGAGCCGGGACGCGGACTCGCCGAGCCGGATCAGCCGGGGCCCGAGGGCATAGCGGCGGTTGGCCTGCTGCCGCACGTAGCCGCAGGCGACGAGGGTGCGCATCAGCCGGTGAATGGTCGGCAGGGGCAGGCCGCTGGCCGCGGACAGCTCGCTCAGGCCCACCTCGCCGCCCGCGTCCGCCATCCGCTCGAGCAGGTCGAAGGCGCGCTCCAGGGACTGCACCCCGCCGGCGGCGGGGGGCTTGGCGGAGTCGGTGGTGCTGGCGCTGGACGTCGGCACGGCGCGTTCCTTTCGGGACCTGACAGGAGGGAAGCAGCCTACCCGGCAGCCGGTTGACTCCCTGCTTGGACGTAGCTACGTTCTGCTTGCTGGAATTCTAATTCCGCTTTGTGGAAACGTCCAGAGCGGGTGCCCGCTCCGTGCCGCTCAGGAGTGTGCCTCTTGACGGCGGAGAGAGTGGAGTGAAGACTCCTTCAACAGAACGTTGAAATCCGTTACGTGGGTGTAAATCCCGTTTCCTGGACGTAAAACGGCGGTAGAGAAAGGGGTTCGGGTGTCCGACGCTGAACTGGTGCTGCGCTCGACGCGCGTGATCACTCCGGAGGGGACGCGCGCCGCGGCGGTCGCGGTGTCCGCCGGGAAGATCACGGCCGTCCTGCCGTACGACGCCGAGGTTCCGGCCACGGCCCGGCTGGAGGACGTCGGAGACCATGTCCTGCTGCCCGGACTGGTCGACACCCACGTACACGTCAACGACCCCGGCCGCACCGAGTGGGAGGGCTTCTGGACCGCCACCCGCGCGGCGGCCGCCGGCGGCATCACCACCCTGGTCGACATGCCGCTCAACTCCCTGCCGCCCACCACCACGGTCGACCATCTGCGGATCAAGCAGGACGTTGCCCGGGACAAGGCGCACATCGACGTCGGCTTCTGGGGCGGTGCCCTGCCCGACAACGTCAAGGACCTGCGCCCGCTGCACGACGCCGGCGTCTTCGGCTTCAAGGCGTTCCTGTCGCCGTCGGGCGTGGACGAGTTCCCGCACCTCGACCAGGAGCAGCTCGCGCGCTCGCTGGCGGAGACGGCCGGCTTCGACGGGCTGCTCATCGTGCACGCCGAGGACCCGCACCACCTGGCCGCCGCCCCGCAGCACGGCGGCCCGAAGTACGCCGACTTCCTGGCCTCCCGTCCGCGCGACGCCGAGGACACGGCCATCGCGGCTCTCGTCGCACAGGCCCGCCGGCTCGACGCGCGCGTGCACGTGCTGCACCTGTCCTCCAGCGACGCCCTGCCGCTGATCCGCGCCGCTCGCGCCGAGGGCGTCCGCCTCACCGTGGAGACCTGTCCGCACTACCTCACCCTGACCGCCGAGGAGGTCCCGGACGGCGCCAGCGAGTTCAAGTGCTGCCCGCCCATCCGTGAGGCCGCCAACCAGGACCTGCTCTGGGCGGCCCTCGCCGACGGCACCATCGACTGCGTGGTCACCGACCACTCGCCGTCCACGACCGATCTGAAGACGGCCGACTTCGCCACCGCCTGGGGCGGCATATCCGGCCTCCAGCTGAGCCTGCCCGCCGTATGGACCGAGGCACGCGCGCGTGGCTTCGGCCTGGAGGACGTGGTCCGCTGGATGTCCACGCGCACCGCCGAGCTGGTGGGCCTCGGCCAGAAGGGCGCCATCGAGGCCGGCCGCGACGCCGACTTCGCCGTCCTCGCCCCCGACGAGACCTTCACCGTCGACCCGGCCGGCCTCCAGCACCGCAACCGGGTCACCGCCTACGCCGGCAAGACCCTGTACGGCGTGGTCAAGTCCACCTGGCTGCGCGGCGAACGCATCGTCGCCGACGGTGAGTTCACCGAGCCGAGGGGCGCGCTGCTCAGCCGCCCCCGGTAAGCCACCCCCGCACCCGCACCCGCCGACTCCAGAAAGGACCCCCTGATCACCGTGACGGCGATACCCAGCTTCACCGGCGACGCGAACCCCTACGGAGGCGGCGACCCGTACGCGGACTACCGCACCGCCGACTTCCCCTTCACCCAGTACGCCAACCTCGCCGACCGGCAGCTCGGCGCCGGTGTCATCGCCGCGAACGACGAGTTCTTCGCCCAGCGGGAGAACCTGCTGGTGCCCGAGCGGGCCGAGTTCGACCCCGAGCACTTCGGCCACAAGGGCAAGGTCATGGACGGCTGGGAGACCCGCCGCCGGCGCGGTGCATCCGCCGAGCACCCGTGGCCGACCGCGGAGGACCACGACTGGGCGCTGGTCCGCCTCGGCGCCCCCGGGGTGATCCGCGGGATCGTGATCGACACGGCCCACTTCCGCGGCAACTACCCGCAGGCCGTCTCCGTCGAGGGCGCCACCGTACCCGGCTCGCCGTCCCCGGCGGAGCTGCTGGGCGACGACGTGAAGTGGACGACCCTGGTCCCGCGCACCCCGGTCGGCGGTCACGCGGCCAACGGGTTCGAGGTCTCGGCCGAGCAGCGCTTCACGCATCTGCGGATCAACCAGCACCCGGACGGCGGCATCGCCCGCCTGCGCGTGTACGGCGAGGTCGTGCCGGACCCGGCGTGGCTGGCGGCCCTCGGCACCTTCGACGTGGTCGCGCTGGAGAACGGCGGCCAGGCCGAGGACGCCTCCAACCTCTTCTACTCCCCGGCCACCAACACCATCCAGCCGGGCCGCTCCCGCAAGATGGACGACGGCTGGGAGACCCGGCGCCGCCGCGACCAGGGCAACGACTGGATCCGCTACCGGCTGGCCGCCCAGTCCCGGATCCGCGCGATCGAGATCGACACCGCCTACCTGAAGGGCAACAGTGCCGGCTGGGCCTCGGTCTCGGTCAAGGACGGCGAGGAGGGCGCGTGGACGGAGGTCCTCCCGCGCACCCGGCTCCAGCCCGACACCGCGCACCGGTTCGTCCTGCCCGAGGCGGCCGTAGGCACGCACGCGCGGATCGACATCTTCCCCGACGGCGGAATCTCCCGGCTGCGTCTGTTCGGCTCGCTGACCGAGCGGGGCGCGAACGGCCTGGCCGCCCGCCACCAGGAGCTGGGCGGCTGATCCCCTCCCGCGCGCGTGGGGCGCCCCGGCCCGACAGCACCGGGGCGCCCCGCGCGCCACTCACTACGCCCCGCGCGCCGCTCGTCCCGCTCCGTGTCCCACCCGCGTGCCACGGGTGCGGAACTCTTCCGTCCCCCTCCCGCGTTGTCTCCCACGTGACACTTCAGCAAGAGATCGTCGGCAACGCCATGCAGATGGCTGTCGTCAACCTGAACCCCGGCCAGACCGTCTACTGCGAGGCCGGGAAGTTCCTGTTCAAGACGGCGAACGTGACGATGGAGACCCGGTTGTCCGGCCCCTCGGGCGGCGGCGGGCAGCAGCAGGGCGGCTCGGGCGGCGGCATGGGCGGCCTGCTGCGCCAGGCCATGGGCACCGCCATGCAGGTCGGCCAGCGCGCCCTCGCCGGCGAATCGCTGGCCTTCCAGTACTTCAGCGCGCAGGGCGGCGAGGGCACGGTCGGCTTCGCCGGCGTGCTCCCCGGTGAGATGCGCGCCCTGGAGCTGGACGGCACGCGCGCGTGGTTCGCCGAGAAGGACGCCTTCGTGGCCGCCGAGTCCAGCGTCGAGTTCGGCATCGCCTTCCAGGGCGGCCGTACGGGCATGAGCGGCGGCGAGGGCTTCGTCCTGGAGAAGTTCACCGGGTACGGCACGGTGATCATCGCGGGCGCGGGCAACTTCATCGACCTGAACCCGGCGGACTTCGGCGGCCGCATCGAGGTCGACACCGGCTGTGTGGTCGCCTTCGAGGAGGGCATCCAGTACGGCGTCCAGCGCGTCGGCGGCCTCAACCGCCAGGGGATCATGAACGCCGTCTTCGGCGGCGAGGGCCTGTCCCTGGCCACCCTGGAGGGCAACGGCCGGGTGATCCTCCAGTCCCTCACCATCGAGGGCCTCGCCAACGCCCTGAAGAAGGCGCAGGGCGGCGACAAGCAGGGTCCGACCGGCGGCCTGTTCTCCACCCACGCCGGCTGAGGCGGCGGCCGGCGGCCGATGCGCTCCCGGGTGCCGGCGGGGTCTGGACCAAGGCGACGGACCCCGCCCCCGGAAAAGGCCGACCCCGCCTCGTGAGGAAGCCGGGTCTCAGGTTAACTCCCTGAAAACTCATCGGGCTTGATAGGAAATTCTTCAACTTTGTCGTTGACATGCCAACGTCTACGCGCGTCATCATGGGGGGCATGAGATTCCCCCCACGCGCTTCACGCATCGGCGCCGCGGCCGCCCTCCTGTCCGCCCTCCTGGTGGGCGGCACCGTCACCGCCACGACGGCGGACGCGGCCGCCGCCTCGGTCGGCAGCGTCTGCTACGGCGACCTGCCGTCGCAGGCCCACGACACCCTGCGGCTGATCGAACAGGGCGGCCCCTTCCCGTACTCCCAGGACGGGATCGTCTTCCAGAACCGGGAAGGCGTCCTGCCCAAGCAGTCGAGCAGCTACTACCACGAGTACACGGTGAAGACCCCCGGCTCCTCCACCCGCGGTGCGCGCCGCATCGTCACGGGCCAGGAGAACCAGGAGGACTACTACACCGCCGACCACTACGCCACGTTCGACCTGGTCGACTACGGCTGCTGAACCCGGCCGGTGCCGAGGGGACGGTGCGTCAGGCCGGGGGTCCGGCCGGCGCTCAGCCGGATCCCCGGCTCTCCGCGACGGCGAACATGGCGAACGCGAGCACCACGAGCGCGACGCTCGCGTAGACCCCGTAGCCGTCGAGGAAGCCGAGCCGCTGCACGAGGCCGATGTGCCAGTCGGTGAACTCGTGCACCAGGCCCAGCGCGCCCTGCACCAGGGCGATGAATCCAAGAAACTCCAGTGACTGCTTCACGGTCACAGTCTCGCCCCGCGGCCGACCCCCACACATCGGCCGCGGGGCGCGTACGTGGCGCCCGAAGTCTGCCCTCGCACCGGCGGCCGGCGCCGAAAGTACCCGGCGGTGCGACTTTGGTCGGTGATCCCGGGCGATCGGTCGGCGATACCGGGCGCGGAGCGGCGGCGGGGCGCGAACCCTGCGTAGATTTGTCGACCGTGAGCAATGACGTGCGGGCGCGGGCGCCGAAGGAGTTCTCGGTCCGCCGGTGGCTGTTCCCCTCCGCCCTGATCCACGAACTGGACCCGGACGCCGGGACGGCCGGCCGGCGGCCCCGGCGCACCGCGCGCGACTGGGTCGTCGACTTCGCCTGCTTCTTCCTGGCCGTCGGCCTCGGCATCGCGGCGGCGCAGTCCCTGTCCGAGGAAGCCGGCCTGCCGCACCCCCTCGCGGTACTCGACCAGGTGCTGGGCGCCCTCTCCTGCGCCGCTGTCTGGCTGCGCCGCAGGTGGCCGGTCGGGCTGGCCGTCGCCATGATCCCCGTCGGCCTGCTGTCCGACAGCGCGGGCGGCGCGGTGATGGTCGCCCTGTTCACGCTCGCCGTGCACCGGCCCTTCCGGTACGTGGCCTGGATCACCGGTATCGACCTCGCGCTGGTCCCGCTCTACTACTGGGTGCGGCCCGACCCCGACCTGCCCTACGCCGGGATCGTCGCGTTCACCCTGCTGCTCACGGTGTCGATCACCGGCTGGGGCATGTTCGTCCGCTCCAAGCGGATGCTGATGCTGAGCCTCAGGGACCGGGCGCACCGGGCGGAGACCGAGGCCCGGCTCCGTGCCGAGCAGGCGCAGCGCCTGGCCCGCGAGGCGATCGCCCGCGAGATGCACGATGTGCTGGCCCACCGGCTCACCCTGCTCAGCGTGCACGCGGGCGCCCTGGAGTTCCGGCCGGACGCGCCCCGCGAGGAGATCGCGCGGGCCGCCGGGGTGATCCGGGAGAGCGCCCACGAGGCGTTGCAGGATCTGCGGGAGATCATCGGTGTCCTGCGGGCCGGCGAGGCCGAGGAACCGTCCGGCGGGCGGCCCCAGCCGACGCTGGCGGCGGTGGACGCCCTGGTCGACGAGTGCCGCGAGGCCGGTATGAAGGTCACCCTCGACCATCGCGTGGCCGACCCGGCCGCCGTACCCGCCTCGGTCGGCCGCACCGCGTACCGCATCGCCCAGGAGGCCCTGACCAACGCCCGCAAGCACGCCCCCGGCACCGAGGTCACGGTCCGCCTCGCCGGCACTCCGGGCGAGGGCCTGACGGTCGGTGTCAGCAACCCCGCACCACCCGCCGACGTCCCGCCCGTCCCCGGCTCCGGCCAGGGCCTGATCGGCCTCACCGAACGGGCCACGCTGGCGGGCGGACGCCTGGAGCACGGCCCCCGGGCCGACGGGGGGTTCGAGGTGCGCGGGTGGCTGCCGTGGCCGGCGTCCTGAGCGACACCGCCGCGCCACGCGCGCGTGCACATGCCGACGACCGGCGGCCCGGCGCCCGCGCGCGGGCGAGGGATGGCCGCGTACCCGCCCACGCGCGCGTGCCCGGCCCCGGCGGGGGAGCCGCGCGACCCGCACGCTCCCCGGCCGCGTCGCGCCCGCGCGCGCGTGCCGCCCGCTCCTGGCCGTTCGCTCCGTACCCGCGCCCCGCCCGTGATTTCGTAGCCCCATGACTGCGACGCCGATCAGACTCCTCCTCGTCGACGACGACCCGCTCGTACGAGCCGGTCTGGCGCTCATGATCGGCGGAGCCGCGGACATCGAGATCGTCGGTGAGGCCGCCGACGGCGCGCAGGCCGAGGACCTGGTGCGGCGGACCCGGCCGGACGTCGTCCTGATGGACATCCGGATGCCGTCGGTCGACGGCATCACCGCGACCCGGCGGCTGCGCGCGCGGCCGGACGCACCGCAGGTCGTGGTGCTCACCACCTTCCACGCCGACGAGCAGGTGCTGCACGCCCTGCGCGCGGGCGCCGCCGGATTCGTGCTGAAGGACACCCCGCCCGCCGAGATCGTCGACGCCGTGCGCCGCGTCGCGGGCGGCGACCCGGTCCTGTCGCCCGCCGTCACCCGGCAGCTGATGCGGCACGCGGCCGGTACCGCCGCCGACGCCCGGCAGACCCGCGCGCGCGAACGGCTCGCCGCCCTCAACGACCGTGAACGCGAGGTCGCCGTCGCCGTCGGACGCGGACTCGCCAACGCCGCCATCGCCGCCGAACTCTTCATCAGCGTGGCCACCGTCAAGGCCCACGTCTCGCGCGTCCTCGCCAAGCTCGGCCTCGACAACCGGGTCCAGATCGCCCTGCTCGCCTACGACGCGGGCCTGCTGGAGGACGGCGACGAAGAGCGGTAGACGGCCACCGGGCGACGGCATCGGACAGGGCGAGCACGTGCCGATCGGCCCCCGCCGCCCGCCCAGCGCGACGGCGGTCCCCGGTCTCGCCTTGGACGGCGACCCGGGCGAGCGCCTGCCGGGCCTGCCGATGAGCGGTGTACGCACGCTCCGGGTGGGCTGGTAGCGGGGTCGGCGAGCGGTGGGGTCCGCTGCCGCGGCGGGCGGCCGGGGCCGTGGCGGCGGGCGCGGCGGGTGCGCGGCGCGGCACGCGCCGGCCCTCGGCCCTACGCGGGCTGCTCCTGGTCCGGGATCTCCGTGAGCGGTACGGGGCGGTGCTCCCGGCGGGAGCGCTCGCACGCCTCGGCGATCCGCAGTGCCTGCAGCGCCTCCCGGCCGTCGCACGGGTTGGCCCGCTCACCCCGTACGACCTGCACGAAGGCGTTCAGCTCGGCCTCGTAGGCGGGCCCGAACCGGTCGAGGAACCCCGCCCACGGCTTGTCCGCCGGGGGCGGTCCGGTCGGCTCGGTGGACGCGAGGGGTGTCCGGTCGTCCAGGCCCACGACCACCGTGTCGCGCTCCCCGGCCAGCTCCATGCGGACGTCGTAGCCGGCGCCGTTCAACCGGGTCGCCGTCGCCGTGGCCAGCGTGCCGTCGTCCAGCGTGAGCAGCGCGGCGCCCGTATCGACGTCCCCGGCCTCGCGGAACACGGCGGGACCGGTGTCAGAGCCGGTGGCGTACACGTCGGCCACCTCCCGGCCGGTCACCCAGCGCAGCACGTCGAAGTCGTGGATCAGCGTGTCCCGGAAGAGCCCGCCGGACAGCGCCAGCCACTCGGCGGGCGGCGGAGCCTGGTCGCAGGTCATGGCCCGTACGGTGTGCAGCCGGCCGAGCCGGCCCGCGCGGACGGCCTCGCGGGCGCCGGCGTAGCCCGCGTCGAAGCGCCGCTGGAAGCCCATCTGCAAAACCGTCCCGGCGGCGGCCACCTCGGCGAGCGCCTGCAGTGTGCCCGGCAGGTCCAGCGCGATCGGCTTCTCGCAGAAGACCGGCAGAGCCGAACGGGCCGCCCGGCCGATGAGTTCGGCGTGGGCCTCCGTCCCGGTGGTGATCACCACCGCGTCCACGCCCCACCGGAAGATCTCGTCCACGCCCGGCGCCACCGTCTCGCCGAGGCGGTGCGCCAGCGCCTGCGCCCGCGCCGGGTCCGCGTCCGTCAGGATCAGGGATCCGACCTCGCGATGACGGCTGAGCGTCCTCGCGTGAAGGGTGCCGATCCGGCCTGTCCCGATGACCCCGATGCGCATGGAAACAAAGTGAGGTCAGACACCGTACGCTGTCAATGCGTATGTCCGGACAATCGGACTACACGACTTCCCGTCAACAAGGCACCGGGCTACGCTCGGGCCGTGCCGAAACCAGATGTGGACCCGACCGTGTCGCTCGAACTCCGTGTGGACCGTAGCTCCCCGGTGCCGCTGTACTTCCAGCTCTCCCAGCAGCTGGAGGCCGCCATCGAGCAGGGCACCCTCACCCCGGGCAGTCTGCTGGGCAACGAGATCGAGCTCGCCGCGCGGCTCGGCCTGTCCCGGCCGACCGTCCGCCAGGCCATCCAGTCCCTCGTCGACAAGGGGCTCCTCGTCCGGCGCCGGGGCGTGGGCACGCAGGTGGTGCACAGCCAGGTCAAGCGCCCGCTGGAGCTGAGCAGTCTCTACGACGACCTGGAGGCGGCCGGTCAGCGGCCCGCGACCAAGGTGCTGGTCAACACGGTCGTGCCGGCCTCCGCCGCGGTCGCCGCCGCGCTCGGTGTCACCGAGGGCGGAGACGTCCACCGCGTCGAGCGGCTGCGCCTCGCGCACGGCGAACCGATGGCCTACCTGATCAACCATCTGCCGCCGGGCCTGCTCGACCTCGACACCGGCCAGCTGGAGGCCACCGGCCTGTACCGGCTGATGCGGGCCGCCGGGATCACCCTGCACAGCGCCCGCCAGTCCATCGGTGCCCGCGGCGCCACGGCCGCCGAGGCCGAGCGGCTCACCGAGACCGAGGGAGCGCCGCTGCTCACCATGCAGCGCACCACCTTCGACGACACCGGTCGCGCGGTCGAGTTCGGCGACCACACCTACCGGCCGAGCCGCTACTCCTTCGAGTTCCAGCTGCTCGTGCGGCCGTGATCGCACCCCGCGCGTTCGTCGCAATGTCCGGACAATAGGACGGATCTGCGGTCCCCTGTCGTGCCAGGCGCGTGCGCTGTGTTCGATACTGAAGTGTTTGGGGCAGGTGAGGTCGCCGCCGGGACACACCGACGGTGAGGTCGCCCGCCCCTTACGCACGTCGGAGCAGAGCAAGAGCACAGCAAGAAGGGCACGGCCTCGTGGCACGGTTTCGGACCTGGGTAGGCATAGCGCTGGCGGGGGCACTCTCCGTGTCCTTGGCGGCATGCAGCAGCACCGGAGGCAAGCGGGCGGAGGACGCCCGCAAGGCCGCGGCGGCCCAGGGGAGAGCGGCGGTGAACACCCCGCGCTGGACCTTCGCGATGATCACCCACTCGGGAGACGGCGACACCTTCTGGGACATCGTGCAGAGCGGCGCCAAGCAGGCCGCGGTCAAGGACAACATCAACTTCCTGTACTCGCACGACGACGAGGCCCAGCAGCAGGCGCAGCTGGTGGACGCGGCCGTCGACAAGAAGGTCGACGCCATCATCGTCACCCTCGCGAAGCCGGACGCGATGAAGGCCGCTCTGGCCCGCGCGGAGAAGGCCGGCATCCCGGTGATCACGGTGAACTCCGGGTCCGCCGAGTCCAAGGCCTTCGGCGCCCTGACCCACATCGGCCAGGACGAGACCATCGCGGGCGAGGCCGTCGGCGACGAGCTGAACGAGCGCGGCCGCAAGAAGGCGCTGTGCGTCCTGCACGAGCAGGGCAACATCGGCCACGAGCAGCGCTGCGACGGCGTCGCCAAGACCTTCCGCGGCAGCCTGCGCAAGCTCTACGTCAACGGCACCAACATGCCCGACGTGCAGTCCGCGATCGAGGCCAAGCTCCAGGCCGACAAGTCCATCGACTCCGTCGTCACCCTCGGCGCCCCCTACGCGGACACCGCCGTGAAGGCGAAGACGGACGCGGGCAGCAAGGCCGAGATCGACACCTTCGACCTCAACGCCAAGGTCGCCGCGGAGCTGAAGGCCGGCACCCTCGGCTTCGCCGTGGACCAGCAGCCGTACCTCCAGGGCTACCAGGCCGTCGACCTGCTGTGGCTGTACAAGTACAACGGCGATGTCCTCGGCGGCGGCAAGCCGGTCCTGACCGGACCGCAGATCATCACCAAGGACCAGGCGGCCGAGCTGGCGGAGTACACGGATCGGGGCACCCGATGACCGCCGCAGCGGAACAGGCCGACGGCCGGAAGACCGACGACCAGACGACCGACGGCCGGAAGACCGACGACCAGACGACCGACGGCCGGAAGACCGACGACCAGACGGCCGACGAAAGGATTCTGCGGACCTCGCCGCTGCGGAAGCTGCTCGGCCGCCCGGAACTGGGCTCGGTCGTCGGCGCCCTGGCCGTCTTCGTCGTGTTCGCCGTCGCCGCCGACGGCTTCCTGCACACCTCAAGCCTCAGCACGGTGCTGTACGCCTCGTCGACCATCGGCATCATGGCCGTCCCCGTGGCCCTGCTGATGATCGGCGGCGAGTTCGACCTGTCGGCGGGCGTCCTGGTGACCTCGTCCGCGCTGATCTCGTCGATGTTCAGCTACCAGATGACGGCCAACACCTGGGTCGGCGTCGGCGTCTCGCTCCTGGTCACCCTGGCCGTCGGCGCCTTCAACGGCTTCATGCTCACCCGCACCAAGCTGCCCAGCTTCATCGTCACGCTGGGCACCTTCCTGATGCTGACCGGCATGAACCTCGGCTTCACCAAGCTGATCGACGGCACGGTCTCCACCAAGACCATCGGCGACATGGAGGGCTTCCCGAGCGCCCACGCCGTCTTCGCCTCGACGCTCAGCCTCGGCGGTGTCGACGTCAAGGTCACCATCCTGTGGTGGCTCGGCCTGGTCGCCCTCGCCTCCTGGATCCTGCTGCGCACCCGCACGGGCAACTGGATCTTCGCCGTCGGCGGCAACGAGGACGCGGCCCGCGCGGTCGGCGTGCCCGTGGCCAGGACCAAGATCGGCCTCTACATGGGCGTCGCGTTCGGCGCCTGGATCTCCGGCCAGCACCTGCTCTTCTCGTTCGACGCCGTCCAGTCCGGCGAAGGCGTCGGCAACGAGCTGATCTACATCATCGCGGCCGTCATCGGCGGCTGCCTGATCACCGGCGGCTACGGCAGCGCGGTCGGCTCGGCCGTGGGCGCGCTCCTGTTCGGCATGACCAGCAAGGGCATCGTCTTCGCCGAGTGGAACCCGGACTGGTTCAAGTTCTTCCTGGGAGCGATGCTGCTCCTCGCGACCCTGCTCAACACCTGGGTCCGCAAGCGCGCGGAGGCCGTGAAATGACCGAGACCGAGACCACGGCCGAGACCGAGACCACGGCCGCGACCGAGCCCGCGACCGAGACGCGTACGGCCCTGGTGGAGCTGTCCGGCGTGGGCAAGCGCTACGGCAATGTCCGCGCCCTGGAAGGTGTCTCGCTGGAGGTCCACGCGGGCGAGATCACCTGCGTCCTCGGCGACAACGGCGCGGGCAAGTCCACGCTGATCAAGACGATCGCGGGCCTGCACCGGCACGACACGGGCACCCTGCGCATCGAGGGCGAGGAGACCCGTCTCGCCTCCCCGCGCGAGGCCCTGGACCGGGGCATCGCCACCGTCTACCAGGACCTGGCCGTCGTCCCGCTGATGCCGGTCTGGCGCAACTTCTTCCTCGGCTCGGAGCCCCGCACCGGCGTCGGCCCCTTCAAGCGCCTGGACACCGGCCTGATGCGCCGCACCACCCGCGAGGCACTGCTGCGCATGGGCATCGACCTGCGCGACGTCGACCAGCCCATCGGCACCCTCTCCGGCGGCGAACGCCAGTGCGTGGCGATCGCCCGCGCGGTGCACTTCGGCGCGAAGGTCCTGATCCTGGACGAGCCGACGGCGGCCCTCGGGGTGAAGCAGTCCGGTGTGGTGCTCAAATATGTGGCCGCGGCACGGGACGAGGGCCTGGGCGTCGTCTTGATCACCCACAACCCGCATCACGCGTATCTGGTGGGCGACCGTTTCGTGCTGCTCAGGCGCGGCACGATGGTGGGCCATCACACACGGGACGAGATCAGCCTGGACGAACTGACCCGGCAGATGGCCGGCGGGTCCGATCTGGAGGCCCTGCGCCACGAGCTGCGCCGGAGCTGACGGGCGCGGGGAAGCGCGTCCCGCACAGCACGCCGCCGCACCCGGCCCCGCGCGCGCTCCCCGCCCACGCCCCGCACAGCACCTGCCCCCACGGTGAGGCAGAATCGAGCCCGATGAGCACCTATCGCGACCTCACCGCCCCCATCGGCTCCCGCCGAGCCCCCGTGCTCCGGACGGTCGGCACCAGGGAACGCCGGTCCCATCTGACCGCACCCCGGGTGCCGACGGTCGGCATCGACATCGGCGGCACCAAGGTCATGGCGGGCGTGGTGGACGCGGACGGAAACATCCTGGAGAAGCTCCGCACGGAGACCCCGGACAAGTCCAAGAGCCCGAAGGTCGTCGAGGACACCATCGCCGAGCTGGTCCTGGACCTGTCCGACCGGCACGACGTGCACGCCGTCGGCATCGGCGCCGCCGGCTGGGTCGACGCGGACCGCAACCGCGTCCTGTTCGCCCCCCACCTGTCCTGGCGCAACGAACCCCTGCGCGACCGCCTCGCCAGCCGGCTCTCGGTGCCGGTCCTGGTGGACAACGACGCCAACACCGCGGCCTGGGCGGAGTGGCGCTTCGGCGCGGGGCGCGGCGAGGACCACCTCGTCATGATCACCCTCGGCACCGGCATCGGCGGCGCCATCCTGGAGGACGGCCAGGTCAAGCGCGGCAAGTTCGGCGTCGCCGGCGAGTTCGGCCATATGCAGGTCGTGCCCGGCGGCCACCGCTGCCCGTGCGGCAACCGCGGCTGCTGGGAGCAGTACAGCTCCGGCAACGCGCTGGTCCGCGAGGCCAAGGAACTGGCCGCGGCGGACTCCCCGGTGGCCTACGGGATCATCGAGCACGTCAAGGGCAACATCGACGAGATCAGCGGCCCGATGATCACCGAGCTGGCCCGTGAGGGCGACGCGATGTGCGTGGAGCTGCTCCAGGACATCGGACAGTGGCTCGGCGTCGGCATCGCCAACCTCGCCGCCGCCCTCGACCCGTCGTGCTTCGTGATCGGCGGCGGTGTCTCGGCCGCCGACGACCTGCTCATCGGGCCGGCGCGGGACGCCTTCAAACGCCACCTCACCGGCCGCGGCTACCGCCCCGAGGCCCGCATCACCCGCGCCCAGCTCGGCCCCGAGGCGGGCATGGTGGGCGCCGCCGACCTGGCCCGGCTGGTCGCCCGCCGGTTCCGCCGGGCCAAGCGCCGCCGGGTGGAGCGGTACGAGCGCTACGAGCGCTACGCCCAGGCACGCCGCGACCAGGACAGCGCATGACGTCGTCGCTGCCCCATCAGGGCGGCCCGCCCGACGAACGGCGGCGGCCCGCCGAGGACCCTCGGCACAAGGCCAAGCGCCGGGCGATCACCCTGCTGATCATCGGCCTGCTCATCGGCGTCCCGGCCGGCTACCTGGTCATCTCCGCCAACCAGAGCCGCAACAGCGGCAAGGACAAGGAGGCGAAGTACTCGGCGACCGGCCTCACCGCGGGCTGGCCGTCGAAGGTGCAGCGCCGCCTCTACCAGGTGGCCGTCCCGCACCCCGCCGACGACATCGCCTACTACGAGACGAACAACTGGAAGACCAGCCGTCTCTACGTGCAGTTCCGCACCAACCCGGCAGGACTGGACAGCTTCCTCGAAGGCATGGGCGTGCGCCGGGACAAGCTGGAGAAGGACGACATCGCGATCGGCGAGCGCGACCAGAAGGTCAGCGGCTGGACCTTCACCGGCCAGGGCCCGTGGTGGGGCCTGACCCACTCGCAGAAGAACCCGGCGCCCACCCAGGACGTGGTCGTCAACCTGTCCGACCCCGAGCAGTCGATGGTGTTCGTGGTCTCCCGCACGGTCCCCTGAACCGGAGCGGTCTCCCGCCCGGGCGGTCCCCTGCACCGGGCCCCGACCGGGCCTCGGAGCCGATTGTCAGACCCCGCCCGTAGAGTCGGAGACATCTGATCCGAGACAGGGGCGGGAGGTGGCAGGACGTATGAGCGGTACGGCGGCGATGGCCGAGCGCGCGGAGGATTCCGGGGGGACCGGGGCCGGGCGCCCGGTGCCGGTGCGTCTTGCGTCCGTCTATCTGCCCGCGCCGCTGCCACGCGAAGGCCGCCTCGCCTTCTGGGACCCCGACGGCGACCCGCTGCCCGCACCGGCCGGGGGCACCGCGCAGGAGCTGACGGTCGTCCGCCGCCACGGTGCAGGGGTGCGCCGCCGCCAGGTTCCCGCGCTGACCCTGTCCGTCGCCGAGGCCCTGCCGCTGCTGGTCCGCGCCCGCCGCGACCCGGCCGCCCATCCGGCCACGGCCTGCTGGGGCGCCGCCGCCCTGCACGCGCTGCGGCTCGTCGCCCGCGGCCGGCTGCTGCCGGGCCTGACCCCGGCCGGCCACGATGCCTGGCGGGCGGGCCCGCTGGAGCCCGACGACATCGCCCACCTGCGGGAGATCGCGGCCGCCCTGCCCCCCGAGGGCCATGCCGTGCCCCTTCCCGGGCCGGGCGCGCTCCTGCTGCCCGAGCCGGAGGCCCTGGTCCGCTCCTTCCTGGACGCGGTCGCCGACACCCTGCCCCGCACCCCCGCCGCCCCCCGCGTGACCGGCCGCCCCTTCGCCGCCCGCGAGCCCCAGGCCCTGCCCGGGGCCCACGAGTGGGCGGCCGAGGTCGCCGCCGGGATGGACGCGGGCGTCCGGATCTCGCTCCGCCTCGACCTGTCGGCGTCCGACGTCTTCGACGCCGGCGCCCACGAGGGCGCCCGCGCCGCCGGAGCGGCCGTCGTACAGGTGCACAGCCTCGCCGACCCCACCCTCGTGGCCGACGCGGCGGCCCTGTGGGCGGGGGAGGCCGACCCGGAGTTCGGACCCCGCGCGCGTGTGGACGCCGCCCTCGCCGTCCGGCGCGCTGCCCGGGTGTGGCCGCCCCTCGACCGCCTCGCCGAACAGGACGTACCCGACGTCCTCGCCCTGTCCGAGGAGGAGCTGGGCGAGCTGCTCGGCGTGGCCGCGAGCCGGCTGGCCGCCGCCGGCGTCGCGGTGCACTGGCCCCGGGACCTCGCCCGCGATCTGACCGCCACCGCGGTGGTCCACGGGGCGCCCGGCTCGGCGACCGACGGTACGGGCTTCTTCGAGAGCGAGGACCTGCTCCGGTTCCGCTGGCAGCTGGCCCTGGGCGGAGATCCGCTCAGCGAGGCCGAGATGGACGCCCTCGCCGAGGCCCACCGCCCGGTGGTGCGGCTCAGGGACCGCTGGGTGCTGGTCGACCCCGCGCTGGTCCGCAAGGCCCGCAAGCGCGAACTGGGCCTGCTCGACCCGGTCGACGCGCTGTCCGTCGCCCTCACCGGCAGCGCCGAGGTGGACGGCGAGACCGTCGAGGCCGTCCCCGTCGGCGCGCTGGCCGCCCTCCGCGACCGGCTCACCGCGGGCCTGCGCCCCGCCACCCCGCCCCCGGGTCTGCGGGCCACCCTCCGCGACTACCAGCTGCGCGGCCTGGCCTGGCTGGATCTGATGACCTCGCTCGGCCTCGGCGGCTGCCTCGCCGACGACATGGGCCTCGGCAAGACCGTCACCCTCATCGCCCTGCATCTGAAGCGATCCCGCGGCGAGCCGACCCTCGTCGTCTGCCCGGCCTCCCTGCTCGGCAACTGGCAGCGGGAGATCACCCGGTTCGCGCCCGGCGTCCCCGTCCGCCGCTTCCACGGCCAGGGCCGCACCCTGGACGGCGTCGACGGCGGCTTCGTCCTCACCACGTACGGCACCATGCGCTCCGCCGCGGCCCGCCTCGCCGAACAGCCCTGGGGCATGGTCGTCGCCGACGAGGCCCAGCACGTGAAGAACCCCTACTCGGCCACCGCCAAGGCGCTGCGCACCCTTCCGGCACCCGCGCGCGTGGCACTCACCGGCACCCCGGTGGAGAACAACCTCTCCGAGCTGTGGGCCCTGCTCGACTGGACCACCCCCGGACTGCTCGGCCCGCTCAAGACCTTCCGGGCCCGGCACGCCCGCGCGGTGGAGAACGGCGAGGACGCCGAGGCCGTGGAGCGCCTGTCCCGGCTGGTCCGGCCCTTCCTGCTGCGCCGCAAGAAGTCCGACCCCGGCATCGTGCCCGAGCTGCCGCCCAAGACCGAGACGGACCATCCGGTGCCGCTCACCCGCGAGCAGGCGTCGCTGTACGAGGCGGTGGTGCGCGAGTCCATGCTCGCCATCGAGACCGCCGAGGGCATGGCCCGCCGGGGCCTGGTCCTGAAGCTGCTCGGCGCCCTGAAGCAGATCTGCGACCACCCGGCGCTGTATCTGAAGGAGGAGGCGCGCGCGGACCGGCTCGCGGCCCGCTCCGGCAAACTCGCCCTCCTGGACGAGTTGCTGGACACCCTGCTCGCCGAGGACGGCTCAGCGCTCGTCTTCACCCAGTACGTCGGCATGGCCCGCCTGCTCACCGCCCATCTGTCCGCCCGCGCGATCCCCGTGGAGCTGCTGCACGGCGGCACGCCGGTGCCGGAGCGCGAGCGCATGGTGGACCGCTTCCAGAGCGGTGAGACCCCGGTCCTCGTGCTGTCCCTGAAAGCGGCGGGCACCGGTCTGAACCTGACCCGCGCCGGCCATGTCGTCCACTTCGACCGCTGGTGGAACCCGGCCGTGGAGGAGCAGGCCACCGACCGCGCCTACCGCATCGGCCAGACCCAGCCCGTCCAGGTCCACCGCCTGGTCACCGAGGGCACGGTGGAGGACCGCATCGCCGAGATGCTCGCCGCCAAGCGGGCCCTGGCCGACGCCATCCTCGGCTCCGGCGAGGCGGCGCTCACCGAACTGACCGACCGTGAACTGTCCGACCTCGTCTCCCTGCGGAGGACGTCATGACGGGCGCAGGACCGCTCCGCCCCGGCGACGCCGCCCGCCGGGCCCTGCGGGCGGCCCGCGAGCGTGCCGAGGCCGAGCGGGACGGACGGGAGACAGAAGACCGGCCGGCGGGTGCCACCCCGGAGGCCGGCACCGCCACGGCACCGCCGACGGCGCCGACCGCTGACGACGCGACGGACCCGGCCGGGACCACCGCTCCCAGGCCCGGCGACGCGGCACGAGCGGCACTCAGAGCCGCCTTCGCCGACCGCCGCGGCGAGCCCGCGCCACCGACGCCCGCCGGTCAGGTTCCGCCGGCCGAGGCCGGGGGACCGGCACCGGAGGAGGTCCGGGAGGGGGCCGTACGCAATGCCGGGAAGGGCGGGCATCCGGCGCAGGAAGCTGTCCGTCCCGGGCCGGAGATCGTAGAGCCCGTAGAGCCCGTAGAGCCCGTAGAGCCCGTAGAGCCCGTAGAGCCCGTGGTGCCCGTAGAGCCCGTGGTGCCCGTAGAGCCCGTGGTGCCCGTAGAGCCCGTGGTGCCCGTGGAGGCGGTGGCGGAGGGCGGACGCTCCGGACCGGGGAACGCGCGTGCTGTGCCGGGGGCCGTGGGCTCTGGGGCCGAGGCCGCGCGTCCCGTGCCGGAGGGCGTGAAGTCTGGGGTCGAGGCCGAAGGGCCCGCGCCGGAGCCCGCACGACCGGCGGCGGAGGCCGAGGGTCCTGCGTCGGAGTCGGCGCACATCGACCCGGAATCCGGGCCGGGCGGGGTCGGGCCCGGCCCGGATTCCGGCACCGGTGCCCCGGGTGGGCGGCCGGCCGACGTCGCCCGGGAGGCGCTCCGAGCCGCGCGGCGGGAGGCGCTGCGCGCGGAGTCGGCGCAGCCTCGGCGCGAGCGGCGGGGCGCCGCCCGTCCCGGTCCCGCCGGGCCGCGCACCTCGCCGGCCCCCGGGCAGGAGAGCCGGGCAGGCCGGGGCAAGGCCGCGCAGGACATGCGGCACTACTTGGCGACGGCCTTCCGCATGCCCACGTGGACGGACGCCTCCACGTGGACGGACACCTCCGACGAGCCGGAGGCGCCTGCCGACAGCGCGGCCGCCCCCATCGAGCCGACCCCGCCGCACACTCCGCCGCCGACGCCCCCGTCCGGCCCTCCGGAGCCCGCCCCCGCCCCTGCGTCGGCTTCGCCTTCCCTCAGGCTCTCGGCACCGGCCTCCGGCTCCTCGGCACCGGCCTCCGATTCGTCCGTACCCGCGACCGAGTCCGCGGTGCCCGCCCCCGATTCCTCGGACACCGCATCCGGATCCTCGGTACGCGCCCCCGCTGCCTCGGCATCCGTCTCCGACTCCTCGGTGTCCGCGCCGGGTGCCTCGGCGACCATGGCGACCGGGATCTCAACGGAGGGTCCCGGGGCGGTGCCGGTGCACGCCCCCGGGGTCCCGGCCACTCCGTCCACCACCGCCGCGCGAGCCTCGGTGGCCTCCACCCCCCACGTGCCCCCCACCATGGCCACCCCGCACCGCGACAGCGAACTCCGGCGTACCTTTCCGGCGTTCGCCGCTCGGGGGACCGGTGGTGTGAAGGGCGAGTTCGCCGGGACCTGGTGGGGCAATGCCTGGGTCGACGCGCTGGAGCAGGGGGCGCTGGACGCCAATCGCCTCGTGCGGGGGCGTGGTTACGCGGAGCAGGGGCAGGTGGACGCGATCACCGTGACACCGGGGCTGGTGCTGGCGTACGTACGGGGCAGCCGGCCCCGGCCGTACCGCGTACAGGTGCGGGTGCGGACGCTGGCGGACACGGACTGGGAGCGGTTCCTGGACGCCGCGGCCGACCGGCCGGGGCACATCGCGGCGCTGCTCGACAAGGAGTTGCCCCCCTCCCTCGCCGACTGCGGTGTCCCCTTGCTGCCCGGTCCCGGCGACCTCGTCCCGCGCTGCAGCTGCCCCGACTCCGGCCACCCGTGCAAACACGCCGCCGCCCTCTGCTACCAGACGGCCCGTCTGCTCGACGCCGACCCGTTCGTGCTGCTTCTGCTGCGCGGCCGGGGCGAGAAGGAGCTGCTCGAGACGCTGTCCCGGCGCAGTGCCGCCCGTGCGGCCCGCGCCGCGCGGGAACGTCAGCCGGCCGGTCTGCCCGGCGTCCGGGCCACCGAGGCCCTCGCCCCGCGCGGACTCCCGCCGCTGCCGCGGCCGTTGCCCGTGCCGCCGCATCCGGAGCAGCCCCCGGCGTATCCGTCGGTGCCCGGCGGCCCGGACCCCTTCGCGCTGGACCAGCTGGCGACCGACGCGGCCGCCCGCGCCCACGTCCTGCTCGGGACCGGACTCGATCCGGTCGGCGAGCTGACCCTGTGGCAGGACGCGGTGCGGCTCGCCGCGGCCCGCCCCGGTTCCGGCCTGACCGCGGCCACCCGCACGCTCTACGCCGCGCTGGCCGATGCCGCGGAACGGACCCCGGCCGACCTCGCGCGTGCCGTCGCGGCCTGGCGGCAGGGCGGCCTTGCCGGGCTGGCCGTCCTGGAGGAGCCGTGGGATCCGCCGGCCGGCCGTTTCGACCGGGCCCGCCCGCTGCTGCTCGCCGCCGACCTGCCGGCGTTCCGCCCCTGGCGCAACCGCCTCACCCACCCCAGCGCCCACGTCCAGCTCCGCCTCGGTCGCGACAACCTCTGGTACGCCTACGAGTCGGAGCCCGGCCAGGAGGACTGGTGGCCCCGCGGCACCCCGGACCTCGACCCGGTCGGCGCGCTCACCGGACTCGGCCTCTCGGACGGCCTCTGAGCACCCCTCAGGAAACCGCCCGTCTCAGTACCCCCCGTCGCTCCGTCAGTTGCACCCCGCAGCCCCGCAGCCCCGCAGCCCCGCAGCCCCGCAGCCCCGCAGCCCCGCAGCCCCGCAGCCCCGCAGCCACGTCAGTCGCGCCATGGCGCTCCGGACTCGTGGCGCGCGCCGACGAGGATCGCGTCCAGGAGACCGGGGTAGCGGTGGTCGAGATCGGCGCGGCGCAGGGAGAGCAGGTTCTCCCGGCCCGAGGGGCGCTGCCAGATGACGCCCGCGTCGCGCAGGACGCGCCAGTGGTGCGTCATCGAGGACTTCGAGACCCCGTCCAGGATGCTGCCGCAGGTGTGCTCGGCTTCGTCACCGAGGACACGCACGACGGCCAGGCGCATGGGGTTCCCGAGCGCGGCGAGGACGTTCTCGATACGGATCTGATCACGATCGGGGTGATGGGCGATCATCGTTCGATTGTACCGCGATAGTAAGACAATTCCGCTGGATCGCGTCTCCCCGGTTGCGATCCCTACGACTGTACGTAAGATGATGAACAGTCGTACCGGATGGGCTGCCCTGCCCACGACCTCAAGGGGCTGACCTCTCATGTCCACTACATCCGCGCCGCGTTCGGGCCTCACCGGCCCGCCTCGGCGAGGTCTGGGCTGGAGTCTGGCGCTGCTGGCTTTGGCGCAGCTGATCTTCTCGCTCGATCTGAACATCGTCTTCGTCGCGCTGCCCGACATCGGTGACGATCTCGGCTTCCCCGGCCAGACCCAGCAACTGGTCGTCAGCGCCTACGTGGTCTTCGCCGGCGGCTGCCTGCTGCTGGGCGGCCGGGCGGCCGATCTGCTCGGGCGGCGCCGGATGTTCGTCCTCGCGCTCACCCTCTACGCCCTGTCGTCCCTGGCCGGCGGGCTGGCCGGCAGCCCGGCCGTGATCATCGCGGCCCGTGCCGTGCAGGGCCTCGGCGGCGCTCTTCTGCTGCCCTCCACGCTGTCCCTGATCAACACGCTGTTCGAGGAAGGGCCCAAGCGGAACCGGGCACTGGCCGTGTGGGGCGGAGCCGGCGCCAGCGGGCTGACCGTAGGCGCGCTGCTGGGCGGCATCCTCACCGAGAGCTTCGGCTGGCCGGCGGTCTTCTTCGTCAACGTGCCGCTGGCCGGTCTCGTCGCCCTTGCCGCGCTGGCCGTCATCCCGCGCGACGCGCCGCGCACGGCCGGCCGCCGGTTCGACCTGCCCGGCGCCCTGACGGTCACCGCCGGAGCCACCCTGCTCGTCTTCGCGCTGGTCGAGGGGCCGGAGAGCGGCTGGGCCGCGCCCGAGGTGATCGGCTCCCTCGCCGCCTCGGTCATCTTCCTGATCGCCTTCGCGGTGATCGAGGCGCGCAGCGCGGACCCGCTCATGCCGTTCCGGCTGTTCCGCAACCGCAGCCTCGGCGTGGGCATCACGGTCACCTTCCTCTACATGGCCACCTTCGGCACCCTGCCGTACTTCCTGACCGTGCTGCTGCAGTCGGTCCACGGCTTCAGCGCGCTGGAGACCGGACTCGCCTTCCTCGTGCCGTCCGTCGCCATCGCCGCCGGCACCCAGCTGGGCGAGCGCATGACCACCCGGCTCGGCACCCGCACCACGCTGCTCACCGGCTTCCTCGTCGGCGCCGTGGGCACCGCGTTGCTCGCCTGGGGCTTCGACGCGGACGCCGGCTACGCCAGGGCCGTACCCGGCCTGATCGTCTCCGGCGTGGGCCAGGGCATCGTCTGGACCGCCATGTGGATCGCCGCCTCCACCGGCATCGCCGCCGCCGAGCAGGGCATCGCCAACGGCATGGCCTCCACCACGCTCAACATCGGCAACGCCATCGGCCTGGCCGTCCTCACCGCCATCGCCGATGCCGGCACCGGCGGAAAGACCGGCCAGGCCCTCAAGAGCGCCACCGCCGACGGTGAGTTCCTCGTCGTGCTGCTCACCGCGGCCGGCATGGTGATCGGCCTGCTCATCACCCTCGCCCTGCCCCGCAAACGGGCGCAGGCCGCCCCCGGGGCCGTGGAGGATAAGGTCCTCACGGCCGGCTGAGCGCCGAGGAGGGCGTGACGGGCGGGCGGTCACCCCCGCCCGTCAGTCCTTCGCCGCGTACCGGTTGCGCGGAGCCGGCAGGCCCAGCCGGGCACGCAGGGTCCCGGTGTCGTACGCGCCGCGGAAGGCGCCGCGCCGGCGCAGCTCGGGCACCAGCCGCCGAGTGATCGCGATGAGGTCGTGCGGCAGCGCGCCGGGGCGCAGCCGGTAGCCGTCGAGCCCGGTGGTGCGCCAGTCGAGCAGCAGGTCGGCCAGCTCGCCCGGAGTGCCCGTGAAGATCACGGTGTCCGAGGTGAGTGCGGCGCCGTCCAGGGCGTCCAGGTGCTCCTTGCGGCGCGCGGCGGCACCGGGCTCGTCGTCCAGGAAGACGACGAGATCCGCGAACCTGCGCAGCGGCCGGGCCCGTTCGTCCCTGCCCTCCCGCTCGACGGCCGCGTCGACCTCCGCGAGGATCCGTTCGGAGCCCGCGCGGTCCCGCGGCGTGACGAAGACGACGTCGCAGCCGCGCGCGGCGAACTCGTACGGCGTCGAGGCGTGCGCGAGGCTCGCCACCACCGGCTGCCCCTGGGGCGAGCGGGGCGTGATCGAGGGACCCTTGACGCTGAAGTACGCGCCCTCGAAGTCGATGTGGTGCAGTTTGCCGCCGTCGATGTAGCGGCCGGTGGCCGTGTCCCGTATCTCCGCGTCGTCCTCCCAGCTGTCCCACAGCCGCCGGGTCACCTCCACCACCTCGGTGGCCTCGGCGAACAGGGGGCGCAGCCGCTTGGCGATCAGCTCGGGTTCGCGCGCGTCCTCGTCGGTCAGCTGCGGGGTCGTACGGCGGCCGAAGTGGGCGGCGTCGGCGGCGCGCGAGGCGATCTGCGGACGCCAGCCCGCGCGGCCCTTGGCGGCGTGGTCGAGGGTGGCGATGCCCACGGAGACGTGGAACGGCTCGGTGTGCGTGACGTTGACCGTGGGGACCAGGCCGATGTGCGTGGTGAGCGGGGCGAGATGGGCCGCGAGCAGGACCGCGTCCATGCTGCCCCGTACCTGGTCGGTGCGGTCGTCGGGCCGGTGCGGCACGGCCGACTGCGGGCCGAGGGAATCCTCGAAGGTGAGGAAGTCGATCAGGCCGCGCTCGGCCTCGGCGGCCAGCTCCGCCCAGTACCCGGGGGTGAACAGGGCGTCCGGGCGGGCGTCCGGGGCACGCCAGGCCGCGGGATGCCAGCCGGCGTCGACGAGGGCGACGGCGAGATGCAGCGTACGGTCGCTCACGACGCCTCCCGCGCGGTGCCGGAGGCGCGCTCGGTGCGCGGCAGCGGTGGCAGCCCCAGATGGTCGCGCAGCGTCGTCCCCGTGTAGTCCCGGCGCAGCACGCCCTTCTCCTGCAGCAGCGGCACCACCCGGTCCACGAAGTCGTCCAGGCCGCCGGGCGTCAGATGCGCGGCGAAAACGAAGCCGTCCGCGCCGTCGGACTGCACGAAGTGGTCCACGGCGTCGGCGACGGTCCGCGGGCTGCCGACGAAGGTCTGCCCGCCGCCGACCTCGATGACCAGCTCCCGGATGCTCAGCCCGCTCTCCTCGGCGAGGGCACGCCAGCGCCTGGCGGTCTCGGCACGCCCCGTGCGGAAGACCGAGTGCCCCTTCAGGACGAGCGACTCGGGTTCCGGGTCGATGTCGGGCAGCGGCCCGTCCGGGTCGTACCCGGACAGGTCGCGGCCCCAGACGGCCTCCAGGTGGGCGATCGCGGTCTGCGGGCTCACCTGGGCCCGGGTGACCTCGTCGGCGTACGCCGCGGCCTCCGCGTCGGTGTCGGCGACGACCACGGTGGCGGTCGGCAGGATCCGCAGGTCGTCCGGTGAGCGGCCGTAGCGGGCGAGGCGGCCCTTGACGTCCCGGTAGAAGGCGCGTGCCTCGTCCAGGCGGTTGTACTTGCTGAAGACGACCTCGGCGTCCGACGCCGCGAACTCGCGGCCCGCCTCGGACTCCCCGGCCTGGATGATCACGGGGTGCCCCTGCGGGCTGCGCGGGGTCGTGAACCGTCCCGCGATGTCGAAGTGCTCGCCCTTGTGGGCGAACGCACCGGCCCCGGGGCGCACGAATCGGCCGGACACCGGGTCGGCGGTCACGTCCTCGCGGGCCCAGCTGTCCCACAGCTCACGGGCCGTGGCCAGGAACTCGGCGGCGCGCGTGTAGCGGTCGCCCTCGGCGAGGAAGCCGCCGCGCCGGAAGTTCTCACCGGTGAAGGCGTCGAAGCTGGTCACCACGTTCCACGCGGCACGGCCGCCGCTGAGCAGGTCGAGGGTGGCGAGCCTGCGCGCCACCTCGTACGGCTCGTTGAAGGTGGCGTTGACGGTGGCGGCGACCCCGAGGTGCGTCGTGGCGGCGGCCACCGCGCTGAGCATCGTCAGGTTGTCCGGGCGGCCCACCACGTCCAGCTCGTAGAAGCGGCCCTTGTGCTCGCGCACCCGCAGCCCCTCGGCGAGGAAGAAGAAGTCGAACCTGCCGCGCTCCGCCGTCCGCGCCAGCTCCACGAAGGAGTCGACGCCGATCTGGCTCCCGGAGCGCGGGTCCGACCAGACGGTGACGTTGTGGATGGCCGGCAACTGGGCGGCGAGATGGATCTGCTTGGTCATATGCCGCTCACCCCTTCCGTGGCGTAGGGGACGGGAGGGAAGGAAGCGAAGCCCGGGAAAACGGCGGGGCCCATCAAGGCGATTCTCCCTAGAAATAGTCAAGGAATGTAAAAGAAACATTGAAACGGTCGCGGACGGGCTCCGGGCAGCGCTTTCTGGACCGCGTGCCCGGACCCCTTGAAGAGGGCCGAAAAGACTCAGCCGACGGATGTCTCAGGCATCTGCCCGACGTGTCCCATGCGATAGCCGACGCCGCGCACGGTGATGATCCACCGACTGGAGCCGAGTTTCGCCCGCAGACTGCTCACATGCGTGTCGATGGTGCGGCTGGTGCGCACCCAATTGCTGCCCCATACCTTGGCCATCAGCTCCTTGCGGGAGACGACGGAATCGGGCCGCGCGGCCAGGGTGTAGAGCAACTCGAATTCCGTGGCCGTCACTTCGACGACACGATCGCGCAGGCGCACCTCACGCGTCCGCGGGTCTATGTGCAGCGGCCGGAGCGAGATGCTGTCCGCACCGACGTACTGCGGCCGGGTGCGGCGCAGCACCGCCTCGATCCGCGCCCCGATCTCGCGCGGACTCCACGTCCTCAGCACACAGTCGTCCGCGCCCGCTTTGAGGGCGAGGACCCGCTCCAGCTCGTTGTCGCGGTGGGTGGAGGCGATCACCGGGATGTCGCTCTCGGCGCGCAGGGTGCGGCACACCTCGAGCCCGTCGATGTCGGGCAGGTCCAGCGAGAGCAGCACCAGATCGGCGTCGTGGTACGTGCGCAGGATCCGGGCCCCGCGGTCGACGGTGTGGGCGGCGTAGCCCTGGCGCCGCAGATCGCCCGCCGTGGACTCGGCCGCGGCGGAGTCAGGCTCCACGACCAGCACTTTCTTCACGCGCCCAGGCCCTTCGCTCCGGCGTCTGCCCAGCGGTAGGCGGCTTCGGCGTGGGTCACGGGCAGCGGTACGGCCGGCGCGGGGAGCGCACCGGGAGCGCCGTACAGATGCTGGTAGGCGTACGCGGCCGAGACCATGGTCATGTGGTGGTGCCAGCCGGGGAAGGAGCGGCCCTCGAAGTCGAGCACTCCGAACTCCGATCCCAGCGCGGTGACGGCCGCACGGGCGGTCGCCTGGCTCCGGGCCAGTGTCAGGACCTCCTCGACGCCCCTGTTCAGCAGGCTGGTGACCCAGTAGCGGGCGGGCTGTCCGGCGTCGCCCGACGGCTGTTCCAGGACGTGGTAGTTGCGGGACACGCCGTCCTTGGCGGCCCCGCGCTGGGCCAGGCGTACGGGTCCGCCGTACACGTTGACCCGGGTCGCCCTGGCGCCGCCGTGCTCGGGCTGGCGCTTCAGCGCATGCGGCTGCCGGGCGTGCGGTTCCTCCATCAGCTCCCCGACCGTGATGACCCTCGGGGAGGGGCGGCCGATCAGTACGATCTGCCCCGGATCGACCTCGCAGACGAAGTCGAGCCCCCGGCGGGCGAGTCCGGCCATGACGCCGCTCGCGTCGTCGCACCGCCGGGTGAGATTGAGCGCCCAGGGCGCGTCGGGGAACAGCGTGCGACCGGCGCCGCCGGCGGCGAAGTCGAGGACGTGGGCGCCCACCGGGCGCCCGGTCTCCGCCTCGGGTATCCGCGCCCGGCGCCGGCGCAGGTCGTCCCAGTCCCACGCGCCGTCGAGCAGCAGGTTCCAGTCGACCGGAAAGCACTGCGTGCCCGTGCCCGTGCCCGTCGCCAGGAAGAGCCCCAGACCGCGCTGGCAGTTGACGGTGCGTCCGGTCGCTTGGTCCAGGCGGCGATGCACGCCCACCGAATGCTCACCCTGTTTCGGGATCAGGAGATCGGCACAGGTCCATGCGTAGGCCGACCGGTTCGCCGCAATGGTTCCGGCGAGTGCGCAGCGCACCTGTTCCCAGTTCCACGGACTGCTGTTGATGAACTGGTGCAGACCGTGCGCCGCGCCCGCCGGCATTAAACCGGCCTGTGCCATACGCCGCGGGGTTTTCTTCCCGGGTGTGTGGAGAAGACCCCACAAGTATGCCCGCGCCCAACGGCGTTGTTCCGCGCGGTGCAGCGGCTTGAATACTTCATCAATGAACATGTGTATGTGCTCGCGCTCACCCGCTGCGACGCGCACTTCCCTTGACGACATGTTTAACTACGCCCCCTCGCAGTCGTGTCGCCGCATCGTTTCGATGTGCCGACAGTCGTACGGGGGCAAAACTACCGGCTTGTTCGCCGATTTCACCGAGCGATCGGTCACTTTGACATTTCGGCCGCTGACCTGCGTGAACGCGAGCAGGCGAGGGATATGTCCCGGTGGGGGCCAGGGGCGCGGGAAGCGGTTGCCGCCGTGCCGTGACCAGCGGCAGGAGAATCCTTTCCGCTGGTCACGCGGCATGTGGGGGGTCCGACGGCGGTGCCGCGGGGGCCGAGGGAAGCAGGTCGGCGGAAAACACCGGATGCGGTCAACACGATGTGAACATCACATTGCGTGCCGCGAACCGTGGTCGAGCAGCCGAACGCGGGCCGACATGCCGTCGGAACGGCGGGGCTACACGCCGGGCCGCCGGGACGGGAAGCCATGGGCGCGGGCGCCGAGCACGACGGCCAGCACGGGCAGCAGGAGGAGCAGCACGGTCCACGGGAACGAGCCGCTGCCGCTCGTGTCGAGCAGGACGCCGCCCAGCACACCGCCGCCGGCCATGGCCACGTTCCACAGGGTGACGAGCATCGCCTGCGCCGCGTCGGCCTGGTCGCCGCCCGCGTCGCCGACGGCGGTCTGCAGCAGCGTGGGCAGCCCGCCCCAGCCCAGACCCCATACGGCGGCGGCGAGGTAGACCAGCGGGCCGCCGTCGGAGAGCACCGTGAGCAGCGCGGCGGCGGCGGCCACCAGCAGGGTGCTGGCCACGGTCAGCGAGCGCAGCCGGTGCTGGATCCGGGCGCCCACGATCCAGATGCCGGCCAGCGAGGTGACACCGAAGGCCAGCAGGACCAGATCGGTCCGGTCGCCCATCCCCAGGCCGTCGAGGAACGAGGCGATGTAGGCGTACAGGACGGTGTGGGCCAGTACGAAGACGAGCGTGACGAAGAGCACCGGGCGCACCCCCGGAACTCCCAGCGCCCGCAGCATGCGCGGCCGTTCACCGCGCCGCTGGCCCGGATAGTCGGGCACGGCGGCGACGATCCACACCAGGAGCACCGCCGTGAGCGCCGTCATCGCCAGGAACGCCGCCCGCCAGCCGAGGGACTTGCCGAGGAAGGTCCCGGCGGGCACGCCGAGGGAGAGCGCCACCGGGATGCCGGCCATCGCGATGGCGATCGCCCGGCCCTGCAGCGCGGGCGGCGCCATGCGGCGCGCGTAGCCGGCGAGCAGGGCCCAGGCCAGACCGGCGGCGACGCCCGCGACGAACCGGGCCGCCATCGTCAGGCCGTAGACGGACGACACCGCCGTGACCGTGTTCGCCGCGGCGAAGCCCGCCACCGCGGTGAGCAGCAGCCGCTTGCGCCGCCAGCCCGCGGTGGCCGCCGTCAGCGGGATCGCGGTGAGCGCGGTGCCGATCGCGTAGATGGTGACCGTCTGCCCCGTCGCGGACTCGCTCGCCTGGAGGTCGTGGCTCATCTCGGGCAGCAGGCCGGCGGGCAGCGTCTCGGTGAGGCTGGTGATGAACACGGCGGTGGCCAGGGCGAGCAGCGCCGCCAGCGGCAGCTTCTGCCCGCGCTCCGCAGGCTCCTTCGGCGCCGGCGGCGCGCTGCCGGAATCCGCGCCGGCGGCGGCAGCCGTATCGGGTGAGGCGCTCATGGGGGTGGTACTCCGTATCTCGTGGGGCCGATGCCGGGGCCCGCGGCGGGAGTTCGGCGGTGCGCGCGGCCGTGCGGGCGCCGGGCGCCCGGCGGCTGGGCCGACCGGCACCACGACTGTGGGGGCGGACACTTCGGGAATGCTTCGGGAAACCTTCGGGAACGCTTCGGAGCCGGTACCGGAACAGCTGAGTGCTTTTACTGGAGGGGTACGGTTGTGCACATGCGGTTAGGGGTGCTCGGACCACTCGCGGTGTGGGACGACGAAGGGGAGCCGGTGCAGGTCCCCGAGACCAAAGTGCGGGCTCTGCTGGCGGATCTGCTCGCGCACGACGGCGGCCCCGTCTCCGCGGACCGGCTCATCCACGACCTGTGGGGTGACAGCCTTCCCCGCAATCCGGCCGGGGCGCTGCAGGCCAAGGTCTCCCAGCTGCGCCGGGTCATCGGCCGCGAGCGGCTGGTACGGCAGCCGCCGGGATATCTGCTGCGGCTCGGCCCCGCCGACGAGGTGGACGCCACGCGGTTCGCGCGCCTCGTCGCCGAGGCCCGCTCCGTCCACGACCCGCGGGCACGGGTGGCGCTGCTGACCGAGGCCCTCGGGCTGTGGCGGGGGCCGGCGTACGCGGACTTCGCCGACGAGGAGTTCGTACGGGCGGCGGGGGAGTGCCTGAGCGAGCAGCGGCTGGCCGTGCTGGAGGAGCGGGCCGAGGCCCGCCTCGACGCCGGGGACCACCTGCTCCTCGCCGGCGAACTGGCCGCCCTCGTGGCCGAACACCCGCTCCGGGAGCGGCTGCGGGCCGTGCAGATGCGGGCGCTGTACCGCGCGGGCCACCAGAGCGAGGCCCTCGCGTCGTACGAGAACCTGCGGACCCGCCTCGCCAGGGACCTGGGCGCCTGCCCGGGCCCCGCACTGAGCACCCTCCACCGGGCACTCCTCCGGCAGGACCCGGGACTGGAGGCTCCGGCCGTGACGGAGGTGACTCTGACGGAGGGGGTGGGTTCGGGGGCGGCTGCGCGGGCTGCTGCGGAGACGGCTGCGCGGGTGGCTGGTGAGGAGGCGGCTGCGGAGGCGGCTGCCGGGTTGGCTCAGGGGGCGGCTCGGGGGTTGGCCGTGGGGCCGGGGTTGGCCTCGGGGTCGGTCGTGGGGGCGGCGTCGGGGTCTGTTGTGGGGTCGGCGTTGGGGTCTGTGGTGGGGTCGGCGTCGGCTCTTGCTGTGGGTTCGGCGTCGGGTTCGGCTTCCGGTCCGGGGTCGGCTTCGGGTGGGGGGCCGGGGGCGATCCCGGGTGCGGGTGCGGGTGCGGGTGCGGGTGCGGGTGCGGGTGCGGGTGCGGGTCCGGACCCGGGTCCGGCTTCGGCTTCGGATCCGATCCTGGGTGCGCGTCCGGCTCCGGGGGCGGCTCCGGCGTCGGCATCAGCGTCGGTCCCGGACGGGGAGCCGGCCTCGGCTTCGGCTCTGGGACCGGCCTCGGCTCCGGCGGTGGACTTCGCCTCGGCTCCGACTCCGGCTCCGGAGCGGGGCCAGTCGCTGACTTCGGCCCAGAATCCGGCTGTGGAGTCGGTTCCTGCCCCGGCTCCTGCGTCGGCTTCGGCGTCGGCGTCGGTCCCGGCTCCGGACTCTCTCCCCGCTCCGGCCTCGGCGTCGGTCCCAGTCGCAGCCGCGACCTCGGCCCCGACACCAGCCTCATCCCCAGCCCCCGCCCCAGCCTCGGCTCTCACCCCGATCCCGATCCCGACCCCGATCCCGACCTCGGCCCCGACGCCACCCCCGTCTCCCACCTCCGCCCGGCTCCCCGTCCCGCTCACCGCTCTCATCGGACGGGGTGAGGTCCTCGGGGAGTTGTCGCTGCTGCTTGAGCGGCAGCGGCTGGTGACCCTGACCGGGCCCGGAGGGGTCGGGAAGACGCGGCTCGCCGTGGCCGCCGCGCAGGGTGTCGCCTCCGGTGCGGACGCCGGCCTTTCCGACGGGGTGTGGTTCGTCGAGTTCGCGGGTGTCCGCAGCGCCACCCCCGACGACCTCGCCGAGATCGTCGCCGCGGCCCTCGGTGTCCGCGACGACGCCCCCTCCGCCCCGCCCGCCACCGGCACCGGGGCCATCTCGCCCACCCTCCGGCTGACCGCCGCCCTGCGCGACCGCCGTACCCTGCTGGTGCTGGACAACTGCGAACACGTCGTCGCGGCCGCCGCCGAGCTGGCCGGGCTGCTCCTGAGCAGCGCGCCCCAGCTGCGCATCCTCACCACCAGCCAGGAACCGCTCGCCCTGGCGGGCGAGACCGTGTTCCTGGTCGAGCCGCTCCCCACCCCGGACGCCGTACGGCTGTTCACCGAGCGGGCCGCCGCCTGCGCACCCGGCTTCCGGCTCGGCTCCGCCGAACCCGACGGCACCGGCGCGAACACCGGCTCCGACCACGCCGCCGTGGCCGAGATCTGCCGCCGCCTCGACGGCATTCCGCTCGCCCTGGAACTGGCCGCGACCCGGGTACGCGCCCTGGGCGTCCGGGAGCTGGCCGCCCGCCTCGGCGACCGGTTCCGGGTGCTGACCTCAGGACAGCGCGGCGCACCCGCCCGCCAGCAGACCCTGCGCGCGATGATCGACTGGAGCTGGGAGCTGCTCAGCGGGCCCGAACGCGTCGTGCTGAGCCGTCTCGCCGTGCACAGCGACGGCTGCGACCTCGAAGCGGCGGAGGCGGTGTGCGCGGGGGAGGGCGTGTCAGGCGGCGCGGTGCTCGACCTCGTCACCCGGCTCGTCGAGAAGTCCCTCGTCGTCGTCACGGACGGCCCCTGCGGCCCCCGTTACCGCCTCCTGGAGTCGGTCGCCGCGTACGCCACCGAGCGGCTGCGCGAGCCGGCCGGCGCGACCACCGCGCGCGAGCGCCATCTGCGGCACTACCGCACGCTCGCCGAGCAGGCCGAGCCCCGGTTGCGCGGCCCGCGGCAACGGGACTGGCTGGCCCGCATGGACACCGAGGCGGGCAATCTGCGCGCCGCCCTCGACGAGGCGCTGCGCCGTGCCGCCGCCGGGCACACCGAGGAGGCCGTACGGCTCGCCACCGCCCTGTCCTGGTGGTGGCTGCTGCGCGGTCGCCTCACCGAGGCCCGCCGTGGACTTGCCGCCGTCCTCGCGGCCACGTCCACCGCCACCGCCGGCGCCCCCGATCCCGAACTCGCCCTGCTGCACAGTGCGTTCGTGCTGCTGACCGGTGAGCGCACGGTGATCTCCGACGCGGATGCCGTACCCGATCCGGTACGCCGGGCCCGGGCGCTGTGGCTGAACGCCTACGGCATGTTCAGCGTGGGCGACCTGAACGGCAGCCGTGCCCTCAACACCCGCGCCCTCGCCCACTTCGAGGCAGCGGACGAGCAGTGGGGCAGTGCCGCCGCGCTGGGTCTGCGGGCGGCCCTCGCCCTGGTCCGCGGCGACCTGGACGGGCTCGCCCGGGACGGCCGGCGCAGCCGCGCCCTCTTCCGCGAGCTGGGCGACCGGTGGGGCGAACTGCAGACCGTCTCGCCGCTGGCCGCGCTGGCCGAGATCAAGGGGGAGTACGCCGAGGCGGCGCACCGCCAGCACGAAGGGCTGCAGATGGCACGCGAGTTGTGCCTCCAGGCAGAGGTCTCGGCCCGGCTGTCGGGGCTGGGCCGCCTGGCGCTGCTCGCCCGCGACTTCGACCGCGCACGCGAACTGCACACGCAGGCCCGCCGTATCGCCGTCGAACAGGGCTACAAGTACGGCGAGATCCACGCCGACATGGGTCTCGCCCTCGGCGCCCGGCGCTCCGGCGACGTCGACGCGGCCGAGGCGCACCTGCTGCGCATCCGGGACGCCCACGCCGACGTCTCCTCACCGGCCGGGGACCATCTGCTCCACGCCGAACTCGGCTTCATCGCCGAACTCCGCGGTGACGCCGCCGGGTCCGCCGCCCAGCATCTGCGGGGGCTCGGCATCGCCCGCTGCCTCGACGAGCCGCGTGCCGTCGCCCTCTCCCTGGAGGGGCTCGCCGGCACGGCCGCCCTGTGCCGGGACCGGGCGGGCGCCATGTGCGCGGCCCAGCTCCTCGGTGCCGCGCATGCCGCGCGCGGCAGCGTCGGCGCACCGCTTCCGCCGGCCGAGCGCGGCGACGTCGACCGGATCACCGCGGCGGCACGGGCCGTACTGGGCCCACGCGCCTTCGGCGAGGCATTCGACCGCGGGGCCTGGCTGAGCCCGGACGAGGCGGAGCGGCAGGCACGCGCCACCCTGGCCGCCCTGGCGGACCAGGCCGCCTGACCGGCGCTCGGTGACGCGTCGGGCGGCCCCGTCGGGACTGAGTGCACCCGTAGTGGCGGATGGTAGGGGGGCAACTCGGCCCCCACGTGCCGGCGTTCGCGAGCGGAGCATGCCTCGGCCTGGCCGAGGCGGAGCGGCAGGCACACCCCACCCTCACCCTGGCCGCTCCGGCGGATCAGGCCGCCTGGCCGGCGCTCAGTGTCCGGGCGGGCGGCCCGACCGGGCTCGGTGCCCCGCAGCGGCGGCGAGGAGACCGCCTGGCCAGCGTTCGGCGTTGGGCGTTCCTCGGGCCGCCCGGGCGGATTCAGTGCCCCCTGGTGGCCGACAGGGTCGCGTAGCCCATCTCGGGCCGCCCGAAGCCGAGCGGCAGGCGCGCGCCACCCTCACCCTGGCGGCCCTGGCGGCCCTGGCGGCCCAGGCCGCCTGGCTGGCGTTCGTCGGGTCGCCCCGGCGGGTTCAGTGCCCCCCGGTGGCCGACAGGGTCGCGGAGTCCAGGCCCGTCGACGCGGTGTCGATGATGCCGTCCAGGACGTCGCGGGACCGGACCAGGTCGGCGATCATCCGGTCGAGCCGGTCGCGCTCCGCGGTCAGTTCGTCGACGAGCCGGGGGGTCGCGCTGTCACTCGGTGTGCCGTCGCCGTCGCGCATGCAGGGGAGCAGCTGGGCGATCTTCTTGCTGTTCAGCCCCGCCGCGTAGAGCGCCTGGATACGAATGACCCGGTCGACGGCCCATTCACCGTAGTCGCGGTGGCCGCCGGGGGTCCGCTCGGCCCACAGCAGGCCGTTCGCCTCGTAGTAGCGCAGCGACCGCTCGCTCACCCCGCTGCGCCGGGCCAGTTCACCGATCCGCATCTCCCACCCGTCCATTTCGCCGGAGGACTTGAATCTGACGCCGGTGTCAACTTCTAGCGTAGCCGGTGACGCACATCGAACCATTGACGGAGGAAGCTCGATGACTGACCTGACCGGCAAGGTGGCGCT
Source organism: Streptomyces sp. NPDC015171 (assembly GCF_043079545.1). Classification (NCBI taxonomy): domain Bacteria; kingdom Bacillati; phylum Actinomycetota; class Actinomycetes; order Kitasatosporales; family Streptomycetaceae; genus Streptomyces; species Streptomyces sp. NPDC015171. Next base: position 573,642 of record NZ_JBIBUO010000002.1, read on the forward strand.
GGTGACCGGCGGCAGCCGCGGTATCGGCGCGGCGATCGCGAAGCGGCTGGCCGACGCGGGAGCGGCGGTCGCGGTGACCTACGTCCAGGCGGAGGACCGGGCGCGCGAGGTCGCCAAGGCGATCGAGGCGGACGGCGGGAAGGCCGCGGTCATCCAGGCCGACCTGACCGAGCCGGACGCCGCGGCGCGGGCCGTGGAGGAGACGGTCCGCGAACTGGGCGGCATCGACATCCTGGTGAACAACGCGGGCTTCCTCGCCTACGGTCCGCTGGACGAGGTGACCACCGAGTACCTGGACCGGGTGCTCGCCACGGACGTCCGGTCGGTGTTCCTGGCCGCGCAGGCCGCCGCCCGGCACATGGGCGACGGCGGACGGATCATCAGCATCGGGTCCTGCTTCAACGGGCGTGTCCCCGCAGGGAACTTCGTCCTGCAGGCGATGGCCAAGACCGCGCTCGTCGGCCTGACCAAGGGACTCGCCCGGGAGCTCGGGCCGCGCGGGATCACCGCCACCATCGTGGACCCGGGCCCGATCGACACCGACATGAACCCGGCCGACGGCGACTCCGCCGACTGGCAGCGCTCCCTCACCGCCCTCGGCCAGTACGGCGAGGCCGAGGACATCGCCGCCGCCGTGGCCTATCTGGCGGGGCCGGCCGGCCGCTACATCACCGGCACCTCCCTCGCCGTGGACGGCGGATACACCGCCTGACAGCAGGCCCCGGCCACGCGCCCACCGAAAACGGTCCGCCGCATTCCGCGGCGGGCCTTTTCGGCTTTTCCACTGGTTCACAGCGGATTCCAGAACTTATTTCAAGGCTGAATTATTCGCAGACCTTGCCTGGCGTGACACTCCCTTACAGCCCTTGACACAGCTCTGACAAAGGACCCAGCGCATCTTTGCACGAGGTCGCGCAGCATGTTCGAGGCAGCGCACATCCAGCGCGGAGCCCGGCGGAAAAGGAAGCCGGCTCCGGAACAAGGAGGGAACGCCATGGCTGAACCGGCGAACTGGGGGAGCCTCCCGAGCCCGCCCCGCCTGTCCGACGCGACCCTGCGCGACTCCGCCCACATGGGAGGTGTCGAATTCGGTCCCAAGGACGCCACGGTCATCGCCGAGCTGCTGGTGAAGACCGGCGTCGACCTGGTCGAGGTCGGCATGGTCTCCGGCCCGGACGCCAAGGACGCCGACCTGATCCTCGCCACGCACGAGGCGATCAGCCCCGAGCGCAGCATGACCCTGGTGGTGGTCCGGGACCGCGAGCAGGTCGCCAAGGCCCTCGACGAGGCCGAGCGGCTGGGCGTGCGGCACATCATGTACTCCATCCCCACCTCCGAGCAGCACGCCCGGCTGAAGCTGGGCTCGCCCAGCGCCAAGTTCCTCCAGGTGCTGGCACGTTCGGCGATCACCCAGGCCAAGGAGCGCGGCTTCCACGTCACCTTCAGCGGCGAGGACGGCGCCCGCACCCCCAAGGAGCGGCTCGTCCCGTACGTCACCGCCGGTTTCGAGGCCGGGGCCGACCGGTTCCGGCTCGCGGAGACCGTCGCGTACCTGTCGCCCTGGCAGATGGAGGAAGTGATCGCCGACCTCACCGCGATCGACGGCTCCGAGATCGAGATCCACTCGCACAACATGCTGGGCATGGCCGTCGCCAACTCCCTCGCAGCCGTCCGCGCGGGAGCACAGTGGATCTCGGCCACCGTCGGCGGCATCGGCGAGCGGGGCGGCAACGCCCCCCTGGCCGAACTGCTCACCTCGCTGCGCGTCATCCACGGCGACACCCGCTTCGACCTGACCCACCTCACGGAGCTGTCGCAGGCCGCCCTCAGGGGCGCCGGACTCGGCAGCGCCTTCCAGTCCGGCCCGACGACACCGCACGCCTTCGCCTACGAACTGCCGGGCCAGCTCAGCAACCCCGAGGCGTACGAGACGCTGCCCGCCGAACTCGTCGGCAACACCCGTGAGCTGCGCGTGCGCACCCGGCTCACCCCGGCGCTCGTCAGGTGGGCGCTGGCCGGCTCGGACATCGACGTCGACGCCGACGCCTTCACCGCGTGGCTCATCGAGCGGCAGGAGCGCAACGGCAGCCCCGTGCTGGACGGCGAGGCGGTCCGCGAGGCCGCCCGCCACTTCCAGGCCGCCTGAGCCCCCGTACCGCGGCGGGACCGCCCGGCCCCGTACCGCATCCCCGTCATTCATCACCGTGATCGGAGTTCTTTCATGAGCACCGCTGTTCTCACCGGCTCCTGCCCCGAGTGCGAGACCGACCTGACCGTGCCGGAGATGGTGGAGGGCGAGACCCTCTCCTGCCCCGAGTGCATGCTCACGCTCCGCATCGAGGGCATCGACAACGGCCGGCTGACCCTGCAGATGGTCGAGGTCCAGCTGCGCGACTGGGGTCAGTGAGATGGCCAACCGAGTTGCCGTCGTCGCCGACCGGGTCGGCTGGGAGGAACGCCGGCTCATCGAGATCGCCCCGGAGCAGGGGCTGCGGCTCGACTGGGTCAACGACGAGTCCCTGTGCGCCGGCCACCGCGACGCGCTGTCCGTCAAGGACTACGCCGCCCTGCTGGTGCGCAGCCGCAGCTACACCCGCGGCGGCCTGATCGCCACCCTCGCCGAGGCCGACGGCTTCCGCGTCCTCAACTCCGCTGCCGCGATCCACGCCTGCGAGAACAAGCTGGTCCTGCGCGCCGTCCTGCGCGAGGCGGGCCTGCCCGTGCCGGACTTCCGGCTCGCCCTGTCCCGCAAGGACTTCGAGCGGGCCCTCGACGAACTGGGCGTGCCGGTCGTGCTCAAGCCGGTCTACGGCGGCATGGGCAAGCGCGTCACCCTGATCCGCGACAGCGACCTGGCGCACTCCGTCTACGACTACGTCGAGGACCTCGGCCACGCCTTCGAGCAGGCCTGCCTGGTGGAGCCCTACCTGGGCGGCGGGTCGATCCGCTGCCTGGTCGTCGGCCGGGAGATCGTCGCCGCCGCCGAGTTCGAGAGCGCGGGCGCCGACTGGCGCAGCAACGCGGCGCTGGGCAACCAGAGCCGGGCCCTGGCCCACGACCCCGACGTGCAGAAGATCGTGGACGGTGTCGTGGACCGCCTCGGCAGCGGCATCTACGGCGTCGACCTGTTCCGGACCCCGTCGGGCTATCTCGTCAACGAGGTCAACCACGCTCCCGCCTGGCGGGGCGTGGCATCGACGACCGGAGTCGACATCGCGTCGGTCGTCGTCCGTCACATCCTGGAGACACTCGAATGATCCGTGTGGGAATCGCCGGCGCGTCAGGACTCGCCGGCGGCGAACTCATCAGGCTGGTCAGCCAGCATCCCGAGATGGAGCTGACCTTCCTCGGCGGCTCGTCGAGCGCCGGCCGGCGCCCGGCCGAGCTGCACCCGGGACTCCGCCTCGACCTGGGCCTGACCGTCGAACCGGTCACGGCCGACCGGGTGGCCGAGCGCTGCGACGTGGTGTTCCTCGCCACGCCCGCCCCGGTCTCCGCCCGGCTCGCCGCCGAGCTGGCCGACCGCGTCCCGTGCGTCACCGACCTCAGCGGCGCCTTCCGCATCCGCACCCCCGAGCTGCACCAGCGCTGGTACCCCAAGGCCGAGCGGACCACCGAACTGGCGGACCGCTTCGTCTACGGCGTGCCCGAACTCGTCGGCGACCAGCTCGTGGACGCCGCGCTGATCTCGGTGCCCGGCTGCTACGCCACCGCCATCACCCTGGGGCTCGCACCGCTGACCCTCGGCCTCGGCCTGAACCTGCGCACGGTCGTCATCGACGGCAAGAGCGGCTCCAGCGGCGGCGGCCTGCAGATGCGCGTCCCGGACCTGCACCCGCTGCGCAACGGCGCCATCGCGCCGTACGCGCCCACCGGGCACCGGCACGCCGCCGAGGTCAGCGACTTCCTCGAGCGCAGCAAGCCCGGCAGCGTCAGCTCCCTGGCCATGTCGGCGTACGGGGTGTCGCACGTGCGCGGGCTGCTCGCCAGCTCCTACGTCTACACCGACGACCAGGTGGACCAGCGCGAGCTGCAGCGCGCGTACATCCGGTTCTACAAGGAGCACCCCTTCGTACGGGTGCGCCGGCACAACGAGACGCTGATCCCGGTGCCCGACCCGCAGGCCGTGCTCGGCTCCAACTACTGCGACGTGACCCCCCTGTACGACCCGGACGGAGGCCGCATCGTCGTCCTCGCCGCCCTGGACAACCTCGTCAAGGGCGCCGCGGGCCAGGCCGTGCAGGCAGTGAACAAGCGCTTCCGACTGGCCGAGGACACGGGCCTGACCATGCAGCCGGTGATGCCCGCATGACCGCGATCCCGACCCCGCAGCCGCCGACCGTCGTGAAACTCGGCGGCAGCTGCCTGGCCGACCTCGACGGCACCTGGTGGGACGACCTCGCCCGGCACGGCATGCAGCGTCCGCTGGTCCTCGTCCACGGCTGGTCCAAGCCGCTGAAGAAGCTCAGCCCCCGCTACAGCGAGCCCTCGGCGATCCTGCGCGACCGGTACGGCAACCAGAGCCGCTGGACCACGCCCGAGGTCATCGCCGACATCAAGACCGTCAGCGCCGAGCTGGGCGAAGAGGTCCTGCTCCGCCTGGAGCAGCGCGACCTCACCGCCGAGCGGCTGCTCGGCAGCGACGGGCTGGTCGCGGCCGGCGAGGGCGAGCGCTGGTGGTGGAAGGACAAGCGGCTCGTCGAGCTGGAGAACCTGGTCGGCCCGATCACCGGTGTCGACCCGGCGCCGCTGGCCAAGCTGCAGCCGGGGCACGCCTACCTCGTCACACCGCTGGCCCGCAACGCCGCGGGCCAGGAGGTGAACACCGACGCCGACCGGGCCGCCGCCGCGATCGCCGGGGCCGTCGGCGCCACCGATCTGATCCTCGTCACCGATGTCGCGCACCTGCTCATCGACGGCGAGCCGGTGAGCGAGATCACCGCGCAGGCGGCGGCCGAGTTCCGCGACAAGGGCGCCACCGGCGGCATGCGCAAGAAGCTGCGGGCCGCCGGCGAGGCCCTGGAGCGGGGCGTGGAGCGGGTCGTCATCGGCAGCGCGCCCGTCACGGACCTGATCGCCGCCCGTACCGGCACCGTCATCACCCGAACCTGAGGAGCACCACCGTGGCGAAATCTCGAGTGCTGGTCGTCAACAACAAGACGCTGTCGCTGCCTCAGCTCCGCGGCCGCTTCGAAACGCTGGGCTCGGACACCGACACCGTCGACGCGGCCTCCGTGCCGGCCCGGCTCGACGGCCGCTACCAGGCGATCGTCCTGAGCGGCACCAAGGTACGGGCGTACGACCAGGAGTACTACAAGCCGCTCGTCGACCTCGTCATGACCGCCGACGTCCCGGTCTTCGGGATCTGCGGCGGCATGCAGATCCTCGCGGTCGCCGCCGGCGGACAGCTGGCGGAGGGCCCGCAGCGGGTCGGCGGCTACGAGGTCCAGGTCGACACCGAGGAGCCGCTCTTCACCCATGTGAAGCCGACGGTCACGGTCTTCCACCGGCACACCCTCTATCTGCGCGAGGCCCCGGCGGGCTTCCGCTCCATCGGCCGCTCCGAGCACGCGCCGGTGGAGTTCCTGCGCTCCGACGACGGCCGGATCCACGGCTCGCAGGCGCATCTGGAGTTCCGCAGCGACGGCCTGGAGATCCTGCGCGGCTTCGCCCAGCTCTACCAGTGACGGCCCGTCGCGCCACGGCGCGACGCCGTCCGCTTCTTCGAACCGATGGATGAACAATGACGAACGGGAGTACTCGGCAATGAGTGATGTGGAGAGCACGCAGGATCCCGCGTTCACCGTGCACCTGAACGGCAGCGGGGGCGCCATCAAGGGCTGGGTGGTCATCGACACGCTCGTCGACGGCCTGGCCATGGGCGGCGTGCGGAGGACGGCCGGAGTGACCGAGGAGGAGGTGGCCGGCCTCGCCCGCGACATGACCCAGAAGTTCACCCTCGCGGGTCTGCGCATCGGCGGCGCCAAGGGCGGCATCGTCGCCGACGACGGCGACCGCGAACAGACCTTCCGCACCTTCGGACGCACCGTCAAGCCGCTGCTGCACGGCGGTATCCACCTCGGCATCGACATGGGCGTCACCCCGGCCGACCGGGCCGTCTTCTTCGACGAGGCCGGCTACGACCCGCGCTACCGGCTCGGCGCCCCGGACATGCCGATCGACTGGCGCACCTACTACGAGCCGCTGATCGACGTCACCGGGCACGGCGTCGGCGTCGCCGCGGTCACCGCCCTGGAGGCGAGCGGCCGGACCGAGCCCGCCCGGGTCGTGGTCCAGGGCTTCGGCGCGGTCGGCCGCGCGGTCGCCCGGTTCCTCGAGGACCGCGGGCACATCGTCGTGGGTGTCGCGGACGAGCTGGGCACCATCAGCGCCGACCGGCTGCCGGTGGCCGACCTCGTCGCGATCACCGACGAGTTCGGGCGGATCGACCGGGCCAGGCTGCCCCAGCACGTCACCGCCGCCGGCACGCCGGACGCCTGGCTCGACGTCGACGCCGACCTGCTGATCCTCGCGGCCCAGAAGCACGCCCTGAACGCCGAGAACGTGCACCGGCTGCGCGCCGGCCTGGTCGTCGAGGGCGCCAACCTCGCCTCCAGCGCCGAGGCGCGGGAGAAGGCGCGGGCGGCCGGCGCCACCCTGGTGCCGGGCGTCATCGCCAACATCGGCGGGGCGGGCGCCGCCGCCCTCGCCGTCACCCGGGTCGTGCCCTTCGACCTCGCGGCCGACGCCCGCAAGGCGTGGGTCTTCGACTGGATCGGCGACCGGGTGCGCACCAACACGCGTGCCCTGCTGGAGATCGCCGCGGCGCGTGCCGGCGACCCGCTGCCCGAACTGCTCACAGTACGACGTGGAGAACTGCGATGACGACCACTGTTCCACCGGCGCCGGTCTCGGCGCCGGGCGTTGACCGCGCGGCCGAGTACCGGTCGCGCGGCTGGTGGAGGGACGAGACGTTCCTCGACGACCTCCGCCGGCAGGCCCGGATACGGCCGCGCAAACTGGCCGTCGCCGGGCGCCGCCTCGACGAGGCCCGCACCGACACCCTGGACTACGCCGAACTCTCGCTGCTGACCGACCGGTTCGCCGGGGCACTGCTCGAACTGGACATCCGGCGCGGGGACGTCGTCGCGGTCCAGCTGCCCAACCGGTGGGAGATCGTGCCGCTGCTGTACGCCTGCATGGCCGTGGGCGCCGTCATCTGCCCGATCGCGCCGGAGTGCCACGGCGAGGAGCTGCGCCACCGCCTCGAACTCACCGGGGCCCGGGTGTGCGTCACCGTCCCCGACTGGCAGGACCACCGGCTCGCCGAGGACATCGTGGCGCTGCGCCCCGGACTGCCGCTGGAGCACGTGGTGGTGGTCGGCGGCCACGGCATCGAGGACACCCTCGACTTCCACGAGCACTTCGTGGCGGTGGCCTGGGAAGAAGAGCACATGGCCGACCTGGAGGGCCGCCAGCTCGGCCCCGACGAGCCGTTCGTGGTGCTCTTCACCTCCGGCACGACCGGCTTCTCCAAGGGCGTGGTGCACACCCAGAACACCGTCCACTCGGGCGTGCGCGGCTATGTGGACACCTTCCTGCTCCGCGACGACCTGGTGGCCGTCGTCACCACGCCGCTGGTGCACTACTCCGGCTTCGGCCAGGGCATCCTCGCCGGCGTGCTGCTCGGCGGGACGATCGCCTTCCAGGACGGCCGGAACTACACCAGCCTGCTGGACCTGGCGGAGCGCTACGGCGCCACCCTGCTGTACGGGCCGCCGCCCACGCTCTTCGGTGTCGCGGCGGCCCAGCGGGCCGACCGGCACGAGGTGCCCGCCCTGCGCTACACCGTCACGGGCGCGGCACCGGTGCTCCAGGAGCTGGTGGACGAGCTGCGCGACACCTTCGACACCGCCACCTACTCGGTGTGGGGCATGTCGGAGTTCGGGCCGATCACCATCAGCCGGCTCGACTACGACCAGGACTGGTCCGCGCACAGCCACGGCCGCCCCATCGATGCCATGGAGATCCGCATCGATCTGTGCGACAACCCCGACAAGCGCGCCCAGGTGGGCCGGCTGCGGGTGCGGGGCGCCTCGCAGGCGCTCGGCTACTACCGCAACCAGGACGCCTTCGACGCCGAACTGACCGCCGACGGGTGGTTCGACACCGGAGACGTGGCGCGCGAGGACGGCCGCGGCGGCATCCGCGTGCTGGGCCGGGCCAAGGACGCCATCCTGCGCGACGGGGTCGTCGTCCCGATGGCCGAGCTGGAGGCGGTCCTCTCCGCGCACCCGAAGATCGCGGAGGCCGTGCTGGTCGGACCGCACGGCCGCACGGACGACCCGGTCGTGGCCGTCGTCGTACCCCGCGCCGGCGCCCGGCCCACCCTCCGGGAGATCCGCGAGCACCTGCTCGAACGCGGCCAGGACCCGCGCTTCGTCCCGGAACGGCTGGAGATCGTCGAGGCCCTGCCCAAGACACTGACCGGCAAGGTCAAGAAGCTCGAACTGCGGCGCCGGCTGACCGGAGCCTGATCCGCCGGCCCGCCCCCTCCGCCCGCCACGGCCCCCCGGCCGTGGCGGGCGCGGTCGTACACGGCCGCCGGCGTACGGCACGACAGCGCGGCGGCACTGCAAGAAAGCAGTGCCGCCGCGCTGTCCGGACGGTGCCGCGGCCTACGCCGGTGCGGTCCCGGCGGAGGGGAGGCCGTAGCTGTCCGCGATCAGGGACAGCGACGTCAGGCGCTCCTCCAGGCCGTGCGCGTTGGTGGCGAGCATCAGCTCGTCGGCGGCCGTGCGCTTCTGGAGCGCGTCCAGCTGATCCCGTACGGCGTCCGGAGTGCCGTACACGGCGTGGTCGAGCCAGCCGCCGAGGATCTCGTGCTCGAACGCCGAGAAGACATGGGACCTGGCCTCCTCGGGGGTCGGCACCAGGGCGGGCCGTCCGCTGCGGAAGCGCGCCGTGGTGAGCGCGCCGGTGAGCGCCTGCTCCCGGGCCTTCTCCTCGGTCTCCGCCGCGAACGTGAAGACCCCCACGACGGCGTAGGGCTCGGGCAGCAGCGGGGACGGCCGGAACGATCCCCGGTACAGCTCCAGCGCGGGGATCGTGTTGTGGGCCGCGAAGTGGTGGGCGAACGCGAACGGCAGCCCGAGCCGGCCGGCCAGCTGGGCGCTGAAGCCGGACGAGCCGAGCAGCCACACCGCGGGCTGCCCGCCCGACGGCCCCTGCACCGGTCCCGGTACGGCGTGCACCCTGCGGTACGGATGCCCGTCGGGGAAGCCGTCCGTGAGGAAGCCGATGAGCTCGGCCACCTCGGCGGGGAAGGCGTCACCGGTCGCCGGCCCGCTGGTCCGCCGCAGGGCCCGTGCCGTCAGCTGGTCGGTGCCCGTGGCGCGGCCGAGGCCGAGGTCCACCCGGCCCGGCGCCATCGCCTCCAGCGTGTTGAACTGCTCCGCGATGACCAGCGGGGCGTGGTTGGGCAGCATGACACCCCCGGAACCCAGCCGGATCCGGGTCGTCTGCGCCGCGAGGTAGGCCAGGATCACCGCGGGGCTGCTGCTGGCGATGCCGGGCATCGAGTGGTGCTCGGCGACCCAGTAGCGGTGGAAGCCGCGGCTCTCGGCCAGGCGGGCGAGCCGCGCGGAGGTCCGCAGGGCTTCCCGCGTGGTGCGGCCCTCTCCCACCGCCACCAGATCGAGGACGGAGAGAGCGGCCGGGGCGCTGCCGTGCGCGGTGCCCGGCAGCGCCCCGTTCGCCTGGTTGACCATCGTCGTCTCCTTGACGGCCGGGGCTACTTCGGGGCCCTGGTCCCGTACCGGACCTGGTTGGCCAGGACGACACCGTGGCTGGAGACGTCGAGGACCATCCGGTCGCCGTTCTCGATCCGGAACCCGTCGTGGTAGGTGGCCTTGTCCGCCCCGAGGAAGAGGTAGTTGACCAGGCCCGGCCTGCGCAGATGCGGGTACGAGAAGATGTAGTCCGCCATGTCCGGGATCCGGTGGAAGAGGGAGTCGGCGCCGCACGAGAAGGGGCCCTGCCATGCCGGGCCGCCGTCCCGCTCGATGGTGACGGTGCCGGTCACCTTCTCCGGCGGCGCGTCGAGGAACAGCCAGGGCGCGATGGAGGTCTCGCACAGCTTGGCGTACGGGGTCCACGCCCACGGGTTCTCCAGGTGGAGCCCGATGTCGTTCAGGTCGTTGCCGAAGGTGTAGCCGGCGTAGTGCGGGACGCCCTCGTCGTCGTTGGCGTACACCAGGACGACCTCGGGCTCCTCCAGCAGCCAGATCGGCTCGGCCATGGTGGTCAGCGGCTCGTCCGGCATCCGCAGCCAGGAACCGAAGCCCTTGATGTAGTAGTTCGGCGGGGTGAACTTCTCGTCGGGCTCCGGGGCACGGTCGAACTTGGAGCGGTGGGTGCCCATGAACCCGTTGATCAGGGCGTTGTTGGAAGCGGTCGGCAGCAGCGGGGGGAGGAACGTCAGGCCGGGGTCGCCGAGGGCCACCTCGACCGGCTCGCTCCGCTCGGGCAGGGCGTCACGCAGTGCCTCGGGCCCCTCGCCCGCGACGAGGGCGGTGTGCAGCTGCCCGTCGGTCACCGGGTACAGGGTGAGGGTGCTGCCGGGCGCCGGAATGCCGTGGCCCGCGTACCGCCGGCCCTGGTACTCGCACTCGAAGATGATGGACATGGCTGTCTTGGGTCTCCTCAGCAGTTGGCGGTTGTAGCGGTCGGTGCGGGGCGGAAGGCGGTCACCCGCCGCGCCTCAACGGCTCGGGTCGGCGGCGCGTGCGCCGGGGAAGCCGTGCGCGCGGGCCGCGAGCACGATGGCGAGGACCGGGACCAGCAGAGCCAGCACGGTCCAGGGGAAGGCCTCGGCCCCGACGGCGTTCAGGAGGAGGCCGCCGGCGATGCCTCCGGCGGCCATCGCGACGTTCCACAGGGTCACCAGGATGGCCTGGGCGGCGTCGGCCGCCTCCCCGCCGGCCTGGCCCGCGGCGGTCTGCAGCAGGGTGGGTACCCCGCCCCAGCCGAGACCCCACAGGGCGGCGGCGATGTAGACCAGGGCGTCGTTGCCGGAGAAGGCGCCCATGACCGCGACGGCGGCGCCGACCAGCAGGGTGCTGGCGATGGTCAGGGTGCGCAGATGGCCGTGGATGCAGGTGCCGACGGCCCAGATGCTGACCAGGCAGGCCACACCGAAGACGAGCAGCGCCGCGTCCACCTGCTCGCCCATGCCGATGTGGTCGAGGAAGGAGGCGATGTAGGCGTACAGGAGGGTGTGGGCCAGGACGAAGACCAGGGTGACGACCAGCACCGCAGTGACGCCCGGCACCTGGAGGGTGCGGCGCAGCGGGATCTTGCCCGCGGCCTGCTGGCCGGGGTGGTCGGGCGCGACGGCCGCGATCCACACCAGCAGCACCACGGTCAGCGCGGTCATGGCGAGGAAGGCCGCCCGCCAGGAGGCCGCCTGACCCAGGAAGGTGCCGGCCGGGACCCCGAGGGACAGGGCGACGGGGATGCCGGCCATGGCGATGGCTATGGCCCGGCCCTCCTGGTGGGGGGCGACCATACGGCGGGCGTAGCCGGCCAGCAGGGCCCAGGCCAGCCCGGCGGCGACACCGGCGACGAACCGGGCGACCAGCGTCAGCGGGTAGTTCGCCGACACCGCGGTGACGGTGTTGGCGACGGCGAAGCCGGCCATGGCGGTCAGCAGCAGGCGCTTGCGGGGCCAGCTCGCGGTGGCCGCGGACAGCGGGATGGCCGTGAACACCGTGCCGAGCGCGTAGATGGTCACCGTCTGTCCGGTGGCCGACTCGCTGGTGTGCAGACTGGCGCTCATGTCGGGCAGCAGCCCGGCGGGCAGGGTCTCGGTGAGACTGGTGATGAACACCGCGACGGCCAGCGCGAGCAGCGCCGCCATCGGCAGCTTCTGGCCGGTGGTCGCCGGGGTGTCGGACGGGGCGAGCGAGGGGGCGGCGGTGCCGGTGGACGGCTCGGCGCTTGTCATGGTGGGATGCTGAACCTTCGATGTGAGGGTCGGGCCCGACGGGGACGACGGATCAGGACCGCGGGACGGGGACGCCGGTGAGATCGGTCAGCGCGGCGCCGATCTGCTCCAGGTTCTTGCGGATCCACGGCAGTTCGAGCGGGTCCCGCGCGGTGAGCGCGGCGGTGCGCTGCTCGTCCTCCTCGCCGTAGAGGCGGCTGGTGGCGGCGCGGATCCGCAAGGGGTCGCCGGGCTCGCCGAAGGCACCGGCCGGGAGCAGCCCGATGCCGTGGCGCTCGCTGAGGAAGCGGACCAGGTCCGTCCCGCCGTGCACGCCGTGGGCCCGCGCGAGGTGGTCGCGCAGCGGCCCGAAGTCCGGGTAGAGATAGCAGGTCGCGCGGACCGGCGCGAGGGCCGCGCCCGCGTCGGTGAACCGTTCGGCGACCGCACGCGCCACGATCGCGTGCAGCCGGACGGCCGCCGCGACGTACCCGGTGACCTCCGGCGGCTCGCCGAACGCGTAGGCCGCCGCGGCCTGCATCGGCGCCGGCGGAGTGGACCAGATCTGGCTGGCGACCGGGACGAGCCGGCCGTGCAGCGAGCGCCCGATGTCACTGTCGGGGAGCCTGGCCACGCCGGTGCGCCAGCCCCCGACGGCCAGGTTCTTGGTGAGCCCGGTGGTGACGACGGTGCGTTCCGGGGCGTGCAGCGCGGGGGACTCGGCCGGCACCGAAGGGTCGTGCACGAGGTCGCAGTAGATCTCGTCCGAGACGATGACGAGGTCGAGTTCCCGGGCGGCGGCGGCGAGGCGGCGCACCGTCCCGGGCGAGGCGACCGTACCGGTCGGGTTGTCCGGCAGCGTCACCACCACGCACCGGGGGTCCCGGCCGGCGGCGCGCGCGGCGGTGACGGCCGCGCGCAGCCGCTCCGGGTCGGGCACCCCGCCCTCGCCCGGTGCGATCGGCACCGGGACGGGAGCGGCCCCGACGAGCCGGGCCTGCGCGGCATAGCTGACCCAGCTGGGCACGGGCACGACCACGTCCCCGCCGATGGCGAGCAGCAGCGCGAACAGCAGCGGTTTGCTGCCCGGCCCGGCCACCACGAGCCCGGGATCGGTGCCGAGACCGCGCCGGCCCCAGTACCCGGCCGCCGCCGCACGCAGGGCGTGGCTGCCGGGCACGGGGCCGTAGGCGTTCTGGTCCGCGGCGGCGGCGAGCCGTTCGCGCAGCGCGGGAAGCACGGGCAGCCCGATCTCCCCGCCGGCCATGGAAAGGACCTGCTCCCCGGCGTCGCGTCTGCGGGCCAGGGCCTCGTCGGCGGCCAGGGTCGCCGACATGGAAGGGGGCGGGGCGTCGGACATGCCGGTCACTGCCCCCAGTCGCGCAGCTGGACCTCGACCATCGCCAGGGTCAGCTCGCCGTCCTTGATCTCCTCGACGCGCAGCGTGAGCATGCACTCCGGGCAGGCGAGGGTCTCGCCCTTGACGACCGGCGGGACCGTCAGATCGGTCTCGCACTCGGGGCAGGCGCCGGTGAGGGTGGCGCTGGACATGGCTCAACTCCGTTCAGGTGGTTCGGTGCCAGGGACGTGCCGGTGCCGCGTCGCGGGGGTTCGGACGGCCGGTGAAGTCGAGACGGCCGTGCGCGAGCACCGATCACCTACCTTCCTCCGAAAGGCAGGACGGATCAAAGGGCGGCCGGTCAATTCTCTGTAGCGGATTGTCAAGAAGTGTCAAGACCGGGGGGAGTTGCAAGAATGGCCTGCTGGAACGTCAAGTTGAGAGGATTTAAGGCCGTCCGTGCGGAGGGTGCCCACTAATGTGCGGCCATGGACATTTTTCCGCTGCCCCGCCTCGGTCTCGTCGTTCCTCCGGAAAACCCCATCGCGGAGCCGGAGTTCCACCGTCTGGTCGGCGCCGAGATGAATGTGTACACCTCCCGTTTCCCACTGACCCCGGGAATGGGGGTAAAGGAAACGATGCTGCGGTACAACGATGTGCTGCCGGACACTCTGGGCGCCTTCGGCCGTATGCGTGTCGATGCCGCCGTGGTGGCCTGCAACGCCTCGCACTACCTGCTGAACCCCGACGGTGACCGCGCCTTTGTGGCCGAGCTCTCGGAGCGCTTCGGTTATCCCGTGCAGTCGTCGACGCAGGCGATTCTCGCCGTGTGCGAGGCATTCGGCATATCCCGTCTGACCCTCGTCTCGCCCTACTGGCCCTGGCTCACGGAGACCTCCCGCTCCTTCTGGGAGGAGGCCGGGCTCACGGTGGACCGCGTCGTCCTCGCCCCCGCGGTGCCGGGCGCGGACGAGGACACCCATGACTTCGATCCGTACCGGGTCACGACCAGGACCCTCCTCACGCAGATCCGCGAGGCCGGCCTCCCCGACGACGGGACCCTGCTGTTCACCGGCACCGGCATGGGCACGCTGGCCGCCCTGGCCGAACTCGACCGCGAGTTCGGCCGGACCACCCTGCTGACGTCCAACCTCGCCTCGGCCTGGTGGGCCAGGCGTGCGGTGGGGGCCGTCGCCGCCGAGGCGCACCCCCTGCTGGAGCGGCTGGAGCGCAACCGGGCGCGCTGAGGCCCGCCCGACGCCGTCGACTCCCCGATCCGCACCCCACCTTCAAGGAGGCGCCCGCCGTGGCCGCCAACACCGAGATACAGACGTCCGAACCCCTCGTGGCCGTGGTGAGCGGCGGCGCGTCCGGCATCGGGGCCGCCGCGGCGGCCGCCCTCACCGCCCGGGGCGTGCTGGTCGCCGCCCTGGACCTGAACCCCGACGAGGTCGCCGCCCCCGCCGTGGGCATCGCCTGCGACGTCTCCGACGACACGTCCGTACGCGCCGCCGTCGACGAGGTCGCCGAGCGCTTCGGCCGGATCGACATCGTCGTCAACAACGCGGGCATCGCCGCCCAGGGCGGCGTCGCCGACAACGACGACGACGAGTGGCGGCGGGTGCTGGACGTGAACGTCGTCGGCATGGTGCGCCTGTCCCGTGCCGCACTTCCCCACCTGCGCAAATCGCCCGCCGCCGCGATCGTCAACACCTGCTCCGTGTTCGCCTCGATGGGGGTGCAGCGGCGCGTCCTGTACTCCACGTCCAAGGGCGCCGTCCGCTCCCTGACCCTGGCGATGGCCGCGGACCACGTCCGCGAGGGCATCCGGGTCAACGCCGTCGCCCCCGGCGCCGTCGACACCCCCTGGATCCAGCGGATGCTGGCGCAGGCCCCCGATCCGGAGACGGCGCGGGACGCGCTGAACGACCGGCACCCCCTCGGCCGGCTCGCGCGGCCCGAGGAGGTCGGCGAGGCCATCGCCTATCTGGCCACCGCGGCCTCCGCCGGCACCACGGGCACGATCCTCGCCGTCGACGGCGGCATCCACGACCTGCGCCTGGGCTAGACCGCCGCCCCGAACGGGAGGGCGCCCCGCGCGAGGGCGCCCGGTGTACGTGGGCCGGCGCGCGCGAGCAGGCATGTGCCACTGCCCGCGCGCGCCGAGACAGGGTTCCGGCCGGTCGGCCGGGAGCGGTGACGTGTCCGGGGCGCGGCCGACGGTCCGCCGGCCCGAGCCGGGTGGCTCCACGCGCACTCGGGCGGGAGGCGGAAGAGCCGGAGCCGGGGTGCGGGGCTCCGACGGCTCGGCCCCGGGCGGGCGGCGGGCTCCGCCGCCCGCCCGGGCAAGTCGTAAGGGACCAGCGCTACTTGGCCGGCTACTTGGCCGAGGCCGGGTGCGTGGTCGCCACGCACTCGAAGACGAGCGCGTCGTGCTGCTCGATGATCACGCGGACGCGGCCGTCGCCGAGCGGCTCGGCGGCGACCCAGGCCGGGGCGTCCATCTCCGCGTACCGGTGGAAGGCCGTGTCCAGGCCCGTGGTGAGGACCGGCGCGGGCCCGAGGAGGTGCTGGACCGCCTGGCGGGCCGCCTCCAGGAGCAGCATGCCGGGGGAGTGGTCGTTCGGGTGGTCGAAGATGATCGGGTGCAGGGTGTCCACCCGCAGCTGCCAGCGGCCGTCGTCGCCGCGGGGCGAGAGCACCACGTCGTGCGCCCGGTCCCGGCCGACGAGTTCCGGGCGCAGCGGCAGCGGCGGCACGACGGCGCCGGCCATCGCCTGCTCGGCGTCCGCGTAGGCCCCGCGCAGCCGGCGGTACAGCGCCCTGCTGTGCGAACTGAACATGGTCGAAGCGGTGGCGAGGGGGAGCCCGTCACGGGTGGCGGTCACCTCCATCCGCATCCCGCGCAGCACGCCGCCCCGCCGCTCGACGTCCGTGCAGCACACGCGCAGTTCCACCTCGGCAGGGGTGAGCCCGGTGCGCAGCGCCGCGGGGTCGAGCGAGACCCGCAGGTCACGCCATATCTGCTTGTGATCCATGGGGGCGCCGTAGACGGCGTGGGACAGCAGCGGCACCGTCTGCCGCAGCGTCTCGGCGAACAGCAGCGGGTCATGGAAGCCGTGGGCGGGACCGTAGAAGGAGTGCGCCCGCGGCCACTGGGCCGTGACCGTGCAGACGTCCGTGTCCGTCTGCCGCCATCCGGTGAGGAACACCTCGGCCACCGCCGCGCGGTGGACGTACTCCTTGGGGACGGTCGTCGTCCATGTGTCCAGACCCTCGGGTGCAATGGACGGCAGTGCCGACTGGAATTCCGGGACCATACTGTCGATGGTCGCAAACGTAGTCATGTGCCTCTCCCCCAAGGGCAGTTGAGAACGGAGTTCTGCCGGAACACAGACCCGGACCCGGAACGGGTCTGGACGGAGCGCGGATCGAGCGTTCACCGTGCGACTCGCGATACTGTACGGACTGGCCGGTTTTTTTTCCAGCCTCCCCGATCTCCGCACCCGGCCGATACGGGACACGGACGCGCAGGCCGGGGCGGTGCGTGCGCAGGGGTGCTGTTTCTCACAGGCGATACCGCCGGCCTTCCCCGAAGGTGCTCTGTCCCGCCCCGTCGCGCAAGCTCCGCCGGGGATTCCTACGGATTTCTCACGCTGTGCGAGGCACATCCCGTTATCCGGGACGCCGAATCGTGATCCATAGACTAGGGCGCGACGGGCGTGTGAAGATCTGGACCGGTTTTTCAGGGTTACCGGTCCGCCGGCCGCACCGCGATCGGTGGCTCGTCCGGAGGGAGAGAAGTTCCATGACCGAGCAGCTCGGCAAGCTCCGCATGGCCGCGCTCAACATCGACGGAGTGCTGCTGAACGACACGTTCAGCCCCGTCATCCACCACTTCGTGACGAGCCGCGGCGGCAGCTACACCGCCGACCTGGAGCGCCGGATCTTCTCCCAGCCGCAGGTCGTCGCGGGCAAGGTGCTCGCGGACACGTGCAACCTGTCGATCGCCCCGATGGAGACGATCGCCCTCTATCTGGAGGAACGGGAGCGCTACCTCGCCGAGCACCCGGTCCGCGTCCTCGACGGCGCCGAGGACCTGCTGCGCAGGCTCCGCGCCCTGGGGCTGCGCACGGTCTGCTACGGCGGGCTCGACGCCTCCCACTTCGACCGGTACCTCGGCCACCTGGGCGACCTCTTCGACGAGCCCGGCTACGTGTGCACCAACGACATCCGCCCCGGCCTGCGCGAGATCGCGGTCGACATCGCCGGACTCGCCCTCGACGAGGTGCTGTTCATCGACGACGTGGCCCGGGTCGCCGAGGCCGCCCGGGAGCTGGGCGTCCCCTTCATCGGGCAGCCCAGCGACTTCGAGCACGGCCACCAGCGGCAGCTGATGGCGGAGGCCGGAGCGCGCCACATCGTCGGCGCCCCCGACGAGATCGACGACCGGCTGCTGCGGACGATCGACGCGGAGGCGCAGGCCGGCACGGTGTGGGGCCCGGCGGGCAGGGTCCCCGCGTGAGCCACGACGGAGGGCTGCTGGCCGGCAAGGTGCTGCTGGTCACCGGGGCGAGCAGCGGCATCGGAGCCGGCACGGCCCGGGTGGCCGCGCGGCAGGGTGCCACGCTGGTGCTGATGGCCCGCCGTGCGCGGCGCCTCGGCGAACTCGCCGACGAGCTGCGGGGCACAGGAGCCGAAGTCGCCTGCGCCGAGGGTGATGTCACCCGTTCCGAGGACGTGCGGCGGGCGGTCCGGCTCGCCGTCGACCGGTACGGCAGGCTCGACGCCGCGTTCAACAACGCCGGGGTGACCCGGGAGCCGGCCCCGCTGCACGAGACGGACGACGCCGACTTCGACACGGTGCTCGACGTGAACCTCCGCGGTGTCTGGCTCTGTATGAAACACGAGATCAGAGCCATGCTGGCGAGCGGTACGGGCGGCGCGATCGTCAACAACAGCAGCATCGCCGGAGTCCGTGCCACCTCGGCCGGGGCCCCCTACGCGGCCGCCAAGCACGCCGTGCTCGGCCTGACCAAGTCGGCCGCCGCACAGTACGCGGAACACGGGATCCGGGTGAACGCGCTGGCCACCGGGCTGACCCGCTCGGAGATGTCCGAGGGCATCTTCGCCCGGGACCCGGCTGCGGAGGAGCGGATGCGCCGCCGGAACCCGCAGGGCAGGGTGGCCGACCCGGAGGAAGTGGGCCAAGTCGCGGTGTGGCTCTGCAGTGATCAGGCCAGTTTTGTCACCGGAGCGACCATGGCGGTGGACGGCGGCGCCGGAGCCTGGTGACATCAGGGCGGTTCATCCCGAGGACGGCCCGGCTTGCCAGATTGATAAAGTACCAGTCATCTGGTTTCTTTTGGCCCCGCCGTGCTCTTGTGCGGCGGGGAACGGGTATCCGCGTCAGCCGGAGGGGGTGGCGTGGCGCGGACGAGAGGAAGAACTCATGGCACAGCAGTTGCGCGGAATCCGGACCCGCGGAGCGATTCTGGAAGCGGCGGCGGAGGTCTTCGCGCAGCATGGCTACCACGGTGCCAGCATCGCGCAGATCCTCGAGAAAGCCCAGGTCACCAGGGGTGCCCTGTACTTCCACTTCGCTTCAAAGGAGCAGTTGGTCCAGGGCATCTTCGCCCAGCAGGTGACGGAGCAGGGCTATCCGCCGCGCACGTACAAGCTCCAGGAACTGGTCGACGAGGCCATGGCGCTGGCCTGCCGGCTGCCGCAGGAGATCATGCTGCGCGCGGGGGCCAAGCTGGCCATGGAGTCCCAGTTGCAGGAACTGGCGGACGGCGGGCCCTGGGAGGCGTGGGCGCAGCGGTTCGCCGCCATGGTCGCCGCCGCCAAGCGGCACGGTGAGGTCTATCCGCACGTGGTCCCCGAGGATCTGGGGCGTTTTTTGGTCAGTTCCTGGATCGGCGCGCAGGTCGTGTCGGAGGTGACCTCCGACTGGCGGGACCTGGAGGAGCGCATATCGTCCATCTTCGGCTACACGCTGCCCAGCGTCGCACTGCCGGCGATCTTCGCGCAGCTCGACTTCGGCCGTGACCGCGGCAGCCGGGTGCTGGCCGAGGTGCAGCGGGACCTCGAGTCGGTGTCGGTGGGCGAAGCGGCGGGCTGACCGCCGTACCCGCGGGCGGGCCGAGCCAGGTGGGCGGGCCGAGCCACGCGGGCGCCGCCCGGCCCGTGGAGGTGACCGCGGCTCTCCTCACCACTCCTGGCCGGCGTCGAGGAGACCGCCGGCGGCGGCCACGGCCGTCACGGCGGTGAGCAGCGCCGCCCGCAAGGGCCCGAGGGGATCGTCCGCCGGCCGGTCCGGGGCGCCGGTGAACACCCGCAGCACGGTCGCGCCGGCCAGCGCGGAAGCATCCGGAATGTCCGAAAGGGTCCTGGCGGGCGAGACGTCCGAGAAATCCGGGAAATTCGGTGGATTCGCAGGTTCCGGGATGTTCGGGTCCATTGCATTACCCCTCCGTATTTCCGGTCCGATGCCGCGGGGTCGGAGCAAGCTGTACCGGGAATCTATCCGTCCCCGATGTGCTGAATTCCCCCTACCACCCCCCTGTTCCACCCCGAAAATCCGCCGGTGGCCGCCTGCGCGGGGGCATCGGTGCCGGGAATGTCGCGCCGGTCGGGGCTGTGCGGACACGACCCGGGGCCCGGCCGGCGAGCGCCCCGGGGAGGGGGCTGGACGGCGTCGCGGGCCGGGTTGGCCGGCGGCCGGCGTACCGGCACGGGGATGCGGGGGCGGGCGGTACGGCGGCCGCCGCGGCGCCGAGGGGAGTCAGGCGCTCTGGCGCAGTTCCGACAGCTTCTTCCAGAGGACCGACGGCGTCGAGAAGGTCTGCATCACCAGCATCTCGTCGGGGAGCTCCACCGCGAGCGCGTCCTCCAGTTCGGCGATGAGCGTGAGCAAGGTCAGTGAATCCAGGCCGAGTTCACTGAGGCTCGCGTCCGGATCGACGGTGTCCGTCGTGTCCAGGAAGGGGAGGGCGCGACGGAGGATGTCTTCGAAGTCGCGGTAGGAGAGGTCGTTCACGGGTGCTCCTCGAATGCTGCGCGGCCTGCGGGCGACGGATACGCCCCGCCCCGATCACAGTAGCCGGTACGCGATCTACGCCGGAGACTTCTCGACACCAACGGTTATTGTCTGGCCACGACTTTGCGGGTGCGGTCGGCCCCTGTGGCAACGGAGGGCGCGCGGACCCGTCGCCCCGCGGCCTCGTCGGACGTCGGCCCGGCTTCCTCCGGAGCGCGGTGCGAGCGGCGGGGACGCCGCCGTCATCCCCGCCGGTCGATGTCTGCCGCCACCTGCCCGTTCCACTCGTTCTCCCGCCGCACCGTCTCCGTGATGAGATCGGCGACGCGCACCACCGCCGGAGCGCCCTGCCGCAGGCGCACGGAGAACACGTTGCGGGTCATCTCCCAGCGGCGGGAGAGGGCCTCGGCGTCGGCGGCGCGCTCCTGTAGCGCGGGCAGCCCGCAGGCCGCGGCCGCGGCCCGCAGGAAGCGTGCGTTGAGGGCGCGTTGACTGGCCAGCTCGCCGAACCAGGCGCTGACCTCGATCACACCGACGGGGCTCAGGTCGGCGAAGCGGGCCGGGTCGGCGCGCAGCGCGTCCGCGGCGGCGGTCGGCAGTGCCGCGGCGGCCGGCCCCTCGGCGGTGTTCCGGGCGAGGGCGGCCCGGAAGCGCTCCCCGGCCGGAATCCCGGCCGTACCCGCCTCCTGGGTGCCCGTTGCCGCCGGTACGGCCGCCGTCGAGGTCCCGCCCCTGGCTGCCGGGGGCGGCAGGACGACGAGGGTGCGGTTGCGCCAGTCGGGATCGCCCCGGCGTGCCTCGCCGAGGGACTCCGAGGACATCGCCACCGAGAGCGTGCCGGCGTCCAGCGGGCCGTCGTAGGGAAAGCCCTGGTAGCGGTCGACGACATGGAACGGCCGGTCAGCGGGCCCGGGGTCCGCGAGCGGGGCGCCGCCGCCTCCGCCCTCGCCGTAGCCGCTGATCACCAGCCGGTGCGCGTGGTGCTGGCGGCCGTAAAAGGAGCTGTAGGGGATGTGGAACGTGTCCACCCAGGCGATCACCGGTACACCGGAGGCGAGTTGCTCGTGCACGTGGGCCGCCGCCCTCTCCGCCGAACCGTGCTCCCGGACGGTGGTGCGCAGCCCGTACCAGTCGAGCAGGATCTCCTCCGGCGTGCGGCGGTGGATGCCGAGGAACTCGACGGGCCATTCGGTCTCGACCGCGTCCGTCCGGCGGTGGTATCCCCACTGGTCCCCGAGGACACTCGGATCGTGGCCGAGCCGGGCCGCCGCGACGCCGAAGGTGGCCGAGATGCAGTCGAGGGCCGAGAACTCCGCTTCCGCTGCCTCTCGTTCCGCCACGTGATCCGCTCCTGGTGTCAAGGATGCCGCTCCTTCGTCGTCCCGGCCGGACCGCTCTGTTCCGGCCTTTCTCATGGCCTTCCGTGTCCCGCTCGGTGCGTGACCGTGTTGCTCATGAGGCACGGTGGCCGCCCGCCGTCGGGCAACGAGGAGGTGAGGTCGGCACGAAAGAGTCCTTCAGGCGCATGAAATCCCGGTCATCGGCAGTCGGCTTCCCGTCCCGGGGCGTTACTGACTGCTCGTCATTCCGTCGACTATAGCCACTGCTTGACGCCGTCGGCGGGAGCAATTGTTGCAGCAGAATGAAATCCGGAAGAGGGGTCGTCGGTATCCGGCCGGGATCCGGCGCGTGAGCTAACATGCTCGGCCGAAGCCGCGGATGCTCGGGGGAACGGAAGGCATGGCAGAAATCCGAATGAGGATGGATGGCGACGGCACGAATGATTTCGGCCACCGTGTCGACATCGCGCTGAAGGAGCACGCGTACACCGTCCGCACGGGATTCGACGTTCGGGCCGCATTGTGGCCGGGCGCCCATGCTCACTTACCGCTCGGGTCGTGACGAGTCGGCCCTCCGGCGTCACAGGTGCCGGCCCGGGCGGCTGCCGGGGGGCGCCAACCGGCCTGTGAGGAAGAGCATGCGGACGACCCGTGTCATGGACATCTTCCGGTCGCGCGCACTAGATTGACAGCGGTCCGAACAAGGGAAAGGCCCTCGGTGAACCGTGACGAAACACTCCGGAGATTCGCCGGATCGCGAAGGAGTTGCCGCTTCGAGTGGGCGTACGGTGAATGAGGAAAGCCGGACTTTCTTGAGGTCCGCCGCTGCACTTCGCTCGACGCCCAGGAGTTCCCGCTCGTGCTGGAGAAGCGGCTCGGCGTGACGTTCGCGGACGAGGACCTCACCGAGGAGACCCTCATCTCGGCGGCCCGCCTCGTCGGTCACGTCGTCGACCGCCTCGGCTGAATGCTGCCGGGACGCCCGGAAGCCGCGGACGGCGTTCACGCGCACGCCCCGTCGGCGCACTCGACACGCGCTTCCCCGGCTTTCGGTACCACCTGGGGCCGCGCGCACCACGAATTCGGCCTGCTTCTCGGGCAGTCCGGCAGGTCGATGCGCCCGGCTCCCGGCACGCCGGGCGGGCAGGGCGAGCCGCCGGAGGCGAGGGCAGTGCCGAGCCGGCAGCGCCGAGGCGCGAACGGGCCGACCGCGGGGCCGAGCCCACGGTCAGCCCTCGCCGCCGCACCCCCCGCCCAGCCCCGCACCGCGCGGTACGGGCCCTGCCGGAGCCCCGGCCCCTCCGGCAACGCCCGACGGTACGTCGAGGCCGTCCGCACCCTGGATAAGGAGAGACCTCCCGCATGACGCCCCTCCAGACCCGGCAGCACCCGCTGCCCCTGTCGTCCCGGCAGGACTGGTGCTGGCAGTGGATGCGCAGTTACCCCGTCGACTCCACGCCCGTCGAGGCGACGGAGACCCTCTCGCTGCGCGGCCCGCTGGACATCGGAGCGCTGCGCGACACCCTCGCCGAGATCGAGACCCGGCACGAGGCGCTGCGCCTGCGCCTGGCCGCACCGCCGGGCCCCGACCCGTCCGCCGCCTGGCCGGGCCAGACGCTCCGGCCGGACCCGGGCGCGCTCACCGTCCTGCCGGTCCCGCCGCAGGAGGCCACGGCCGAGGCGACCCGGATCCTGGCCCGGCCCCTCGACCTGACGGACCGGATGACGCGCGCCACCCTGCTGCGCGCGGACCCGCACGAGCACCTCCTTGTCATGCAGTTCCACCACCTGGTCGTCGACGGCGCCTGCCACCCCCTCTTCCGCGACCTGCTGGCCGAGGGATACGCCCGGCGGGTGCGGCGCGCACCGGACACCGGCCAGGGCAGACGCCGTAGCGAACCGGAGAGCTACACCGCGCTGATCGCGCGCGAGGGGACACCGGCGGCGCGCTCCGCGGTGCGCGAGCGGGCGGCGGCCCTCGCCCGGGACCTGCGCGCGTACGGCTCCGGCGACCCGCTGCCCGGCGACGCGGGCGCCGTCGACCGCGACACCCGGTTCGGGTCCGTCCCGCTGGGCGTCCCCGCCGACCGGACCCGACGGCTGCTGCGCGGGTCGCGGACCGAACGGGTCACCCTTCACACGGTCCTCCTCGCGGCCCTGGCCCGCGCCGTGGCCACGGAGTACGACCGGGACCGGCTGGTGTGCTCCGTCTACACCCACGGCCGCACCACGCCGGCCGCGCACGAGACCCTCGGCCTGTTCAGCAACGTGGTGTCGGCGCGACTGGACACGGCACCCGCCCCGCTGCCCGATTTCCTCCGCTCGGTCCACGACCGGGTGCGGGATGCCGCGCACGACGTCGACCTGCCGTTCACCGAGGTCGCCTCCCGCGTGCTGCCCCGCCCCTCGGACGGCGGCGCCTACTGCCGCAGCGCGCTGGCCCATGTGGAACTGCGGCTGACCGGAGTGACCGGCTGGCTCCCCGTCGACCAGCACCGCCCGCCCGCGTTCCCCGTCCCGGAACTGGCCGCGACCGCCCTCGACATCCAGGCCCCGTTCACCCCGCCGTCCTTCAACAGCCGCGAACAGGCGCTGGCCTGCGCCGGGACCCTCTTCGCCACCTTGGACCTGGCCGACGGAGCCCTGGTCGGCGCCCTCTGGTACGAGCACCGCTACCACGACGGCGAACGGCTCGCCAGGATCGCCGAGCGGTACGGCGACTTCCTGACGGAACTGGCCCCGTCCCCGTGAGCCGCCCCGTGCCACGTCCAGCTGCCCCGCCCGCCCCCTGAAGCACCCTCTGCCCCGCCCCTGATCCGCCCGTGACCCCTCCCGCCGCGCCAGACCTGGAGAACGTGCATGACGAAGACCACCGACCACTCCCGGACCCTGGTCCTTCCCCTCTCCTCGCGCCAGGAATGGTGCTGGGAGTGGGACCGCTGCTATGACGGGCCGTACCCCTCGGCGGTCTCCCTCGACTGCTCCACCGCGCTGCGGCTCCTGGGACCCCTGGACACCGGCGCGCTCCGCGACGCCTTCGCGGAGGTCACGCTCCATCACGACGCCCTGCGCCTGCGGTTGGACGGCGACCGGGACCTGATCGCCGGCGTGGTCCGCCCGCAGCAGACCCTGAGCGAGACGCCCCTCCCGCTGGAGGAGGCCGAACTCCCGGACGTGCCGCCCGCGTTACTGGTGGACCTGAGCACCCGCCCGTTCCCGGTCACCGAACGGCTGGGCCGGGCCGACCTGCTGCGCGCGGCCCCCGACCACCACATCCTGCTGACCAGCTTCCACCACCTCGTCTTCGACGCGGCCAGCCACCACGTGTTCCTTCGCGACCTCGCCGGCGCGTACAACAGCCGCGTGCCCGGCGGAGCGGGTGGGGCAGGCGGCGCAGGCGAAGCGGACGGCACGGCGCCCCGGCCCGCCTTCTCCTACCTCGACCTCGTCCGCGCCGAGAACACCCCGCGGTCCCTCGAGGAACGCGCCCTTCGCCTCACCGAACGGGCCCGACTCCTGCGCGCGTACGGCTCCGGCGACCTCCTGCCCGGCCGCACCCCCGGCCCGCCGGCGCTGCGCCACCGCTACGACGAGGAGCCGTTCGAACTCTCCGCCCGGCGCACGGGGCAGCTCCTGCACGCCGCCCGGGCCGCTCGCGTCAGCCTGTACTCGCTGCTGGCCGCGGCGTTCGCCACCGCCCTCGGCCGCCACTTCGGCCGCGACCGGCTCATCCTCTCCACGCCCTCCCACGGCCGGCTGCGGCCCGAACACCACAGCGCGATAGGCGACTTCGCCAACATGGTCCAGATCCCCCTCGACCTCTCCCACGGCGGCGGTCGCGGAATGCTGCGGCACGCGCACGAAGCCGTCCGGGAGGCCGCGGCCGCCGTAGACCTGCCCTACGGCCGGCTCGCCGAGACCGTCCTCGGCCGCAGCGGCACCGACGGCTTCTTCCGGTACGCCCTCGCGCACGCGGAGCTGCGCCTGCACGGCGTGACCGGCTGGGCCCTGGACCCGCAGGGCGACGACGCCTTCCCGATGCACGGCCTGCGCACCGACGTCCTGCCCATGCACCAGGACTTCTCCCGCCTCACCTACGCCACCCGCCAGTCGTCCGACGCGGCGGCGGCGACCCTCTCCCTGAGCCTCACCATGACCCCGGACGGCCGCCTGACAGGCGCCCTCCGCCACGAAACGACCTATCACGGCCCGCACACCGCCCACTCGGTCCTGAACCACCTCCAGGAACACCTGACCGCCCTCGCCACCCCCTCAGGAGCCTGACCCGCCCAAGCGGACCCGACCAGACACACCCGCCTTCCCACGGCGGACCGGCACCCCGCGCCCTGATGGCCGTCGGCGTGGGTGCCGGGTCCCGCAACTCTGCGTGCTGCTCTGCGTGTTCCGCCCGCTCTCCCGCGGCTTGGATGGAACACGTCGGACAGGCATGGAGCCTGTCTCTCCAGATGGGACATGATCATGACGGCCATCAGGAACATCGTCCTCGTGCACGGCGGGTTCGTGGACGGGTCGGGCTGGCAGGGCGTCTACGACCACCTCACCGCCGGCGGCTACCGGGTGGCCGTCGTGCAGAACCCGACCCTGTCGCTGGCCGGCGACGTCGCCGCCACCCACCAGGTGCTCGACGGGCTCGACGGTCCGGCCGTGCTCGTCGGCCACTCCTACGGCGGCGTCGTCATCACCGAGGCCGGCAACCACCCGGGCGTCGCCGCGCTCGCCTACATCGCCGCGTTCGCACCGGACAAGGGCGAGTCGGTCAGCTCCCTGATCGCCGACCCGCCGCCCGGCGCTCCGGTCCCGCCGATCCTGCCGCCCCGGGACGGGTTCCTCTTCCTGGACCGGGCCAAGTTCACGGCATCGTTCGCCGCCGACGTGCCCGAGGCGCAGGCCGCGTTCATGGCCGACTCCCAGGTCCCGTGGGGCGTCGAAGCGCTCGGCGGGGCGGTCTCCGAACCGGCTTGGCGGTCCAGGCCGTCCTGGTACCTGGTCGCCACCGACGACCGGATGATCCCTCCGGCGGCGCAGCGGGCCATGTCCGAGCGGGCCGGCGCGACCGTGTCCGAAACCCCGGGCAGCCACGCCGTCTACGTCTCCCGCCCGGCGGTCGTGGCCGCCGTCATCGCGCAAGCCGCCGAGGGCCCGGCCGGCCGGTCCTAGCGGTCACGCGCGCCCTCGTCTCGACCCGGCGGCCTTCCGCCCGCGCGCGCCCTCGTCTCGTCCGGGCGGCGCCTTCAGCCCGGACGAGAACCGGTGCCCGCCCCGTACCCGCCCCGCTCCGCCCACCACCTCGGGAGTATCCGCATGTCCGTCCGCCCCACGTTCACCCGCCGCGGAGTCATCGCCACCGGCGCGGCCGCCGCGGCATCGGCCGCGTTCCCCACCCCGGCCGGCGCCACGGCCGCGACCGGCACCCGCCCCGCGCGGGGCGTCAAGCCGACCATCGTGCTGGTCCACGGCGGCTACGCCGATTCGTCCTGCTGGAACGGAGTCATCCGGGAGCTGGGGAGCAAGGGCTACACCACGATCGCGGGGTCGAACCCGCTGAGGGGCATCCCCACCGACGCCCCGTACATCGGGAGTCTGCTGGACTCCGTCAGCGGGCCGGTCGTGCTGGTCGCCCATTCCATGGGGGGAACCGTCATCACGAATGCGGCTGCCGGAAAGGCCAACGTCAAGGCGTTGGTCTACATCGCGGCGTTCGTGCCCGACGTGGGCGAGACCCAGGGCGAGCTGATCGACAAGTTCCCGGGCAGCGAGGTCCTGCCCGTGAGCGTGCCCGTCCCCTACACGAAGCCCGACGGCACCACCGGAACCGACCTGTACCTGAGCGAAGACGGCCAGGCGGCCTTCGCCGCCGACGTGTCCACCGCCACGTTCCGACTGCTGCAGGCAACCCAGCGGCCCTTCGACGCGGACTCCTTCACCTACCCCACTCGGGCCGCCGCGTGGCGGACGATCCCGTCGTGGGGACTGGTCGCCGGCCGGGACAAGGCGATCCCGCCCGCCGCCGAACGCTGGATGTACAGCCGGGCGAAGTTCCGCAAGGTCGTCGAAGTGCCGACCTCGTCCCATGTCGCGATGATCAGTCACCCGAAGATCACCGCACAGCTGATCGAGGATGCCGCCAGAGCCACCAGGTGACCAGGGCTGTCCCGGCCCGCATCCGCCGGCCGGGACAGCACGCACGTCAGGGCCGCTCCGCGCTATCGGGAGGGAGGCCGCTGCGGGGAGCGCAGGGTGAGCAGGGTGATCTCGCTCGGGGCGAAGACGCGGAACGGCGGGCCCCAGAAACCGGTGCCGCGGCTGGTGTAGAGGAGGGTCCGGGTGCCGTGGCGGCTGAGGCCGGCGAGGGCGGGCTGGTCGATGCGGACGAGGTGGTGGAAGGGCCAGATCTGGCCGCCGTGGGTGTGCCCCGAGAGCTGGAGGTCGACGCCGCCTGCCGCGGCCCGGTCGACGAACGCGGGCTGGTGGGCCAGGAGCAGGACGGGCAGGTCGGGGTCGGCGCCGCTGAGGGCTCCGTCGAGGTGGGCGCGGTGGCCTGCCAGGCCGGAGGATTCGGCGGTGACGTCGTCGACGCCGGCGACCACGAGGGTGTCGCCGCCGCGTTCGATCAGCAGGTGGCGGTTGCGCAGCGGCTCCCAGCCCAGCTCGTCCATCAGATCGACCCAGCCCTGGGCCTCGCTGTAGTACTCGTGGTTTCCGGTGACGTAGACCCGGGCCCGGGTGGCTCGCACCGTGCCGAGCGGGGCGGCCTGGGCGCGGCGGCGTTCGGCCGTGCCGTCCGCGATGTCACCGGTGTGGCAGACCAGGTCGGCTTCCAGCGTGTTCACCGTCTCGCACACCCGTGCCGACCAGCGAGCGCGGTCGAGCGGCCCGTAGTGGGTGTCGGTGATGAGGACGACGCGCATGCCGTCCAACCCGGCCCCCAGGCGCGGGAGGCGCACGTCGAGCCGGCGCACCCGTGGCACCCGGCGGGCCTCGGCGTACCCCCAGGCGAGCAGCACGGCGGCCACGCCGAGGACCGCCCAGGTGACGATCCGGGCCCGGTCCTGACCGTCGCCCACGCCGCCCACGGTCAGGGCGAGGCGCAGCAGGACGCCGAGCAGGACGGACCAGGTGAACAGGACCCAGCCGGCCCCGAGGAGGGTGTCCCCGACGATCGCCGCCCGGTCCTGCTGCCGCCGGCCGTGGCCGCGCGCCATCGCGACCGGCATGGCGATCAGTCCGAGGGCGAACAGGGCGGTGCCGCCCAGCGCCACGGGGAGCGGCCAGTGCT
Source organism: Streptomyces sp. NPDC015171 (assembly GCF_043079545.1). Taxonomy (NCBI): domain Bacteria; kingdom Bacillati; phylum Actinomycetota; class Actinomycetes; order Kitasatosporales; family Streptomycetaceae; genus Streptomyces; species Streptomyces sp. NPDC015171. The sequence goes on from NZ_JBIBUO010000002.1 coordinate 602,646, forward strand.
GTCCGGCGTGCAGCAGCACCCAGCAGGGCACGGTCCACAGCAGGACGGGGGCGATCAGAGGGAGGTAGCGCATCAGGCGGCGCAGTCGGCTCGGCCGGGTCGCACGCCCCGCGCCGTCCGCGGATCGGGCCTCGCTGGTGGCGGACACGCTTTCCTCCTCAGGTGGCCGGACTGCCGACGCGCGCACTGTATCCGGTCGCCCCAGGGCTGCGTAGCCGCTGCCCTCCCGGGCTCGGGGCGAGGTCCGGGCGCCTGGCGACGTTGGTCCCATCGTCAGGCTGACCGGCCTCGATGCACCCCGGTGAGCCCGCGGTGAGCTTCCGGTGAGCCCCCGCCGTGATGGTTGGGTCATCGCCGGATCCGCTGCGGACCGGCCATCCGATAGGGAGCGACGATGAACACGTTGACCGGCAGGACGGCACTGGTGACCGGCGGCTCGCGGGGGATCGGCCGGGCGGTCGCGCTGCGGCTTGCGGCCGAGGGCGCGCTGGTCGCCGTGCACTACGGCGGCAACGACAAGGCGGCCGAGGAGGTCGTGGGGTCGATCGGAGAAGCGGGCGGCCGGGCGTTCCTGATCCGGGCCCGGTTCGGCGAGGACGGCGCGCTGGACCGGCTGTTCGAGGAGCTGACCGCGGGGCTCGCGGGAGCCGGGCTGGACATCCTGGTCAACAACGCGGGCATCAGCTCGGGCAACCCGATATCCCAGGTCACCGAGGAGGAGTTCGGCAGGCTGATGGCGGTCAACGTCGCCACCCCGTTCTTCGTGGTCCAGCGCGCGATGCCACTGCTGAACGACGGTGGACGCGTCATCAACATGGGCTCCACGGCCAGCCGGTTCGCGGTCTCCACCCAGATCGGCTACACGATCAGCAAAGCGGCGCTGGAGTCGATGGCACCGTCGCTGGCCAACGAACTCGGCCGCCGCGGCATCACGGTGAACACGGTCGCGCCGGGCGCCGTGCGGACCGACATGACCGCCGGCTACACCTCCATCCCCGAGGTGGTGGCCGGGCTGGAGTCGATCACCGCGCTGGGGCGGCTGGGCGAGCCGGAGGACGTCGCGGACGTCGTCGCGTTCCTGGCCGGTCCCCAGGGCCGCTGGGTGACCGGACAGACCGTCGACGTCTCGGGCGGGACCTTCCTCGGCCCGATCGCACCATGATCGTTCGTGCCGGTGAATAATCGCCGGCATGCTGTTCGGAATACTCGGCGAGACGCGGGCGTGGCACGGCGACGGTGGCGAGGTCGCGTTGGGCGGTCCGGCCCGGCGGGCGTTGCTGGCCCTGCTGCTGACGCGCCCCGGCGAGGTCGTCTCGACGGACCGGCTGGCTGACATGATCGACCCCGCCGGGGCGCTTTCGGCGCATTCGCTGCAGTCCCAGGTGTCCAGGCTCCGCGGCGCGCTGGGCGACGGGGCCGCGATCGAACGGGCCGGGGCGGGCTACCGGATCGTGGTCCGTCCGGACGATGTGGACTCCTGCCGGTTCGAGCGACTGGCGGGGGAGGGCCGTGCGGCGCTCGCCGACGGCGACGCCGGCCGGGCGGTCGTACTGCTGCGCGAGGCGCTGGAGCTGTGGCGGGGACCGGCGCTGGCCGACCTGCCCGACAGCGAGACCGCCCGGGCCGCCGCCGCGCGGCTGGAGGAGCGCCGGCTCGGGGCACTCGAAGACCGCATCGAATCGGGACTGCGGCTCGGCGAACACACGGCGGTCGTACCGGAGTTGCGCGAGCTGGTCGGCCGCCATCCACTCCGGGAACGGCTGGCGGTGCTGCTGATGCGGGCACTGTCCGCCGAGGGCGGGCAGGCCGAGGCGCTGGTGGTGTTCGAGGAGACCCGGCGTCACCTGGCCGACGAGCTGGGCGCCGACCCCTCGGCCGAACTGACGGCGCTGCACCGGGAGCTGCTCAGCGTCGATCCGGCGGCGTCGCTCGCCGCCCCGCCCGCCCAGCTGACGAGTTTCGTGGGACGCGCCGATGAAGTGACGGAGGTCGCCGAGGCGCTGCGGGCGGCTCGGCTGGTCACCCTCCTCGGGCCGGGCGGCGTCGGCAAGACCCGGCTGTCGGTCGAGGTCGCGGGTGTCGCGGCGGTCGGGGGCGTCGCGGGCCAGGTGTGCTTCGTGGAGCTGGCACCGCTGCGCGACGGCGCCGGCCTGCCGCACGTCCTGCTGGGCGCGCTCGGCCTGCGGGAGAACGGGCTCCAGATGGACGGCGGCGCGCGGGCGCCGGCCGATCGTCTGATCGCGGCGCTGTCCGACCAGGTGCTGCTGCTCGTCCTGGACAACTGCGAGCACCTTGCCGACGAGGTCGCCCGGCTGGTGGCACGGCTGCTGGCGACCTGCCCGCGGCTGCGCGTGCTGGCGACGAGCCGGGAGCCGCTCGGCATCATCGGCGAGCACCTCTTCCCCGTACGGCCGCTCGACGAGGACGCGGCCGTACGACTGTTCACGGAGCGCGCCGGTGCCGTGCGGCGCGGCTTCACCGCCGACCCCGAGACGGTGCGGCAGATCTGCGCGGCGCTCGACGACCTGCCGCTGGCCATCGAGCTCGCGGCGGCGCGGTCGCGCACCCTGGACATCGACGACCTGGCGGGGCGGCTCGACGACGTGCTCGCCGTCGGAGCGCGCGGCAACCGCGCGGCCAACGAGCGGCACCGCACGCTGCGCTCGGTGGTCGAGTGGAGCTGGGACCTGCTGTCCGAACCCGAGCAGCGGGCCGCGCGGCGCTTCACGGTCTTCGTCGGGGGCGCGACGGCCAAGGACGCGCTCCGGGTGTGCGGCACCGACGAGGAGACACTGGAGGCGCTGACCGACAAGTCGCTGCTGGAGGTCGCGGGCGGCCGCTACCGGATGCTGGAGACGATCCGCGCGTACGGTGCCGAACGGCTCGACGCGGCGGGCGAACGGGAGTCGGTGCGGCGTGCCCACGCCCGGCGCCTGCTGGAGCTCGTACGGACGGCCGACCCGCATCTGCGGCGGGCCGAGCAGCTGGAGTGGCTGCCCGTGGTCGCCGCCGAGCACGGTGACCTCCTGGCGGCGATGCGCTGGGCGGTCGAGGAGCCCGCAGCGGAGACGGCCTTCGAGTTGCTCGCCGCGGCCTTCAACTACCTGTGGATCCGCGGCGCGTCCGCCTCGGTCGCCCCCCTGGCGGTCGCACTGCTCGCATCGGTGGGCGAGGCGGTGCCCGAAGGGCTCGGCGAGGAGTACGCGACGTGCGTGCTGCTCGCCGGCGCGGCGTCGGCGACGGGCGATGCCGGGGGGCAGGTGTGGCAGCGGCACCGTGCGGCGGCCGGCAGGGCGCTGGCGGCCGCGTGGCCCGGCGACCGGCCGGGCCGCTACCCGATCGTCCTGCTGCTGTGGATGATGCGGAACGCGGACGGACCCGACCCGCAGGGCGCGTTCGCGCTCGTCTCGTCCCAGCGCGACTGCCCCGAGCCGTGGGCGCGGGCCGCCGCCCACTACGTGGCGGGATTCGGGCACCTCGGCCGGCGGGAACCCGCGGCGGCCGAGGACGCCTTCGGCCAGGCCCTGGAGGGATTCCGCCGGCTCGGTGACCGCTGGGGCACCGCGCTGGCCCTGGACGCGCTGGCCGGCGTGGCCGGCGCGCGCGGCGACCGGACGCGGGCGGTCGCGCTGACCGACGAGGCCTTGGTGCTCACGGAACGGCTCGGCGCCCTCGAGGACAGCGCCGACCTGCTGGTCAACCGGGGCGATCAGCTCGCCGGGGACGACGCGGCGGGGGCCCGTGACGCGTATGCGAGCGCTGCCGCGCTCGCCCGCCGCGCAGGCAGCTCGACCTATCTGGCGGGTGCGCTGCGCGGGCTCGGCGACATCGCCCTCGAGAAGGGCGACCTGGCAGAGGCGGAACGGCTCTACAGCGAGGCGCTGGAGCGGGTCGATCCGCACTGGATCAAGAGCCTGGGGCCCCGGGTGCGTACGCTCGTCGGCCTCGGCCGCGTAGCCGCGGCCCGGAGCCGCCACGCGGAGGCACGCGAGTACTACCGGCGTGCCGCCGAGGTCGCTGACACGGTCGGGGCGCACGCCCCGGAGGTGCTGCGCATGCTGGGGTTGTCCGAGAGGGCCGTGGAGTCCGTCCTCGAGGCGGTGGCCGCGCACCGGTGAGCGCGGTGAGCGCACGGTGAGCCCGCGGTGAGCGGTCCCGTGGAAGGTCTGGGGCATGACGAACCTCAAGGCGATCCAGCGGTGCCGGCAGGTACGGGATGCCGCGACGGCCTCGCTCGCGGTGGACCGGCGGCGCACGGCCGGGGTGCGGCGGCCGGCCCGTCCGGCTCAGGGCGTGCCGCCCCCGGTCTGCCGGGCGGTCGTCACTCGATGCTGGTGTCGCCGAGGGTCTCCAGCACCTGGCGCAGGCCCTCGGCGGTCCTGTCGACCAGGGCGCGGTCCACGCCGGCGAGCAGCCGTGCGTAGTTCGCCAGGTGGTCGCCGAAGGCGGCCCGGGTGACCTCGTGTCCGTGTTCGGTGAGGCGGATCTTGACGGTGCGCCGGTCGTCGCCGTCACGGACCCGCTCGACCAGGCCCTTCGCCTCCATCTTGTCGATGCGGTTGGTGATCGCGCCGGAGGTCACCATGGATGCCTTGAGGAAGGCCCCGGCGGTGAGGGTGTAGGGCGGCCCGGAGCGCTGCAGTGTGGTGAGTACGTCGAACTCGCCGTGCTCCACGCCGTGTGCGGCGGCCGCGGCCCGTGCGGACTTGTCGACCACCCGGGCCAGCCGCTGGATCCGCCCGAAGAGCTGCACCGGCCAGAGGTCCTCCACCACGTCGGGTCGTTCCGCGGCCCACTGCCCGATGATCGCGTCCACGGCATCGCTCATCAGCGTCACTCCTCTCGATGGACATCCTCTCAACGTTAAGACACTTGACGTTGAAGGAGTTCCGCGCTTTTATTTCAACGTTGAGATTATCAAGACTGAACGACAGGAGCACCCCATGTCCGCGCTCGCTCTCCACCCCGCCGCTCAGGACCTCCTCTTCCGCCAGGCCCGCACCGCCAACACCTTCACCGCCGAGCCGGTGACCGATGAGCAGGTCCGGGCGATCTACGACCTCGTCAAGTACGCCCCGACCGCCTACAACCAGTCGCCGCTGCGGGTGGTCCTGGTCCGCTCCGACGCGGCCCGCGAGCGGCTCGCACACCTCATGGACGAGGGGAACCGGCGCAAGACCGCGGCCGCGCCGCTGATCGCGGTCCTCGCCGCCGACAACGAGTTCCACGAGGAACTCCCCGCGCTGCTCCCGCACTTCCCGCAGGCCAAGGACCTCTTCTTCGCCGACCGCCCGGTCCGCGAGGAGTCCGCCCTGCTCAACGCGGCGCTCCAGGCGGCGTACTTCATCCTCGGCGTGCGCGCGGCGGGGCTGGCCGCGGGGCCGATGACCGGCTTCGACCTCCCGGGTGTGCGGAAGGAGTTCCTGGACGACGACCACACGCCCCTGATGGTCGTCAACATCGGCCGCCCCGGAGCGGACGCCTGGTTCCCGCGCTCGCCGCGGCTCGCCTACGACGAGGTCGTCACCACGGTCTGAGCCGCCCGAGCCGCCCGAGCCGCCCGAGCCGCTCGGACCGCCTGACCCGCCTCCCTGCCTTCCCTGAGCCCCCGCGCCGACCCCCGCACCTTCCGGAGCCTTCCATGTCCCTGCTCGCCCGCCCCCGATCCGCCGCGCGGACACCGGCCCCCGCCGCCGCGCCCGCCGCCACGGCTTCGCGCCATGTCCCCTCCATATGGCTGGCGTTACTGGCCGCCCCGGTCGCCGCAAGCGCCAACAGCCCGGTCCTGATCCTGCCCGACATGGCCGGCTCGCTCGGCATCCGCACGGCCACGGCGACCTGGCTCGTCACGGTCTTCGCCTGGGCCATGGCCGTCGGCACCCCGCTGATGGCGGGCCTGCTGCGCCGCCGCGGCCTGGGCAGCACGCTCCGGCTGAGCGCGGCCCTGATCGTGGCCGGCACCGCGGTCGTCGCCGCGGCCCCCTGGCTGCCGCTGGCCATGGCAGGCCGGGCGGCCCAGGCGGTGGGCGGCGCGGGCCTGGTCACCTCGGCGATGAGCCTGGCGGGATCGGTCCGCCGCATGGGGGCGATCACGGCGGGCTTCGGGATCCTGGGCGCGGTCGGACCGCTCCTCGGCTCGGCGATCGCGGGCACGGCCTCCTGGCGGGCGTCCCTCGCCGTCGGGGCGGTCGCCCTGCTGGCCCTGCCGGCAGTCATGCGCCGCGCCGACCTGTCCGCACCCAAGCATGCCACCCCCTTCGACGGCCGGGGCGCCGCCCTGCTGGTCCTGACGGCGACGGCCCTGGTACTCATCCCGCGCTACCCGCTCCCGGCGGTGGCCGCCTCGCTGACGGCGACCGCGCTACTGGCCCTGCACATCCGGTCCAACCCCACGGGCTTCGTCCCCGCGGCGCTGCTGCGCACCCGGGCGTTCGCCCTCTCGGCCCTGCTCGCCTGCACCTTCGCGACCTCGTACTTCACGCTGCTCTTCACCATCCCGCAGCTGCTGCGCGACCGTACCGACTGGTCGACCTCCACGATCGGCACCGGCCAACTGGTCGCCCTCCTCGCGGGCTCCGTGCTCTCCATGGTGCTGGCCGCGGCCTCGGCCCGGCTGGGCCGCCCGCGGGTCCTGGCGATCCTGCTCACGGTCGGAGCGCTGGCCCCGCTCACCGCCGTGCTGACGCCCTGGGCGCCGCTGCTCCTGCTGGTCGCGACGCTGGCCGTGTTCACGACGAGCGCGGGCCAGGCGACGCTCGCGGTGTACGCCACCCAGGCCGCGCCGGCCGCTCAGCGCCCCACAGCGATCGGCCTGTTCAACCTCTGCTACCAGCTGGGCGGCGCCTTCGGCCCGGCGATCGCGGCCCTGATCACCCTGGGCGGCTGACACACCCCGCCCCGGTCCCGTCCCCCTCCCGCCCTCACACCCAGGAGCACCCCCCATGAACGAGGCAACACCCGCCATGCCCGCGACGACGACCCCGCTGGAGGCGGTGCTGACCCGCCACGCGGATGCCGAGACCTGTGCCGACCCGAGCAGCGTGATGACCCTGCTGGCCGACTCGGAGGACTGCACGAGCTACCGATCCGCCTTCGCCAAGGGCGGGGCAGGGGCGCCCGCCCACTTCCACACCCGGGCATCGGAACTCTTCTTCGTCATCAGCGGAGCCTTGCAGGTCCTGGTGGGAGAGGAGGTCACCGTCCTGAAGGCAGGAGACTTCCTCGTCGTGCCGCCCCGCACGCCGCACGCCTTCGCAGCCGCCCCGGGCTGCGAGGCGGACGTCCTGTTCGTCTTCACCCCCGGTATGGGCCGGTTCGACTACCTGCGCCTGCTCGGCCGGGTGATGCGCGGCGAGGCGGACCCGAAGGAGATCGCCGAGTCCTCGGAACGCTTCGACAACCACTACGTCGACAGCCCGGTCTGGCGTGCGGCCCTGGAGCGTTCCGCGTGACCGCCGAGGCCCCGGCCGGCAGCCTGAGCCGCCGCGAGCGGTGTGCCCCCGGCTCCATGTCACCGTGCCGGGCCCGCGGATCGTCCTGGTGACCTTCCGCGCGGCAGGAACTCTCAGGCGGCGCACGGCACTCCGCGTCGTCCCCGGCCCGGGCAGCCGCCCTGACGGCCGAGGCACGCCATCCGGCTGGATTATCCTAGGAATCGCCACCGGGCGCGTATGTTCGCAGTGCCTGCGCGAACCGTGGCGGACCGGAGGGTCCGTCAGTCGTGCGGGGGGCATGCGGGGGGCTCCCGCATGCGGGGTGGTGGTTCCGGGAAGGGGGCGGGCATCGCCACGCGCGCGGCGGGTTCGCGCGGAGTTCCGCGTGGTGGCTTCAGGGGTGGGCCGGCGTGAATGGAAGGGTGTCGCGTGGCGCGTTCGGACGACGCTGAACACAGGCCGCCGACGGCGGCCGACGGCGATGTGTTCGCCGCCGACCGCGAGGTCGGCAGGGACCTCGCCGAGGTGGACTGGGCGGCCACGCCCCTCGGCCCGCCGCGGGAGTGGCCGCAGAGCCTGCGGACGGCGGTCAGCATCCTGCTGTCCTCCCGGTTCCCCATGTGGATGGCCTGGGGCGAGCAGCAGACCTTCTTCTGCAACGCCGCCTACCGGCGGGACACGCTGGGCCGGAAGTACCCGTGGGCGCTGGGGCGTCCCGCGAACGAGGTGTGGGCGGAGATCTGGCACGACATCGGCCCGCGTATCGAGGCCGTGCTCAGCACCGGCGAGGCCACCTGGGACGAGGGGCTGCTGCTGTTCCTGGAGCGGTCCGGTTACAGCGAGGAGACGTACCACACGTTCTCCTACAGCCCGCTGCGGGACGACGCCGGTGCCGTGGTCGGCATGCTCTGCGTGGTCAGCGAGGACACCGAACGGGTGATCGGCGAGCGGCGGATGACCACCCTGCGGGACCTGGGATCGGACCCGAGTGTCATCCGTACCGAGCAGGAGGTGCTGTCCTTCGTCGACCGGCAGCTGAACCGCAACCGGAGGGACCTGCCGTTCAGCCTGACCTACCTGTTCGACGGGAAGCACGCCCGGCTGGCCGGGACCACCGGCATCCCCGCCGGTCACCCGGCCGCCCCGGCCGTCCTCCCGGCCGACGCCCCGGACGGCGTGTGGCCCGCCGCGGCTCTGGCCAGAGGCGAGACGGTGGTCGTGCGGCTCGACGGCGACGCCTTCACCGACCTGCCCCGCGGAGACTGGCCCGAACCGCCCGTCCAGGCACTCGTGGTCCCGCTCCTGCAACAGGGCAGCGAGCCGTACGGCTTCCTGGTGGTGAGCCTGAACCGCTACCGCGTCCTGGACCAGGGATACCGGGGATTCATCGAGCTGGCCGCGGGACACATCGCGTCCGGTATCGGCAGCGCCCGGCACTACGAGGCGCAGCAGCGGCGGGCGGAGGAACTGGCCGAACTGGACCGCGCCAAGACCACCTTCTTCTCCAACATTAGCCATGAGTTCCGGACCCCGCTGACCCTGATCATGGGGCCGGTCGAGGAGCTGCGCGCCCGGCTCGCCGGCGCCGACGAGCAGGTGCGGCAGGAGCTCGACGTCATCCACCGCAACGGGCTGCGGATGGGCAAGCTGGTCAACACGCTGCTGGACTTCTCCCGTATCGAGGCCGGCCGGATGCAGGCGCGTTACGAGCCGGTCGACCTGGGTGTGGTGACCGCCGAGCTGGCCAGCGTCTTCCGTTCGGCCGTCGAGAAGGCCGGCCTCGCCTTCCGCGTGGAGTGCGCGTCGCTGGACGAGCCGGTCCACGTCGACCGCGGCATGTGGGAGAAGGTGGTGCTCAACCTGCTGAGCAACGCGCTGAAGTTCACCTTCGACGGTGCCATCCAGGTGAGCGTGCGGGGCGAGGGCGGGCACGCCGTGGTCACGGTCGCCGACACCGGCATCGGTGTGCCGGAGGCGGAGATGCCCCGGCTGTTCGAGCGGTTCCACCGCATCGAGAACGCCCGCTCCCGCTCGAACGAGGGCAGCGGCATCGGGCTGGCCCTGGTGCGGGAGCTCGTCGCCCTGCACGGCGGCGTGATCACCGCCGAGAGCACCGAGGGAGAAGGCACCGCGTTCACCATCCGGCTGCCGTACGGGACCGGTCACCTGCCCGCCGGGACCGCGGGGTCCGCGGCGGGCAGCACCGCCGCCTCCAGCACCGCCGAACCGTACCTCCAGGAGGCCCTGCGCTGGCTGCCCGAGGACGGTACCGGCGGACCGGCCGACGGCACGGTGGTCCGGGACGCGGTGAGCGGCGCCGCCTCGCGGAGTCCGGGACCCGCGGCCAACGCCCGGGTGCTGGTGGCCGACGACAACGCCGACATGCGCGAGTACCTCACGCGCCTGCTGGACGGGGCGGGCTACGACGTCACCGCCGTCGCCGACGGGGTGGAAGCCCTCCGGTCCGCCCGCCGTGACGCCCCCGACCTCGTCGTCAGCGATGTGATGATGCCCCGGCTCGACGGGCTGGAGCTGGTGGCGAGGCTGCGCGGTGACGCGCGCACGGCCTCGGTACCCGTGCTGCTGCTGTCGGCCCGCGCGGGGCAGGAGGCGTCCATCGAGGGCTTGCAGGCGGGCGCCGACGACTACCTGGTCAAGCCGTTCGCCGCCGCCGAGCTCCTGGCGCGGGTGCGCGCGAACGTCGAACTGGCCCGGCTGCGCACCCATCACGCCCGTTGGCGGACGGCACTCATCGACTCCTTGCAGGAGGCGTTCTTCGTCTGCGACGAGGCCGGGGCGGTCGTGGAGATCAATTCCTCGTTCACCGACATCCTCGGCTACGGACCGGAGGGCCTGCCCTACGCACCCGTCCACCCCTGGTGGCCCGACGCCACCGCCGACGCCGACGCGCACCGGCAGGTCGGCGACGCGTTCGCCGGCCTGCTCGAATCGTCCCAGGGCTCCTACACGATCCCGGTGACCCACCGCGACGGCCACCGGCTGTGGGTGACCGCCACCTACAACAAGGCCGAGGACCCCGACACCGGGCGCCGGGTCACCGTCGGCACGTTCCGGGACGTCACCGCCGAGCACTACGCCATCCAGCGCGAGACGGCGCTGGCCGCGCTGAGCACCTCCCTGTCCCGGGCCGCGAGTCTGCCCGAGGCGTTGTCCGCCGCCCTCGCCGAACTGAGGGACCTGTGGCGGGCGCGCAGTGTGGTGGCCGCCGTCTTCGGCCGGCACGACGCGCCCGCGCTGACGGCCACGGACACCGACCAGCGGTGGGAGGATCTGCCCCCGGAGCGCCGCACCGCGCTCGCGGGCCTGCGCGGCCGGGCCCCGCTCGCGCCCGTCTGCGAGCACACCGGCGCCGGTGTCCTGCTGGAGCACCCCGACGGCCCGCTCGCCCTCTGGATCGACCTGGGCGAACACCGGCCCTTCACCCCGGAGGACCAGCTGCTGCTGTCGCTGCTGGCCGGACACCTGGCCCAGGGACTGGTGCGGGCCCACCAGATCGACCAGCAGCGCGAGACCGCGATCGCGCTGCAACGCGCCATCCTCGGCCCGGACCGGCTCCCCGACGGCTTCGCCGTCCGCTACGAGCCCGCCACCCGCCCGCTGGAGGTGGGAGGCGACTGGTACGACACGGTCACCCTGCCGGACGGCCGGATCGGCATCGTCGTCGGCGACTGCGTGGGCCGCGGCCTGGAAGCCGCCAGCGTGATGGGGCAGCTGCGCAGCGCCTGCCGCGCGCTGATGCTGCAGACTCCCAGCCCCTCCCGGACGCTGATGGCGCTCGACCAGTTCGCCGTGGGCGTGCCCGGTGCCTTGTGCACCACCGTCTTCTGCGGTGTCCTCGACCCCGGGACAGGCCGGCTGACCTACTCCAGCGCCGGGCACCCGCCGGGCATCATCGCGCACCCCGACGGCACCACCCGGCTGCTGGACGAGGGACGGTCCCTGCCCCTGGCCGTACGCCCCGGACGGCAGCGTCCGGACGGTGAGTGCGTCCTGCCCGCACGGGCCACCCTGCTGCTCTACACCGACGGGCTCGTCGAACGCCGCCGGCGCCCGCTCAGCGCCGGCATAGACCAGGCGAGCGAAGCCGTGCAGGAGGGCCGCGACGTGCCCGTCGACGACCTCGCCACCGAGGTGATGTCGCGGCTCGCACCGGCCGGAGGCTACGACGACGACGTGGCCCTGCTGCTGTACCGCCACCCGGCGCCGCTGGACATGTCCTTCCCGGCCGAGTCCGCCCAACTCGCGCCGGTCCGCAAGGCGTTGCGCAGCTGGCTCGCCCAGTGCGAGCTGCCCTCGAACACCGTGCAGAACGTGCTCGTCGCCGCGGGGGAGGCGTGCGCCAACGCCATCGAGCACGGCCACCGGCACGCCCCGGGGCAGACGGTGCGGCTGCGCGCCGAAGCCCTCGTCGACAACCTGCGCCTGACGGTCGCCGACAGCGGCCGGTGGAAGGACCCGCAGCCCGAGCTCAACGCCCACCGCGGCCGGGGCGTGGCGCTCATGCGGGCCATGATGCAGCAGGTCACCATCACCCCCGGCCCGTCCGGCACCACCGTAGACATGCAGATGAGGATCGCCTGATGCCCACCCCCCTCACTCTCACTCCCGGTCGGAGTGCGGACGGTACTCCGCGGCTCGCGGTCATCGGCGAGATCGACATGAGCAACGCCGGCTCCCTGGCCGACGCCCTCGCCGCCGGCTCCGGACCGCTCGTCCTGGACCTGACCGCGGTGGAGTACCTCGACAGCGCCGGACTGAGCGTGCTCTTCGCCCACGCCGAGCGGCTGGAACTCATCACCACCGCGCTGCTGGGACCCGTCCTCGCCGTCTCGGGCCTCACCAGTCTGACCACCGTCCACGAAGTGGCCCCTGACGAGGCGCCGCCGCGGTGACCAGCACAGAGAACGCGATGGCCCGGCAGGCGCCGGCCGGCGGCCCGGCCCCCGGGCGGCGCCCGCAGCCGGTGCCGGACGGCCAGGTCGAGCAGGCCCGGATAGCGGCGGTGCGCCGCTACGACATCCTGGACACACCGCCCGACGGCGCCTTCGACCGGGTGGCGGCTCTGGCCGCCCGCCTCTTCGACGTACCCGTGGCCACGGTGACCATCGTGGACACCGACCGCATCTGGTTCAAGGCCGCCCACGGGCTGGAAGGGGTCAAGGAGATCGGCCGGGATCCGGGGCTGTGCGGCTCGGCCATCCTGCGCGACGACACCCTGGTGATCCCCGACACCCTGCTCGATCCCGTCGCCTCGGAGAACCCGCTCGTCGCCGGTGAGATGGGCGTGCGGTTCTACGCCGCGGCCCCGATCATCACCCGCGACGGCCACCGGCTGGGCACGGTCAACGTCCTCGACACCCGGCCCCGCTCGATCAGCGAGGACGACACCGCCACCCTCGCCGACCTCGCCGCGATCGTGATGGACGAGCTGGAACTGCGCCTGTCCGCGCTCCGGGCGCTGCGTCAGGAACAGGAGCGCCGCGAGTCCGAGCGCCGGCAGGCCGAGGCGGAGCGCCTGCGTGCCGAGGCGGAGCGGGCGGCCCGCGAGCAGGCGGAGCAGGACAGGGCGGCCGTCGCCGCGTTCGCGTCGACCCTGCAGCGCCTCCTGCTGCCCCCGGCTCTTCCGGCCGTCCCCGGGCTGGAGCTGGCCTGCCACTACCGCACCGCCTCCGCGCATCAGGTGGGCGGCGACTTCTACGACGTCTTCCCCCTGGACAGCGAACGGTGGGCGTTCTTCATAGGAGACGTGTGCGGCAAGGGCGTCGAGGCGGCCGCCGTCACCGCCCTGGCCCGCCACACCCTGCGCGCGGCGGCGCAGATCGACCCCGATCCCGTCGTCGTGCTCAGGGCGCTCAACACGGCTCTGCTCGACGACGTCACCGCGGGCAGCCGTTTCTGCACCGCGGTCCACGGTGTCCTGACCCCGCGCGAGGGGGGCGGGTTCACCGTCACGGTGGCCACCGGCGGTCACCCGCCGGCCTACCACCTGCGGGCCGACGGCTCCGGCGCGGCCTGGGTGAAGGCCGTACGGCCCGCCGCGGGCATGCTGGTAGGAGCCTTCCGGCAGGCCGCCTTTTCGCGGACCGCCTTCACCCTCGACCGCGGCGAGGCTCTCTTTCTCTACACTGACGGACTGACCGAGGCCCGTACCGCCCAAGGGGTCATGCTCGGCGAAGAAGGACTGACCGGCTTCCTCCACCGGCGCACCGGCGCCCTCAGCGCCTCCGCCCTGGTCGAGGACGCCATCACCCTGCTGTCCTCCCTGCCCGACGAGGCAAGCGACGACGTCGCCCTGCTGGCCCTGTCCGTCCCCGCCGCGCCCGACGCCACCGTCCCTACCATCGCCGCACCCAAGCATCCCGGCCAGGAGTGATGACCGACGTGACCGATACCCTCCATGTGACCGTCCGGCACCCCAGCGCACGCGTCACCGTCATCGCCGTCACCGGAGACGTGGACCTGCACACGTCGTCCACCCTGCGCGCGCACGCCCTGCCCGTCCTCGAAGAACAGGCCGGCCCGCATCTCGTCCTCGACCTGACACATGTCGACTTCTTCGACTCGACAGGGCTCAGCACCCTCATCGGCCTCCTGCACGCGGCCCACGGGGCGGGCGGCTCGCTCAGCCTGGCCAGCGTCCCCGACCGCCTGATGCGGATGATCACCATGACCGGCATCTCCCAGCTGCTGCCGATCCACGCGACGGTCGCCGACGCGCTGGCCGGCCAGCCCCGCGACGAACCCGCGGACAACGCCCGCACCGGCACCGAAACCTCCGCCTGACACCGCCGCCGGTGCGGCTGCGGTGCCGCGTGCGGGCGCAGACCTTACCGGAACCGGCGCCGCCACCGCCGTGCCGTCACGCTGAGGCGCGCGTTCAGCCGAGGCCGATGTAGCAGCGGACGGCCGTGCCGTCGGGGTCGGTGTGGATGCGTACGAGGTCGGCGAGGTAGTGCACCATCAGCAGGCCCCGGCCGCCCAGCCGGCCCCGTTCGGCCGGCCGGCGGCCGGCCAGCGGGTCGCTCAGGTGGCCGCGGTCGCGGACCTCGCACACCACCTGGCCGCCGTCGGACCAGATCCGTAGGCCGCCCGAACCCCCGCCGTGCACGACGCTGTTGGTGGTCAGCTCGGCGACGATCAGGTTCACGTCCTCCACGCGGATGCCGGACAGGCCGAACCGCGCGGCCCGCTCGACCGCGAAGCGGCGGGCACCCGGCAGCCCGTCGGCGTCGAAGACGAGTTCGTCGGCCTGCGCCGGGTGCGGCAGAGGCTGGTTGTAGCGGGCGATCATCTGCTCGGGGGCGTAGCCGGGGCTGCGCCGCTCCGTGCCCCCGGAGATGACGACGGGATGGGTGGCACACGCGTCGGCGAGCACCCGCTCGTCGAGGCGGCCGGCGTCGTACGGGCAGAGAATGGTGACGTCCCGGCCCCGGAAGGCCGGGTTGATCAGTGCCTCGTGCTGGACGCACGCCGGGTACTCCACGCTGGTGCGGCCGGCCCAGATCGGCTCGCCGACGATCCGCACCCGCGTCCCGGGGTGCGCGTCGGCGAAGGCGTGCAGCACCTTGGGGATGATCCGTCCGGGGTTGCGGCCCGCCTCGGTCATGTCGAGGAAGCTCACGTCCGCGGCGTCTTCGCCCAGAGCCGCCCTGAGGACCGCCAGGTTCGGCCCGGGTACGGCGACGGCCACCGGTTCTCCGGCCCTCAGACCGTCGCGGACGAAGGGCACGGTGCCGTGCAGGTACTCCTCCTCGCCTCGGTAGAACAAGGCGGGATGGACGAAGGGGTCGGCGGTCGGGGTGGTCATCAGGCCACCACCTCGACGGCGGGCAGGTCCGGCCAGAACATGGCCAGCACGCGCCGCAGGGCGGCGGGCGGCTGTTCGACCGTGACGCGTCGCCCCTCCGGAAGGCCCAGGGCGGCCACGGCCAGGGCCGAGACGCCGGCGACATCGACGAAGGTGACCGCGGAAAGCTCCAAGTGGCACGCCTCTTCATCGCTCAGGACAAGCAGGTGCATCAGCTGTTCCCAGGCCGGGCGGGTGATCAGGCTGATCTCGCCGACCGCTTCCCAGCCTGGCCGGTCCGCCAGCGGACGCACGCTCAGTACGTCCGTGGACGGGGCCGGCGATGCCGCCGGAGCGTCCGCCTCTCCGGAACTGCCCATGCCATCACCCCTCGACTACCCGCCTGCCGGCCTCCCGAATACCACCGGCGTACGAAGCCGTGGCGCGCGCGGCCCTCGCGGAGGCGATCCGTGCGGGCCCGCTCCGCGGCCGGCCGTCCGTGCCGCCGGCCTGCGGACGCGGCTGTCATCATAGAGCGAGCACATCACCAGCGGGCACCGAAAGCCCGAGCAGGTGGCCACCGGTGCCGCGGGGTCTCTAGAGTCATCGGGGGGTGCCGGGCGATCGCACGGTGCACGGGCGTGGTGACACGAGAGGGTCGACGTCATGAGTCACCCGGTGGATGTGAAGATCGATCTGGACCGCGATGTCTTCCTGCGGACGCTGGTGAGGGAGTTGGCGACCTCGCTGGAGTCGGTGATCGGCCTGGAGGAGGCGTCCGGCTACATCAGCCTGGTGGGTCAGGCGGTGGGAACGCAGATCGACGAGATGTACCTCAAGGCGCTCGGCGTGGACCGGCTGACCCGGGAGCAGGTCGCGGAAGGGCTGGTGGACCTCAAGCGGCGGATCAAGGGAGACTTTTTCGTCATCGAGCAGGACGACACCAGGATCGTGCTGGGCAACCGGGCCTGTCCGTTCGCCGAGAAGGTGCTGGGCCGCGAGTCGATGTGCATGATGACCTCGAACGTCTTCGGGACCGTCGCCGCCCGCAATCTCGGTTACGCCAGCGTGGAACTGCGGGAGACCATCGCCCGCGGCGACGCCGGCTGCCGTGTCGTCGTCCACCTGGTCCCCGGCGCCGGACCGGTGACGGGACGCGAGTACTTCGGCGATGCGGAACTGCCCGCCGGCGGCCCGGACGCCGGTACGGTACCTGCGTGAACCCGGGCCTGTTCGAGGCCATTACCAGACCCCTGCCCCACCCCGTCATCCTGTGCGCGGGGAACGGCACGATCCTGGCCGCCAATCCGGCCGCCGCCACCTCGATCCCTCAGCTGTGCGCGGGCGTCAGCCTGTACGCCCTCGTCCAGGACGACGCCACCGTCCTGCGGACGCACATGGGCAACTGGCTGCGCAGCGGCAGTCCGCTGCCGGGCGCCCTCGTCCTGAAGGACGGCGACGGCAGCAGGGTGCGGTTCCGCTGCCACGGCGTCCGCGCCACCTGGTGGCAGGGCCCGGACGCGGCGGTGCAGCTGAACCTGCAGCGCCTCGACCACGCCGACCGGTTCGTCGTCCTCAGCCGGCAGGTCAGCGCACTCAACCGGGAAATCGCCATCCGGCGTACGGCGGAGGCCCAGCGCGAGGAACTGCTGCTCGCCGAGCAGGCCGCCCGCGCCCGGCTGCAACGCCTGTACGAGCTGACAGCCGCGCTGGCGTCGTCCGCGACCCTCGCCCAGGTCGCGGAGGCGGTGGCGACCACGGCCGCGCGGGTGCTGGAGGCCGCCGGAGTGACCCTGGAACTGCACTCGAAGCGCCTCGTGCCCACCCTGGAACCAGGTGAGGACCTGCTGTTACTGGCGGAAACCGCCTGGACGGACCTCGACCGGCCCTGGGACGCCGCGCAGCCCGCGCCCGGCGCAGCGGTACGGATCGCGCTGGAGGCCGACGGTGTCGTGCTGGGCTCCCTGACCGTGCACCCCGGGGCGGCCGGGGCGCCGGAGTCCGAGCATCTGACCGCTGTGGCCCAGCAGATCGCCCAGGCGGTGCGCCGCGCCGGGCTGTACGAGCACGAACACCGCGTCGCCGAACGCCTCCAGCTCAGCCTCCTGCCCCAACTGCCGGACGTCCCCGGCCTGGAGGCGGCCACATGCTACGCGCCCGGCAGCGACATGATCATGGTCGGCGGCGACTGGTACGACCTGTACAACCTCGACGAGGAGCACATCGGCCTGTCGATCGGTGACGTCGCCGGCCACGGCCTGCCCCAGGCGGCCGTCATGGCACAGGTCATCGCCGCACTGCGCGGCATCGTGCTGCGCTGCGGCACCCGCCCGGAAGCGGTGCTGTCCGAGCTGAACGAATATCTGCACCTCTACCACCGGGGCCAGATGGCGACCGCCGCGTATCTGCTCTACCACCGGCCCACCCGCGCCCTGACCTACATCAAGGCCGGCCACCCCCCGCCGCTCGTGATCCGCCCCGACGGCGTCAGCCGCTACCTCGACGGCCCCGTCTCCCCGCCCGTGGGGCCCGTTCCCGGCGCCCGCTACCGTCAGGGCCGAACCACCCTGGCCGAGGGAGAGGCGGTCCTGCTCTACACCGACGGCCTGATCGAACGCCGCCGAGAGCCCCTGGACACCGGTCTGGACCGGCTCACCGAAACGGCCCGCCGGGGCGTCGGCATGAACGTGCACGACCTGTGCCGGCTGTTCCTCAACCACCAGCCCGGCGCCGACTACCCCGACGACCGCGCACTGCTCCTCATCCGCCCGGACCGGCCCGCGTGAGACCTCCCGCCGCCCGAAAGGCGATATACCGCCCGGGAGGTCTTCAACCTGGTCAGGACGGTATCCAGCGTCCCCCCTCGGAGGGGCGTCCGTGCGAGATGAGGGTGTTCGGTGGTGTCCCGTAGAAACCGTCCAGGGGCGTCTATGCCGGTCCATGGCGGCGCCTGGTGAGTGGTGGCCCAGCGCGAGCGCTGGTCCCGCTGGTCCCGCCTGCCTCTATGACACGCGGGTACCGGCCGACGCCGCGTCGGACGGCGAGAGCCTGGTCGAGAGCGGGCCCGGTGCGCCGCAGGCGCTGGGAGGACGCCTGCTGTGACGGCCGTGGGGCTGACGAACACGGAACGCAGCGCAGGTGGCCACGTAGTACCGCGGTACCACGCGCCCGCCGCGGTTCAGCCTCCCGGTACCACCGGATCCGGGTGATTCGGCGCCTAGCGTTGCCGGTGAGGCATCCGAAGTGACGGACGCCGGAGCCCGACAGGGAGAACGCGAATGATCGACGCACGGCGGTTGACCAAGAGGTACGGCGAGAAGACGGCCGTCGACGGGCTGGACTTCGTGGTGAAGCCCGGCACGGTGACCGGCTTCCTGGGGCCCAACGGCGCGGGCAAGTCCACGACCATGCGCATGATCGTCGGCCTCGACGCCCCGACCAGCGGCTCCGTCACCGTGAACGGCCACCACTACGCCCGCCACCAGGCCCCGCTGCAGGAGGTCGGCGCCCTACTGGAGGCCAAGTCGATCCACCCGGGCCGCTCGGCGTACAACCACCTCAGGGCGCTGGCGCTGACCCACGGCATTCCCGGCAGCCGGGTCGACGAGGTCATCGCCCTTGCCGGGCTCGACAGTGTGGCGAAGAAGCGGGCCGGTGCCTTCTCCCTCGGGATGGGCCAGCGGCTGGGCATCGCGGCGGCGCTGCTGGGCGATCCGCAGACGGTGATGCTCGATGAGCCGGTCAACGGGCTGGACCCGGAAGGAGTGCTCTGGATCCGCAACCTCCTGAAAGGGCTCGCCGACGAGGGCCGGACGGTGTTCGTGTCCTCCCACCTGATGAGCGAGATGGCCCTGGTCGCGGACCACCTGATCATCGTGGGACGCGGGCGGCTGCTGGCCGACACGACCGTGGCGGACCTGATCCGCGAGGCCGGCGGGGACACGGTGAAGGTCGTCACCCAGGATCCGGCACGGCTGCGGGACGTGCTCGCCGGGCCGGACGTCGATGTCACCGGCCGGATCGGTTCCGAGGAGTTGCAGGTGACGGGGCTGACTGCCCGGGAGATCGGGCTGCGGGCCGCCGAGCACGGCATCGCGCTGTTCGAGCTGAGCGCGCGAAGCGTGTCGCTGGAGGAGGCGTTCATGGACCTGACCAGGGATGCCGTGGAGTACCACGGCACCACGACCGGCATCGACACCCTCGGGAGGCCCGCATGAGCACCCTCACCGCAACCGCGGAGGAACCCCGGACCACTCCCGCCTGCCCCGCCTACCGGGTGACGGGACGGCGCGTGCTCGCCTCCGAGTGGGCCAAACTGTGGTCTTTGCGCTCGACCTGGATCACCCTGGGCCTCGGCTCGCTGTTCCTCGTGGCCTTCGGCCTAATCTCCGCGAGCCGCTACAAGTCGGGGATCGACTCCGGTCACATGGACCGGGACTTCGCCGATTCGACGGCCGTCAGCCTGTCCCTCTTCGGCACGAACTTCGCCCAGCTCGCCCTGGGCGTGCTCGGCGTGCTGGTCACGGCGGGAGAGTACTCGACCGGCATGATCCGTTCCACCCTCGCGGCGGTCCCCCGCCGGCTGCCCGTGCTGTGGTCGAAGGCGGCCGTGTTCGGGCTGGTCGCACTGGCCGTAGGGACGGTGGGTGGGTTCGTCGCCTTCCTGTTCGGGAGTGGGATCGTCTCGGGTACGCCCGCGGCGATGGGCCTTTCGCACGCTGGTGTACCGCGGAGTCTGCTGGGCGCCGGTCTCTACCTCGGCCTGGTCGGGGTGATCGGCGTCGCCCTGGGCGCGCTGCTGCGGTCCGTGGCCGGGGGCATCTCGGTGCTGGTCGCCGCCCTGATGCTGATCCCGGGGCTGATCTCCCTGCTGCCGAGTTCCTGGCGGGACGACATCGGCCCCTACCTGCCGTCCAACGCCGGTGAGTCGATGTTCGCGCTGACCCACGACTCGACGACCCTGTCGCCGGGCGCTGGGCTGATGGTCTTCCTGTGCTGGACGGCGCTTGCCCTGGGCGGCGCGGCGTACCGGCTCGCGCGCACCGACGTCTGACGCCCGCACCATGGACAGGTGACGTCCGTGACCACCGATGACATCAGCGGGATGGGAGCGCTGGTCGCCCGGCTCTCCCGGGGCGGCCAGCGGTTGAGGCAGGCCGACCGGACACATCCGTGGGTGCTGGACACCGCGGTCGTGATCGTGGTCTTCCTGATGTTCTGCCTGCCCGACCTGCTGCGCGGCAGTGTGGACGACGGCGACGGCCCGCGCCGCTTCCGGCTCGCCTTCACCGAGCTGCCCGTCGCGGGAATGCTGGCACTGCAAGCGGGACTGGTACTGCCCCTGCTATGGCGGCGACGCAAGCCCATGGCGGCCTTCGGCGTCGTAGCCTCGGTGTTCGTCCTCCAATGGTCCCTGGGCGCGGCGCTGCGCGCAGACGTCGCCCTCTTCATCGCCCTGTACAGCATGGCCTTGCACGGTCGGCTGCGGCTGCTGCCGTGGGCCGGTGCGGTCATGGCCGGGGCCATGCTGCTGGTCGCGTTCCGCGCGTCCTCGGCCGTGTCCGTGTGGGACGCTCTGTTCTTCCTGCTGAGCACGGCCACGGCGGCCCTCGCGCTCGGCCTCATGGTCCGAATCCGCCGAGCCCAGCTCGCCGGACTACGAGAGCGGGCCGCCCGGCTGGAAATCGAGCGCGACCAGCGCAGCAGGTTGGCCACGGCCACCGAACGCACCCGGGTCGCTCGCGAGATGCACGACATCGTCGGCCACAACCTGTCCGTCATCATCACACTCGCCGACGCCGGCGCCTACGCCACCGACGTTGCCCCCGAACGGGGCAAGGAGGCGCTGCGGCTCATCGGCGACACCGGCCGACAGGCCCTGGGCGAGCTGCGGCGCGTGCTCGGCGTACTGCGCGAGGCCGGGGAGGGCCCGGTCGGCGGGCCCGAGCTCAGCCCGCAGCCCGGCATCGCGGACATCGGCGCGCTGTGCGCCACGGTGCGCGCCGCCGGACTGGAAGTCGTCTACCGGACATCCGGCGACGTCGAGGCGCTGGACGGCGGGGTGCAGTTGACGGTGTACCGGATCGTCCAGGAAGCCCTCACCAACACCATGAAACACGCCGCCGACGACGCCCGGGTGCACCTGGCGGTCGCCGTGACGGGCACCCGGCTGAGCATCCGGGTCCAGGACACCGGCCCGGCCGCACAGCCGGGACCGCCGAACGAGGAAGGGCACGGCCTGGTGGGCATGCGAGAAAGAGCCGCTCTGTACGGCGGAACCGTCAGTGCGGGGCCGACGGGCGGCGGAGGATGGGGCGTCGAAGCCGTCCTCGACCTCACGCCCCGGGGCGGTGACCGGTGACCACCGTCCTCATCGTGGACGACCAGCCGCTGCAACGCTACGGCTTCCACCTGCTCCTGGACTCCGTCCCCGAGACCGACGTCGTCGGGGAGGCCGCCCACGGCGCGGAAGCCGTCCGCAAGGCCGCCGAACTGCGCCCGGACGTCGTCCTGATGGACGTCCGCATGCCCGGCATGGACGGCATCGAGGCCACCCGCCGCATCGTCGCCGCCGGCGGCCGCTCACGCGTCCTCGTGCTCACGACGTTCGACCTCGACGAGTACGTCCACGCCGCGATCCGGGCCGGGGCCAGCGGTTTCCTCCTCAAGGACGCGCGCCCCGAGGAGCTCCTCGCGGGGATCCGCGCCGTCGCCTCAGGCGACGCCGTGATCGCGCCCGCCCTCACCCGCCGCCTCTTGGACGAGTTCACTCAGTACGTCCCCGCCCACCGGGGTGACGCCGCTGAGGACCCGAGGCTCGGCTCCCTCACCGACCGCGAGCGGGAGATCCTCGTCGCCGTAGGCAAGGGCTGGACCAATGGCGAGATCGCCGCCCGGTTCGTGCTCTCCGAGTCGACCGTCAAGACCCACGTCGGCCGCGTCCTGGCCAAGATCGGAGCCCGCGACCGGATCCAGGCCGTGATCTTCGCCTACGACCACGGCCTCGCCCGGCCCAACGCGGGCTGAACCCGATGAGCGGCGGCCGGGAAGACCGGCGGCCTGCTCGCTGCTGCCCCGCCGCGGCGCCCCGTCAGATTTCCAGGCGGTAGCCGTGCCCGCGCAGGGTGGTGATGCGGGGCAGGCTGCCGGGGTGGACCGAGGCGCTGGCGGCCTGCGCGAGGCGGCGGCGCAGGCCGGCCATGGTGACGTCGAGGGTCTTGGTGGAGCCGAACCAGTTCTCGTCCCAGACCTCGGCCATCAGGGTTTCCCGGGAGACGGCCTCCCCTGCGTGCCGGGCCAGGACGGCGAGCAGGTCGAACTCCTTGGGACGCAGGTCGATGTCCTCGTCGTGCAGCGTGCAGCGTCGGGCCACGACGTCGAGGACGAGATCGGCCAGCTGGACGGGTTCCCGCGGCGGCGTGGCGACGACCTGACGGCGCAGATGGGCGCGGAGCCGGGCCAGCAGCACGGTCAGGCTGAAGGGCTTGACGAGGTAGTCGTCGGCCCCCGCGTCCAGCCCGGCGATGACGTCGATGTCGTCCGTGCGGGCTGTCAGGATGACGATCAGCAGGTCCGGGTGCCGGGCGCGCACGGCGCGAGCGACGTCCAGACCGTCCATGTCGGGCAGCCCCAGGTCGAGCAGCAGCACGTCGTACGGGGCCCGCGCGGCCTCGGCCAGCGCTGCGGAGCCCGTCCGGCTCCAGGTCGGCGCGTAGCCGTTGCCGCGCAGGCCGGTCTCCAGGTGGCGGCCGATGGTGTCGTCGTCCTCGACGACGAGGACGCGGTGGCGGCTGGGGTCGGCGGTCGCGTGCGTGCGCATGCTGGACAGCGTAGGAGCGGGCGACGCGCGTGGCCTGCCCGCTCCTGGCCGCTCACAGGTCACGCAGCTCCTCCACGGCGGGCCGGCCGGCGCTGCGGATGCCGTTCAGCGCGGCTGCCAGTATGGCGACGACGGCCGCGCCGGCGGTCAGGGCCAGGTAGCCGCCCGGCACCGCCAGGCTCGCGGGCGGCGGATCGAAGACACCCGTCAGGACCTTCACGAGCATCTCGGACAGGGCCCAGCCGATGAGGGCGCCGCCCGCCAGGCCGCCGGTGGCCAGCAGCAGGGCCTCGGTGAGGACCATGTCGCGCAGGTGGCCGCTCTTCGCGCCGAGGACGGTGGCCACGGCGAAGGTACGGCGGCGTTCGGCGAGGCCAAGGGCGAGGACGAGCCCTCCCGCCCCGGCGGCCAGCAGCACCGCGAAGGCCAGCTCGATGCGGGTGAGTCCGGCCAGGTCGACGGAGGTCAGGCTGGTGCCGACCGTGCCGCGGGTCTGCGTGAGGTCGGTGACCGTGGCGCCGGTGCCCAGCCGCCGGCGCAGATGTGCGGCGATCTGCTGCTGGTGGCTGCCGCCTGTGTCGAGCAGGAAGGCGCCGACCGCATCGCTGCCGGTCGCCCTCGCCACATAGGCGGCGTCGGCGACGAAGAAGCTGTCCTTCGGCGCGGTCGGGAACTCCTTGACGATCCCCGCGTAGTGGAAGGGCACGGTGCGCAGGGCCTTCGTACGGGCGTCCTGGATCCGAAGGTTGACGGTGTCTCCGGGTGAGAGCTGGAAGTCGTGGACGGTCTCCGCGCTGACCAGCAGGTTGTCGGGGCGCTGGGCGAGCCGGCGCATCAGCTGATCGGCCGTGCCGCCCGAGAAGTAGGCGTCCTGGAGAGAGGTCGCGTTGGTGACGGTGGCGGGCTGGACGCCGTAGAGGTCCTGGAGGTCGGAGCCGACGTAGGCGTAGCGGTGCTGGAGGGGCTCGACGTGCCGGACGCCGGAGACCTTCAGCGTGTCGGCCGCGCCCGGGGGGACCCGGGCGCCGGGCGGTTCGGTGACGGTGACGTCCGCGCCGTTGGTGAGGCGGGCGTCGACCTCGGACTGCTGCCGGTAGGTGGAGTTGAAGACGGCCGTGGAGATCGCGAACGACACGGCGAGGGCGAGCAGCACCACCGAGCGGGCCAGCGGGCGCCGGCGGCGGGACAGCACGGCAGCCGTGGTCGTGGCGAGGGTCGCGGT
The DNA here is from genome assembly GCF_043079545.1 of Streptomyces sp. NPDC015171. NCBI lineage: Bacteria > Bacillati > Actinomycetota > Actinomycetes > Kitasatosporales > Streptomycetaceae > Streptomyces > Streptomyces sp. NPDC015171. The sequence continues at coordinate 626,927 of NZ_JBIBUO010000002.1, forward strand.
CAGCGGTCGGGCGAGGCGGGCCAGCGCCGGTCGGCCGTGGGCGAGGACCAGCAGGATCAGTCGCCACAGCAGCAGGGCCGCGCCCAGCCACAGCAGAGCCGGGCCGAGGAACGCCCAGTAGGAGACGGAGACGCTGGGCACGCCCTCCGGGGCGAGGACGAGGGCGTACTGGTTGCCGGAGGAGGCGCGGAAGACCAGCCAGGAGCCGGTCAGCAGCGCGAAGTCCAGGCCGTACCGCATCCACCAGGGCGAACGCGACCCGCGCGGCTCCCGCCTGGTGTCGGCGACGGTCACCGTGCGCAGATCCCGCAGGGCGGGCACGAGCACGGCGGCGGCGCATCCCGCATGCGACCCTCCCCGGGCGGCCGCCGTACGTCTTCCAGTGCGGTCTGCGGGACGACGTCGCCTTCGCCCGGCCCGGTGCCACAGACGTACGGAGTGCCACCGACGTACGGAGTTCGTCCATGCGCTCGGGTTCTCCGCAGGGCCATGAAGCCGGCGCCCCGTCCTTCACGCGGCGATCCGAGTTCCCTGGACCTGCTTGCGGCCGTGCCCACACGTGGGGCCGTCAACAGTGGCCCGCTCCCCACCCTCAGCGGCTGACCAGGGAAGATGGAGAACTGGGACGGGAGTATCTAGGGTCAGCGCGTGGCTTTCATCATGGTGTGCGAAGACGACGCGGCGGTCCGCGGCGTCCTCAAGCGCGCCCTGGAGCACGACGGGCACACCGTCTCCGTCGCCGCCACGGCCGACAGCCTGCTGCGGCAGCTCGAACCGGCGCCCCACCTGGTCGTCCTGGATCTCGGGCTCCCGGACGCCGACGGCCGAGACGTCTGCCTGGCCCTGCGGGCTCGCGGCGTCGACGCGCCGGTGTTGATGCTCACCGCCCTGGACGGCCTGCATCACAAGGTGGGAGGCTTCGAAGCCGGCGCCGACGACTACATGACCAAGCCCTTCGACATCCCGGAACTGCTGGTCCGCGTCCGGGCGCTGCTGCGCCGGACCACCGTGGTGCCCGCACCGCGCGAGGTCGTCCTCGATCCGGCGAAGCACGTGGTGACCTACGATTCGGTGAGCATGAGCCTGACCCCGACCGAGTTCCGGCTGCTGGGCCGCCTGATCGCCTCGCAGGGCGACGCGGTACGCCGCCACGCCCTCGTCGCTGCCGGCTGGCCGCACGGGGCGCAGGTCAGCGACAACACCCTCGACTCCTATGTGCGCCGGCTGCGGGCGAAGCTTGGTTCGCTGGGTGTGGCCGAGCGTCTGGCGACCGTCCGCGGCGTGGGCTACCGATGGCAGTGACGGGATTCCGTAAGCGGGTCGTCGCACTCACCGTGCTGATCGCCACCGCCGTGGTCGCGATCCTGGTCGTCGTCTCGCACGTGCTGCTGAGCCGGGTGACGGATGCCGACGCCCACGACCTGGCGCGTACGCGAGCCGAGGCGGTGGCGGCGAACGTCACAGCCGAAGGCGGCCGTATCGTACTGACGGAGAACGGCAGCGAGGCGCTGGACGAGGTCGCCTGGATGTATGCCGACGGCCGCCTGATCGACGGGAACGTCCCACCGGGCCTGGTCGATCGCGTCGAGGAGCTGGCGGGCTCGGGGCGCTCGCAGACCGCGTCGGTCGGCGATTACCTCCTGTACGCGCGGAAGGTCCCGATGGACGGCCACCACGTCATGGTGATCGCCCGGGTGGACCTCACGCCCTACGAGACGTCCGAGCAGCGCAGCCTGACCTTGTCCCTGATATTGGGCGGCCTCACGATCCTCCTCGCCGGCGGGGTCGCACACCTCGTGGTGCGCCGCGCGCTGCGGGTCGTGCACGAGATGGCCGCCCTCGCCGACGACTGGGGCCAGCACGAACCCGGGCGCCGCTTCAACCTCGGCACCCCCCGCGACGAGTTCGGGGAACTGGGGCGGACCCTGGACCACCTCCTGGAGCGCGTCGACAGCGCGCTGGCGGACGAGCGCCGGCTCACCGATGAGATCGCCCACGAGCTGCGGACACCGCTCACGGTCCTGCGGGCCGAGGCGCAGCTGGCGCAGCTGTCCGGCGAGCCGGTGCCGACGGAGGCGGTGCTGAGCGAGGTCGACCGCCTCGACACGGCGATCACGACGCTTCTGCACGCCGCCCGCGCACGGACGGACAAGGGCACCCGGTGCGACCTGCGCTCCGCCGCACGGCAGGCGATCGCCGGCCGCGCGGTCGAGGTCGACTTCCCCGCGAAGGTCGAGGTCGCCGTGGCGCCCGACGTCGCCGTGTCGCTGCTGTCACCCCTGCTGGACAACGGCCTGCGGCATGCGAAGTCCCGGGTGTGGATCACCGCGCGCAACCAGGGCGAGGCCATCGTGGTCGATGTCCTTGACGACGGCCCCGGATTCGATCCCGCGGACGTCGACCGAGTCTTCGAAGCGGGGGTGACCGGCGGCGGCGGGTACGGGCTGGGGCTGCCGGTGGTCCGGCGCATCGCCGCCTCGGCCGGAGTGGAGGTCCGCGCGATCGCGGACGGCCGCGGTCACGTCGAGATGGCACTCCCGGCCGCCCGTGCAGCCGCGTAGTCAGGTTATGTGCAGATTCCCCGCGTAAACCTCTCCGCATGACAACGACAACGGAAGCACGCGCGCGCAGTGGGCCTCTCATGCTCAACAAGGTTCCCGAGGTCACCATCTGGTTCTGGGTGATCAAGATCCTGTGCACGACCGTCGGTGAGAGCTTCGCCGACTGGATCAACATGAAGCTGGGCGTCGGCCTGGTGAACACCGCCTGGATCTTCACCGCGGTGTTCGTGGTGGCCCTGGCCGTCCAGCTGCGGCTGAAGCGGTACGTCCCGTTCCCGTACTGGCTGACCGTGGTCGTTGTCAGCGTCACCGGAACCCTGTACACCGACATCCTGACCGACCAGCTGAACGTGCCGCTGTGGATCAGCTCCGCGGTCTTCTCGGTGCTGCTCGCGGCGGTCTTCGGCGTGTGGTGGGCGCGGGAGCGCACACTGTCGATCCACTCGGTCACCACGCTTCCGCGGGAGTCGTTCTACTGGCTCGCCGTTCTCGTCACCTTCGCGCTCGGCACCGCGACCGGCGACTGGACCCTGGAACTGACCGGCTGGAGCCCGGGAGTCTCGGTCCTGCTGCCGCTCGGCCTCATCGCGGCGATCACCGCGCTGTGGAAGTTCGGCGCCAACCCGGTGCTGTCCTTCTGGCTCGCCTACATCCTGACCCGCCCGCTGGGCGCGAACATCGGCGACTGGCTCGCGTCCCCCAAGGTCGCCGAGAACCCCGGCGAACCCACCGGTCTCGACCTGGGCACGTTCACCACCAGCCTGATCTTCCTCGGCCTCATCCTGGCGACGGTGGTCTACCTGACGGTGACGCGCTCGGACGTGACCGAGACCCACGAGGCCGCCCACGCCGCACACACCACCGGCGACCCGCGCAGGGAGCGCGTCGCGCTGGCCGGCTTCGGACTGCTCGCCGTCGCCACCGCGGGCCTGCTCGTCTGGGCCCACGGCCGGCCGCACGTCGGCCCGGCGCCGGAGGAGGACAACACCTCCGCCGTCCAGATGGCTCCCGGCCAGGCGGTGAAGAAGTTCCCGCCCGCCAAGGTCGCCGCGCTGAAGACCCTCGCCTCCACCTCGCTCAAGGACGCACGCTCGGGGAACGAGACCGGGGCCCACGCGGCCGCCCAGAAGCTGCGTGACCTGTGGGACGCCGACCAGGCATCGTTGCAGCCCCTGGACCAGACCGGCTGGACCTCCATCGACGCTCAGATGGACAAGATGCTCAAGACGTTCGGCATCGACCACTCGAACCCGCCGATGTCGCCTGCGCAGCAGGAGAAAGAACTGAATGCCCTCCTGACGGACATGGGCTGACAGACCGCACAGCGCCCGGCCGGGCAGGCTCAGAGTGCCGAGGCAGCGCAGCGAACCGCGCTTCCTCGGCACACGCCAGGGAGCCCCGGAAGCAGGAAGTGAACGCCGACTGGCCCGACTCGGGGAACGCCACGCCGGCAGCTGCTCGACCGGGGGAGGACCCGAGACGCCCTCGGCAGTGAGGAGTCCCTCGCCGGACTGCGCGAGGCCCGCCCCGTGGGCGGTGTCTCGTGCCGTTCGTGCCACGGTCGACGAACGACAGCTCGTAAGGCGGGCGGCAAGGCTGTCCGCCCATGCCGGTCGTGCGTAGACGAAGAGGCGACAGGGCAGCTCGCCCTGGCCATGTCGAGCACCGGTTCGGGCGAAGCTTTTCGGCTGTGGACGGGTCATGCCGTTGTACCGGGACCGATGGGACGGTTGCGCGGTGCCGTTCCGGACGGGGGTCTGACTCATGAGATATATGACCCAAGTGTCCAGTCACAGGCGTGTCGGCTGTACGCGGCGGGCCTCCTTGCGGCAGTTCGGGCACCGACCCGGACGGGCCGTCGACACCGCCCCCACCACCAGGATGCCCGAGGAGTCGCTCACGCCCTCCACCCGCACATCGGTCCGTGGTCCCCTGCGGGCCAGGACGGTCCGGATCCGCGGTGAGGTAGCGGCAGTTGCCGACCGTCGAAGGTGCTGGCTGTGGCGGCCGAGGTGCTGCGAGTGTGTCAGCGCTCGATCCGCTGCCTGGCCTCGTCGTTCTCGGCGCTGCCGGCAGCTGGAGGCAGGCTGTCGAGCGTGGCCATTTGTTCCGGGGTGAGTGCGACGCCGTCGGCGGCGACGTTCTCCTCGACTCGCGTCACCTGCTTGGTTCCTGGGATCGGGACGATGTGCTCGCCCTTGGCCAGCAGCCACGCCAGAGCGACCTGGGCGGGCGTGGCCCCGACCTCGTCGGCGACCGCCCGGACCTCGTCGGCGAGAGCCAGGTTGCGGTAGAAGTTCTCCCCCTGGAAGCGAGGGCTGGTCCGGCGCCAGTCGTCTTCGGCGAACTGCTCGGGGGAGCGGATCGTGCCGGTGAGGAAGCCGTGGCCGAGCGGAGAGTACGGCACGAAACCGATACCCAGTTCCCGCAGCGTGGGCAGCACGCGCTCCTCGACCTCACGGTTCCACAGCGAATACGAGGATTGGACCGCGGTCACCGGATGTACGGCGTGGGCCCGACGGATCGTCTCGGGGCCGGCTTCGCACAGGCCGAGATGCCCGACCTTGCCCTCCTGCACCAGCTCGGCGACCGTGCCGGCCACGTCTTCGATCGGCGTGTCCGGGTCGATGCGGTGCTGGTAGTACAGGTCGATGTGGTCGGTACGCAGCCGCTTGAGGGAGCCCTCGACAGCGGCACGGATGGTGGCCGGGCTGCTGTCGAGGACATGGGTGCCCCGCTCCGGTGCGGCGTGCGGGATCAGGCCGAACTTGGTGGCCAGCACGACCTCGTCACGGCGGCCCGCCAGCGCCCTGGCGACGAGTTCCTCGTTGACGTAAGGCCCGTAGACCTCGGCGGTGTCGATCAGGGTGACGCCCCGGTCGAGGGCCCGCGCGATGGTGCGGACGGATTCGGCGTCGTCGCTGCCGGCGCCGGTGTAGTAGGAGGACATGCCCATCGTGCCCAGGCCGACACGGGCGACCTTCAGATTTCCCAACGTGGTGTGCTTCATGATGACTTTCTTGGAGTGGGCGGATACGGCCGCCGCGGATTGCGACACGCTGCGGGCGACGCTGCTGCTCGGACACCCCATGTCACGGTTTGCACCAGATGTCATCGGGCGAACAGCCGTCTCCAGGGAATCTCGTTTCGCTGTCCGGTGGCAGTGTCTGGTCTTCCAGGTAACGCCAGTACCTGCCTCGCAACCGGGGCCCGCCTTCTGTGGACGGCCTCGGCGCACCGCTGCGCCGAGCCGTGCGGAACGCCGACGTCAGGCGCGTGCCGGGCGGTCTTGTGGGGCATGTGTTCCGCTGCGGACCCGGGCTGTGTCCGCCGCCTCGTCAGCGAGTCGTAGCAGTTCGGTGACTGGCAGTGACCGGGCGGGGCGCTTGTCCCGTGCGAACTCGGTGGCCAGACGTTGCAGGAGTTCGTTCACGGGGGTCGGGACGCCGTACAGCCGGCCCAGCAGGACGATCTCACCGTTGAGGAAATCGGCCTCGATCGTGCCCGTGCCGCGAGCCAGGGACTGCCAGGAGGAGCCACCGCCTCCCTGGGCCCATTGGACCTTGGCGCCGCGTGCGTCGTGCTGTTCTTGCGCGCTCGCATACGGAATGCCGGCGGCATCGAGTACTGTTTCGCCCTCGGTGCGCACCTGCGCGTACAGTCGCCGACCTCCGTCACCTGGGACCGGCCCGCTCAACGCGTCGATCGCGTTGGCGAGGTTGCCCAGCAGTTTGGCGTACTGCCAGCGCGCCACGTCCGGCACCACGGGGGCTTCGAAGCGCGCTGTCTCCAGGTCGGCGGCGATCCGGCGGACGGTGTCATCGGTGCCATGGGGGTGCCGCCCGAGGTGCAGGATGCCGCTGAGCGGAGCGCCGGACGCGGAGACGACCCCTGGTTCGACGAAGGTGGCCGGCAGCCAGACGCAGACGCCGTACACGTGGCGGAAGCGGCGCAGGGCGATCCGCTGGCTCTCGACGCCGTTCTGCGCGCACACCACGGGAAGCCTTTCCGCGGCCGTGCCGCCGCCTTCCACCGGTGCCTGGCCCCAGGTGTTCAGGGCGCCCTCGCAGTCCTGTGTCTTGACGGTCAGCACGAGCACGTCCGTGGCGCGCAACGCGCCCAACGTCTCCGGAGCGTCGACGACGGGGAGTCGGTGGACGCGCTCGCCGTCGGGGGCGCGGAAGCGCAGGCCGCCCGACTTCAGCGCCGCGTACTGCGCGCCCCTTGCGACCAGGACCACTTCGTGCCCTGCCTCAGCCATCCGCGCCCCGATGGTTCCGCCGATCGCTCCCGCTCCGATGACGATGTAGCGCGTGCCGCTGCCGCCGTCGGCGGGGCGGGAAGACGTGTCCGTCGCGCGCAGGCCGATGCCGGATACTTCGGAATGTCCAAGAGCCGTCTGCTTCATGATCACTTTCCCGGGTCGGAGGCGGCCGCCGCTGGCGGCTGGCGGTGTCGCCGACGCGTCGGCGCCGGCCGCGCTGAACAGCCACCTCCAGCAAACCCTGCTTCCCCTACAGGTGGCAGTGCCTGGTGTTGCAGGTAATGGCAGTACCTGTCTCGCCCAAGGGGGCTCGCTTACCGTGGAGAGATGGACGACCGAGCCGAGATCAGGGAGTTCCTGGCCTCCCGCCGGGCCCGCATCACCCCCGAGCAGGCGGGACTGCCCGCCTACGGCGGCCACCGGCGGGTAAAGGGGTTGCGCCGTGAAGAGGTCGCGATGCTGGCCGGTGTGTCGGTCGACTACTACGTGCGACTGGAGCGAGGCAATCTCTCGGGTGCCTCCGACAGCGTCCTGGACGGCGTGGCCCGCGCCCTCCACCTCGACGACGCCGAACGCCAGTACCTGTTCGACCTCGCCCGGCACGCCTCCCCGCCCACCAGGGCCCGCCGCCGCACCGCGGCGAAGCGCCTCCGGCCCGCCCTGCAGTACATGTTGGACGCCATCACGGACGCACCCGCATGGATCCACAACGACCGCCAGGACCTGCTGGCCGCCAACGACCTGGCACATGCCCTGTACGCCCCACTCCTCGCTGGCCCGCGCCGCCCCGCCAACATCGCCAGGTTCATCTACCTCGACCCAGCCGCCCGCGACTTCCTCCCCGACTGGGACAAGGCCGCCGACGACGTCGCCGCAATGCTCCGTGGGGAGGCCGGTCGAAACCCCTACAGCAAGGACCTCACCGACCTCATCGGGGAGCTGTCCACCCGCAGCGAGATCTTCCGGAAACGCTGGGCAGACCACAACGTCCGGCAACATCGCACCGGACCCAAGAGAATTCATCATCCAGCCGTCGGAAACCTGGAGCTGAACTTCGAGACCATGTCCCTGGACTCCGACCCCAGCCTCACACTCGTGATCTACACCGCCGTCCCCCACAGCCCCAGCGCCGACGCCCTCCGTCTCCTGGCCACCTGGGCCGCCACCCAGAACCAGTCGCAAGCCGACCTTGACGAACGCCTCACGTAAACAACGGTGGCAACGCAGGCGCTGGTCGTGAACCGCGCTGCACATCTTGAAGGGGAGCCGCTCGCCGTTCGAAGCTGCCGGCTCTGCGTCCCACGTCGGTGGTTCCTTGACTGCCCGTCAACGCCGACCGGTCAGCTGACTCCCGACCGAATGATCCTGCCCAGGTGCGAAGTGCCGCTCGGCAACAGATGCACGCGGAGGCCTCTCGGCCGCGGGTCCATGAGCGGCGCCTTCACGCCGCACGCGTACCCGTTTCCAGACCGGAGCGGGGCCGAGGGCGGCGCCGGGAATCCTCAGGAGAGCGCGGTCTTGGCCGAGTTCCAGAGCACGCCGCGGTTCACGCGGTCGGGATAGAGGCGGAGCATCGACGTGTAGAGGTCGGTGTGGTCGTCGGCCGTCGCCGCCGCGGCCGTGAAGTCCTCGATGTAGCGGCGCGTCCGCCTCACGTCGTCGGGGCTGTCCGGATCGCCGTCGCGCTTGTGGCCGGAGACCACGGCGCTCGGGCGCAGTGCCTCGATCACGTCCAGGGCGCGCAGCCAGTGCTCCGTGCCGTCACCCTTGGCCTCACCGAGGTAGAGGTGGACGTCGCCGTAGACGGCGTCGCCGGCGACCACCAGTCCGAGGGAGGGCACGTGCAGGGCGCTCGTGCCGTCGGTGTCGGTGTGACCGAGTTCGATCGCGCGCAGTTCCTCGCCCTCCAACTCGATCCGGCCGTCGGGCAGCGGCTCGGGGACGAGGTGACGGTCGGGGAGCTGGTCAGGGAAGCGGGGCTGCCAGAACCCGTCGAACCAGGCGGACCCCCACTGCGCCCCAGCGTGGGCCGCGACGTCCGGTGCGGCGACCAGCCGGGCCTGTGGGAAGCGGTCGAGTACTGCGGGCGCCCCGAAGAAGTGGTCGCCGTGCGCGTGCGTGACGAAGATCGTGGTGACGTTCTTGCCCTGCGCGGCGACCCAGTCGGCCAGGCGGCGCGATTCGTCCACGGTCAGCAGCGGGTCCACGAGCACCGCATCACGTTCGCCGTAGATGAGCGTCGACGTTGTCGGGGACCACATCCGCCGATTCTCGCCCGGTGGGAGGTCGTCGGACACCGCCGGCTTCGACGGAGCGACGTGGACGGTGTAGGCGAGTGCGGTCATCACGACTCCCGCTGTCTGGGACCGTACAGCGGCCGGGCCGGCCATCAAATGAGGCCGGGACACGATGGTCGAAACGTGCTGAATTAGACCTCCAGGCGCTTTCGACAGTAGCTGGGTCCGAGCGGAGGTACCACTTTGCCCTGCATCGCCGATCTCCGAGGAGGTGCTGACCTACGACACGATCTTGCTTGCCAGCCAATCTGGAACACAGAGGGTCCCGTGATCACGACGAAGCTCACCGACCCCCATGGCTCCCACGGCGCAAAGTCTGGCCTGCAACACCAGCGCCAGCCGCTGTCGCACCGCATGAGTTGCTGCTGCGGTGCGTGGGGGACAGGGCTGGGGGAACCCTGCATGGCGGCACGCAGCACTTGCATATGCCCCTGACCTGCTGAAAGAAACACACATTTTATATGCTTGTAGGTGTGATGTAAGGGCATGCGGTGGCCAGGAGGTTGATAACAATGGTTCCCCTGCTTCTGGTTCTTCTGCTGGCTCTGATCCTCTTCGGCGCGGGCTTCGCGCTGAAGGCACTGTGGTGGATCGCGGTGATCGTGCTCGTCGTGTGGCTGCTGGGCTTCGTCGTGCGTACGGCGGACAGCGGCGGCCGCAAGGGCCGCTGGTACCGCTGGTAGACGCATCACACCCGGCGCGGTCAGCGCGCCACACGCGTAAGGGTTGGGGCTCGGCCGGATACGGCCGGGCCCCAAACGCGTAACCAGCCGAGCGGTTCGGAGGGATCGGGCTTATCGGACGCACCGCCGGGTACGTGAGACATACACCGGCCCCGCAGGCCCAGCAGTGGAACCCTGCTCCTCCTGTCTGCGGGGCCGCTGCATGCGCTTGTTCCGCTCGCCGGACCTGCTGATCGGCTCGCATGGTGCCCGAGGTTGGTCGTCTGCTGTGTCTGCCGTCGCCGGGCACTCGCGGCTGCGCCCCCAGTGAACGGCAGCCTCACGACGCACCCCTTGCGGCGGCGTACTGGCGCATGATCCCCAAGGAGCAGAACCAGGGCGGCGGCAAGGCTCTCGCCAACTTCTACCTCTACAACCGGATCCTGGAGAAGGATAAGTTCCTCGTCTGGATCAAGAACTAGTCACCCGCCGAGCGTCCGGGACATGCCATGACCGAGCAGGCCACGCACGGGCAGCAGCTCGTGCCCGTGCACTACCACCAGTTCAGGATCAGCGATGAGTGCGGCCCCGCCGGCCCCGACCTGTCCCGTCGGCACAACGGCCTGATCGAGGTAGAAGACGGCATCGCCACCATCCTCACCGGTATCCACACCGGCGATGTCGATGTCACCGTCACCTTCCACACCGACGCCCCCCAGCCCGGAGACGCCGACTGGGAGGAGATCGTCGAAATGCCGATGCACTCGGCATCGGGCGAACTCATGGTGCGCGGCCTGATGTCCGACCTCGACGAGGAACTGCCCGAGCTGTCCTTCAGCGGGCCGGGCGACTACCGGCTGCGCGTCCACGCCCGCGGCCGCGACACCGCCGTCGACCTCGCACCGGATGACGTCACCGAGTGGTACCTCATCCAGGTATGGCCCGCACCGCCCCAGGACGCTGCGGTGCTCCGCCAGAGCGACGACTACGGCGCCTCCGTCCGAGCGGAGTGACCGCCGCCGCATCCACCGGTCCACGGCCGTGACGACGTGAGCCCCGGACACGGTCGGTCCGGGGCTCATCCGCACCCCCTGCGCGTCCAAAGGCCGCGGCGCGGCGCTACGAACGCGATCCCCGCAACTACCTGGCCTTTCTCCGACTGGCAGCCGCCGGCCTGTGTTGCTACAAACGACTCGTCCGCCTCACCACATAGGACATGGTCTTAAGTGTCGAAACCGGGGCTGGGCAGCCCGCTTCCCGGTAATACTCGGTGCACGCTCGACTCACCTCCCAATTCGGCGGCAGCGAGGGGATTCAGGTATGACGTCAGGCATGGGGCAGCAGCCCTTAGACACAGACGACCCGCCGCAGGTCGGCTCGTATCGGCTGGAGGCGCGGCTCGGACAGGGCGGCACAGGCATGGTGTACCTGGGGCGGACCCGGGGTGCCGACGCAGTCGCCGTGAAAGCGATCTCCCCGCAGCTCGCCGGGAATGAGGGCTTTCGGTTGCGGCTCACTGAGGACCTGGCCGCAGTCGGCCGGGCCACGGGCCCGGGACGGCATCGCGCAACCGTTCCATCGACCCCGGCGCATCGGCACCTCCCGACCACAGCCGGAAAGCCTCGCCCGAACCAGTGTCCGACGCCGCCGAAGCAGGCTGACAACGAATCGACTCCCCACCCAGTCATGACCGGCAACGGCTGACCGCCCGGTCCTTGCCGGACGCGTTGGACAAAGGAGTACGCAGCCATACCGCAAGGACGAACTCGGTTGAGAACCAAGGCCGTTGGTGTGCCTTGGTCTACCGTTGTTACACCCTGGTGCGGTCTAGCGCGATGCCACCTGGGTATGTCAATGGGCGACGGAGACGGTCAAAGGGAGCGATGTCGTGATCGAACTGACCACTGTCATCAAAGATCTACGCGAAGAGCTGGAACAGGCCGTCACCGCCGGTGTGGGTAAGGCTCTGCGCTTCGAACTGGGCACGATCGAGCTGGAGGTCTCGCTCGCCTTGGAGAAGAAGGCGGGGACGAGCGGGAAGGTCCGCTTCTGGGTCGTCGACCTGGGGGCCGACGGATCCGTCAGCAGCAACGCCGTACAGAGAGTGAAGCTGTCCTTGTCCCCGACGCTCGATGTGGCCGGTGTGCGAACGAGTGCCTTCGTGTCAGGTGAAGAGGGTACGGTTGAGCAGTAGTTGGAGCCCCGAAACCCCGGCGGGCCTGGACGCGCGTCATGCCGTCCAGATCGTGACAGTGTGTGCCGACGGGCACGGACGGCGCGGATCCGGCTACTGCGTCGGTCCCGGTCATGCTCTGACCGCGGCGCATGTTCTCGCCGGCGCCGAATCGATCCGTGCACGCTTCGTCGATGCCTGCGGCACTCCCACGGACATCGACGTCGAGCCGGTCTTCGTCCATCATGACCTCGACATCGCCGTGCTGGAGTGGAGACTTGATCGTCAGGAGGCCCGGGCTGCTCTGCCCGTTGCGCCTGTGCCCCTGTACGGTCGGCTGGAGCGTTCCACTCCGTGCGAGGCCCTGGGTTTCCCCCGCTTCAAGATGCACCGCGAGGTGGAGCCCGATGGGCGCTTCACTGAGTATCGGGACACGCGGCATGCTCAGGGCCGTGCCTCGGCGCAGTCGGGGCGTCGCCGGGGCAGGTTGGAGATCATCGTTGACCCTCCCGAGCGCGATCCCGACCCTTCCAGGTCCCCCTGGGAAGGCATGTCGGGTGCCGCCGTATGGAGTGGTGGCTGTCTCATCGGGGTGGTCAGCGAGCACAGGCGTACGGATGGTTTGGGAACGCTGACGGCCAGCCGAGTGGACCGATGGCATCAAAAGCTCAGTCAGGATGAACGTGACACCCTCCATGGACTGATCGGTCTTCCCCTGACTCCTGAGGAGTTGCGGCAGGCAGATCCAAGGGCCCGGCATGTTCGCGACCTCGTGGCGGCGAGCCTCGACTCCGCACGCGAACACCCCTATGTCGGCGCTGTCATCAACGATGCGGCGCCGCCGTTGACGGACCTCTATGTGGGACAGCGAGCTCGTCGCCGTAGTCTCGACCACGGCCCGGAGCTGGCCACCGAATTTTCGCCTGACGATCTGCTGGAGGAGATCCGGAACAAGGGCAACAGCGTGATCGTCGTCACGGGGGGTCCAGGCGGAGGCAAGACGACGCTCCTGCGCACGGTGATAGCTACGACGGCGGAGCGCTACCTCGCGGGCGGCGAGGTGCAGATGCTTCCCATCCTGCTTCCGGCCGCCGACCTGCTCGGGGAACAGCCAGTGCCGGAGGTCGTCGCCAAAGCCGTCACACGCGGCCTGAGCCGCTTCGGACTGTTTGAGGCCCCGGCAGCCGAGATCTTCACCACGGAGGCAGAACCAGGGGTTCCATGGCTGATCCTGGTGGACGGCTTGGACGAAATCGTCCTGCCGGAGGCGCGACGCACAGCATTGCAGAGCATCGCCAGTCTCATCACCCGCGCACGAAACGATCCCAATCGCATGCCCAGCCCATTCCGTTTCGTACTCGCGACTCGCCAACTCCCGCCCGGAGAGCTGGACATTCTCGGGCATGACCTACTGGAATTCGAACTGTGCCCTTTCGCGCCCTGTGAGTTACGCGAGCTGGCCACGGGATGGTTGCGCGCCCTCGGGGACGCCGATCCACAGGAATCGTCTACTCGCTTCATACACGGCGTCCCGCCTTCTCTGGCGACAGGTCTGGGCACGGTTCCTCTCATGGCGACCATTCTATGCGTGCTGCACTGCGCCGCACCCGAAGCACCCATGCCCGTCAGCCGCAGCGACGCCTACCGACGCTTCGTCGCTGCTCTCCTTGAGCGCCAGCAAGCCGCAGGTCTGTCGGGTATTCAGGAACAAACCCGCCAGGCACTGGAGCGGTTTGGCGCCGACGCACTGAAGCAAGCACGGAGCACCATCGACCATTTCCACGCGATCGTCTCTGACATCGCGGCCCGACAGAAGGGTGAGGTGACGACTGACCCGGATGCTGATAGACGAGTTCTGGCACGAATAGAGGCGTCTGCCTACGCGGCGCCATCGACTGTCCCGGAGGAGACCTGGCACCGATTTCTCGGCGACCTGCTGCGGCGCAGTGGCCTGTTCACGGAGGAAGAGTCTGGATTCCGGTTCCTGCACCGGACTCTGGTGGACTACCTGGCGGCCGAGTCGCTGGCCAGCGACCACAAGCAGCGCAGAGCACAGCTGAGCAGCCATCTCGCTGACGGCCGATTGAAGAGTCGCAGCAAACGCCTTATCCAGCTGGATAAGCGCACGAGTGAACTGTCCTATGTGGGATTCTTGTTGGACGCGTCCACCTCGGATGACAAGGTCAACGACCATTTGAGGCGGCTGGCGCGGCGTGGAGATCTCACCGATCTCGAATTCCTGGCTGCGCATGTGCGACTGGGAACCCAGCTGCCGACCGATATCTCGAGCAGAGTCACCGCGCGGCTGCTCAACCTGGCCCGGAAGGCCGACAGCACTACCGGAGGCGAACCGCTACGCGCCGCCATCGCCCTGGCGGACCTCGGTGACACGCAGGCCGGAAGAATCCTCCACGAAATGGCCGAGGGCAAGAGTCTCCTGGACACCGTCGGCAAGGTGGCGATGCACTACGACGACCACAACAGCACGCTAGTCGAAGTAATACGCCTGTACAGCGGAATGGCACGCGTCCAGGCCGCTCTCAGGCTGGCCGACAACGGCGACGAGCGCGGAGCCAAACTTCTGATGGAATTCGCCCACTCCCCGTCGCTGCAGCCGTTGGCTCGCTCCCATGCTGCTGGCGCTCTAGCCCATATCGGCCACGAGAGCGCTGCCGAGCTCCTCCTGACCTTGGCCAGGGACCCAGAATTCGACGGCTCCGCACGAGCCTTGGCCGGTCGACTTCTTGGAACGCAGCTGGGCGACAAGCGCGCTCAGCGAATCCTGGTCGACATGGCTCGCGACCGCACCCTCGATCCGATCTGTCGGGTCAACGCAGCCCATTCACTCGTACGCCTGGGAGACTCGCGGGCCCGAAGTGTTCTCATGGAACTGGTCGAACCCCCTTCCAAGAGGAAACAGGACGGTTATCGGGACGTAGTTACTTCCTTCGTCCGAGTGAAAGCCGCGAGGTTGCTCGCCGAAACCAACGACAAGCGTGCCATGGAACTTTTGAGTAAGCTACGCCACGATCACAGCATCTGGCCCTTCTATCGTCGCCGGGCCAAGGTACTGATGGTCATGATGCATGAGGGACGTCTACAACCTCGCACCGACGATGACCTTCTGGCGCTCGAACGCGACATCCGCGAGATGACCTACGGGCGGACTCTCCGCATCGTGAGCGCCTACTTTCGGATCCAATCCCGGGTACTTCTGCCATTCGCGCTCCGCAGGCTCGGGTCCGACACGGACCGGTCCAAGTAGAGGGCCCGGTGCCCCGGTCGCGGGACCGTACAGGGGCGGACCGGATCCATGCCCTCGACAGGGTTCCGGAGGGGTGAATATTCGTTGCCTGGAGAACAGCACCCTTGGATGCGCACTCATCTGCTGGCGGCGCCTGAAGTCACTCCGATAAGAGTTCCTACTCCGTTGCGAACTCGCCGAGTATCGGTTACTGCCTGTGGGGAAGACATCGGTCGTACCAACCAAAGGCACGCGGTTTGTGCCCCTGACGGTCAGCTGCCGGCTTGACTAGCTGCATGGGGTGTCGCTGAGTGGCTCGGGGTGGGTTTCCGAGCAAGGTGGAGGCGGAGTGAATGTTCGGACTCTGGCAGGCCGATACGTACTGGAGCGTCCGCTGGGCCGTGGCGGCATGGGCGAGGTGTGGGCCGGGCATGACAATGTGATCCACCGTCCCGTTGCGGTCAAGCTTCTCCGACACCCCGACGACGGGTCCAGAGTCGACCTTTTCTTCCGTGAAGCCCGCACGGCTGGCAACCTCAGCCATCCCGGTGTTGTCGCCATCTTCGATCTCGGGCAGGATCGCGAGAACGGCGACTTGTTCCTAGTCATGGAGCTGCTGACCGGGCGAGACTTGGCGTACGTGTTGCGTACTGACGGTCCGCCGGCGGTGGCTGAGGCGGTGGGCTGGGTCACGCAGGCCACCGATGCCCTGGCTGCGGCACATGCAGCGGGAATCGTGCACCGGGATCTCAAACCAGCCAACCTCATGCTCACGGAGGCCGGCACCGTCAAGATCCTGGACTTCGGCATCGCGCGCTATCTCGACACCGTCAGCCAGACCAGCCACGTGATGGGAACGCCCGCCTACATGCCGCTCGAACGACTGCGCGGACAGCCGGGCGATGCCAGAAGCGATCTGTACTCCCTGGGTTGTCTGCTCTACCACCTGCTCACCGGGCAGACTCCCTACCTCGCTAACGACGTTGTCTCCCTTGTCTACACGCACCTCCATACCCGCCCAAAGCCGCCAAGTGTTCACCGGCCAGAAGTCCCCGCCGTCTTGGACGCCCTCGTCATCCAACTGCTTGACCAAGACCCCGATCAGCGCCCCGCGACCGCAGGGGAAGTCCGCGACCGCCTGGGCGTCATCGCGCCGACTCTGCCCTCCGAGGTGCCACCGCCCATGTCTCAAGGGCCTTCCCTGACGATCCCGCACACCCGTTTGCGCACCACAGCACTCGCTGTCACCAACGAAGCGCCGTCACCTCCTTCGTCGAGGCACGAGGGCCCTCCCTCGCCGATCCTCCAGACTTGTCGGTTCCGGCTGGCCGTCGCGGACGCAGGCGTCGATGGCGTGGCGTTCTCGTCGGACGGAGCACTGCTGGCGGCACGCATTGCAGACGGACGCAACACCATCCGAATCTGGGGGATGGGCTCCGGCGCTCATCAGCACGATTTGAACGTCATCCGGATGCACCGAACGGGCTTGTTGCGGCAGCCCGCAGAAGTCCTTGACTCGGATGACCCCTGGATGGACAGGAACGCGGCAGACTGGGCGTTCTCGCCAGACGGTGCGCTTATTTTCACCGCACGCCGCTCGCGCCCTCCGCGCTGGGAAGTTCGCAACGGAACCTTCCGGCGGACCTTGGCGAAAGTCTTTCCCAGATGTCTGGACAGCATGCCCTCATGGGCCGAGATATGGGATGCGCGCGCCGGAGTGCTCTTGCACACTCCCGACGACTACTTCGTCGCGTTCTCGCCCGACGGCGTGTGCATGGCCACGGAGCGCGGCATTTGGGACGCCCGCACCGGCACCCTCATGCACCAGCTCGGCTCCGTCCGCGCGTTCTCACCGAACGGCCGTCTGGCAGTCACCATTTGGCACGAACGCAACGGCGGCTATGCGGCCCGGCTCTGCGACCCGCGGACGGGTGCCGTCTTGCACACGCTGACCGGCGACGCCCGCTATGTGAGGAGCGTGGCGTTCTCGCCCGACAGTTCCGTGCTGGCCACAGACAGTGACGAGAGCACGGTCCGTATCTGGGATGCATCCAGGGGCACCGCCCTGCACACACTGCCCATCGGCAGCGGGAACGACATGGTGCAGATGGCGTTCTCCGCTGACGGGACACTCCTCATGACTCACAACGTCGGCGTCGTCCAAATCTGGGATCCTCACACCGGGACACGTCTGCACAGCCAGGAGTGGGTCTACGAGGCCGAGCTGTCCCCCGACAGCACATTCCTCGCCACCACCCGGCTAGGGGGGAGTCCATTCCAGGACGGTCGTATCGGCATCCGCGACGCTCGTACCGGGGCCCTTCTGCACGCCCTGGCCCACCGCGCCGGGGACCGCCAAGACACCGGCGAGCGAGACACCTGGGCATCAGTGGCAGGCTTCTCCCCGGACGGCACGCTTCTGGCTACCCAAAGCTGCCGGGGGACCCTCGTCTGGGACCCGCGCACAGGCGCCCTCCTTCGTCACCTCGACGGCGGCTTCGGCGCGTTCTCCCCGGACAGCACACAGCTCGCTCTCCGCGTACGCGGCGGCATCGAAGTCTGGCGTGTCGGGCAGTGAACCTGAACTGATTCTCCTGAGCGACGGGCTCGTGCGAAACCTGCGCGCTCGGTATCGCAACTCGAAGATCATTTCGTTAGGAGTTCTTACTCGGACTCCGGTTACGTCGTGGTGCACGAGACCGGGGAGGCTTTCACGATCAAGCAGCTCCGCAGGCGCGCGTACTGGCTCATGGAGGTCCTTGGCCTGCGCAGAGTACGTCTCGACGACGCTCGTGCCTCCTGCCTCACCTTCCTTGCAAATAACGGTGTGCCGGATCACATCCTCGCCGGGTGGGCCGGGCACACGAACGTGAAGACCACGAAAAAGTGGTGCGTGAAGCCAGACGTGGAGGACCTCCGCGAAGCTGCCACCACATGGGGCGGCCTGCCCGGTGAGGTGAACGGTCGTGCGTGCGGCCGGCGGCGTTACCCAAGGGGTGGTCATCAGGTGCTGGTCGGATTGATCCGAACGGTTCCCCGCTGCTTCGTCCCGCCCTTCGGGACGGCGCCCCATGCTTTGCTGCAAACTCGGAACGGCTGGCGGCAGTGCTGATGAAGGAAGCAGCGCGTCGACGTGAGGGCCGGCCGGGAACGCGGCCAGCAGGACACGCTGGGTCGGGGGCGCGCGTGCACACCGAGAGGCTCTGACTCGATCGATGACACCGCCGGCAGTGCCCGAGGAGTCGAGCCGCGGATGCATCGGGTCACAGGATTCCCCCGGCTGTGTGAGATTTTGTGGGACGTGAGAGGGTCGGAGCCGTGAGCGAGACACCCCCGAACACCCTGCAATACCGCTTCGACGGGCGAGGAGACGCCCCGGTCCTGATCCTGGGTCCCTCACTGGGTACCACCTGGCACAGGTTGTAGAGACAGTCCAGGGGCGTCTACATCAGTCCAGTGCGGGCATGAAATGGCAGGTCAGGGCCTCCTGGTTCGTAAGGGGCTGCCCAGTTGGTGATCGCGGCGTGATAGGCGAGTGATACGGCGAGGCCCCGCCGGGCCCCCTCCTGACGGGACCTCTGTGCGGAGCCGTGAGGCGGCGAAGCCGCACCGGAATGCTCCGGTGCGGCTTCGTCGTGAGATCAGCTGCGCTGGCCGCACGATGCGGCCGGCACCTCATGCGGTGCGTGTCCTGTCTCGCTTCCAGGGTGCGCCTGCTTTGCGATTGCACTCGCCGGGAGGATCCATGTATTCCGCAGGCGAAGCTGAATGCCAGCCCTTGTTCGGCCACCACTCGGCCGTCGAGCTTGTCGATGCCCACCCGCCCGGGCGTGAAGTCAGTCTTCTGATCGGGAGCGCCGAACGGTCTGCCCGAGGCGTGCTCCTCGTGGAGGAGAACGGTCATCTCACGCGGTGCGGGATCCTGCGGCATGCCTTTCGCGGTGAACAGATGGCCGGCGCTGACGAGGGTGGCCCGCGCCTGGGTCAGCTCGCGCCAGCGTGTGTTCCCTCCGTGGGCTGCGATCGCCTCGGTGAGCAGTTCGTTCATGCAGGTCTCCTGCGCCCGTGTGGACAGCGTGCAGGGCGCGATCGACGGTCTCCTGATTTTCCGACCGGGGCTACGTAGTCGATGACGGCGCGCGCGGCGTCCTCCCCGAGCATTCGGATGATCACCCAGGTCGTGAGGTACTGGGACGCCAGGCAGCCTCCTGCGGTGGCGATGGTCCCTCGGCGGGGAACGGCGCGTCCAGCACGGTGACGTCGCAGGCTTCGACAAAGGGCCGGGTCTTCCTGTCCGTACAAGCCGGCATGCCGTCCAGCAGCCCCAGCCGGGCGAGCACCAGCGCGCCGGAGCACTGCGCACCGATCAGCTGTCGCGACGGGTCGAGCTTCAGCCGGGAGATCAGTCGGTCGTCGGCGACCACGGCTCGCGTCCGCGCGCCGCTGCCGATCAGTACGACGTCCGCTTCGGTCACGAACTCCACGGGGGCGCTGTCCGGTCACCCCGACGCTGTTCATCGACGTAACCACCGGCGTCGGCGTGTTGACGGGACGTGACCTTCAAGGTCTACTCGGGTGCTCCGCACGGTCTGTCGATGGTTCCCGAGTTCGCGGAGCGGTTCAATGCCGACCTCCTCGAATCCGCCCGCGGCTGACCGGCATGGTTCAGGCGCTCCGATGACAGCCGGGATGCCGATGAGGAAGACGGCACCAGCACCGCTCTTTCCTACGCCGGAAGCAGGTCAGGCGTTGATCCGGGTGAGGGCAACTGCGGTTCTGCCCCCGAGGACGGGGCCGAGAACCACCAGCCGTCGGTGATCGTCTTGCCGTCGCCCCCCGGAGGGGCAAAGCTGACTTTGAGAAGAAATCGAACAATCTTAGATCTGGAGGAGTCCACGCCCCGGTCAGTAAAGGATCAAAGGGAGAGGGAGTCATGGCGACGCAGAGTTCCGAGACGTCGGCGACTCCGATGGATGCCGCGCCGGCCGTGTCCAGGCAGCCCGACGGTGTCGGGAAGCGTGTCGGGGAGATAGCGGAGATCACCGTCCTCTGGGATGTCGAGCCAGGCGGGGCCGAGAGGTTCCGCCAGCACGCCGACCAGATCCAGGACGATGCCTTTCACTACGAGAAGCTCGTCGGCACTGTCCACGACTTCCGCGTCACGTTCATCAACAACGACACCCAGGCCATAGGTGCGGTCACCTATGACGGTGACTTCAAGCCGTACATGGCAGATATCTTCGCCAATGCCGCGCCGTGGTTCGACGAGATGTTCGAGGGTGTTCTCAAGGGCTACCCCGGGGCGGCCAATCCCGGCATCGTCGACTGGTTGACGCCGAAGATCGTGGAGGCCGACATGTGGTACGCCTCCAATCCGAGCATGACAGTCAAGGACACCGCGAAGGCCCAGAAGGTATCGGAGGCGTTCAACTCGCTGCTGGATGCGGCGGCCGGCTAGCGGCTTGTCTCCCAGCGGTCGTCGTCGCCGCCTCAACGGGCCGCCCGTCGGAAGGCGACGCGTCGCCGGCAGTTGTATCCCGTCCCAGGTGCTGCGGAGGTGACCCCGGCTTGGCGCCTGGCCCACCATTCAGGCGGCCCGGCAAGAGTGCTCGGGTGCCGGGCCGGACCTCTTCAGCGAAGGTCGCACCGTCATGTCCGACCACTTCTCCGGCATGCGAGCCGAGGCCGATCCAGCCATCGACCTCGCCGATCTCTACGCCTTTCCCAGCCCGTCCCGGACTGGCCGGCTCGTCCTCGTCATGGACGTCTTCCCCACTGCCCGCCCAGGGGCTCTCTTCTCCGACGCCGCGAGCTACCGGTTCCTTCTCCGCCCGGTGGCCGTCACAGTGGATCATCCCGGTTCGCCATTCGAACTCGGCGCTGATGAGTACGCGTTCACCTGCACGTTCTCAGGCCCGGTCGAGTCGGATACCGGGGGAGAGCTGCCGCAGTGGGGAACGTGCGTGGTCCCGGAGGGCGAGTCGGTCGCGTTCCGGGTGGACGACGAACGGGGTGGCGAGGGCCAGGGCGTACGCGTCTACGCCGGGCTGCGGATGGACCCCTTCTTCATGGACGTCGGCAAGGAGGTGGCGACGCGCGCGGAGCGGCGGCTCGCCTTCCTCCCGAGGGGAACCAACACAGCTCAAGATCTCGATGTGCTGAGCATCGTCGTCGAGTTCGACGTCGCCTCCCAGCTCGGCCCGGCCTCGGGCATGGTGTTCGCCGTCGCCGCGGAGACCGTCACGGCCGGCGCCTATCCGCTGCGCCTCGAGCGGCTCGGCCGCCCGGAGGTGAAGAACGTTCTCCTGTCGGAGAACGGGGTCGACACCGCGAACACGGTCGTGGATCTGCGTGATCTCTACAACGAGGAGGACCCCTTCGGGCCGGGGCCGCGCCACCTGGCCGCCTACCGCTCGCGGCTGAACGCCAACCTGGCGTTCTTCGACGGTCTCGACGACAAGACCGACTGGCAGACGGGCCCGGACGGGACGCACCCGCTGACCGACCTGCTGCTCGCCGACTTCCTGGTCGTGGACGTGGCGAGGCCCTATGCCGAGGACAGTTACTTCGAGATCGAGCGCGCTGTGCTGGAAGGGCGGCCGTACGCGTCCTGTGGCGGACGCTCGCTCAACGACGACGTCATCGACACGCTGTACACGCTGATCGTCAACGCTTTCCGCGGCCCGCGGGTCAGCGACGGTGTCGACCGGGCGACCGCTCCGGCCGCTCGAGAGTTCCCGTACCTGGCACCGCCCAACCTCGACCCGCCCGCACCGGTCTCCGTGCCGACGGCCTCCGCGAGCCGATGACAGGCGGCTCCACCGCGGCCGATCGCATGACCACCGGGACGAGGCCCGGTCCCTCCGAAGGCCCGGTGACGACGACCGGCGTGATCGCGACGCGCAATCTCGACGCGCGTATCGAGGGCCTGACAGACCAGGCGTCGCGGGAGAGCCTGCCCGGCGCCGGATGGGCCGAGCTGGTCGAGCTGACCGCTCTGCGCGGGCATGTGCGGGGCCGTGTCGACGAGGCCGAGCACGCCGCGTCGCTGGCCGATGCCTTCGTCGACCGGATGCCGCGCGATCCCCGGTCCCGTGTGGCCCGCGCCAGGCTGGCCGCCTGCTTCCACCGCTTCCCGGCCGCGCTGGCCGATCTCGACGCGGCGGCGGCCCTGGGACTCGATCGGCGAAGCCTGGACGAGGAGCGGGCCGCCGTTCACCAGTCGGCCGGACGGTACGACGAGGCGCTCGCCCTGCACCGGCACGCGCTGTCGCGACGGCACGACTTCAGCACCCTGGGCGCCCTCGCCCGCTGTCACGCCGAGCGCGGGGAGGCGGCCGATGCCGAGAGGTGGTTCATGGCGGCGAGGCGTGGCTACCGCGGAGTGAGTCCCTTGCCGCTCGCGGTGCTCGAATTCCAGTGTGGGCAGGCGTGGCTGTACGGAGGCAGCCCCGCACATGCGCGGCCCTGGCTGGAGGCAGCGACACGCCGGCTGCCGTCCTACCTGCCGGCGCAGGCCCGTCTGGCCGGAATCGACGCCGGCCGGGGCGACTCCGCCGGGGCGGTCGGGGAGCTGCGCCGGATTGCGCTCGGCAGTGACGATCCGTACTACGAGGCTCAGCTCGCCGGGGTCCTGGGCGGGAGGGGGGCGTGGGGCGAGGCGCGGTTCTGGCGTGCCCGGGCCGCCGTTCACTACGAGAGCTTGCTGGCGCGCCACCCCGAAGCGTATGCCGATCACGCGGCGGAGTTCTGGCTCACGGTGGGCGGCGACCCTGGACGGGCCCTTCGGCTGGCGCTGTGGAACCTCGCGCTTCGGCCCACCCCGCGTGCCCGCGCCCTCGTCGAACGGGCGAGATGCCGTGTCGGAGAGCAGCAATAGAACCAGCGATTGGTACAAATCGGCCGACGCTTCGCCTAGGGGATGACATGACGACGGTTGAAGGCCCACCTCTGCAACTCGACGACATCCAGGGCATCGTGCTGCGTACCCGGCCGTCCCCGTACGTCGGCACCTACATCCTGCTGCGGGTGGACGACCCCCGCGCCGGCCGTGAGCTGATGGGCCGCCTGGCCGGCCTGGTCGACTCCGCCGCCAACTGGTGGCAGCCGCCCCTGCCGGCGCTCCTCAACGTCGCGGTGACCCACCGGGGGCTCGAAGCGCTCCAGGTGCCGCACACCTCCCTGAACAGCTTCCCGGAGGAGTTCCGGCAGGGCATGGCGGCACGGGCCGAGTTCCTGGGCGACACCGGCGAGAGCGCGCCCGCACACTGGGAGCCGCCTTTCGGCACCGGTCAGGTGCACATCGTGCTGTCCCTCGTCGCCGCCGACCAGGAGTCGCTGGCGGTCGTCCTCGAACGGGCCCGGCAGGCGCGCGCGCAGCTCCCGGGCGTGCAGGTGGTCTACCGGCAGGAGCTGTACCAGCTGTCCTCGGGGCGTACCAGCTTCGGCTACAAGGACGGCATCAGCAATCCCGCGGTGGAGGGCGGCGGCGCGGAGTACCCGCCGGGTGGCGGTCATCCCCTCAAGGCGGGTGAGTTCGTGCTGGGCTATCCCGACGAGACGGGGAACCTGCCGCCGATGCCGGAGCCGGATGTGCTGGGCCGTAACGGTACGTTCGTCGTGTGGCGGAAGCTGCACACCCGCGTGGCCGCCTTCCGGCGGTATGTCCGCGACAACGCCCGCAGCCCGGATGAGGAGTCGCTGCTCGCCGCGAAGATCGTAGGGCGCTGGCCGAGCGGAGCCCCCTTGATCCTCGCGCCCGAGTCGGATGATCCGGACCTGGGCGCGGACGAGCAGCGCAACAACGACTTCGGCTACGCGTCCGATCCGCGTGGAGCGGTCTGCCCGCACGGTGCCCACGCCAGGCGTGCCAATCCGCGCGATTCGGAGATCATCGGGGACGTCGACCTTCACCGGCTGATCCGGCGGAGCACCAGCTACGGGCCGCCACTGCCCGCCGGCACCGTGGACGACGACGGTGCCGACCGCGGCATCGTGTTCATCGCCGTCAACGCACACCTCGACCGCCAGTTTGAGTTCGTGAAGTCGCAGTGGTTCAACGACGGCAACTTCACCGGCCTCGACGTGGAGAAGGACCTGCTCACGGGTGACAACGACGGCTCGGGCGTCTTCACGATCCCGCAGCACCCCGTCCGGCGCCGCCTGCACGGCGTCGAGCGCTTCGTCACCACGCGCGGCGGCGAATACTTCTTCCTCCCCAGCCTCAGCGCACTGCGCTGGCTGGCCGATCCGGGCGCCTGACCCGATCCACGCATCGGCGGGCTTCCGGCTTGAGATCCAGGAGGGTGGTCGGCTCGCTGACCCGGTCCGAGAGACAGGAGGTGAGCGACATGGACGTACGGCCCGTCCTTGGCACCGGCGTGAGTGGCACCGTCGGCGGAGTCGGACGCATGGTCTTGGACCACGTACGGGCCCGAGGGGTGCCGGTGAGGGCTCTGGCGCATCACGACGACGAGCGGGCCACGGCGCTGCGGGCCCTGAGCGGGGTGGAGGTGGTGATCGGCGACCCCACGCGGGGCGCCGACGTGGTGCAGGCGCTGGCGGGCTGCCGCCGGGACTACTTCGGGATGGGTGTGTCACGGCGTACCTGGAGGCCGCCACGACGGTCGCGGCGGCCGCCCGGGACAGTGGCGACCTCGATCTGCTGGTGGGCATCTCGCAGATGACGGTGTCTCAGATACGCCTCACCAGCGCTGCCGAGTCACGCCAGCAGCGGCTGCACTGGCTGTCCGAGCACGTCCTCGACTGGTCGGGGGTGCCGGTCGTGCACGTTGGGCCCACGGTGTTCATGGAGAATCCGCTCTTCACCACCTTCGAGCACATCGCCACCATGGCACGGCTGCACCACGACAACCGCTACGACCGGACCACGAACGACATCCCCGGACTCCTCGGACGCCCTCCCCTGGGCTTCGACCCTCTCCTGCGGAACACACCCGCCGCGTAGCACCGCTGCCGCGCTGGCACACTCTGCGTGAGCGCAGCGGTCGTACCGATCCGTTGCAACGTCCTGACGCGTCCACCCGGGGTGCGGGCCGGGCAGGGCGCCGAGGAGGCCGGCGGGTCAGGTCCGCTCGGCGCCGGCGCGCTTGCGGGCGCGGTAGTTGCGCAGGTTGGCCGCGTTGCCGCAGATGCGGACGTCGTGCCAGACGCCGCTGTTGTTGCGGGAGCGGTCGTAGAAGGACGTCGCGCAACGGGGGTTCCGGCACGTCTTCAGGCGGCGCAGGGTGTCGGTGCACTGGGCCTGGTGGGCCTCGATGAGGACGAGTGACGCGACCTGGCGCCATCCCGTGCCGCGCGGTTCGGCCTGGATGCGGCCGTGCTCGTCGAGCCGTAGGGCGGTGGGCAACGTCATGAGCGAAGCGACCGGGCCGGCCTGAGGTGACGCGTCACGGGTGGGTGCCTGCACGAGCCGGTTCAGGTCATGGCGGAAGTCCCGCAGCGCCCGAACGTCCTCGGCCTTCAGGCCGATGCCGGGTGCGGGCCGGTGGGTCGCGTCGCTCCAGCTCTCCAGCGCCTGGTCGAGCCACACGACGGCGTCCTCGACGGACTCCAGCAGGTCGGGCAGGCGCGGCCGGCCGGCGGAGAGCGTGTTGAGCAGGTCCTGTACCAGGGCCAGGCCGCCCGGGGCGGGCTCCAGGTCGTAGCGGACCGTCGCAGTCCAGGACATTCTCGGTTCTCTCTTCAGGATGTGGGCAACCGTGACAACGCTGCTGTAGCTATTTCACCTATTACTCATTAGAGGGTAACCGGCTGATCAGTTCGTGTCATCCGGCCGCTGCGGGGTTCGAGGGTGAACAGAAGCGTCATGATGTCGGGTACCGCTGGAGATGACGGCGGAACCAGTCGGCTGCCGCCCCGCTGGACTCCTTGAACCCCGCGAGATAGGGGTCGAAGTGGCCGCCCGGCAGCAGCACCAGCCGCTTCGGCTCCAGTGCGCGCTCATAGGCGGTCAGGGCCAGGTCGGTCACGGTGACGGTGTCGTGTTCGGCGACCAGGAGGAGAAGCGGGGTGGGTGAGACCCGGCTGATCCAGGTGCCGGGCTCGTACATGCGAGCGGCGCGCGTGGAGCGGACGGTCACCTGGTTCTCCCACACCCCGGACGGTGCCGGCTGCTGATAGAAGTCGATCGCGTCCCTGGTCCGGTAGGCGGCCGGCACGGTGGGGTCGTCGCTGACGACCGCCTGGGTGCGGGGCGGCTCGCCGCGGAACCGGGCTCGCTCGTCCTCGTCGAACGCCTCTTCCAGAGCGGCTACGGCGTCCGGTGCCACGCGCCGCAGGCCCTGCTCGTATCCGCTGATCGTGGGCACCTGCGCGACCACGCACCGCAGGCGCCTGTCGGTCGCGCCCAGGACGATCGCATGGCCGCCGGCGTAGCTGGTGCCCCACAGACCGATGCGGTCCGCGTCGACCTCGGGGCGGCTCTCCAGGAAGGTGATGGCGCGGCGCCAGTCGGCGATCTGCTGCCAGGGGTCCACGTCGTCGCGGGGAGAGCCCTCGCTCGCCCCGAAGCCACGGTGGTCGTGCACGAGGACCACGAAGCCGTTCTCCGCGAAGGTCTCGGCGAAGCGCTCCAGCCCGTGCTCCTTCACGCCCGCGTACCCGTGAGCCATCGTGATGGCCGGGTGCGGGCCGGGACCGTCCGGGACGAACAGCCAGCCGCGCAGTGTGACGCCGTCCTCCGCGGCGAAGGCGATATCCGTGCGTTCCGACATGGTGTGTTCCTCTTGGTCCGCGAGCGGTCACGCCGGCCGCGGATCGCCGTCGTAGAAGCAGGCGGGGTCGATACGCCCTTGCAGGCGGGCTCGCAGTTCGTGGGAGAACCGCAGTGCGGCGCCCAGCGGCCGGTGGTGGATCGCCGCGCGGACGATGCGCCCGTCGTCGTCCGCGGTCAGGACGGTCACGCCCTGGACCGGCATGCCACTGAACGCCGTGGCTTTCCACTCCAGGTAGGTGCGCGGCCCGTCGGAGCCGTCGTGGGTGAACTCGAGGGACTCGTAGATTCCGCTGGCGGCGGCCAGCACCTGCTTGACCTGCTCGCGGCCCTCGACGGGCCGGGTGAGCACGGTGGCCTCCAGCACGACCTCCTCGGCGAACGCCTGCGCGAAGGCGTCGGCCGACTTGTCGGTGAACGCCGTCCTCCATCGCTGCCGGCCTGCGCGTGGAGCCGCGGGGCCGGCGGCCGGTGTCCCGGCGAGAAACGCGTCGAGCAGCGCGGCGACCGCGGTGGGCCGCTCGATGTGTGCCCAGTGTCCGGCTCCGTCGACCACGGCCACATCGGCCGCGACGAACCGTCTCCGCACCCGCTCGGCGTCCTCGGCGGTGACGAATCCGTCGTCGCCGCCCCGGATCACGAGCACGGGCCCCGTGTAACGGCTGGCCCGCTCCCCGTCCCGGTGGCCCGTGTCCCAGCAGTCGACCAGCGCTCGTACCACCTCGGGGCGCACCCGGGCGCCGATCACCGTGAGCCGGTCGAGGTCCGCCTCGCCGAGACCGCTGGAAAGCCGCCGGCGCACCTCTCGCTGGGCACGTGGATCGCCGCCCAGCCGGCGGAAGGGTTCGACGGTCTCCGCCGGCAGGTGAGTGCCCGCCAGGGGCTCCGGCGTCATCAGGACCAGCCCGAGCGTGCGCTCGGGACGCGTGGCGGCGACGAGTTCCACGATCGGCGCGGCCATGCTCTGGCCGACGAGTACCACCGGCTTGCCGAGGGCGTCCACGACGGCCCCGACCTCGGAGACGAACCGGTCCAGCGTGAACGGGCCCTCGGCGTCCGTGCGTTCGCCGAGACCGGCCAGATCGAGTTGCACCGTCTCGATGTCCTCGCCGCCCAACTCCCCGACCACACCGTCCCAGACGTACTGGTCGTCGAGGAAGCCGTGGACGAAGACCACCGCCCGGCTCCCGGCGCCGCCCCGCCGGAACCGCACGTCCGTGTCCGCGACGCGTTCCGTCCTCACGTGCCTCACTCCTTCCCGCGTGCGGCGGTGGCCCCGGAGGGCGACCACGCGTCGGTGTCGATGGGTGACCATCCCGTCGCGCGCCCGTCGAGACGCGACGCGCGCCGGTCCTGGAAGGACTTCAGCACGTCGTCATCGAGAGGGGTGGTGAAGACGTTGTCGACGACGGTGTACTCGGCGGCCAGCCGGCCCACGACCGGCAGCGCCGCCGTGTCGATGCGCCCGCGCTCGAGATAGAGATCGTCCCGGATGTGGAACCGGACGACCTCTCCCCATACGACGTGGTCGTGCAGGTCGCCCACGGGGATGATCCGGTTCACCACGCACTCGAAGGCGATCGGTGCCTCCTTGATCCGGGGCGGCCGGACGACCTCGCTCGGGGCCTTCGCCAGGTCCAGCGCCGTGAATTCGTCTACCTCGGAGTCGAACTCGTGGGCCGAGCGGTGCAGTTGGTCGGCCAAGGGGAGGACCGCCAGGTTGGTCACGAACTCGCCGGTGTCGCGGATGTTGACGAAGGTGTCCTTCAGGGTCACTCCGTCGGAGCGCGGCTGCAGGCTGATCGAGACCATGGGCGGTTTGCGGCCCACCGCGGTGAAGAAGGAGATCGGTGCGAGGTTGGCGACGCCGTCCGTGGAGACGGTGCTGACCCATGCCACCGCCCGGGGCAGGATGCTGCCGATCAGCAGCTTGTACGCGGACGTGGCGTCCACGTCGCTTCCGTCGATGATCATGTGAGTGCTCCGCATCGTTGTGCCGATGAGCCGGTGCGTCCGACCGGACAGTGGCCGGTGGGTGCGCCGGAACCGGTTACGGGCGGCCGGGCCGCCCGTCACCCTTTGGCGGACCGGGCCGAGCCCCACAACGCGCCCTGGTTGACCCGCCCGGGATGCAGTTCCAGCATGCCGCGGTAGAGGTCGGCGGGGGTCGTGGTGCGCTCGGCGACCGCCTCGAAGTCGTGCAGGTAGCGCCGGGTCTCGGCGATGGTCGCCGGGTCGTCCGGGCGGCCCGGCCTCTTGTGTCCCGCGACCACCGCCCGCGGGTTCAGCGCGGCGATGGTGTCGAGGGCGTCGAGCCAGGACCGGCGGCCCTCGGCGGGCGATTCGGCGAGGTAGAGGTGGACGTCGTTGTAGACGGCGTCACCGGCCACGACCAGGCCGACGGAGGGCACGTGCAGGCACGTGGTGTCGTCGGTGTCGGTGTGTCCGAGCCCCACGACGACGAGGTCGTTTCCCTCCAGGTCGAGGCGGTCGCCGTCCAGTGGTTCCGCGGCCACCAGCCTGTCCGGGATCTGGCCGGGGAAGCGCGTGCGCCAGAACGACGCGACGAACTCCGGCGCCATCTGCTTCTCCATCTGCCGCACCACGGCCGGCGTCGCCACGGCACGCGCGTGCGGAAAGCGCTCGAGGAGGGTGCCCAGCCCGAACCAGTGGTCGCCGTGCCCGTGCGTCACGAAGACGGTGGTGAGGTTCTTGCCGCTCGCCGCGACCCAGTCGGCCAGTCGCCCGGCCTGCTCGGCGGTCATCAGCGCGTCGACCAGCACCGCATCGCGTTCGCCCGTGATCAGCGTCGCCGTGATGGGCGACCACATGCGCCGGGGGAGGTCGGGCGGCAGGTCCGTGACCTCGGTGGGGACCGCCGGTGCCACGTGGACACTCCAGGTGAGAGGTGCTGGGGGCATGTTGCGTCCTTGAGTCTCCGGGGCGGTCACGCCCTGATGTGCAAGAGATCGGTCACGCCGCCGCGTCGGCAGCTGTCGTGACCACCCGCCCTCTTGCGAAGGTACCCAGCTATTGCAACATAAGCAATACCGATATAGCTATGTCGGCAGTCAGAACAGGAGCGCCGGAGATCGCGAGTATGGCAGGGTGAATACTTGCTCATGCAACCACCAAGAGCCACCTCCCTCTACCGCAACCAGAGAAAATAGTCAAAAGTATTACACTCATTTCACTAGGTTCATGCGGACTCTGCCGCACACTCCCCGAGGAGGCGCCACCATGACCGCATCCGTGCCGACCCCACTGGCGTACGAGGTCTACGTCTCGGACGGGACACCGCGAGCCGGCGAGGAACGCCTGCCGAACGGTGACCGGCTCATCTCCTCGCCACTCGCCACGACGCTGATCTTCGGCCGGGAGGACGCCGTACTGGTCGACCCGCCCCTCACCCGCGAGCAGACCCAGCGGGTAGGCGACTGGATCGAGCGGTCCGGCAAGCGCCTGGCGTACATCTACGCGACCCACGGGCACGGGGACCACTGGTTCGGCACCGCGGATCTCGTGGAGCGATTCCCCGGCACCACCGTCTACGCGACGCCGGGCACCATCGAGGTCATGCACCGGCAGGCCACCAAGGGGCGTGAAGAACTGTGGGACAAGCAGTTCCCCGGTCTCATCCCCGACACTCCGGTCCTGGCCCAGCCCATCCCCGCAGAGGGCTTCCTGCTGGAGGGGAACGTCGTCCAGGCGATCGAGGTCGGCCACACCGACACCGACGAAACCTCCGTCCTGCACGTACCGTCCACCGGCCTCGTCGTGGCCGGCGACGTCGCCTACAACGGCGTGCACCAGTACATCCTCGAAGGCGGGAACGGGGGCCTGCAGGAATGGCTCAAGGCCCTCGACCGGGTCGCCGCGCTCGAACCGAGGGCCGTCGTGGCGGGTCACAAGAACAAGGACCTTCCCGATGATCCCGCCATCCTGGAGCAGACCCGGCAGTACCTGCTCGACGCCATCCGACTACTCGGCCAGAACCCCACGGCCCGCCAGTACTTCGACCAGATGACCGCGCTCTACCCGGACCGTCTGAACCCGGGTCCGGTGTGGTACGGGGCGGTCGGGCTCCTCGGAGAGTGATCTGCCGAGATCCTCACGGAAGTGCGAGCCTTGGCGCCCTGTGCCGGCTGGCCTGGGCGCCTGAGCCGACGATTGAATGGGTGGGGAGGCGCGCAGCCGTCGGCCCCGCCCAGCACACGCCGCGTACGGGCCGATATCAGGTGAACCGAGCGTTGCTGACGTCGATGGAGACCATCGTCTGGTCCAGGATCGGGCGGTTGTCCGCAGCGCTTCGGTAAGCCCGACGCCTGGTGGGCAGACGGATCCCGTCCGCTTCCACCATGTCGTAGACGTACTGCGCTGCGGCGAACCCACCCGCGATGTCGACGTGATAGTCATGCCGACGCAGTAGATGGTCGGGGCCGAAGTAAAAGTCCTGCTGAGTGCTGTGGCTGGCGATGCCGGGCGGGAAGGTCGCGCGCAGCCCGCGCCAGAGTTCGTCTCCTTCCCGCCACGGTTCGATTTCGGTGACGGTGAAGCCTGGCATCACCAGGAGGAAAGGCGTCGTGAGGTACGTCCACAACGCGTATCCGTTGAAGTAGGCGCGGTCCAGCGAGTCCCAGGGGGTGTCGAGCTCGTGGCCTGTGAACGACTTCCGTGGCTGGTCGCGTTCGGCTACGACGCGGCCGTCGAGTTTTTCGATGCTGATGCGGTCGGCCCTGAAGTCGGTCTTCTGGTCGGGAGCGCCGAACGGCATCACGGAGGCGTGCTGTTCGTGCAGCCAGACGGTCATCTCCCGGGGGGTGGGGTCCTGCGGCATCCCCTTGATGACGAACATGTCGCCCCCGCTGACGATCGTGGCACGGACCGTGGTGAGTGCGTTCCAGCGGGCGAGGCCACCATGGGCATGGAGGGCCTGTGCGAGCAACGTGTTCATGTCGGTCTCCTGCTCAGTCATGCCAGGCGGCGGTGGCCGAAGGGTCATCGATTGGGCGGCCCGGCTTCGGCGACGCAGCCGCAGTCAGGCAATCCGCGGTGACCTCATCAGCCGGGCGGCTCTCTCATCGTTCACTGGTTCACCGGCGTCACGCACCTGGGTGCTGATCCCGGGGACGCTGCAGGCGCAGTCGGAACCGGCGTAGACAGTGAGTATCCGCAGGTACACCCCACGTGGTCGGCGCTGGTGCGCGGGTTCGTTGCGGTCCGCCGGTGGAGAGCGTAGGGGTTTTCTTGTACCGCGCTTCGTGCAGAGCCACGGCTGGGTGCCGATCTGCGGCGGCGCAGCGTCTGGCAGCCGGGCAAGCTGGAAGGCGGAGGTGGTTCCCATGGCCGGTGATACGCCGCTGATGGTCGTGGACGGCGGGGGCGTGCTCGTGCAGTGGAGCCACCAGGCGGAGGAGTTGTGGGGGCGTCCGGCGGGCGAGGTGGTCGGGCGGCCGGCAACCGACCTGGTCAGCCCTGTCCCCGCGCCGGGCGGTGGTGACGTGGAGCGCTGCAGGCATGACGGTCTGCGTGATGTTGCAGTGAGCGCCACCGACGGTGGCCTGTGTGTGCGACCGGTGCTGCGGGACGACGGTTCGGTGGCGTGGGGGATCTTCCTCCCGTCTGCGGACGGGATGGTGCCCGGCATCGACAGCGCGGTGCTCGAGGCGCTGTGCGCTCACATGGCAGGGGCTCTGTTCGTGGTGGACGAGGAGTTGCACGTCGTGTCGGCCAATGCGGCGGCCCAGGCGCTGTCCGGCGTGAGCGCGCGGGAGATGCTAGGACGCCCCCTCACCGATGCGTGGCCCCTTGCATCCCCCGACGAACTGGAGCACATCCTGCGCCAGGCCATGGCGGACGGTATGTCGGCGACGGAGCACGTCATGCGGATGACCCCGAAGAATGATCGCCAGCACACGCACACCGTTTCGGTGCTCCCCCTGCGCGACGCACCGGGGGCGGTGGTCATCGTGCACGACGTGACAGATCAGGAGAAGGCGCGCCGCGGAGTCCAGGCCCTGTATGCCGTCCGGGAGCGGGTGGGACAAACCCTGGATGTGGTGGCCACCTGCGAGGAGTTGGTCCACGCACTGGTCCCCGGGTTCGCCGACATCGCCGTGGTGGAAGTGGTCGAGCCCGTGGTGCGTGGAGAAGAACCACCGCTGAGCCCTCTGGGAAGGGACGTGCCGCTGCGCCGGGCCGCCTTCGCGAACAGCGGCGGAGATCAGCAGGCCCGGGCGCATCCGGTGGGAGATGTCCGCGCGCTGCCGTTCCCGACCCCGTACGCGCAGGCGCTGGCCGACCTCAAACCCCGCACGATCGCCCTCGGCCCCGACACGCCCTGGCTGGCGGCCGATCCGGCGCGGACCGAAGCGATTCGCGCATCCGGCGCACGCGCCCTGCTCGTCACACCGCTGACGCTGCGCGGAAAGGTGCTCGGGCTGCTGAGCCTCTACCGCACCCAGCGATCCGGCGGATTCGACGAGAAGGAACTCGCCCTCACCCAGGAACTGGCCACACACACCGCCCTGAGCATCGACAACGCCCGCCGCTACACCCGCGAGCACACCATCGCAGCGGCATTGCAGCGCCACCTGCTGCCCCCGGCTCTTCCATCGCAGACCGCGATCGAGACCGCCGACCTGTACGTGGCCGACGGCCGGGGCGCGGGGGGCTGGTCCAACGCCTGCGCCCTGCCCGGCGCCCGTACGGCCCTGGTCGTCGGGGAAGTCGCCGGCCACGGCATCCACACCGCCGTCACCATGGGTCAGCTGCGGACCGCCATGCAGTCGCTCGCCGCACTGGACCTGGAACCCGACGAGTTCCTCGCCCGGCTCGACGACACCATGACACGTCTCGCGTGCGAGCGGAGAGCGCTGCCACTCGGCGACCCCGCGCGCAGCCAGCGCCTCAGCGCGACGTGCCTGTGCGTGCTCTACGACCCGTTCGCTCATACGTGCACCATCGCCTCCGCCGGACACCCGCCGCCCGTCGTCGCCGGCCCCGGCACCCGAGTGGTCGAGCTGGCTGCGGGTGGTGCCCTCGGCGGCGGTGGAGGGCCCCCGTACGCCACCACCGCCGTCACCCTGGCCGATGGTGAGGTCCTCGCCCTCTACACGACCTCGCTTCTGTCTGCGGCACGGCCCGAGGACGGCACAGGTGGCACGCAGGCGCTCCAGCGCTTGCTCGCCGACATCGACCGGCCCCTGCAGGATCTGTGCGACGACATCCTCTACCGGCTCCGCATCGATGCCCTTCCCGGCGACGCCGTCCTTCTCCTCGCCCGAACCCACTCCTTCCCCGCCGACCGCGTAGCCACCTGGCCGCTGGACGACGAGCCCACCGCCCCCGCCGTCGCGCGGCGCCACGCCCGGCGCCGGCTCGCCGACTGGGGCGTGGACGAGGACACCGCCTACGACACGCAAGAGGTCGTCAGCGAGCTGGTCACCAACGCCCTGCGGTACGGCGCACCGCCCGTACACCTGCGCCTCATCAAGGACCGGAAGCTCACCTGCGAGGTTCACGACTCCGGCATCTCCGCTCCGCGGCTGCGCCACGCACGGACGGTCGACGAAGGCGGCCGCGGCCTGTTCATCTGCGCCCAGCTCGCACAGAACTGGGGTATCCGCTACACCAACGACGGGAAGACGGTCTGGACCGAGCAGGCCCTCCCCTGACAGCGCCCATAGCGCCTCTTCGACGAGGAGTCGTGCACAGAGGCGCTCTGGCTTTCCCGCGGCTGTCTCAGCAGGTCGACGGAGGACCTGGTGCGGGTGGCGTCGTGTTCGAGTCTTCAGCGGCCGGCCGCGATCAGCGCAGGAGGACACCGAAGACCATGCCACCACTGCCCACCCGCAGGTCCGCCTCGAAGAACTGCGCGTGGCCGGCTCGGCGGCCCTCGGCTCGGATGGGCACCCAGGCGATGCCGTGCTCGTCGACCTGGCCCCGTGATGCGGTCGCGGTTGTCTTCGCATTCCAAGCCATGGGACACCTTCCAGAACTGTTGTCCAGAACGATCTGTCCAGCGTCTTCTCAAACCAGGGCAACAGTCGTTCGGCCGGACGAGGCTCGCCGGCACGCCCTCGCCTTGCAAGCCCGCTCCGGAGGGGGTGATCCTGAGGGAGAAGGCATGCCATCCGATCGTGTGAACCGAGCGCAAGGACCGCGGAGCCGGCGGCGTCCGCGGCCCGGCAGAGAGCGGGTTCCAGATGAGGCTTGTCGTCGATCTCAACCGGTGCCAGGGATTCGCGCAGTGCGTCTTCCTCGCCCCGGACGTCTTCTCCCTGCACGGCGAGGAAGCGCTGCTGTTCTCGCCCCGCTTCGACGAGGCCCACCGTGACCGGGTGGAGAAGGCCGCTGCCGCCTGCCCTGTCCAGGCCATCCTCGTCGACTACTCCGACGAGCCGACGAAGGGTGTGCAGCCCCATGTCGGCTGACACGGATGTCGAGGTCCTGCGGCGCCAGGGCCGCATCGTCGTGGTCGGTGCTTCGCTGGCCGGTCTGCGTGCGGCGGAGACGCTGCGCGAGCAGGGCTTCACCGGATCACTGACCATGATCGGCGACGAGCCGTACGAACCCTACGACCGGCCGCCGCTGTCCAAGCAGGCGCTGCTCGGGCGGGCACGGCCCGAGGACACCGCGCTGCCACGGCGGCGCGACATCGACGCCGAATGGCGTCTGGGCGTCGCCGCCGAGAGCCTCGACAGGGCCGCGAAACAGGTACGGCTGGCGAACGGCGACACCGTCGACTACGACCGCCTGCTGATCACCACCGGGACCCGGGCGCGGCCCTGGTTCCACCCGGAAGAGGCCGCGCTGGACGGGGTGTTCGGGCTACGTACGCGCGAGGACTCCGCACGCCTGCGCCGGAAGCTGACGTCGGGTGTGTCCCGGGTGCTGGTGATCGGCGCCGGTTTCACGGGTTCCGAGGTCGCCTCCGCCTGCCGGGAGCTGGGCCTCGATGTCACGGTCGCCGAGCGCGGCCCGGCGCCGCTGGTGGGCGCGCTCGGCGGGGTGATCGGCGCGGTCGCGGACCGGCTGCAGCGGGGGCATGGGGTCGACCTGCGCTGTGGCGTCAGCGTCACCGCTCTCGGGGGCGACGACGTGGGGCGGCTCAGGCGTGCCCATCTGTCGGACGGTTCGGCGATCGACGTGGAGGTGGCGGTCGTCTCGCTCGGTGCCATGCGGAACACCGAATGGCTCGCCGGCTCGGGGGTGGCGGCGGGTGCCCGGGGGGTGGCGTGCGACGCCGGGTGCCGGGTGTTCGACGTCAACGGCATCGTCACCGACGACATCTACGCCGCCGGTGACGTCGCCCGCAGCCCGCACCCGCTGTTCGACTACCAGTTCCTGGCGCTGGAGCACTGGGGCAACGCGGTCGAGCAGGCGGAGATCGCCGCCCACAACATGATTTGTGCGGGTCCGGACCGCCGTCCGCACCTGTGGCTGCCGATGTTCTGGTCCACCCAGTTCGGGGTCAACATCAAGTCGGTGGGTGTTCCTTCGCTGGGCGACCAGCTGGTCGTCGCCCAGGGGGCGCTCGCCGAGGCGCGGTTCGTCGCGGTGTACGGCTATCGGGGCCGCGTCATCGCGGCGGCGTCCTTCGACGGAGCCAAGTGGCTGGGGTTCTACGAGCAGCAGATCGCATCCGGCGCGCCGTTCCCGCCGGAGTATCAGGCGGTCGACCGCCGGACCGAGATGTTGCATCCGGTCGACCCGGCTTTCCCCGACCCGCATCTGCCCACCCACGGGGCCACGGTCACGCTGACGGGTCATTCGCCGAGCGAGCGGCGTGTCTCGTTCGTTCCGGCGCATGCCTGATCACCGGCCCTGCACCGCCCCGAGCCCCTCAGGAGCCACCCATGACGTCCGGCACCCTCATCGCGCAGATCACCGACTACGCCCATCGCGCCGATCCGTACCCGCTCTACGCGGAACTGCGCAAGCAACCGGTCAGGCGCCTGGACGACGGCTCCTACGTGGTCAGCACCTACTACGAGGTGCGGAGCCTGGCCAACGACCCGCGGCTGAGCAACGACACGAGGAACCGTCCACCCGGCTACGCCCGCACCGGGCAGGCGGGGGAGAAGCTCGGCCTGCCGCCCAGCTTCATCTTCACCGACCCACCCGTCCACGACCGGCTGCGCGAGACCATCACCCGGCCGTTCGGCCCCCCGCACAGCCCCAGGTTCCTCGACGGCCTGCGCGGAGAACTGGCCCAGGTGGTCACCGAGCTGCTCGACGCCTTCGAGGGCAAGGACCAGGTCGACATCGTCGAGGACTTCTCCTATCCCCTTCCCGTCACCGCCATCTGCAAGGTCCTCGGCGTGCCGCGCGAGGACGAACCGCGCTTCCACGGCTGGGCCGACGCCCTCGCGTCCGGACTCGACCCCCGCCCCGGCGACGACAACGGCCAGGAAAGGACAGAGCGGTCACGCCAGGAGCTGGACGCCTACCTGGCCGACCTGATCGAGACCAAACGCCGCCACCCCGGCCCCGGAATCCTCAGCGCACTCGCCCCCACCATGACGCCAGAAGACCTGCAGGCCACCGCAGCCCTGCTCCTGGTCGCCGGCCACGAGACGACCGTCAACGCGATCACCAACACGACCCTCACCCTGCTGCGCCACCCCGACGTCCTCGACCGCTTCCTGAAGGATCCGGGCCTGGCCGTCCCGCTCATCGAGGAAGTGCTGCGCTACGAGCCTCCGGTCCAGTTCGTCCCGTGGACCACCGCCCTGGCCGACACCGACGTCGCCGGAACCACGATCCCCAAGGGCTCACCGGTCTGGCTCATGCTCGCCGCCGCCAACCGCGACCCCAAACGCTTCGAGGACCCCGACCGCTTCGATCCCGACCGCAAGGACAATGAGCACCTGGGCATGTACACCGGCATCCACTACTGCTTCGGCGCCCCGCTCGCCCGCATCGAACTTCATCTGGCCGTGCCCGAACTGTTCCGCCGCGTCAAGTTCTCGCGGCTGCTGGAGGATCCGCCGCCCTACCGCGCCAACGCGGTCCTGCGCGGCCCCCGCCACCTTCCCGTCGCCATCGAGGGCCTCACAGCGTGAGCGCCGCGGCGGGTGCCGATGCCCGGCGGCTGGTGCGCCCCGCGATCCCCGTCAACGGATGAGGGAGGGAGACGATGTCATGTTCCCCCAGTTCTTCGGCCGGGCCGCCGGGCAGCGGGACGGCACGGATGTGTCCGCCCAAGTCAGCGACGTAGGCGACGCCGACGGCCAGCCCGATCGCCTCGGCGAAACCGCGCGCCAGGATCTGCGGCGGCTCGCCCAGCGTTCCCGCTGCCGGATCGCGGCCCGGTTGAGGGTGTTTCCGTCCGGCGGTGCGCCGCGGTCGGTCCAGCAGAACCAGTCGCCGTCGAGGTGCAGGTCGATCGGCTCGGGCAGGCCGGACCAGGGCAGTTCGACGTCCGTGCGCCGCTCGGGGCTCTCTCCGGACGGGAGGTCCAGGCCGGCGCGGAACATGCGGCCCCTACCGCCCGAACCTGCCCACAGGACCTGGCGAGCTGCTGAAGGAGTACGTCGACGCCGGCCACCTCGGCGTCAAGACCGGGCAGGGCTTCTACACCCACACCTGAGATCCAGGAACCGACGATGAAGATAGCGATTCTGGACGACTATCAGAATGTCGCCCTGAGCCTGGCCGACTGGGATTCGCTGGACGCTCACACCGACGTCTTCAACACTCCGTTCGACAACGAGGAAGCGACGGTGGCCGCCCTGGCCGACTACGACGTGGTCGTGGCGATGCGTGAGCGCACGCCGTTCCCCGCATCGACGCTGGGACAACTGCCTCGACTGAAACTGCTCGTCACCACCGCCCCCGTCAACGCGGCGATCGACGTCGACGCCGCCCGGGAGTCGGGCATCACCGTCTGCGGCACGGGTTACCTCGCCCACCCGACGGTCGAACTCACGTGGGGTCTGATCCTCTCCGCAGCACGGCTGATTCCGCAGCAGGTGGCGTCCGTGCGGGCCGGCGGCTGGCAGGTGGGCCTGGGCACGAGCCTGAACGGTGCCACCCTGGGGATCCTGGGCCTGGGGCGACTGGGGACCCGAGTGGCGGAGATCGGTGCGGCCTTCGGCATGGACGCGATCGCCTGGAGCCAGCACCTCACAGCGGAGGATGCCCGGGCGAAAGGCGCGACCTACGTGTCACGCGACGAGCTGTTCTCCCGCTCGGACGTGCTGAGCATTCATGTCGTGCTCAGCGAGCGGACACGGGGGCTGGTCGGCGAGCGTGAACTGCGCCTGATGAAACCCACGGCGATCCTGGTCAACACGTCCCGAGGGCCCGTAATGGACGAGACCGCCCTCTTGCGGGCTCTCCACGAGAAAACGATTGGCGGAGCAGCACTGGACGTCTTCGACCGCGAACCGCTGCCCGCCGGCCATCCCCTGCGCTCTGTGCCCAACGCCGTGGTCACCCCGCACATCGGATACGTGAGCCGGGACCTGTACGAGGTCTTCTACCGGGATGCGGTCGAAGACATCGCGGCCTGGGCCGCAGGGTCTCCGCTCCGCCTGCTGACATGAAAGGCTTGCCCCGTTCAAGCCCCTGCCCGGCACCCACGCCATAGCGCAGTCGAATTGATGGGTCGGGTCTGCTGCACGATCGGGTGACATCTTGATCTGCCCCAGACCCAGACAGCAGGGCCATCTGACGGCAAGCGATCGTCTGCCAATGCCGGTACCGAGGCATCGTTTGCTGCCCTTTGCGGAGTCAGCCCCGTCGCGTATTCGTCGGGCCGTCGGAGCACGCGCCGGCTCAACCACGGCGGCGACCGCCAGGCCAACGCGGCCCCGCACCGCATCGTCTTCACCCGCCTGCGCCACGACCCGCGCACCCAGGCGTACTACGAACGCCGCACCCAGGAGGGCAAGGCCCGCCGTGAGATCATCCGATGCCTCAGGCGATGCGCAGCCCGCGAGGTATTCAACCTGGTCAGATCGGTTGCCCGCACCCCCGCGTCATAGGGGCGTCCGTGAGACGTGAGAGGGTCTGGGGCGTGAGCGAGACACCACCGAACACCCTGCAATACCGCTTCGACGGGCGAGAAGACGCCCCGGTCCTGATCCTGGGTCCCTCACTGGGTACTACCTGGCACATGTGGGACCGGCAGGTGCCGGAGCTGGCCGAGCAGTGGCGGATCTTCCGTTTCGACCTGCCCGGCCACGGCGGCGCCCCCGCGCACCCGGCCGGCTCGGTCGCCGAACTGACCGGCCGGCTGCTGGCCACGCTGGACGCGCTCGGTGTGCAGCGGTTCGGCTACGCGGGCTGTGCGCTGGGCGGCGCGATCGGCATCGAGCTGGCCCTGCGCCACCCCGAGCGGCTCGCCTCCCTCGCGCTGGTCGCGGCCTCGCCCCGGTTCGGCACCGCCGACGAGTTCCGCCAGCGCGGGGTGGTCGTCCGTACCAACGGCCTCGACCCGATCGCACGGACCGCGCCCGACCGCTGGTTCACCGGCGGGTTCGCCGCCGCGCAGCCCGCGATCACCGAGTGGGCCGTCCAGATGGTCCGCACCACCGACCCGGGCTGCTACATCGCCGCCTGCGAGGCCCTCGCCTCCTTCGACGTCCGGCCCGAGCTCGGCCGGGTCGGCGTGCCGACCATGGTGCTCGTCGGCTCCGACGACCAGGTCACCGGACCCGCCGAGGCCCGCACGCTGGTCGCCGGCATCCCGGACGCCCGGCTCGCGGTCGTCCCCGGCGCCTCCCACCTCGTGCCGGTCGAGCAGCCCGCCGCCGTCACGGACCTGCTCGTCCACCACTTCGCCACCGCCTGGCAGCAGCCTTCCGACACCGGGCAGACCGCGCTGCCGGCCGCCCTTGCCGCCCCGGTCCCGGCCGCGCCGCCGCAGGCCGTCCCGGTCGCCGAGATCGCCCCGGCCCTCGCACAGGCGGGGCCCGCCGGGCAGGGCGACCGTTACGCGACCGGGCTGAAGGTCCGCCGCGAGGTGCTCGGCGACGCGCACGTGGACCGGGCGCTGGCGCAGGCCGACGAGTTCGCGGGGGACTTCCAGGAGTTCATCACCCGGTACGCCTGGGGGGAGATCTGGGACCGGCCGGGGCTGGACCGCCGCACCCGCAGCTGCATCACGCTCACCGCGCTGATCGCGGGCGGCCATCTGGACGAGCTGGCCTTCCACGTCCGGGCGGCCCTGCGCAACGGGCTCACCCCGGACGAGATCAAGGAAGTGCTGCTCCAGGCGGCCGTCTACTGCGGGGTGCCGGCCGCGAACAGCGCGTTCCGGGTGGCCCAGCGGGTCATCAGGGAGGAGACCACGCCCGCCGAGTGAGACGCGGGCCGCCGGATTCGGCAGGATGGGCAGACATGAAGCTCACGAAGAAGTCCCATGCCTGTGTCCGGCTCGAGAAGGAGGGGCGGACGCTCGTCATCGACCCGGGCGGGTTCTCCGAGCAGGACGCGGCGGTCGGCGCGGACGCGATCCTGGTCACGCACGAGCACCCGGACCACTTCGACGAGGGGCGGCTGCGGGCCGCCCTCGAAGCCGACCCGGCCGCCGAGATCTGGACCCTGAGGTCGGTCGCGGACCGGATCACGGCGGCCTTCCCGGGCCGGGTGCACACCGTCGGCCACGGCGACGCCTTCACCGCCGCCGGCTTCGACGTACAGGTCCACGGCGAGCTGCACGCGGTGATCCACCCGGACATCCCGCGGATCACCAACGTCGGCTACCTGATCGACGGCGGTGCGGTCTTCCACCCCGGCGACGCCCTCACCGTCCCCGACCACCCGGTGCGGACGCTGATGCTGCCGGTGATGGCGCCCTGGAACAAGATCTCCGAGGTCATCGACTACGTCCGCGAGGTCGGGCCGCAGCGCGCCTACGACGTGCACGACGCCCTGCTCGCCGACCTCGCCCGCCCGATCTACGACGGCCAGATCGGCGCGCTGGGCGGCACCGACCACCAGCGGCTCGCCCCCGGGGCGTCGGCGGAGGTCTGAGCGCGGGAAGCGGCGTTGTCACACCCTCCGGGTAGGTTGTGAGGCATGCGCATCGCTACCTGGAACGTGAACTCGATCACCGCCCGCCTGCCCCGGCTGCTGGCCTGGCTGGAGAGCAGTGGCACCGACGTGCTCTGCCTCCAGGAGGCCAAGGTCGCCGAGGCGCAGTTCCCGTTCGACCAGCTGCGCGAGCTGGGGTACGAGGCGGCGGTCCACGCCACCGGCCGGTGGAACGGCGTGGCGGTGCTCTCCCGCGTCGGCCTGGAGGACGTCGTCAAGGGCCTGCCCGGCGACCCGGGCTACGACGGCCTGACCGAGCCGCGCGCCGTCTCGGCCACCTGCGGCCCGGTCCGCGTCTGGTCGGTCTACGTGCCGAACGGCCGCGAGATCGGCCACCCGCACTACGCGTACAAGCTCCAGTGGTTCGAGGCCCTGCGGGCGGCGGTGTACGGCGACGCGCAGGGCAGCCGCCCCTTCGCCGTGCTCGGTGACTACAACGTGGCGCCGACGGACGAGGACGTCTTCGACCCGGCCGTCTTCGAGGGCGCCACCCATGTCACCCCCGCCGAGCGCGCCGCGCTGACCGCCCTGCGCGAGACGGGCCTGGACGACATCGTGCCCCGACCGCTGAAGTACGACCGCCCGTACACCTACTGGGACTACCGCCAGCTCTGCTTCCCGAAGAACCGCGGCATGCGCATCGACCTGGTGTACGGCAACGAGCCGTTCGCGCGGGCCGTCAAGGACGCCTACGTCGACCGCGAGGAGCGCAAGGGCAAGGGTGCGTCCGACCACGCGCCGGTGGTGGTCGACCTCGACGTGTGATGCCACGCTGGGCCCATGCAGCTTCCTTTCCTGGGCCCCCGGCACAAGAAGAAGCGCGACGCGGGGGAGTTCCCCGCCGACCCCGAGGCGGTCGCCGCGCTGCTGTCCGAGTGCGAGCTGCTGCGCTCGCAGGCGGGCCGGGCGGGTGTCCGCCTCGACGACACCCCGGCCTCCCTGGAGGCACTGGACCAGATGGACCCGCGCTGGCGGGAGGACCCCGAGATCCTGCCCTGGCTGGGCCATGACGCCGGGCTGTACCTGGGCACGGTCGTGGTGCGCACCGTGGCGGGCGCCCGCTGGCAGCTGCGCTCCGACGGCGAACCCGTCGTACGGCTGGCCTCCGGCCGGTTCCTGGAGGTGGTCCCGGCCGGGCAGGAGTGGGCCGTGAGCGGGGTCCCCGAGCTGTCCCAGCTGTACGCCGAGATCGCCGAGAACTGACCCGGCGCGGCCCCCGCTCCACCCCCCTGGCGTAAATACGGCTTATGCCCGAAAAGTGCGTGTCGTCGTTCAACTCCGCTGACGTCTGGATAGTTTGCGGCAACCACGACACAGCTGAGAGTGAGTAGGGCTGCGGATGGCCGTCGATCCGTTGATCGAACTGCGGAACGTCAACAAGTACTACGGGGAGCTGCATGTCCTCAGGGACATCGACCTCACCGTCGGGAAGGGGGAGGTGGTCGTGGTCATCGGCCCCTCGGGCTCGGGCAAGTCGACGCTCTGCAGGACGATCAACCGGCTGGAGACGGTCCAGTCCGGCACCATCACGCTCGACGGACAGCCGCTGCCCGCGGAGGGCAAGGCGCTAGCCCGGCTCCGCGCCGAGGTCGGCATGGTCTTCCAGTCCTTCAACCTCTTCGCCCACAAGACGGTGCTGCAGAACGTCTCCCTCGCCCAGGTCAAGGTGCGCGGACGCAAGAGGGACGACGCCGACCGCCGCTCCCGTGAACTCCTCGACCGCGTCGGCCTGCTGAACCAGGCGGACAAGTACCCGGCCCAGCTCTCCGGCGGCCAGCAGCAGCGCGTCGCCATCGCCCGCGCGCTCGCCATGGAACCCAAGGCGATGCTCTTCGACGAGCCCACCTCCGCCCTCGACCCCGAAATGATCAACGAGGTGCTCGAGGTCATGCGGCAGCTCGCCCGGGAGGGCATGACCATGATCGTCGTCACCCATGAGATGGGCTTCGCCCGCGCCTCCGCCAACCGCGTCGTCTTCATGGCCGACGGCCGCGTCATCGAGGACCGCAGCCCGGAGGAGTTCTTCACGAACCCGCGCAGCGAGCGTGCCAAGGACTTCCTCTCCAAGATCCTCAAGCACTGACCGGGGGACCGCGACCATGTGCCGTACCACCCGTGTGCCACGCGCCCTGTGCGTCCTGCTGGCCCTGCTGGCCGCCGCCTGCGGCAAGGAGGGCAGCCCGCCCGGCAAGGGCCCGGCGCCCGAGAAGCTCCCGCACTACCGAGTGGCCCAGGACGTCCGCCTGCCCGGCTCCCGGACCTGGACCCGGGCGAAGAAGCGCGGCTACTTCGTCGTCGGCGCCAAGGAGGACCAGCCCTATCTCGGCGAGAAGGACCCGGCGACCGGCGTCTACTCCGGCTTCGACATCGAGATCGCCAAGATGATGTCCGCCTCCCTCGGCTTCCCGCCGCAGACGATCCGCTTCCGCACGATCGCCTCCGCCAACCGCGAAACCGCCCTCCAGAACGGCCAGATCGACTACTACGTCGGCACCTACACCATCAACGCCAACCGCAAGAAGCTCGTCGGCTTCGCCGGCCCCTACTACCTGGCCGGCCAGTCCCTGCTCGTCCGCAAGGGCGAGGACGACATCCACGGCCCGCGGGACCTCGCCGGCAAGCGCGTCTGCTCGGCGGCCGGTTCCACGCCCTACCAGCGCATCAAGGCCGACTACCCGAAAGCGGTCCTGGTCGCCTACGACACCTACTCGATCTGCGTCGACAACCTCCTCACCTACCAGGTCGACGCGGTCACCACCGACGACGCCATCCTGATCGGCTACGCGGCCAAGGCCCC
The DNA here is from genome assembly GCF_043079545.1 of Streptomyces sp. NPDC015171. Taxonomy (NCBI): domain Bacteria; kingdom Bacillati; phylum Actinomycetota; class Actinomycetes; order Kitasatosporales; family Streptomycetaceae; genus Streptomyces; species Streptomyces sp. NPDC015171. Next base: position 671,707 of record NZ_JBIBUO010000002.1, read on the forward strand.
CGGCGAACTCAAGGTCGTCGGCAAGCCGTTCTCCGAGGAGCCGTACGGCATCGGCGTCCCGCACGGCGACAACACGCTGCGCTTCGCCCTCGACGACGCACTGGAGGCACGCGAGAAGAACGGTGACTGGAAGAAGGCGTACGAGGCCACGCTCGGCCTGTCCGGCGTGCCCGCCCCGAAACCGCCCGCGATCGACCGCTATCCCGCGAACTGAGCGAGGACGGCATGAACGTACTGACAGACAACTTCTCGACCTACGGCGAGGGCTTCCTCGGCACCCTCGAACTCACCGTCTACGCCTCCCTGCTGGCGCTCGTGCTGGGATTCGTGATGGCGTCCTTCCGGGTCGCCCCCGTCGGCTCGCTGCGGATCTTCGGCACCGCGTGGGTCACCGTGCTGCGCAACACCCCGCTCACCCTGCTGTTCTTCGCGGTGCTGCTCGGCCTGCCCCGGTTCGGCCTGGTGCTGCCCTTCAAGGTGTTCGCGGTCCTCGCCCTCGGCTGCTACACCTCGGCCTTCATCTGCGAGGCACTGCGCTCCGGCATCAACACCGTGCCACGGGGGCAGGGCGAGGCGGCCCGCAGCCTCGGCATGTCCTTCGCGCAGACCCTGTCGCTCGTGGTGCTGCCGCAGGCCTTCCGGTCCGTCATCCCGCCCGTCGGCTCCACCCTCATCGCCCTCGCCAAGAACTCCGCGATCGCCGGCGCGTTCAGCGTGACCGAGCTGCTCGGCACGTACAAGACGATCAACGAACTCGGCTACAACATCGTCTGGACGTTCGTCTGGATCGCCGTCGGCTATCTGATCATCACGCTCGCCATCAGCGCCCTGTTCCATGTGCTGGAGCGCATGTGGGGAGTCGCCCGATGACCGAGTCCACCGCGCTCTACGACGTCCCCGGCCCGCACACGCGCCGACGGCACGCCCTCTACGGCACCCTGTCCGCCGTCGTCCTCCTCGCCCTCGCCGCCTGGATCCTGTACCTCCTCTTCGACACCGGCCAGTTCACGTCCACCAAGTGGAGGCCCTTCGCCTACCAGGGCATCCAGGAACTGCTGCTGCGCGGCCTCGGCAACACCCTGAAGGCGTTCGCCCTCGCGGCCGTCCTCTCGCTCGCGCTCGGCGGGGTGCTGGCCACCGGCCGGCTCTCGGACCACCGGCCGGTGCGCTGGCTCGCCACGCTCGTCGTGGAGTTCTTCCGCGCCATGCCCGTGCTCGTGATGATCTTCTTCATCTTCGTGGCGCTGAAGGTGCAGCCGCTGCCCGCGCTCGTCGCCGGTCTCACCCTCTACAACGGCTCGGTGCTCGCCGAGGTCTTCCGCTCGGGGGTGAACGCCGTCGAACGCGGCCAGCGGGAGGCCGCGTTCGCGCTCGGCATGCGCAAGACGGCGGTCATGGCGCACGTCCTCGTCCCCCAGGCGGTGCGGGCCATGCTGCCCGCCATCATCAGCCAGCTGGTGGTCGCCCTGAAGGACACCTCCCTCGGCTTTCTCATCACCTACGAGGAGTTCCTCCATGCCGGGAAGCTCATCGCCTCCAACCTCGACTACGATTTGCCGTTCATCCCCGTGGTGATGGTGATCTCGCCGATCTACATCGGGATGTGCATGCTGCTCTCGTGGTTCGCCGGCTGGGTGTCCCGCCGTGAGCAGCGCAGCCCCAAGACCGAGGCCGTGGTTCTCGCCGCGGCCGGCCCTGGGGCGCTGCTGCCAGGTGGGGAGCCCCCCATGGCCCCGCGACCGTAAGGGGGGCGGCAGTTCACACGGGCCATGCTCGTCCGGCGGCAGCCGGAGATCACTGCTCGCCGAGCGGGACGGACACGTACGACGGGTCGTCCACGGGCGAGGAGAAGGTCAGCTGCGCGCCGGACGGGTTGTGCTCGGCGTAGAGCGGGTCGACCGTGTCGACCACCAGCGCGAGGCGGTGCCCGGCGGGCACGTCGTAGGCCGTGGAGAACAGGTCCAGGTCGACGGCGAACGGTTCGCCGGGCGTCCGTCCGTGCCAGCTGTAGGGGGCGTGCGTGACCAGCTTGCCGAGACCGAGCGGGCCCACGTCGTACAGGTAGGCGATGAGCGTGCCGCTCTCCTTGTCCGGGGTGAGCGTGGTGTGCAGGTTCGCCGTGCCGCGCACCCGCTGGGCGGCGCCGTACCGCTCCGACTGCCACACGGCCGCCCAGCGGCGCGGCAGCAGCGGCATCGAGGCGACCGGCGGCAGCTGGGCGACCTGGTCCAGGATGCTGGAGAGGAAGACGATCCCGCCGTCCGCGCCGGAGTCGACGTTCGCGTGGATGGTGGTGGAGCCGGTGAGCGCCAGCTTCTTCCGGGTCGCGGTGACCGACTTCCAGTCCGGGTAGCCCTCGTATCCCCCCGTGCTGCGGGACTTCAGCCGGACCGGCTGCTCGCGCTCGACGCCGTTGTCGGCGCCCTTGAGGTAGTGGTCGAACCAGCGCCCGGTGTCCGTCCACACGTCGTTGGGCAGCCCGAACAGGCCGGTCAGCTCGGGCGTCGCGTGGTCGCCGGGGCGCAGCTCCAGGCGCTTGGGGACCGTCAGCTTCTCGTAGAAGGAGGCGTACTGGTTCGCCGGGAAGACCGTGTCGCCCCAGGCGTTGGCGAGCATGACGGCGGCGCCGTTCCGGTTGAGCTGGTCGGCATAGGTCGCGACGGAACGTTTCTTCCCCCAGTCGATCATCTCCTGTTCCTTGTCGAGGTCGGAGGCGTAGAGGTTGTCGAAGAGGGCGCGCAGCTCGGGGCTCTCGCGGCCGGTGAGGGTGGCCGCGCCGTCCAGTACGGCCGCCGCCTGGAGGTGCTGGGTGCGGCCCGAGTAGATCGAGTCGATCAGGTCGGCCCAGCCGCTGAGCGCGGCGACGGCCTTGACGCGCTTGTCGTGGGCGGCGGTGAGCAGGCTGATCCCGGCGCCGTACGACACCCCGGCCATGCCGATGTGCCCGGGGTCGGCCGGGGTGTGCGCGAGGGCCCAGTCGATGACCCGGGAGGCGTCCGCTATGTCGGGCGGACCGGCCACTTCTATCTGTCCGCCGGACTGCCAGAAGCCGCGCACGTTGTAGCCGACCACCACATAGCCGGAGTCGGCGAGCTTCTTCGCCTGAGCCAGGTACTCGACCTGGGGCAGGCCCCAGCTGGTGGGCAGCACGATGAGCGGGTAGTCGCGGGTGCCGTCGGCGCCCTCGGGGGTGAGCACGTTGGCCTTCAGTACGGTGCCGCCGTCGCCGGTGATGTCCACGAAGCGGATGGACGGCGCGGCCTCGGCGGCCGGTGCCAGAGCGGCGACGGTGCCGGCGATCAGCGCCGCCGAGGCGGCTGAGGCGGCGAAGGTGCGCAGTGCGGTGCGACCTTGTCCCATGGGTCACTCCTCGACTCGTGTCCGTGCAAAGTGACCCGACGGTAACCGCGCGCTCTTACCGTAAGTAACCCGTCGGTACGTACGGGTAAAGATTGTTGACGCGTACGACTGTTGAACGGCTAGCCGGCGTCCGCCGCCGTCTCCGGCAGGGGGCGCAGCGCGGTCCGCGTCACGTCCGCCACCAGCTCCACCACGTCGGGGCCGTACGCCTGCGAGTTGACCACCTTCAGCAGCAGGACGAAGGAGCCGGTGCCGTGCTTGCGGTGCAACCGCTCGTGGTGCCGGGCGAGATAGCGGGTGGCGGCCTGGTTGGTGATGGCGCGCTGGCCGCAGAAGAGGAACACCGGGCGGGAGTCGGCCTGCCCGTCCACGGTGAGCCGGGCGAGCAGCACGTACTCGCTCCGGCCGCGCTCCATGCGGTAGTCCTCCGTGCCGATCCGCAGGGCGCCCAGCTCGGGGCCGGTGTCGGCCTCGACGTTCATCCGCACGCCCGGCAGCAGCGAGGACAGGTGCGCGGCCATCCGGCGGTTCGAGTACGGCCCTCCCACGCAGAACTCCGTCCGCTCGCCGAAGCCCTGCTGGGCGGCGTCGTGCGCCACCACCCGGACGTGCGCGTTGCACTCCTTGATCAGCGCGGACAGCTCCAGCAGCGCGAACACGTCGTACCGCATCACCGACAGCTCGGAACCGCCCGCCTTGTGGTTGACCACCAGCAGCGACTCGGAGTGGTCGGGCATTCCGAAGAAGACCTGCCTGCGCCGCAGCCGGCGCCTTGACAGGTACGTCCGGGACACCCAGCCGAGCGCGGCCGAGACGCCCGCGGCTATCACGCCCAGGACGATGTTGCGCACGTCGTCGTTCATGGCCGCGCATGCTAGCGGTCCCCGGTGACCGTGTACGTACCGGTGTTCGATGTGTGACGTTCGTGTGGCGGGCCCAAGAGGCGTACTGTCGGTACCACGGCTATCTGGTTACGCTGCGCGCACTGTCCCGACGGGAGGTACGCATGGGTCGCCCAGGTACGCGCACATTGGCGGTTCTGGCGGTATCGGCCGCCATGGTGTCGGTGGGGGCCGCCGCGCCGCCCGCGCCGGCGGGCGGGAGGGCCGCCAAGGTCCCCGTGGCCGTCGGCTACGGCGGTGCCGTGTCCAGTGTCGACGCGGACGCCTCCGCCGCCGGCATCGAGGTCCTCAAACACGGCGGCAACGCGGTGGACGCGGCCGTCGCCACCGCCGCCGCACTGGGCGTCACCGAGCCCTACTCCGCCGGCATCGGCGGGGGCGGCTACTTCGTCTACTACGACGCCAGGTCCCGTACGGTGCACACCATCGACGGCCGCGAGACCGCGCCGCTCAGCGCGGACTCCGACCTGTTCACGGAGAACGGCAAGCCGCTCGCCTTCGCCGACGCCGTCAGCAGCGGCCTGAGCGTCGGCACCCCGGGCACGCCGGCCACCTGGCAGAAGGCGCTGGACGAGTGGGGCAGCGAGCGGCTCGGCACGCTGCTGAGGCCCGCCGAGCGGATCGCCCGCGACGGTTTCACCGTCGACGACACCTTCCGCGCGCAGACCGCGTCCAACGAGACCCGGTTCCGCTACTTCCCGGACACCGCGAAGCTGTTCCTGCCCGGCGGACAGCTGCCCGCCGTCGGCTCCACGTTCAAGAACCCCGAACTCGCCCGCACCTACGAGCAGCTGGGCCGCCAGGGGGTCGGCGCGATCTACCGCGGCGACATCGGCGACGACATCGTCAAGACGGTCGAGCAGCCGCCCGTGGACCCCGCCGCCGGCTGGAACGCCCGCCCCGGCAAGCTCGCCGAGAAGGACCTGGCCGTCTACCGCGCCAAGCTCCAGGCGCCCACCAGGACCTCGTACCGCGGTCTGAACGTGTACTCCATCGCGCCCTCCTCCTCCGGCGGCACCACGGTCGGCGAGGCGCTCAACATCCTGGAGAACACCGACCTGTCCAAGGCGAGCGAGGTGCAGTACCTGCACCACTACATCGAGGCCAGCCGGATCGCGTTCGCCGACCGCGGGCGCTGGGTCGGCGACCCCGCCTTCGAGAACGTACCGACCGGGCAGCTGCTGTCCCAGCGGTACGCCGACTCGCGCGCCTGCCTGATCAAGGACGACAAGGTGCTCACCAGCCCGCTCGCGCCCGGCGACCCGCGCCGCCCGGCGGCCTGCGGACGGGGCGGCACGGCGGCCCCGACGACCTACGAGGGCGAGAACACCACCCACCTCACCGTGGCCGACAAGTGGGGCAACGTCGTCGCCTACACGCTCACCATCGAGCAGACCGGCGGCAGCGGCATCACCGTCCCGGGCCGCGGCTTCCTGCTCAACAACGAGCTGACCGACTTCTCCTTCGCCCCGGCCAACCCGGCCGTGCACGACCCGAACCTGCCGGGCCCGGGCAAGCGCCCGCGCTCCTCGATCTCCCCGACCATCGTCCTCGACGGGCACAACCGGCCCGTGGTGGCGCTCGGTTCGCCCGGCGGCGCGACCATCGTCACCACCGTCCTGCAGACCCTCACCGGGTTCCTCGACCGGCACCTGCCGCTGGTCGACGCGATTGCCGCACCGCGCGCCAGCCAGCGCAACGCGGCCAAGACCGAGCTGGAGCCGGGCCTGTACGACAGCGCGCTGCGCGGGCGCCTCGAAGCCATCGGGCACTCCTTCAGCCTGAACCCCGAGATCGGCGCCGCGACCGGCGTGCAGCGGCTGCCGGGCGGGAAGTGGCTGGCAGCCGCCGAGAAGGTACGGCGCGGCGGCGGCTCGGCGATGGTGGTGGACCCGGCGAAGTAGCGCGGGTCCGCGGGGCCTCCTCCGGATCCGGGGCGCGGGCTCCCGGACCGGGGGCGGGCCGCGGGGGCAGCGGCCTGCCCGGAAGACTGCCCCCGGGGGCATTGCCGGGCCCGGCGGGGGCAGACGATGCGGCACATCGCCGTACGGCTGCTCGCCTGTGTCCACCATCTCAACGAGGTCGCGAACGGCGAGGTGGCGATCCACGCCGAGCAGAAGCCGATGGCCGCGATCGAGGCCGCGCGCATCACGCCCGAGGACCTGACCGGGGGCAAGTTCCTGGTCCGCGGCAGCAAGCGTCCCTGCCTGGCCCGCGGTGCCCTGCTGCGGCAGGTGAGCGACACCGTGTTCGACGGGGAACCCGGCGTCAACGGCGGGGCGGGGGCCTACTACAAGGGCCCGCTGCGTGCCGTCGAGGCGTACGCGCTGGGCCGGCCGTGGGAGCACCCCGACGCGATGGAGACGGATCACGAACCCGGCGACGCGGCCTGGCACGCCCGGATCCTCGGCGAGCTGACATCCAGTCAGGGGCGTGTGACGGTGATGGACGGAAAGGAGACGCGGGCGTTCGAGACGGACTCCAGCGACTACGACTCCGACCATCTGCCGTACCTGCCGCAGCGTGACCTGGACGGCGACTACGTGGGGATCGAGAAGGCGCCGGCCGCCGCCACCGCCAAGAAGCGGACGACAGCGACTCGCTGCAACGCCGAGCAGTGGCAGCGCCTCTTCGCGCGCAATGCAGCGGGGCTAGCTCTCCGGCTCCGGAGCTGACGGCTCCGGGCCCGGGGGCCGGGCCCTGCTCGTCAGGAAGTCCAGCCGCCCGTCCCGCACGTCCACGGTCACCCGGTCGCCCTCGGAGATCGTGCCGTTCAGCAGCAGCCGGGACAGCCGGTTGTCCACCTCCCGCTGGATGGTGCGGCGCAGCGGCCGGGCGCCGTACTCCGGCTGGAAGCCGCGCTCGGCGAGCCAGTCGACGGCCGCGTCGGTGAACTCGACCGTGACGCCCTGCCCGTCCAGCAGCCGCCGGGTGCTCTCCAGCAGCAGGTCGGTGATCTGCCGCAGCTGCTCGCTCGTCAGCTGCCGGAAGACCACGATCTCGTCGATCCGGTTGATGAACTCCGGCCGGAAGTGCTCCCGCAGCGGGCGCAGGATCTGCTCGCGCCGCGCCTCCTCGTCGGCCTCCGAACCGCTCGGCCCGAACCCGATCCCGGCACCGCGCCGGGTGATCGCCTCGGAACCCAGGTTGCTGGTCATCACGATGACCGTGTTGCTGAAGTCCACGGTCCGGCCCTGCGAGTCGGTGAGCCGGCCGTCGTCCAGGACCTGCAGCAGGATGTTGAAGACGTCCGGATGCGCCTTCTCCACCTCGTCCAGCAGGAGCAGCGAGTACGGGTGCCTGCGCACCACCTCGGTGAGCTGCCCGGCCTCCTCGTGGCCGACGTACCCGGGCGGGGCGCCCACCAGCCGGGAGACGGTGTGCCGCTCCTGGTACTCGCTCATGTCGAGGCGGACCATGCGGTCCTCGCTGCCGAACAGGGCCTCGGCGAGCGCGCGGGCCAGCTCGGTCTTGCCGACTCCGGTCGGGCCGAGGAAGAGGAAGCTGCCGATCGGCCTGTTGGGGCTCGCCAGGCCCGCCCGGGAGCGCAGCACCGCCTCGGTGACCACGGAGACGGCCTCCTCCTGGCCGACCACCCGCTGGTGCAGATGCCCCTCGAGGCCCAGCAGGCGTTCCTTCTCCTCCTGGGTCAGCCGGCTGACCGGGATGCCGGTCTGCCGGGACACCACCTCGGCGATGGCCTCCGTGGTCACCTCCAGCTGCCCCTCGTCGGCCTTGTCCTCGGCGCCCGCCTCCACGATCTGCCGCTTCAGCTCGGCGATCCGGTCGCGCAGCTGCTTGGCCTGCTCGTAGTCCTCGTCCGCGACCGCCTGGTCCTTGTCCCGCACCAGCTGCTCGACCGAGCGCTCCAGCGCGCGGACGTCCATGCCCTTGGTCCCCGCGCCCAGCCGGACCCGGGCGCCCGCCTGGTCGATCAGGTCGATCGCCTTGTCCGGCAGCCGCCGGTCGGTGAGGTACCGGTCCGACAGCTCCACGGCGGCGACCAGCGCCTCGTCGGTGTACTGGACCTGGTGGTGCGCCTCGTACCGGTCGCGCAGCCCGCGCAGGATCTCGATCGTGTCCTCGACGGTCGGCTCGGGCACCAGGACCGGCTGGAACCTGCGGGCCAGCGCCGCGTCCTTCTCGATCCGGCGGAACTCCTCCAGCGTGGTCGCGCCGACGATGTGCAGCTCGCCCCGGGCGAGGGCGGGCTTGAGGATGTTCCCGGCGTCCATCGCGCCGCCCTCGCCGCCGGAACCGGCGCCGACGACGGTGTGCAGCTCGTCGATGAAGACGATCAGCCGGTCGGAGTGGGCGCGGATCTCCTCCACGATGTTGTTCATCCGCTCCTCGAAGTCGCCCCGGTAGCGGGTGCCCGCCACCACCCCGGTGAGGTCGAGGGCGACCACCCTGCGGCCCGCGAGGCCGTCCGGGACGTCCCCGTCGGCGATCCGCTCGGCCAGGCCCTCCACGATGGCCGTCTTGCCGACGCCCGCGTCACCGATCAGCACCGGGTTGTTCTTGCCGCGCCGCGACAGCACCTCGATGGTCTGCTCGATCTCCGTGTCCCGGCCGATGACCGGGTCGACACGGCCCTGCCGGGCCAGCTCGGTCAGATCACGGCCGTACTTGTCCAGGGTCGGCGTGCCGGTGGGCCGCTGCTGCCGCTCCGGGCGTGGCTGGGTGCTCTCCGGGGCCTCGGGCGGCCGGGCGCCCGGCCCGAACCGGGCCGCGTTCAGGATGTGCCCGGCCGCCGAGTCCGGATTGGCGGCCAGCGCGCTGAGCACGTGCTCCGGGCCGATGTACCCGGCGCCGCTGGCCCGCGCCATGTCGTGCGCGTCCAGCAGGGCCCGCTTGACGGCCGGGGTCAGGGACAGCGAGGTCGGCGGCGGTGCCTCGCCCGGCGGGTGGACCGGGCCCGCCCGGTCGTCGATCTCCGTCGCGAGGGAGTCCGGGTCCGTGCCCGCCCGGCTCAGCAGGCTCCGGGTGGGCTCCGCCGACACCGCGGCGCGCAGCAGGTGCTGGGTGTCCAGATCCTGGCTGCCGTGCTCGGCGGCGTACTGCGCGGCCCCTCTGACCAGCTCCCGGGCCGGCTGGCTGAGCAGGCGGCCGATGTCGATGTGGCGGGGGCCTTGGGGGTTGTTCGGCAGTCCGCCGAAGAAGCGGGCCATGAAATCACCGAACGGGTCAGGAGGGTAGCCGTTGGTCATGGCGTGAATTCCTTCGCTGGCGACTGGCTCCGCCGGGTTACCGGGTGAAGGCTGTCCATGCCCACGATGACACGATCCGTGAGGGCGGGCATGTTCGCCCGCGGGGGTGACGGAGCCCGGCCGGCGGGCGGTCCGCGGGGCCTTGCGGGCCGCCCGCGCCGGCTCGGGCGGACACGCGTGCCGCGGGGCTCCCGGGACCGCGTCCGCGCCCGCCACCGTGCGCCCGGCGTGGGCCGCCGGGCGGCCGTCCCGACGTGTGTGCGGGGCCGGGGTGTCGGGCTCGGTGACGGCGGGCCATGGCCGGGGACGGTCCTCGATCGGGGCCTCGGGGCCTCGGGGCCTCCGGACCTCTGGGCCTTCGGCCGCCGCCGGGGAACTCGGGGCCGTTCGTGTGCCCGGTGTCCCATGCCGTGGCCGCCGGAGCCCTGGGGGATGCGGTGGCCCGCCGCACGGCGGACCCGGTCGGCGCCGTGCGCGAGGCCGCAGACGCGGTCCTCGGCGACGGCCGCCGCGAGGCCCGCGCCCGGGTGGGGATGCGGCGCCCCTGAGCCCATTACTGTACCGGTATTTGAATGGGAGGGCCGAGCAGGCAGAATGGGGGCCATGGTGCGCAACCCCCTCACCCCCGAAGAGCGCGAGCGCGGTGAGCGGCTCGGACGGCTGCTGCGCGAGGCGCGCGGCGGCCGGACCATGGCCGACGTCGCCGCCGAGGCGGGCGTCTCGGCCGAGACGCTGCGCAAGATCGAGACGGGGCGGGCGCCGACACCGGCGTTCTTCACCGTGGCCGCGCTGGCGAACGTCCTCGACCTGTCCATGGACGAACTGGTGGCGCGGTGCGCCCTGGTGCCCGTCTGAGGCGCCGGCGAGGTCGAGTCCCCGTGCCGGGCGGCCCGCGCGCTGCCGGAAAACTCTCCGTAGCAGTCCCGTAACGCGACTGGTGTTGCCTGACGGGTGGAGTACTGGCAGTCGGGCGGGAGCTGGGCGATGACTGTGGGGCAACTACCTTTACGGGTAAGGGAGTTCGCGAACTATCTGGACGCCCTGCTGGCACGCCTCGATCCGCGCGCCGGCTGGAACGGGGTCTTCTGGCAGCGCGACCCCGAGGGCATGCGAGCCTGCCTGGACGGGCGCGAGGTGCCGCCGTGGGACGTCGTGACGGCGCTGCTGGAGGACCTGGCCGTGGCGTACGGTTCGGCCGCGGCGGCGGCCGAGGAGCGGCGGGCCCGCGCACTGCACGTCGCCGCGCTCACCGCGTACGACGCCCTGCCCGGTGCCCGGGAGGCCTTGGCCGGCAGGCTCGACGGCATGCTGCGCGAACAGCGGCACGCCGCGGAACGCCACGCCGAACTCAGCCGCATGCTGTCCGCTCCGGTGTCCGCGGCGGAGGCCGAGTCCCTCCGCCGCGACCTCGCCTGGGCCCGCGACGACCATGCGCGCGCCACGGCACGCTGCGCCGAACTCCGCTCCCGGCTGGCCGAGTCGGACCGCCGGCTGATGCCTGGACCGCGGATCGCCGCCACCGGATCAGGAACCCCTTCCGCCACCGGCGCCCCACCCGGCATCCCGTCCCTCGCCGATGCCCCACCCGGCACCCAACCCCTCGCCGATGCCGAAACCGGCGCTTTCGCCCCGCCCGCCACCGGCGCCTACGCCCGGCCCGTCACCGGTGCTTTCGCCCCGCCCGCCAGTGGCGCCTACGCCCGGCCCGCAGCCGGCGCTGTCACCCCGCCCGACAGTGGCGCCTCCACCCCGCCCGCTGCCAGTGCTTTCGCCCCACCCGCCAGTGGCGCCTACGCCCGGCCCGCCGCCGGTGCTTTCGCCCCACCCGACAGTGGCGCCTCCACCCCGCCCGCTGCCAGTGCTTTCGCCCCTCCCGCCAGTGGCGCCTTCGCCCGGCCCGCCGCCGGTGCTTTCGCCCCTCCCGCCAGTGGCGCCTTCGCCCGGCCCGCCGCCGGCGCTGTCGCCCCGCCCGCCAGTGGCGCCTTCGCCCGGCCCGCCGCCGGTGCTGTCGCCCCGCCCGCCACCGGCGTTTTCCCCCCGCCCGCCGCCGGTGCTGTCGCCCCGCCCGCCGCCGGCGCTGTCACCCCGCCCGCCAGTGGCGCCTCCACCCCGCCCGCTGCCAGTGCTTTCGCCCCACCCGCCAGTGGCGCCTACGCCCGGCCCGCCGCCGGTGCTTTCGCCCGGCCCGCCGCCGGTGCTGTCGCCCCGCCCGCCGCCGGCGCCTACGCCCGGCCCGCCGCCGGTGCTGTCGCCCCGCCCGCCGCCGGCGCCTACGCCCGGCCCGCCGCCGGTGCTGTCGCCCCGCCCGTCACCGGCGCCTCCACCCCGCCCGTCACCGGCGTTTTCCCCCCGCCCGTCACCGGCGCCTCCACCCCGCCCGTCACCGGCGCCTCCACCCCGCCCGTCACCGGCGCCTCCACCCCGCCCGTCACCGGCGTTTTCCCCCCGCCCGTCACCGGCGCCGAAGCCGCGCCCCGCCCCGTGCCGGATGCCCCCGCCCCCGCCCCCGGCAAGCCCCGCAAGCGGCGCCGCGGGAGTGCCCGGTTCGCCGGGGCCGGCGACGGCGACGTGGCCGCCCCCGTCGTCGTGCCGCAGGTGGCGGCGGCCGGCGCCGTGCCGGATGCCGCCACCGGGCCCGCCGTGCCGCGCGGAGCCCGGTTCGCCGGGGCCGAGGAGGCCGTCGAGGCGGCGGTGCCGGCCCGTGCGCACGTGGACGAGGAGGCCGGGGCGGCGGTCGCCGGGGCCGTCGCCCTGCTGGTCCGGTTGCGGACCGACGGGCGCACCGGTGAGGCGCATGTGCTGCTGGCCGAGGCCGCGCGCTGGCCCGCCGGCCGGCTGCCGATGCTCGCCGACGCCCTGCACCGGGCCGGGCTCGGCGCCGACTGGGCCACCCTGCTGTGGGAGGCCGCGGCGCTCCCCGCCGACCGGCTGGTCGCCGCCGCCGACGCGCTCACCGCCGCCGGCCGGGACGACGACGGCCGCGCCCTGCTGCGGCAGGGCGCGGCACGCCCCGCCGAGCAGATCGGCGCGGCCGTGCTGCGGCTGGCCGGCGAGGGACGGACCAGGGAGGTGCGGGCCCTGTTGGACGCCTACGTACGCGTCCGCACCCCCGAGGAGGCCGCCCGGTCCGCCGCCGCCGACCCGCGGCACCTGGTCCCGCTGCTGCTGGCGGCCGCGCACGGCGTCTCCGACGAACGGCACTGGGACCTCGTGCACGCGCTGCGCGTCGCCGGGCACGCCATGTGACCGGCACCCGGCCCGCCGCGTCCCGGTCTGCCCCGATCCGCCCGCTGGCCGGCGGCCCCGCTCACCCACAGGAGTGTGAAACGTGATCGACTCCGCGGGTTGACGACAATGGTCTTGGCAAGAGCCTCGCGGGGGCTTACGTTCGTGCCTCTACGGCCTCCTCTACGGGCGTAGAGGCTCTGACGTCGTGTCGAAGGAGCAGCTCATGACCAACGTCGTCCGCGCCGCTCTGGTCCAGGCGACCTGGACCGGCGACACCGGGACCATGGTGGCGAAACACGAGGAGCACGCCCGCGAGGCGGCCCGCCGGGGCGCGAGGATCATCGGATTCCAGGAAGTCTTCAACGCCCCCTACTTCTGCCAGGTCCAGGAGCCGGAGCACTACCGCTGGGCGGAGCCGGTGCCCGACGGACCGACCGTGCGGCGGATGCGGGAACTGGCCCGCGAGACCGGCATGGTGCTGGTCGTCCCGGTCTTCGAGGTCGAGCAGTCCGGCTTCTACTACAACACCGCCGCCGTGATCGACGCCGACGGGAGCTACCTCGGCAAGTACCGCAAGCACCACATCCCGCAGGTCAAGGGGTTCTGGGAGAAGTACTACTTCAAGCCGGGGAACCTGGGCTGGCCCGTCTTCGACACCGCCGTCGGCAAGGTCGGCGTGTACATCTGCTACGACCGCCACTTCCCCGAGGGCTGGCGGCAACTCGGACTCAACGGCGCCCAGTTGGTCTACAACCCGTCCGCCACCCACCGCGGTCTCTCCGCCCACCTGTGGCAGCTCGAACAGCCCGCGGCGGCCGTCGCCAACGAGTACTTCGTCGCCGCCATCAACCGGGTCGGGCGGGAGGAGTACGGCGACAACGACTTCTACGGGACGTCGTACTTCGTCGATCCGCGCGGCCGGTTCGTGGGGGAGACGGCGAACGACGAGGCGGAGGAACTCCTCGTCCGCGACCTGGACTTCGACCTCATCGAGGAAGTGCGGCAGCAGTGGGCCTTCTACCGCGACCGCCGCCCCGACGCCTACGAAGGGCTGGTGCAGCCGTGAACGACCTCTACTCCCGTCACCGCCGGGTCCTGCCCGACTGGCTCGCCCTCTACTACGACGAGCCGATCGAGATCACCCACGGCGAGGGCCGGCACGTCTGGGACGCCACCGGCCGCCGGTACCTGGACTTCTTCGGCGGCATCCTGACCACGATGACCGCGCACGCGCTGCCCGACGTGACCAAGGCGGTCAGCGAGCAGGCCGGCCGGATCATCCACTCCTCGACCCTCTATCTCAACCGCCCGATGGTCGAACTGGCCGAACGCGTCGCCCAGTTGAGCGGAATCCCGGACGCCCGGGTCTTCTTCACGACCTCCGGCACCGAGGCCAACGACACCGCCCTGCTGCTCGCCACCGCCCACCGGCGCAGCAACACCGTCCTGGCCATGCGCAACAGCTACCACGGCCGCTCCTTCAGCACGGTCGGCCTCACCGGCAACCGCGGCTGGTCCCCCACCTCCCTGTCCCCGCTGCAGACCCTGTACGTGCACGGCGGGGTGCGCACCCGGGGGCCGTTCGCCGCCCTCGACGACCGCGCCTTCATCGACGCCTGTGTCGCCGACCTCAAGGACGTCCTCGGCCACACCCGGCCGCCGGCCGCGCTGATCGCCGAACCCGTCCAGGGCGTCGGCGGCTTCACCTCGCCCCCCGACGGCCTGTACGCGGCCTTCCGGGAGGTGCTGAACGCCCACGGCATCCTGTGGATCGCCGACGAGGTGCAGACCGGCTGGGGCCGCACCGGCGACCACTTCTGGGGCTGGCAGGCGCACGCCCGCAGCGGCCCGCCGGACATCGTCACCTTCGCCAAGGGCATCGGCAACGGCATGTCCATCGGCGGTGTCGTCGCCCGCGCCGACATCATGAACTGCCTGGACGCCAACAGCATCTCCACCTTCGGCGGCACCCAGGTCACCATGGCCGCCGGCCTCGCCAACCTCGCCTACCTCCTCGAACACGACCTCCAGGGCAACGCCCGGCGCGTCGGCGGACTGCTCATCGAGCGGCTGCGGTCGGTCGCCGCCCAGCTGCCCGGGGTGCGGGAGGTGCGCGGACGCGGCCTGATGATCGGCGTCGAACTGGTCAGGCCGGGCACGGACGAGGCCGACCCGGCCGCCGTCTCCGCCGTGCTGGAGGCGGCGAGGGAGGGCGGCCTGCTCATCGGCAAGGGCGGCGGGCACGACACCAGCGCCCTGCGCATCGCCCCGCCGCTGTCGCTGACCGTCGCCGAGGCCGAGGAGGGCGCGGCGATCCTGGAACGTGCGCTGCGGACCACGTACGAGAACGGCTGAGACGCCCGCACCACGCCGCGGGGGAGCAGGCACGAGAGAACAGGTGTACGGCCATGACAACCGCCTCGGAGTCCCGGCACACCGGCCCGCCGCCGCCCGAACCGGTGCTCTCCGTGCGCCAGGTGCTGACCCTGGAACGGGTGCTCGCCGGGGAGCCCGAGGTGGTGGCGGGCGCCGGACAGCTGGACCGGCCGGTGCGCTGGGTGCATGTCGCGGAGGCCGCCGACGTCGGGGTGATGCTCAGCGGCGGGGAGATGGTCCTCACCACCGGTGTGCTGCTCGCCGGCGACGAGGCGGGGCAGGCCGAGTACATCCGGTCCCTGCACCGGGCCGAGGCGGCGGCCGTCGTCCTCGGCCTCGGGCGGGCCTTCCCCACGCCGCCCGAGGTGATGCGCCGGGCCGCCGAGCGGTGCGGGCTGCCCATGGTCGTCCTGCACCGGCCGTTCCCCTTCGCCGAGCTGACCGAAGAGGTGCAGTCCCGGCTGGTACGGCGGAAGTACGCCGCGATCAGCCTGTCGGAGACCGTACGGACCGCCCTCACCGGACTGATCACCGCCGCCGCCCCGCTGCAGCGGCTGCTCGACGAGGTCGCCCGGCACAGCGGCTGTCCGGTCGTCGTCACCAATCTCGCCCACCGGGTCCTCGGCACGGCGGGGGAGCGGTCGGCGGTGGACGACGTCCTGCGCGACTGGGAGCGGATCGCCCGGCAGGCGGGCGGCGGCACGGGCGACGGCTGGATCCGCGCCGAGCTGGGCGGCCGCGGCGAGCGCTGGGGCCGGCTGCTGCTCTGCGGCTACCGGGGCGATCAGGCCACCGGGCGGCTGCTCGCCGACCGGGCCGCCGAGGCGGTGGTGCTGCACCGGATGCTCGGCGGCGGCTCCGCGCACAGCTGGGAGGAGCAGTCGGCGCAGAGCCTGCTGACCGACCTGGTCTCCGGGGTCGTACCGGCCAGGCAGCTGCTGCCCCGGGCCCGCGCCGCCGGACTGCCGGTCAACCGGCGCACCTTCGTGCCCCTCGTGGTCCGCGACCGCCGCCCGGACCAGATCGACCGAGTGCTGCGCCTGCTGGGGCTGCCGGGCATCGCCGCCGAACTCGCCGACCGGACGGCCGCCGTCCTGCTCAGCCTCGCCCGCGACCAGGACGCCGAGGCACTCACCGCGCACTTCGCGGCCCGGCTGGCGACGGGCTCGCCCGCCGTGGTCGCCGCCGCCGCTCCCCGCACCGACTGGGCGGACGTGCCCGCCGGACTGCGCGAGGCCCGGCATGTCGCGGACGCCGCCGCCGGCTCATCGGCGGCCCTCAGGCTGCCGGCCGTCGTACGGCTGCGGGACGTCCATCTGCGCGGCCTGGTCCGGCTGCTGCGCGACGACCCGCAGGTGCAGTCCTTCGCCGAGCGAGAACTCGACGGGCTGCTGTGCGCGGCCGAACCGGAGCTGCTGAACGTCCTGCGGACCTATCTGGCCACGGGCCGCAACAAGTCCCGCACCGCCCAGCTGCACCATGTCTCCCGGCCCGCCCTGTACCGCCGCCTGGAGGCCATACAGGGCCGCCTCGGTGTCGACCTCGACGACTTCGAACAGGCGGCCTCCGTGCACATCGCGCTCCTCGCGCATGACGCGCAACAGGGGTGAAACATGCGACGACCTGCGAAAACGGCGGTGAAACATGGGACCGCGCACGCGTGACACGGTGGCACGCCGACCGGCCACGGACGTGACACGCTGCCCGTCGAACCGGCCGTCCGGACTTCCTAGGCTCACCGCACACCGAGCTACCGGAGGTCCCGATGAGCCGAGTGATCCGTGCCGCCCTGTTCCAGACCGCCTGGACCGGCGACAAGGAATCCATGATCCAGGTCCACGAGCAGGCGGCCCGCGACGCGGCGGCACAGGGCGCCCAAGTCCTCTGCTTCCAGGAGCTGTTCTACGGCCCCTACTTCTGCCAGGTCCAGGACAAGGCGTTCTACGAGTACGCCGAGCGGATCCCGGACGGCCCGACCGTCCGGCGCTTCCAGTCCCTCGCCCGCGAGCTGGGCATCGTCCTGGTACTGCCCATGTACGAGGAGGAGCAGCCCGGCGTCCTGTACAACACCGCCGCCGTGATCGACGCGGACGGCTCCTACCTGGGCAAGTACCGCAAGACCCACATCCCGCAGGTGCAGGGGTTCTGGGAGAAGTTCTACTTCCGGCCCGGCAACAGCGGCTGGCCCGTCTTCGACACCGCCGCCGGCCGGATCGGGGTCTACATCTGCTACGACCGCCACTTCCCGGAGGGCTGGCGGGCGCTCGGCCTCGCCGGAGCCGAGATCGTCTTCAACCCGTCGGCCACCTCGCGCGGCCTGTCCCGCTACCTCTGGCAGCTGGAGCAGCCCGCCGCTGCCGTCGCCAACGAGTACTTCGTCGGCGCGATCAACCGGGTCGGCGTGGAGGACCTCGGCGACAACGACTTCTACGGCACCACGTACTTCGTGGACCCGGAGGCCCAGTTCGTCGGCGAGCCGGCGAGCGACAAGGAGACCGAACTCGTCGTCCGCGACCTGGACCTGGCCACACTCCGCGAGGTCCGCGACCGCTGGCAGTTCTACCGCGACCGGGCGCCGGGGGCGTACACGCCGCTGACCGCGCCCTGACCGCGGCGACCGCACCGCCCACCCTGGGAGGAGAGGGATCATGAGCAGCCGTACCGTCATCCGCGGTGGTCTCGTCATCACGGCGTCCGACGAGATCCACGCCGACGTGCTGATCGAGGACGGCCGCATCGCCGCCCTCGCCGCCTCCGGCACCCCCGCCGCCGAGGCGTTCACCGCCGACCGGGTCATCGACGCCGCCGGGAAGTACGTCATCCCGGGCGGCGTCGACGCCCACACCCACATGGAGCTGCCGTTCGGCGGCACCTTCGCCTCCGACACCTTCGAGACCGGTACCCGGGCCGCCGCCTGGGGCGGTACGACGACCATCGTCGACTTCGCGGTGCAGAGCGTCGGCCACACCCTGCGCGAGGGCCTGGACGCCTGGCACGCCAAGGCCGAGGGCAACTGCGCCATCGACTACGCCTTCCACATGATCGTCTCCGATGTGAACCAGGAGACGCTCAAGGAACTCGACCTCTTGGTCGAGGAAGGAGTGACCAGCTTCAAGCAGTTCATGGCCTACCCCGGGGTCTTCTACTCCGACGACGGCCAGATCCTGCGCGCCATGCAGCGCTCCGCCGAGAACGGCGGCCTGATCATGATGCACGCCGAGAACGGCATCGCCATCGACGTGCTGGTCGAGCAGGCGCTCGCCCGGGGCGAGACCGACCCGCGCTACCACGGCGAGGTCCGCAAGGCCCTGCTGGAGGCCGAGGCCACCCACCGCGCCATCAAGCTCGCCCAGGTCGCCGGCGCCCCGCTGTACGTCGTGCACGTCTCCGCGCAGCAGGCCGTCGCGGAGCTGGCGCGCGCCCGCGACGAGGGACTGAACGTCTTCGGCGAGACCTGTCCCCAGTATCTGTTCCTGTCCACCGACAACCTCGCGGAGCCCGGCTTCGAGGGCGCCAAGTACGTGTGCAGCACACCCCTGCGCCCCAGGGAGCACCAGGCGGCGCTCTGGAAGGGCCTGCGCACCAACGACCTTCAGGTGGTCTCCACCGACCACTGCCCCTTCTGCTTCACCGGCCAGAAGGAACTGGGCCGCGGCGACTTCTCCAAGATCCCCAACGGTCTGCCGGGCGTCGAGAACCGTATGGACCTGCTCCACCAGGCCGTCGTCGACGGGCACATCTCGCGCCGCCGCTGGATCGAGATCGCCTGCGCGGCCCCGGCCCGGATGTTCGGCATGTACCCGAAGAAGGGCACCATCGCCCCCGGTGCCGACGCGGACGTCGTCATCTACGACCCGCACGCCGAGCAGGTGATGTCCGCCGGGACCCACCACATGAACGTCGACTACTCGGCGTACGAGGGCAAGCGGGTCACCGGCCGCGTCGAGACGGTCCTGTCGCGCGGCGAACCCGTCATCGAACGGCGGGAGTACACCGGACGCGCCGGGCACGGCGTCTACACCCCGCGCTCCACCTGTCAGTACCTCAACTAGGAGTGGTGCCGATGGACTTCGGACTCGTCCTGCAGACCGACCCGCCCGCCTCCCGCGTCGTCAGCCTCATGAAGCGGGCCGAGCGCAACGGCTTCACCTACGGCTGGACCTTCGACTCCGCCGTGCTCTGGCAGGAGCCGTTCGTCATCTACAGCCAGATCCTCGAACACACCCGGAACCTGACGGTCGGCCCGATGGTCACCAACCCGGGCACCCGTACCTGGGAGGTCACCGCCTCCACCTTCGCCACCCTCAACGACATGTTCGGCAACCGCACCGTCTGCGGCATCGGCCGCGGCGACTCCGCGATGCGCGTCGCCGGCCGCAAGCCCAACACCCTCGCCCGCATAAGCGAGTCCATGAAGGTCATCCGCGCGCTGGCCCGGGGCGAGGAGGCCGACCTCGGCGGTACGGTGCTCCGGTTCCCCTGGATCAAGCCGGGCGCCGAACTCCCCGTGTGGATGGCCGCGTACGGCCCCAAGGCGCTGAAGATGACCGGCGAGGAGGCCGACGGGTTCATCCTCCAGCTGTCCGACCCGTATCTGACCGAGTACATGGTCAAGGCCGTCAAGGACGCGGCGGCCGCCGCCGGACGGGACCCCTCCGAGGTGACCATCTGCGTCGCCGCCCCGGCGTACGTCACCGCGGACGACTCGCCCGAGGCCCTCGCCCACGCCCGCGACCAGTGCCGCTGGTTCGGCGGCATGGTCGGCAACCACGTGGCCGACCTGGTCGCCAAGTACGGCGAGCACTCCGGCCGGATCCCCGACGAACTCACCGACTACATCAAGGCCCGCCAGGGCTACGACTACGCCCACCACGGGCGCAGCGGCAACCCCGACACCGAGTTCGTGCCCGACGAGATCGTCGACCGGTTCTGCGTCATCGGTCCGGCCGCCGCGCACATCGAGAAGCTGAACGCGCTGCGCGACCTGGGCGTCGACCAGTTCGCCCTGTACGACATGCACGACGCCCAGGAAGCCACCATCGACGCCTACGGCACGACGGTGATCCCGGCCGTCAACGGCTGACCGCACTCCGTCCCCCGCTCACCCCCCACCTCCTGGTCACCCCTCCCCGCCGTCCCGGGGAGGGGCCGGTGCCCGCACGGCCTTTCCCGTCCCGCCCTTCTTCGATTGGCCTGCCCATGACCGACACCGCTCCCACGGCCATACCGCCGACCGCTCAAGTCACCCTGCCCGACGGCCGGGTGGAGATCGCCCCCGGTTCACCGCAGCCCAGCGGCCCCTACGCCAACGCGGACCTGCTCCCCGTCCCCACGGCACAGCGCACCTGGACGATGTACAACTTCTCCGCGCTGTGGGTGGGCATGGCCCACAACACGGCCTCCTGGACCCTGGCGTCCGGGCTGATCGCGGTGGGCATGGACTGGAAGCAGGCGGTGTTCACCATCGCCCTCGCCAATCTGGTCGTGCTGGCGCCGATGCTGCTGACCGGACACGCCGGTCCCAAGTACGGCATCCCCTTCCCGGTCTTCGCCCGCGCGTCCTTCGGGGTGCGCGGCGCCAATCTCCCCGCCGTGGTCCGGGCGTTGGTGGCGTGCGGCTGGTTCGGCATCCAGACCTGGATCGGCGGCGAGGCGATCTACTTCCTCGCCGGGAAACTGATCGGCGGCAGCTGGGCAAACGCCTCGCACATCGGCGGCTACGCCTGGACCATGTGGCTGTCGTTCGCGGTCTTCTGGGGCATCCAGGTCGCGATCATCCACCGGGGCATGGAGACCATCCGCCGGTTCGAGAACTGGGCCGCGCCCTTCGTCCTCGTCGGCGCCTTCGTGATGCTCGGGTGGATGAGCGGCAAGGCCGGCGGTGTCGGCCCGCTCTTCGACCAGCCCTCCACGCTGGGCTGGGGCGCCGACTTCTGGAAGCTGTTCTGGCCCTCCCTCATGGGCATGATCGGCTTCTGGTCCACGCTGTCCCTGAACATCCCCGACTTCACCCGCTACGGCAGGAGCCAGCGTGCGCAGACCTGGGGGCAGGCGCTCGGTCTTCCCACCACCATGACGCTCTTCGCGTTCCTCTCCGTGCTGGTCACCTCCGGCTCGCAGGCGGTGTACGGCAAGCCGGTCTGGGACCCCGTACAGCTGGCGGCGAAGACGGACAACGTGGTCGGCCTGCTCTACGCCCTGGTCACGGTGCTGGTGGCCACGCTCTCGGTGAACATCGCCGCCAACCTGGTCTCCCCGGCCTTCGACTTCTCCAACGTGGCGCCCAGGAAGGTGAGTTTCCGCGCCGGTGCGCTGATCACCGCGGTCCTCGCCGTGCTGATCTTCCCGTGGAAGCTGTACTCCGACCCGCAGGGCTACATCTTCACCTGGCTCGGCCTGGTCGGCGGACTGCTCGGCACGGTCGCGGGCATCCTGATCGCCGACTACTGGCTGCTGCGCCGCACCCGCCTCGACCTCGCCGACCTCTACCGCGCGGGCGGCCGCTACTGGTACGACGGCGGCTGGAACTGGCGGGCGGTCGCGGCCTTCCTCGCGGGCGGTGTCCTCGCGGTCGGCGGCGCCGGCCTCAAGCCCCTGATCGACGGCCGCCCGATCCCCGCGCTGGCCCCGCTCGCCGACTACGGCTGGGCGGTGGGACTGGGCACCTCCCTGGTGCTCTACACGGCCCTGACCCTGGCCACGGGCCGGGACCGGCGAACCGGCTGACCCCGCCCTCACCCCGCGGGAGCGGCGCCCGGGCAGTCGTCCACCGCGGCCAGGCCCTCGGCCCTGTCGAGCCGCACCGTGATGTCACCGGCGTCCGTCCTGACCAGAAGGCGGCCCTCCCCGGTCCGTACGGGCTTGCCGCACACGACCCCCGAGGGGGTGCGGACCAGGATCCGGGGGCCGTCCCTCTCGGGGCCGTACCAGGTCAGCGCCACCCCCGTGACCAGCAGCGCACCGCAGGCGAGGGTGAGCGCCACACCGAGGGCGAGCGCCCGTGCCGTGCGCCGGGTCTCCCGGTGGTCGCCCAGGTGCAGCGCCGTGGCCGTGGCGGGCACGCCGGTGGGCAGCCGGACGGCGGTGGGTGCGCCGTGCGCCGCCCGGAGCAGCGACAGCGCGCCGAGGGTGCCGCACACCAGACAGAGCAGCAGCGCGAGGCCCACCAGGGCGCCGTACGGAGCGGCCAGCTTCCCGACATCCGTGCGGCCCTTGATCAGGCCGAAGCCGAGCAGCCCGGCGAAGAGGGCCGCGAGTCCGTTGCGCCAGGCGAGCGCCGCCTCCCGGGCCCGGGTCAGCTCGCCGGCGCGCAACTCCCGGGTCAGCCGGGCCGCCTGACGGTCGGCCGGGGACCCGGGCGGACCCGGGCGGACCTGCCAGCGCGCGGTCACGCCCGCTCCACGAGCACGTTCCAGTAGGCGCCGCAGCCCGACTCCCCGGGCGGGCGCCCGGGGTGCCCGGCCTCGCACGCGCACAGCACCGGCACCCGGGCCGGCCGGGGCCCGCGGCGCGGGGAGCGGAAGACCCGGTCCGTGTGCGTGTACAGGAACGCGCAGCCGCACCGGGGACACCGGCCGTACAGGACGACGGCACCGGTGTCCGCGGCCTCGATCCGCAGGCCCGCCGTGTAGCGCGCCGCGTAGTCGTCGTGCGTCGTCTCCAGGTACGGCGCGGGAGCGCCGGGCACCGGTCCGGAGTCCGTCACCGCGCCCCTCCTTCCGGTCCGGGTGCGGCCGGCCGCACCGGGCTGTCCAGCATGCCCGCCTCGGCGTGCCCGTGCCATGCCCGATCGGGCGGAATCCGGCCGGGAGCCGGGCGTTGTCCGGCAGGATGCCGCAGAGGTGCGCCGGACCCGGCTGCCGGACCGCGGGAACGGGCACCATGAGCGGCGGAGGGGATGACGCATGAGTGATGCCGGGATGGCGCCCGCGGCCGGCCGGGCCGCCGCCGCACTCGCCCGCACGGACGGGTTCGCCGTACCCGTCGAACCGGAGAAGTACGAGGGGGTGCGCGGCGCGGAGCTGGACGCGCTGACCGACGAACTGGAGCTGATATCCGGCGAGTTGCGGGGCGTGGGCGAAGGCGGCGCCACCGCGGCGGCGGTGGCGGCGCGGCTCGGCCGGTGCCGCGCGGTGCGGTTCGTCCTGGCGGGCGACCCCGCCGACCGGGAGCGGGCGCTGACCCTGCTGGCGGAGTCCCGTACGTCTCCGCTGCTCGGCGAAGCGGACCGGGAGGCCGCGCGCAAGGATCTGGTGGCCCTCGTCGGGTCACGGCTGGTGCGGCTCCAGCACGAGTTCCCGGCAGACCCCTCGGGCCGGTGGAGCCTGGACCGGCTCATGTCCGCGGTCTCGGTCGGGACCCCCCTCGCCCAGGGGGGTTCGGGCACGGTGGAGGACACCGCGCTGCTCGTCCGGCTGCTGCTCGAACGCGCAGACCCGCGGATGACGCCCGAAGTCCGGGACCGCATGGTGATGCTCGGCGAGATGAGCGACGCGCTGCTGGCCGGTGACACCGACACGCTCCTGCGCGGGGGACGGCGGTTCGTGGACACCGCGTCGGCCGAGCCGACGCCGGCACCGGTGGCCAACTTGATGACGTTCCTGTTCGGCATGGCGGAGTCCCTCGCCGCGCGCCCGTCGCAGCCCGAGGAGACCGCCGAGGCGCCGGCCGACGACGTCGACTCGGACGCCGCGGTCCGGGAGACCCTCGCCCAGTACGTCGCCCTGGCCGAGGTGATGTCTCCCGGGACCCTGGTGCCGCAGGACGTGTCCGCGCTGCTGGCCGAACTGACCGGGGAGCGGCTCGCGGACGGGGAGGGCCGCACGCCCCTGTCGTCCAGGATGGTCGCCGCCCTCGTGCACGTCGCCCTCGCCACCCGCACCGGTGACATGCAGGGGTTCCGGGAGGCGCTCCGGCTGATGCACGAGGCGTGGGCCGCCGGGGAACTCGACAGCCGCACCCACGGAGAGTGGCTGCGGGTCGTCGTCCCCGGCCTGCTCCTCGGTGCCGCCCTCACCGGCGGCAGCCTGCAGGACGAGGACATGGCCCGGGACCTGTTCGAGGCACAGCACTGGGACGGCGACCCGGCCGCCGCCACCCTGCGGCTCTGCGGTGAGATCGTCCGGCTCCACGTACGGCTGACGGCCGCCCTGGACCGGGGCGACGCCGGGGCGGTCGAGGACGTCGTCGACGCCCTGTGCGAACTGGAACTGGACGAGGCCTACGACGGCGCCGAGGAGTGGGTCGGCGCCCTGAGCCGCTTCGTCCTCGGCACCGCCTACCTGGGCCTGGTCGTGCTCGTGCCGTCGGCGGACGACCGGACCGCACAGCTGCGATCGGCCGTGCACCACCTCCAGCGGGCCGTGGAGACATCGGTCGACATGCCCGTCATGCGCAGCCTCCTCGACATCACGTGGGCCCCGCTGCTCACCCTGACGGCCATCGCCGAGTCGGACCCGACCCGTATCGCCGAGGGGGTCCGGCGGGCCCGGGCCGCACTGGAGAACCCCGGATTCACCTCCGACTTCCGGCCCAGGGCGCGGTCCGGGATCGCCGTCGCCCTGGACACCCTGTACGTGTTCACCGGGGACGCCGGGGCGTTGGACGAGGCGATCGCCGAGCTGACGCGGGCGCTGGCCGAACTGCCCGACGGCGGGCCGGGCGGCGCGGGTCTCACCTGGGACCTGGCCGCGCTGCGCGCCAAACGCGCCACCCTCCGGTCGGGCGCGGAGGGCGCGGTCGACGCGGGGGACGCGGTGAGCGCGAAAGGTGGGGCGGACGCGCCGGGCGCGGTGGACGCGGCGGGCCAGGCAGGTGGTGCGGGTGCGTCGGCGGCCTCCGGCGGTGACGACGATCTGCGGGCGGCCGTCGGGCTCGCCCGCGCCTCGCTGCGGCTCTCGGCCGATGACGTCCTGCTCCAGCAGGGCGTCGGCCACGGCCTGCGCATCGCGCGCGCGTCGGCCGACCGGGGCCGCAGGGCGGCCTTCTGGGCGCTCGGCGCCGGACTCACCGAGGAGGCGATCGGCTGTCTGGAGGCGGGCCGTTCCCTGGTGCTGGGCGCCGCGGCCGTCTCCGCGGGCGTGGCCGACCGGCTCGCGGCGCTGGGCGAGAACGCACTGGCCGAACGCTGGCGCGGCGCCGCCGACCCCGACCGCGAGTGGGGCGCGGACCGCTCCCCGCTGGAACTCTCCGCCCGCCCCGGCACCCTCGGCGGCCCGCGGGACCGCTCCCTGCTCGACGTGCTCACCGCCGCGGGCACCGGCGCTCCCGACCTGCCCGGCGATCTGCGGCGCCGCTCGCTCGACGTCCTGCGGGCACAGGGCGGGGCGGCCGACACGCATCCGGTGCTCGCCTCCGTGGACGACCTGCGCGCCGGGCTGCGCGCGTCGGGGGCGGACGCGCTGCTGTACCTGGTCCCCGGCGTCGACGACCCGGACGGCGCCGTGCTGGTCGTCACCGGCGAGGGGCCGGTCACGGTGCTGCCGCTGCCCGGCCTCGCACCCGGCGGCCGTGCCCCCGTCGCGGAGTACCTGGCGGCCGGCGCGGACCGGCAGCGCCTTGAGGCCGCGGACGAGGGCGGCGTCAACGAGCGCGAGCGGAACCGCGCCGAGCGGCGCTGGCTGCGCGCCCTCGACGGGATGTGCGCGTGGGCCGGCGAGGTGCTCGGCCCCGCGCTGCACCACCTGGACCTGTGGGACCGCGCCCTCGCCGAGGCCGGCCTGCCGTACGCTCTCGCCGACGCGGCCGGGGGCGGCGCGGGGAGCGTCCCGGCCGGCGCCGGCCGCCCCGACGCCGTACGGCTCGTGCTCGTGCCCTGCGGTGAACTCGGGGTCGTGCCCTGGCAGGCGGCCGTTCTGGAGCCGCCCGCCGGTCATGGCGTACCGCGGTCCGTACGGGCCTGCGAGGTCGCCGTCCTCACGCATGCCGCCTCCGGCCGGGAGTTCCTGCGCGCCGCCGGCCGCCGGCGCATGGCACCGGCCGAGCGGCCGGCCCTGGTGTTCCACGCGGCGGACGACCTGGAGTGGGCCGAGGAGGAGATCGAGACGCTGGCCGCCGTCCACTACCGGGGGGCCGTGGTCCACCGGCCCGACGAGGACCCGGCCACCCCGGAGCGGGTCCTGGCCCTGCTCGGCGGCCGGGCCGTCGAGCCGGTCTCCCTGGTGCACCTCGCCTGTCACGGGCTCGCAGGGCCCGACCCCACCCGCTCGGCCCTCTGGCTGGCCGCGCCGGACGAGGCCGGCGGGCCGTCCGGCACCGGCGGCCGGCTCACGCTGAGCGCCCTGCTGGGCACGCCCGTCGAGAGCGAGGCCCTGGGCCAGGCCGGGCCCCTGGTCGTGTGCGGCGGCTGCGAGACGGACCTCACCACCCGCGACCACGACGAGGCCCTGACCCTCACCTCGGTCCTGGTGCACCGGCTGGCCGCCGACGCCATCGGCTCCCGGTGGAAGGTCGACGACATGCGGTCCGAGCTGCTCATGCTCGTGCTGCACGACGCCCTGGCCCGGGGCCTCGCCCCGCCGGACGCGCTGCGCGCCGCCCAGCGCTGGATGCTCGCCCCGCCCGACCTGCGCCCGCCCGTCGCCGCGCTGCGGCGCGTCTCGGCCGCCTGGCGGCTCGCCGAGGACCTCCACGACCGCCCCGACACCTGGGCGGCCTTCGTCCACCACGGCAACCCGGCAGCGGCGGCACCCGCCCGGCGGCAGGAAGGAGAGCGCGGATGACGTCGGAGGAGCTGCTGCGACTCCTGGAGAGTCACTGGACCACCGTCATCACCGGTCTCGACGAGGACGACCTCGGCCGCATGGCCGGCGCACTACGGGAGATCCGCGAGGAGACCGCCGCCGGGAACCCGACGGCCGTCGCCCGTGCCGTACGCAGGCTGAAGCGCACGCTGTCCGCGCTGCCGCCCGGCCATCCGGTGACCGAGGCCCTCGGCGGCCACCGCTACGCCGGCGCCCCGGGCGAACTGCCCCGCCTCACCACGGTCGACGCGGTGATCGACGTCCTCGGCACCCCGCCGCCCGACCCCGCCGACCTGCTCAGGAGGGCCCGCGAACGGCTCCTCGCCGCACCCGCGCTGACCGAGGCCGAGCACACCGCGCTGACCGGGGCCGAGCACACCGCGCTGACCGGGGACGAGCACACTTCGCGCAGCGGAGCCGGCCCCGGCGGACCTCAGGCGGGCGGGCGGACCGCGTCCGGCGGAACCGGGCGCACCGCGCTCCCGTCCGACGGCCTGATCCGGCTGCGCGACCCGGAGCGCGGCATCCGCTACCCGCGCTTCCAGTTCAGGCCCGGCACGGCCGAACCCCTGCCCGTCGTCCGCCGGATCAACGTCCTGCTCCGCGCGGACCGCGACCCCTGGGGTGCCGCCGACTGGTGGCTCGGCGGCAACCGGTGGCTGGGCGGCGTCCCCGCCGACCTGCTCGGGGTCCTCCCGGACGAGGCGCTGGAACGGGCCGCCGCCGAGCTGGCGGGGGCGTTCTGATGGCCGGCCAGCTGCCGCCGAAGGGGGTGGCCATGAAGCCGCGGCGCCATGTCCTCCCGGCGGGCACCGTGCTGTGGCGGTGCCACGAGGAGCAGTACGCGGCCGGCGAGTTCAATCCGAACGTGGCCCACGAGATCTTCAAGGGCAGCCGCTTCGACCCCACCGAGAAGGACCCCTACCCCTACCTGTACGCCGCCCTCGACCCGGTCACCGCGCTCTGTGAGGTCCTGCTGAGGTCCGTCGAGTTCGGTGACGACGGAGTGCGCCAGATCCCCTGGGCGGAGGCGTCCCGGTACGTCCTCTCGTCGGTCCGCACCACGGCGCCCGTCTCCCTGGTGGACCTCACGACCGCCGAGGGCCTCGCCGCCGTCTGGCAGGACGACTGGCTGATCGACACCGAGGAGTACGCGGGCACCCGGTACTGGGTGCGGGTGATCCGGGAACGCTGCGCCGACGCGCAGGGTCTGTGGTGGACGTCCAAGCGGTGCAGGCCGCGCAAGGCGCTCCAGCTGTTCCAGGACCGCTGCCCGGACGCGCCGGTCGACCCCCGTCCGCTGGAGTGCCTGCGGCTGGCGTCGGAGGACGACGTGCGCAAGGTCAACCGGCTGCTGGCACCGCTCCACGCGGTCGTCTCCGCGCCGGTGGACTGCCCGGAGGAGTGAGCGAACAGGACGAGCCGGGGAGCCGGACGAGCCGGGGGGCCGGACGAGTGGGGGGAGCCAGGGAGTCGTACGAGTGGGGGAGCCGGCGGGGCGGTGGGGAGGTGTCGCCGCCTGGACCCTGCTGGGACCCCCGCCGGGACATGCGAGCGCCCCGGCCCCTGGGAGAGGGGCCGGGGCGGTGCCGGTCCGGCGTCGCGCGGGCCCCTACGCGGTCCGCGCGGCGGCCGGCAGCACGGGCCACTTGCTGGACAGGCGCATCACCGACTCGGTGACGGCGGGGTCCTTCGACGCCTCCATCACCCCGCCGAGATACTCCTGCGCCGCGGCCTCGTACAGCTGGCGGGTCGCGGCGATCCGCGCGTCGGTGGCCTCCCTGCGGTCCTGCTGCCGGGCCTCGGCGGTGCTCTGCGCGGCCCGCGCCCGCTCGGTGGCGGCGAGGTTCTCCTCGCGGCGCCGCTGCAACTCCGCACGCCGTTCGAGCGCCGTGCGGTAGGAGTCGAGGAACGGGTGCTCACGGAACAGGCCGAGCAGGAAGCCGACACCGCCGGAGAGCAGCAG
Organism: Streptomyces sp. NPDC015171; assembly: GCF_043079545.1. Taxonomy (NCBI): domain Bacteria; kingdom Bacillati; phylum Actinomycetota; class Actinomycetes; order Kitasatosporales; family Streptomycetaceae; genus Streptomyces; species Streptomyces sp. NPDC015171. The sequence goes on from NZ_JBIBUO010000002.1 coordinate 700,490, forward strand.
CAGCGCGGTGAACATCCAGGTGACCGTCTGGGTCGTCAGATGCAGCCGGTCGACCAGGGTCGAGGTGTCGGCGGACGAGCCGCCGAGCCCCCGGAAGCCGGTGGCGCCCCCGGAGCCGGCCGCCGGAGTGTCGTGCTGCATCACGAACCGGGCGCGCAGCGTGCCGAGCAGCCAGGTCAGGCCGCCCCACACGCCGAGCAGCGACAGGGCCGGGAGCCATCCGCCGCGCGGCGAGCCGGTCGCCGAGCGCCACCGCAGCATGTTCCCCGCCAGGTGCGGCAGGATCAGCATGATCACGGCGGAGGAGACGGCGAGCGTGCCGGACATGAGGTCCCCGCCCGTGCTGCCGACCCCGTGGAAGGGCTGGTAGGCGACCCAGTAGACCGGCACTTCGACGGCCATGATGACGCCCAGCAGGGTCAGGCTCAGCCACCGGGGCAGACCGGGGCGGACCTGGAGTCCCTCCCAGCCCACGCCCGACGCCGCGTCGCGGGTGTCGCGCCGTGCGGCGAGGAACTCCTCGCGCACGGCGGCGGCCGAGGTGCCGCCCGCCGCGGTGTCCGGGGCGGACACCGACTGCCACTCCTCGCCCGGATCCACGCCCTCCTCCGCGTCGGCCGCCCGGCCGGCCCCGTCCGCGAGTGCGGGGTCCGCCTGCTCCGGGGTGCGGCCGGCCGGCCGGTCGGGCGGGTCCGGGAAGCGGGCGCGCAGCCAGCGGTCCTCCACCCGTTCGCGCAGCCGGTCCCGGAAGCGCAGCCAGCGCGAGGAGCGGATCGCGAGGATGTTCAGCTGCTCCCTGGCCGCCCGGATGTTCTCCTCGGCCTCCCGCAGCCGTTCGTCCAGGAGCTTGCCCTCGGCCACGCCCGCGGTCACCTCGGAGCCCGCCCGCGCCTCCTGGAGCCGGGCCGTCTCCTCCTGCCGGCTCAGGTCCTCCTCGATCCGCTGGATCACGGCGTCGCGGAGGGAGGCCAGCTCGGCGAAGTAGGGCAGCCGGTCGCCGCTGTGCAGCACCCACGGGTCCAGCGTCTTCTTCTTGCCGGCCGTCAGGCCCCTGTTCCTGGCGTCGTCCAGCAGCCCGCCCTTGTCCCTGGCGTCGAGGACGAGAGGGCGGCGGCCGGCGAGAGTGCCGGAACCGGGCCCGGGCCGGGCGGTGCGCTGGTCGCTCCGCCCGGGCAGCGGCAGGGCGCGCGCCAGCCGCCGGCGGAGCGGCCGGGGCTCGTCAGCGCCGGTAGTGGTTGTCGACATGTGCCTTGGCCCTCCCTTCGAGCGCCTGCACCCAGAAGGACTCGAAGTCGTCGGCCTCGCTGGGTTTCGCCCCGTACTGCATGCCGAGCCCGACGGGGAAGACGTCCATCCCCTTGATGCCGGGCAGCCCCCGCTTCTCCACGAGGGTGTCGATGACCTTGGTCCGCGCGGCCTCGGTGCCGATCTCCTGGTGGGAGAGCTGGAACTCCGGGTCGGCCTGCGCGAAGTCGCTGACGACGAGCAGCTTCGGCGTGCCGCCCTCGCGCGGGACGGCCTCCCCGATGCGGTCCAGCGCGCCCCACACGTCCGAACCGTTCTGCGTGCGCGCGCACGTGAGTTCGGCGAGCGCCGCGACGGCCGCGTCCCGCTGGGCATCGGCCCGCTGGACCTTCTGGTCGGTGTTCGCGTCGTGCGGCGGATCCAGGTCCACCTGGCGCTGCCGGCAGGACGAGCTGCGCGAGGAGCGGGTGATGGGGGCGTAGTCGACGGTCCCGCACTTCTGGTCGGCGAGGAACTCGACGAGGCTGTCCTTGAGTTTGGCCTCCGAGTCGAACCCCTCCTTCACCGCGGCGGCCGATCCCGAACCGTCGACGACGACCCCGCAGGGCGTGGTGAGGGACTCCTCCTGCTTGCTGCAGGACACGAGGGCGGAGAGCGCGCACACCAGGGGGACGACGACGGCGAACCGGCGGGCGGCGCGGACGGTGGACCGGTGACCGGTCAGGGCCGAGTGATGCACGATGACGTTCCTTGGCCTTCCTGGGAGACGGGCGGCGGCGGTACGGCGGGCCGGGCGCGGAACGGGGAGGTCATCGCCTGCCGCCGCGCACCGGCCCGGAACGGCCGGGCGCCGCCTGGTGGTCGAGGATGTGCAGCGCCTGCGCGACGGCCGGCAGGTCGCCGTCGTGCCCGGTGTGCTCCGGGCCGTACCAGCGGTCGCTGAGCAGGCTGTCGTCGAGCCGGGCCCAGGTGCGGTCCAGGGTGATCCTCCCCGGCACCCAGCCCGCCGGCCGCGGCTCGCCGAGCTCTCCGTCGCGCTGGGCGACGCTCCAGGCGCCGTCCCAGTAGCAGGCGATCAACTGGTTGGCCTCGTCGGCGAGTTGCTGGGCCTGCTGGCGGCAGACGGAGGCGGTCGAACGCCACTCGCCGACCATCTGCCCGAACCGGGCGAGCGCCGCCGGGGCCGGGTTCTCCCGCTGGGTGTACTGGGTCACCACCCGCACCGACTCGGCCTGGATCCGGGTGTGCAGCGCGCGGTGCGCCGCGAAGGTGCGCGAGCGCAGCCGCGCCGTGCCGCGCCCCACCTGTGCGCGCAGACCCAGGATGTACGGCGGCAGGCTCTCGTCGGGCCAAGTGCCGCCGACCGCCGCGCCGTGCAGGAATTCCCGGAGACCGGCCGCGTCCCGCCGGCCGTGGAACCGGGCCCGTGCCGATGAGAGGCGCCCGGCTTTCAGCCGTCGAATCCGGACGTTTATTCGACCTTTGTTGATCATTTTCGAAGTGCCCCCATTCGTCGCGGGCAGTCCGGGTGGGAAGGCGCCGCGATGGGGAGAGAGTAGCGGAGCAAATCCCCTTGCGGGACGGGTGTTCCGAGGGGAACCGATCATTCTTCGCGGGGTTCCGGAAAACAACCGGATGGCGCCCGGCGGAGAGCCGGAATTAGGTCTTCCGGCAATTGCGGACCTTCGTCCGGGCACTGGATACTCCAAGCCGGCACGAGGAGGGGGAGTCGTGGAATTACGCCTCGACGGGACGCACTACCCACTGGAATCGCTGGGCCCCGGAAAACGGCTCGGCGTCTGGTTCCAGGGCTGCACGCTGGCCTGTGCGGGATGCATGTCCCGGCACACCTGGGACCCGGAGGCGGGCAGCCGCACCACGGTGGCCGAGGTGCTCGCGCTGTGGCGGCGGGCACTCGCCGACGGCGCGGACGGCCTCACGGTCAGCGGAGGCGAGCCCCTGCAGCAGGCGGCGGCGCTCGCGGAACTCCTCGCCGGTGCGGCACGCCTGCGGGACGGGGCCCGGCGGCACGAGGGGACCGCCGGGCCCCGCCCCGCCGACCTGCTGGTGTACACGGGGTACGAGCCCGGGGAGCTGACCCCCGGGCTGCGCACCGCCCTCGGCGGCGCCGACGCCCTGATCACCGGCCGCTTCCGGGTGGCGGAGCCCACCCCGCTCGTCTGGCGCGGCTCGGCCAACCAGCGGATCGTCCCGCTGACAGCGCTCGGCACCGCCCGCTACACCCCCTACCTGGACCGGGAGTCGGTGGAACCGCGCCTGCAGATCGGCCCCGGCGCGGACGGCCGCCTGCGGCTCTACGGCGTCCCGCTGCGCGGTGAACTCCTCGCGCTGGAACGGCGGCTGAGGCAGCGCGGGGTCGCCCTCAGGGAGCGGAGCTGGCGGCCATGACCAGACGGGCGTGGCTCTCCTCAGGCGTGACCAGCAGCACCGACCAGGACGGGTCCCGGCGCAGCTCGTCCCGCAGGGCGCCGAGCAGCCGCCGGGCCACCGTCTCGACGGGCAGGCCGCCCCGCCCGGAGCCCAGCAGCGGAAAGCAGATCGAGGACATCGGCAGGGAGAGGAACTCGCTCTCGTGGCGGCCCAGTTCGAAGGACATGCGCACCGCCTCGCCCAGCACGGCGAGGGACACGTGATAGCGGTCGCCGTCCCCGACCGGGGTGGCGATCGCCGCGTGGTGGATGCGCCGTACCCCCTGCGCGGCCAGCGCGCCGGAGGAGGTGGCGACGACCGTGCCGGGGCGTACGGGCATCCCCGTCCTGCCGTGCGTGCGCTGCCACACGCCCAGTTCGCGGGAGAGGACGTCGTCCACGATCTCGCCCGCGGAGTCCCGGAGGGCGGCGGCCCGGCGCAGGGCGCCGGAGACCGTGGGGCGGAAGGTCTTGGACATCTCCAGATAGGTGTTCTCCGAGGAGACCAGGATGTCGACGTCCCGGACCTCCTCGATCGGGCACACCCGGACGGTGATCCGGCCCGCCGGGACGGCCGTCCGGGCCCCCGGCCGCGGCCGGGGCCGGGGCGGGGCTCCGGAGGTGACCGGCGCCGCGTGCCCCGGGGGTGCCGCCGGAGCCGAGGCCGCCGCCAACTCCCGTATTCCGTCCGGACGCTGGTCGGCGGACTCGCCGGTGCCGGCCTCCCGGGTCACGGCCAGCACCGCCGAGGCGAGTTCGGCGATGACGACGCGTTCCTGGCTCTTGCGGAAGCGCTCGGTGGTCACGCCGTAGACACCGGCGGCGGCCTTGCGCCGGTCGGTGCCCGGCACCCCGCGGCGCCCGGGGAAGAGCCCGAAGGAGTGGGCGGCGGCGCGGGCCAGCGGATCGCAGGAGTCGTCGTCGCGCACCGGGCGCCCGCCGGCCAGCCGCAGCACCGCCGCGTCGAGCAGTTCCTCGATGCCGGTCAGTTCGTCGTCGGGTCCGGCGCACAGGCCGGCCGCGACGGCGGCCTGGCGCAGCGCCTCCCTGGTGCAGTGGCGCAACTCGGGCAGGCCGCGCGGCCGCAGATCCCTGAGTTCGGCGACGAGGCTTTCGTGCGAGGGCAGGGGGTGCATGATGCGCATCGTAGCCCCGGCGGCGATTCCCCTGAAGATCCGGGAAACTCCCCGTCGCCCGTGGGGAATCGGGATATCTTTTTTCTTCCGCGGCCCGTGTTCCGCACCGTTTCGCCCCGCCCGGAGGCCCCCCGGTTCACCCAGCGCGTTTCCCGGAAGGCCGCACGATGACGACCACGCCGCCCACCCGATTCGTCGATCACGAGGACGGGGGATTCACCAATGCCCGCCTCGTCGAGACACGTCCGGTCCGCTCCGATGTGCCCCCCGGCCTTGCCGACCGCTTTCTCCTGATCACCGTGCTCTCCGCGGCGCGGCGGCCCGCCGAGGCCGTCGTCCTGCGCGTCCGCGACCTGACCGGCCGTCATGGTCCGGCCGGAATACCCCTGGTCCTCAAGTGGTACCACCGGCTGCACGCCCCGGCCCCGGACGTGGAGCGCGAACTGCGCGCACTCGGCGAGCTTCCCGCGCCCCACCTGGAACGGCTCCTGGAGACCGGCGAGGCGCACGGACACCCCTGGCACCTGTGTGCCTCGCACGGCGAGGAGACCCTGGAGAAGTACCACGAGGAGCACCCCGACGGCCTGCCCCCCGACGCCGTCGCAGCGGTGGTGAGCCAGCTCTGCGACGCCGTCGCCGCCCTGCACGAACGGGGCGTCGTGCACCGGGACATCACCCCGGACAACATCATGGTGCAGTCCCGCCGGGGCGACACGGCCGACCTGGTCCTCGTCGACTTCGGCGCCGCCGTCCACCGGCCCGACGAGGCGGTGGAGCCCCGGACCGACTGGCGCGGCAAGCCCCTCTACCTGCCCCCGGAGGCCGGGTTGCTCCGGCAGACCGTCTCCGAGGCCGGCGACTGGTGGTCGCTCGGCATGGTCGTCGCCCAGCTGGCCCTCGGGCGGCACCCCATCGAGTTCCGCCGCGACGAGGACGTCCTCGCCGAGGTCGCCACGCACGACCCCGATGTCACGGGCATCACGCACCGCAGGACCCGCGCGCTCTGCGAGGGCCTGCTCACCCGGGCCCCGGAGCACCGCTGGCAGGCGGCGCAGGTGCGGGACTGGCTGGACGGCGAGGACCCCGACGTCGCCCCGCGCAGCGACGCGCGGATCTTCCCCGACGACCCCACCCGCCCCGCGATCCAGCCCTTCCCGTTCCTGGGCCAGGAGTTCACCGGCACCGAGCGGCTCGCCGTCCATCTGGACCAGAACCACGTCTCGGCGGCGCGGATGCTCGCCCACGACGACGACCGGGCCCGGCTCGTCGTCTGGCTCGGCCAGTTCGAGACCGTCGGCAACCGCAGCGGAGCGGACCGGGCCCGGCTCGCGGAACTGCGGACCGATCTGGAGCGGCCCCCCGCCCCCGGGACGGTCGCACGGCTGCTGAACTGGCTCGGCCCGGGTCTCGACGTCTCCTGGCACGGCGCCGGCCTGGACGCGCAGAGCATGCGGCGGCTGTGCCAAGGGGCGAGGGACGGGCACGCCGACGCCGTCGCCCTGCTGCGGCACCTGGCGGACCACCCCCAAGTCCTCACCGAACTCGCGCAGCGCCCCGGCGGCCACGGCCTGGACACGGCGGACCGCGACTGGCGCGTGCTGAGCGCCCGGTGGGGGCCCACCGTCCGGGAACTGAGCCGCGACCGCCGGGACCGGGCGGAACTCAGGCACACCGTCGCGGTGGACGCCTGGCTGCTCCAGCTGGCGCGCGAGCCGGAACGCACCAGGAACGGGCTCACCCAGGCGCTGCTGCGGGTCCGCGCGGAGCTGCCGGGACCGGTGCCCTGGTTCGACGCGCTGCTCTTCGCCCGGGACGACGACGTGCGCCTCGTCGCGGCCGTGCTGCTCAGCGGCCGTGCGCGGGAGGAGGCCGAGGCGTTCGCCAGACAGCGTGCCGCCGAGGAACGCGACCGGCTGCTCGCGGCCGACCAGGACGGACTCATCGCCCTGCTGCGCCGGATGGACCGGCTGCCCACGCTGGGCTGGGCGCTGTTCGGCGCCGTCGTCGTCACCGCCCCCTGGACCTTCGTCATCGGCCTCGCGGACGTGCTGGGCCGCGCCACCCAGGACGCGGTCGTCACGGCCTGGCTGGAGGCGCTGCCCGCCGCCGCGTTCGTCTTCGTGGTGGAGATGTGGACCGCCGTGTACATCGGGCCGCCCTTCTACCACCCCGCCAGATCGCTGGCCGGCCTCCTGATCCGCAGCGCGGAGCGTCCTGGCCGGCTGGCCCGCACCCGGGCCGGCCGGCTGATCGGAGCGGCGCTCCTCGTGCTCGCCGGCCTGATCGGCTTCTACGCGATCGCCGTCGCGCCCTGGCTGTGGCCGCTCGCCTCGGCCGCGGCCGTCGCCCTGTGGAGCGTGGTCCGCTGCTGGGCCTGGCGGCGCCTGCGGCGCGACCTCCGGGCCCGGCGAACGGCCCTGCACCGCGGCCGGGAGTGGCGGCGCCCGAGGAGCGGTACGGACCGCCCCGCCCGGGACGTGCGCCGCGTGTGGCGGGCGGCGCGGGAGCGGTGGGCGGGCCTGCGCCGCGGTGCCGGGGCCGGTGCCGGGGCGCGTCAGCGGCGGCGTGAGCGCGAGGCGGAGCAGGGGGCGGACGGCGCGGCGGAGCCGGGAAGGCATCGCCGGAGCGGCACGTGGTGGCGGCGGGGCCGGGCGTGGTGGCGGGGCCGGGCATGGTGGCGGGGCCGGACTTGGTGGCGCCGGCGGGGCCGGGCGTGGTGGCGCCGGCGGGCGGACGGCGCCCCGCGCGCGGACCGGAGCCGGGGCCCGCGGCGGCTGTGGCGCGAGTACCGGGCACGGCGTGCGGTGCGCCGGGCGTCCGGGACGAAGGACGACACGACAGGAGAGCAAGTATGAGTTCCGGACTCGCCTACCCCATGATCCAGACGGTGGACCCCGCCGTGTACTTCACCGCGCCCCCGCCGCCGCTCGACGCCGGCGCGCTGCCGCACACCGGGATGCTGCACCTGCATGACGCGGCCGGGCAGGCCTCCGCCCACCTCGCCGACGCGGCCGGGCAGGCCGTCCACCACGCGGCGGACGCGGCGCTCCAGGTGCTCGGCTCGCTCAGCGGCGTCCTGCTCGCCGGGCGGGCGGCCCTGCTCGGCACCCGGCTGCTCGCCGCCGCGGCGGTGCGCGCAGCGGACGAACAGCGGTGCCTGGAGCTGCGACAGCGGCTGGCGGCCACGGCCGCCGAACAGTGGGAGGCCGCCGCCTTCGCCGCCGTCCGGGTCAACGCCCGCAGGAGCGCCCTGCTGGCACGGGCGGCCCGGGCCGGGGCCCGCGGCGGGCCGCCCGGACCCCCGCCGGTCCCCGACGTGCCGCCGCCGCTGGCCCCGGCCGGAAAATGCCTGGGCGATCTGCGGCAGGAGACGGTCCGCGCCGACGAAGCCCTGCGCCGCGCGGAGGAACGCCACGCCGCCTGGGAACAGCGGCGGACCGCCGCCCTGCTGCGGCTGGACGAGGACCAGGACGACGACTGGCAGCGCGCCCTGCGCGAGAGCCGGGACAGGGCGCTGCTCCGGTTCGCCGCCGGGCGCACCGCCGACGCCGAGGCACGGCAGGTGCCCCGGCAGCCGTCCGGCCCCGCCACGCCCGTCGCGCTCGACCCGGACGAGATCCGCCGCATCGGTGCCGAGATCCTCGGCTCCCTCGACCCCTACGCCGCCGCCGAGACCGCCGAACTCGCCGCGCAGGCCGTCCGGCACGCCGTACGCCGCGCCGCCGGCGACCCCCGCCGGACCCGCATCCACCTCACCGAGGCGCGCAAGTTCGTCCGGGACGCCAACCAGCGGGCGCAGCGGGACCGGGAGGCCCAGGAGCGCGCGGCACAGCACCTCGACTTCCTCGTGTACGAGACCCCGGAGGGCGCCGAGGACCTTCCCGCGGCACCCGACGCCGTGGCCCTGCTGCGGCGGACCCTGGACGAGGGCACCGCGCTCACCACGGCCGAACGGGAGCTGGTGGAGGGCCGGGTGGAGGAACGGGTGCACGCCCTGGAGGCGGTCTACGTGCAGCAGCAGTGCGTTCGCGCCTTCGCGGACCTGGCCGGCAGGTTCGGCGGCCGCGCCGGGGCGGGGCGGCCCGCCGGGCAGGACATCCGCCTCGACTGGACGCCGACGGGCTGGGACCCCGGGCACTGGCTCAGGGCAACCCTGGTCGACGGCCGGTTCCGGGTGGCCACCCTGTACCGGGGCGGCCCGGGGGAACGGACACCCGAGCAGCGCGCCCTTGACGACACGCGCTGCGCCGAGACCCGTGCACTGCTCGCCGAGTTCGAGGCGGTCACCGGCGCGCAGGGCCTGGGGCTCCAGTTCACGCTCGAACGCACCGAAGGGGCCGTGCCGGGAGTGCTGGGGGACAACGCCCTGGTGATCGACGAGTTGGCGGACGCGGCTGCCCGGACGGCCGGCCGGCGCCAGGACGCGCCCCCGCGGGAAGGGCCCCGGCACCGTACCGCCGACGGCGACGGCCGCCGCTGAACACGGCGGCCGGCCGCCGCCGAGAACGACGCTGTGATCCCCGCTGGGAACCCTGCTGAGATCCGCTGAGATCCGCCGAGAACACCGCCCCACCCATGGCCGGCGCGCGGCCCGCGACAGCGCGCACCGGGGAGGAACGATGGACCTGACCAAGGAAGACCGGCTCCCGCCCTTCGTGGAGGAGCTGACCGGAACGCTGGGGGTGCACGCGCAGTACGTCCTGCACGGCAACATCCGTGATCTGCATCTGGTGCGCAGGCGCGGCCGGGACGAGTTCCACCCGCTGCTCGACGTGCTGTGGAACCCGCTGCGCAAGAAGGGCTACGACGCCCTGGTGCTCTGCGACCAGGTGAGCGGCTTCCGGGTGGCGGAGGTCGGCGCGGGCGAGGCCCGGGCGGTCGTGGCGGAACTGCTCCAGGGGCCCGGCGAGTTCCCCGGCCAGACGGCGGCGCAGCGCCAGGCGGTGCTCGACCGGATCCGGAACATCACCAAGGGGTGGGCGGAGCAGCGGAACGAGATGGTGCGCGACGGCCGCCGGCTCCGGCCGCTGCGGGTCGCCCTGGTGGTCGACCACGCCTCCCGGCTGCTCACCGACCCGTCCCGGCCGACCCCCGACGAACGGGACTTCTTCCTCGCCTGCCTCAAACTCGCCGACGAGGCGGAGCCGTTGCCGCCCCGGACCGGTCCCGGCGTCGTCCCCCTGAAGCCGGGCGCGTTCAACCCCGTCATCTGGCTCGCCGACGGGGACCGGGACGTGCCCGGATGGCTGCTCGCGGGCAGCGAGCGGATCCGCGCGGTCGCGGTCCCGGAGGCCGACGCCGACGAGCGCGGCACGATGGCCGGCCTCCTCCACCGGAACTACGAGAAGTACCCGGGCCACGGCAGCCGGGACGGCGCCGCCGCGCCCGCCGGCGCGGACGCCGCGGAGACGGCCCGGGCGGTCGGCGCCTTCGCCCGGGCGGCCTCCGGCCTGAGCCTGCGGGCCATGGAGGAGAGCGTGAAGCTGGCCCGCTCCCGGGGCCTGCCGTTCGCCGCGATGCCGGACGCCGTACGGATCTACCGGCTCGGAGTGGAGAAGAACCCGTGGAGCCGCGGCGAGATCCGCCGACGCATCATCAACGGCGAGGACCCCGAGCGCGAAGGGTCCATCCCCAACCGGGTGCGGGGGCAGGAGGCGGCCGTGGCGATGACCCTGGACATCCTCAAGCGCGCCGCGCTGGGGCTGTCCGGGGCACAGGCCACCAGCCCCGGACACCGGCCGCGCGGTGTGCTGTTCTTCGCCGGGCCGACCGGAACCGGCAAGACGGAGCTGGCGAAGGCCGTGGCCTCGGTGCTCTTCGACAGCGACCAGGCCTACCTCCGCTTCGACATGAGCGAGTTCTCCGCCTCGCACTCCGCCGACCGGCTCGTCGGCGCCCCGCCCGGCTATGTCGGCTACGAGGCGGGCGGCGAACTGACCTCCGCCGTACGGGAGAACCCCTTCCGCGTCATCCTCTTCGACGAGATCGAGAAGGCGGACAAGGGCATCCTCGACAAGTTCCTCCAGGTGCTGGAGGACGGCAGGCTCACCGACGGGCAGGGCGTCACCACCTACTTCAGCGAGTGCGTGCTCATCTTCACCTCCAACCTCGGCGTGCAGCGCACGGACCCGGAGACCGGGGAGCGCGAGTGGATCGTGAAGCCCGGCACGCCGTACAAGAAGGTGGAGGCCACCGTCCGGGACAACGTCAAGAAGCACTTCGAGCAGGTCATCGGGCGGCCGGAGCTGATGAACCGGATCGGCGGCAACGTCGTCGTCTTCGACTTCATCTCCGAGGAGGTCGCCCAGCAGATCTTCGAGCTGCAGGTCCGCAACATCCAGCGCCAGCTGGCCCAGGGCCACCAACTCCTCCTGCACATCGAGGACACGGCCCGCAGCGCGCTGCTGGAGCACTGCACCCGGGACAAGTGGAACGGCGGTCGCGGCATCGGCATGGTGCTGGAGACGCATCTGATCAACCCGCTGGCCCGGCAGCTGTTCGCCGCGTCCGACCTCGGTCCCGGCACCACGGTCGTGGTGACGGACGTACGGGAGGCCGACAACGGCCGGGTCGACACGACGGTCGTCCTGAAGAAGGGAGACGGGGTTGCCGGAGGTACGCGACTGGGATGACGAGGACGACGCGTACGAGGAGTGGGACGGGGGTGAGCGGGAGGACGGCGACGGGTCGTCCGGCGGGCCGGACGCCGAGGAGTGGCACGCCGAGGTCTGGGACAGCCATGACCCGGACGACGGGCCGGACGGCGACGGGTCGGACAGCGGGTCGGCGGACGACGACTGGGAGCCCGTCGGCGTCGTCGTGGACCCCGTCGGCCCGGCGGCCGGCACGGCCGCGCCGCTCGTCGGCGAGCGGTGCCCGGAGTGCTCCGCCGTCGTTCCCGCCGGTATGCCCGGGTGCCCGTCCTGCCTGGCCCCGGCCGGGGCGTCCCGGCGCTCGGAGCCGCCGGCGGGGACGGTGCTGCGGCTGGTCTTCCGCACCGGCGGCCGGCACCTCGACGTGCCGCGCGGCGCGGAACTGCGGCTGGGGCGCAGCAGCAGCTGGGCGCCCGAGTCGTCGGGGGTGCTGGCCGGCGAGGAGTCGGTCTCGGGCCGGCACGCGACCGTCGTGCACGGCGCGGACGGCGCGGCCTGGGTGACCGAGGTCGCGCAGGGCGCCACCAACGGCACGCGCGTCAACGGCCATGTCCTGGTGCCGGACCGGGCCGTCCGGCTGCGCGACGGCGACCGGGTCGAACTCGGCCCCCGGGCGGCCTTCGTGGTCCGCGGCATCGTGGCGGACCCCGCCGAGCCCCCGGACCGGCCGCCGGCGAACGGCTGACCGAGGCGCCGCGGCGTACGGACCCACCCGGGCCGCCGCACCGCCGCATCGCGGGCGTACGGGCTCAGCCCTGGCCGCCGCCCAGCGCCGCGACCGCGGACCTGGCCGCCTTGATGGCCCCCTTGTTGATCTCGTCCGTGCCGGGGGCCTTCTTGGTCTCGAAGTCGCTGCCGCTGTACGTGACGACGACGAGGGCGTTGGCGACGCGGGCCATCACCACGCCCTCCCGGGTCTGCTGTCCGTCCTCGGAGGTGAGGTTCACGACGGAGTAGGCGCTCGCCCCGAGCCCGGGGACGGGCCCGCCGCCGCTCCTCTCCTTGACCCGCTCCTCGTACTCCTTCCCCGCCTCCTGGTCGGACTCCCTGATCTCGAACGACACGTCGAGCCAGCGGTAGTCGAATCCCTTGAGGGCGTTCCAGGAACAGGTGCGGCGCAGGGTGGTGTCCGTCGAGGGGATCTCCTTGCCGGCCTTCTTCGCCCCCGGCACCAGGGCGGTGACGGTGGCCGAGGGCACGCCGGAGCAGGGGGCGGGCGCGGTGGTGTAGGTCTTCGCGGCGGTGCCGGCGGACGGGGCGGCGGAGGACGAGCCGGCGGGGGTGTTCTGGGTCGTTCCGTGGCCGGCGGCGGCCGGGGGTGCCGCCGGTCCTGAGGTCAGCGCCCAGCCGGCGCAGGCGAGCACCGCGACCGGCGACAGACGCGCGGTGAGAGCGAGCGGCAGAGGAAGAGAAAGCACAGCGCACTTCTCGTGGGGGAGGGGGTGCGGAGGGGGTCCGCAGGGTGGACGGGGACGACAGTGTCACACGACTGCCTGTGGGGCGGAAGTGTCAACTCGCTGCGTACCCGGGCGGTCACGAAAGCGCGTTCACGACGTACGGGTCTGCCCGTTATGCGCTTTCGGCCGCGCCCCCTCGGCCGGCGGTCACGGCACCCGCGCCGTCCACCGCGACGACGAGAACTTGGTGCGCGCGAGCTCCCGGGCCCGGGCCAGCTCCTCGTCGGTGACCTCGCCCGCCGTCAGCCCGTAGCGCGAGCGGAAGGAAGCGACCATCCGGTCGATGACGGCCTCGCGCGCCAGCCCCGTCTGCCGCCGCAGCGGATCGACCCGCTTCTTCGCGCTCGCCGTCCCCTTGTCGGACAGCTTCTCCCGGCCGATCCGCAGCACCTCGGACATCTTGTCGGCGTCGATGTCGTACGCCATCGTCACGTGGTGGAGTACGGCACCCGGGCCGCCGTCCGGTCCGACGATGCGCTTCTGCGCGGCGCCCGCGATCTTGCCCTGGTCCGTGGCGATGTCGTTCAGCGGCTGGTACCAGGCCCGGATGCCCATGTCGGCGAGGGCGGCCAGCACCCAGTCGTCCAGATAGGCGTAGCTGTCCTGGAAGGTCAGGCCCTGGACGAGGGACTCGGGCACCGACAGCGAGTAGGTGATGGTGTTGCCGGGCTCCACGAACATCGCGCCGCCGCCGGAGATCCGCCGCACCACCTCGATGCCGTGCCGGGCGGCGCCCTCCGGGTCCACCTCGTTGCGCAGCGACTGGAAGCTGCCGATGATCACCGCCGGGGCTCCCCACTCCCACACTCTGAGCGTCGGCGCCCTGCGGCCCGCCGCCACCTCGGCGGTCAGCACCTCGTCCAGCGCCATGTGCAGGGCCGGCGGCTGCGGGGCCTCGTGGATCAGCTGCCAGGCGTAGTCCGTCCAGTCCGTGGCGTGCGCGAGCGCGCGGCGCACCGCGACGCCGACGCCCTCCGCCGTCAGCCCGTACAGGACCGTCCCCGGCGGCAGCGCCCCCTCGATCCGCGCGGCCAGCGCCGCCGCGCCGGCGTCCGCCGGGGCGCCCTCCAGCGCGCCGTTCATCGCGTCCAGCGCCTCGTCCGGCTCCAGGAAGAAGTCGCCCGCCACGCGCACGTGCCGCAGCACGCCGTCCTCGACGTCCACGTCCACGACGACGAGCTTGCCGCCGGGCACCTTGTACTCACCGTGCACTGCCATGGCCTCCGTTCCTGTCGTACGGGACACCTCGGGCATCCGACCCGGCAGGCTCCGTTCCGTCAGCTGTCCTTCGACGGTACGTCCGCCGAGGCGATCGGCCGGCCGCGCGGCCGGCGCGTCAGCGGCTCACCGTGATCCCAGAGCCCCCGCGGCCGTCGCGAACGGGCGGTGCGCGAGCACTTCGACGACGAGGCCGGTGCGCCGGTCCGCGCGGTCGCCCTGCTCAACGCGGCGACCCGGATGAAGGTGATCGTGCACAACCCCGGGGGGCTCGTACGAGCCCGGCGTGTTCGCCGGCACGTCCGACTGGCCGTCAGGCGAGACGCGGCCCGGCCCGGACTCGCTGGTTCCGGGCCGGGTCCGCGCTCTCCACGGAGGGCTCCGCGACCAGGCGGACGTGGTGTTCCCGGGCGGCGATCACGTCCGTACGATCGGCCGGGAGACGTACCCGAGCCGAGGAGCGCCCTGTTGTTCACCACCCGGCCCACCCTCCAGGGCACCTTCGGCATGGTCTCCTCCACCCACTGGCTGGCCTCGCAGTCGGCGATGGCGGTCCTCGAGGACGGCGGCAACGCCTTCGACGCGGCCGTGGCCGGCGCGTTCGTGCTGCACGTGGTGGAGCCGCACCTCAACGGGCCGGCCGGCGAGGTGCCGATCCTGCTCGCCCCTTCGGGCGGCGCCGTGCGCGTGCTGTGCGGCCAGGGCGTGGCCCCGGCGGGCGCCACCCCGGCCCGCTACCGGGCGCTCGGCCTCGACCTGGTGCCCGGTACCGGACCGCTCGCCGCCGCCGTGCCCGGCGCCTTCGACGCCTGGCTGCTGCTCCTGCGCGACCACGGCACCAAGTCCCTGGACGACGTGCTGAAGTACGCCATCGGCTACGCCGGACACGGGCACGCGCCCGTGGAGAACGTCGGCGCGACCGTCGAGAGCGTACGGCGGCTGTTCGAGACGGAGTGGACCTCGTCGGCCGAGCTGTACCTGCCCGGCGGCCGGGCGCCCCGGACCGGCGCGCTGCTGCGCAACCCCGCGCTCGCCGCCACCTGGCGGCGGCTGCTGGCCGAGACCGCCCACGCGGGCGGCCGGGAGTCCAGGATCGACGCCGCGCGCGAGGTGTGGCGCTCCGGATTCATCGCCGAGGCCCTGGTACGGCAGTCCCGGCGGCCCACCATGGACACCAGCGGCGAGCGGCACACCGGCACGCTCACCGAGGCCGACCTGGCCGGCTGGTCGGCGTCCTACGAGACCCCGGTGACGTACGACTGGAACGGCTGGACGGTGTGCAAGGCCGGCCCCTGGAGCCAGGGCCCCGTCCTGCTCCAGCAGCTCGCCCTGCTCCCGCCCGAACTGCCCGCGTACGGCTCCGCCGACTACGTCCACCTGCTGATCGAGGGCTGCAAGCTCGCCATGGCCGACCGCGAGGCCTGGTACGGGGACGCCGCCGATGTGCCCCTCGCGGACCTGCTGTCGGACGACTACAACACCGCGCGGCGGGCCCTCGTCGGCGACCGGGCCGTGCACGAGCTGCGCCCCGGCAGCCCGGGCGGACGCACCCCGCGGCTGCCCGCGCAGGCGCACGCGCGCGTGCCGGCCGGCCCGCAGCCCGGCTTCGACCCCATGGGCGCCGGCGAGCCGACCGTCGCCCGGCTGCCCGGCGAGCCCGAGGTGGCCGCCGACGGGGCGACCCGCGGCGACACCTGCCACCTGGACGTCGTCGACCGCTGGGGCAACATGATCGCGGCCACGCCGAGCGGCGGCTGGCTCCAGTCCAACCCCGTCGTCCCCGAACTCGGCTTCCCGCTCGGTACCCGCCTGCAGATGACCTGGCTGGAGGAGGGACTGCCGGGCTCCCTCACCCCGGGCCGCCGCCCCCGCACCACCCTCACCCCGTCCCTCGCGCTGCGCGACGGGGTGCCGGTCATGGCCTTCGGCACGCCCGGCGGCGACCAGCAGGACCAGTGGCAGCTGCACTTCTTCCTCGCCGCCGCCCTGCGCGCCCCCGTCCGCGGCGGCCTCGACCTCCAGGGCGCCATCGACGCCCCCAACTGGCACAACGACAGCTTCCCCAGCTCGTTCCACCCGCGCGGCCGGCGCCCCGGCAGCGTGACCGTGGAATCCCGCACGGACCCCGGGGTGATCGGGGAACTGCGCCGGCGCGGCCATGACGTGACCGTCGGCCCCGCCTGGTCCGAGGGGCGGCTGTGCGCGGTGGCCCGGGACCCGGAATCCGGCATCCTGTCGGCGGCGGCGAACCCGCGCGGGATGCAGGGCTACGCCGTAGGCCGCTGACCGCCCGCCCCGGCACCCCCGCTCTTCGACCCGATTCCACCTCGCGTACACCCGCGGTGCGAGGAATGTCAGTGGAACATGCTCTTATAGGACACATGATCGAACAGACGGAAACCATCGAAGAGTTTCTCGCCCGCCGCTCGGCCGACGTCGAAGAAGCGGTCCGCGAGGCCGCGGCGGCCGAGATCCTGCCCCGCTTCCGCCGCCTCGCCGCACACGAGGTGGACCAGAAGAGCGGCCCGCACGACCTGGTGACGGACGCCGACCGCCTCGCGGAGCTGCGGCTCACCGAGGCCCTCGCCGCCCTGCTGCCCGGGTCGCTGGTGGTCGGCGAGGAAGCGGTGCACGCCGATCCGGCGGTGTACGAGGCGCTCCAGGGCGACGCACCGGTCTGGATCATCGACCCGGTCGACGGCACCCGCCAGTTCGTCAACGGCGACGACGGCTTCTGCACCCTGGTGGCGCTCGCCCACCGCGGGGTCGTGATCGCCTCCTGGACCTATGCCGCGGCGCGCGACCAGTTCGCCACCGCCGTCCGCGGCCAGGGCGCCTTCCTCGACGGGGAGCGGCTGTTCGCGGGTCCGCCCGCGCCCGGCCGGGACCTCGTCGTCGCCACCTCCCACCCGGACTACACCACCGACGGGCAGAAGCGCGCGCTGCGCGCCCTGTGGACCGACGGGCTCGCCCCGCGCCCGTGCGGCTCCGCCGGCCTGGAGTATCTCGCCGTCGCCCGCGGCGAGTTGGACGCCGTCGCCTTCTCCTGGGAGGCCGCCTGGGACCACGCGGCCGGCCTGCTCCTGGTCGAGGAGGCGGGCGGCACCCACCTCACCTCGGCCGGCGAGCCGTTCCGCGTCACCGGCGGCAACGCCCTGCCGTTCACCGCCGCCCGGGACGCCGCCACCGCCCGCCGGGTGGTCGGCCTGCTGCGCACCGCCTCCTGAATCCCGCGGCCCCCGGGCCCGGGGAGTGTCGGTGCCCCGGCATATCCTGACCCCGAATGGCCATCGGCTGACGAATGGGGTCCGAAGGTGCCGTCGATGCTCGATGCGGTTGTGGTGGGTGCGGGACCGAACGGACTGACCGCTGCCGTGGAGCTGGCCCGCCGCGGCTTCTCCGTGGCCCTGTTCGAGGCGAAGTCCACGGTGGGCGGCGGCGCCCGCACCGAGGAACTGACCCTCCCCGGCTTCCGGCACGATCCGTGCTCGGCCGCCCACCCCCTCGGCGTCAACTCCCCGGCGTTCCGCGCCATGCCGCTCGACCGGTACGGCCTCGAATGGCTGCACGCCCCGCTGCCCATGGCCCACCCGTTCCCGGACGGCACCGCGGCCGTGCTGGCCCGCTCGGTGGCCGAGACCGCCGCCTCCTTCGGACCGCGCGACGCGGGCTCGTACCGCAGACTGGTCGAGCCGCTCCTCGCCCACTGGGACACCCTGGTACGGGACTTCATGTCCCTGCCGCTGACCGCCCTACCGCGCGACCCGGTCACCCTGGCCCGCTTCGGCCTCGCCGGACTCCCGCCGTCCACCTGGCTGATGCGCCGGTTCCGGGACGAGCGGGCCAAGGCCCTCTTCGCCGGAATGGTCGCCCATGTGATCGCGCCGCTGGGCGGCCTGGCCACCAGTGCCGTGGGACTGGTCTTCGCCCTCTCCGCCCACGCCCGCGGCTGGCCGGTGCCCCGCGGCGGCTCCCAGGCCGTCTCCGACGCCCTGGCGGCCTACCTGACCGACCTCGGCGGCGCGGTGCACACCGACTACGAGGTCAAGCGCCTCGACGACCTGCCGCCCGCGCGCGCGTACGTCTTCGACACCTCGCCCACCGCGCTCGCCCGGATCGCCGGCTTCGGCGACCACTACGCGAACTACCGCTACGGCCCCGGCGTCTTCAAGATCGACTACGCGCTGGACGGCCCGGTGCCCTGGACCGCGCCCCAGGCCCGCGTCGCCGGCACCGTCCAGATCGGCGCGAGCCGTGCCGAGATCGGCACCGCCCTGCGCGCCGCCTCCCGCGAGGGCCGCGCCCCCGACAAGCCGTTCCTCATCACCGTGCAGCCCAGCGTGGCCGACCCCACCCGCGCCCCCGCGGGCAAGCACGTCTTCTGGGCCTACGGCCATGTGCCCAACGGCTGGTCCGGAGACCTCACCGAGGCCATAGAACGCCAGCTGGAGCGCTTCGCCCCCGGCTTTCGCGACCGGGTGCTGGCCCGTGCCACCGCGGGACCCGCCGAGCTGGCCGCCCGCAACGCCAACTACATCGGCGGTGACATCGCCTGCGGCGCGGCCTCCGGACTCCAGCTGCTGCTGCGCCCCAGACTGTCCCTGTTCCCGTACCACACGCCCCACCCGGCCGTCTTCATCTGCTCCTCGGCCACCCCGCCGGGGCCCGGTGTCCACGGCATGTCGGGACACAACGCGGCCAAGGCCGTCTGGCGGAGACTGAGGCAGCGATGACCGGCATCACGTTCGTCCAGGGCGACATCACCCGGCAGCACGCCGACGCGATCGTCAACGCCGCCAACTCCTCCCTGCTCGGCGGCGGAGGCGTGGACGGCGCGATCCACCGCCGGGGCGGCCCCGCCGTCCTGGCCGACTGCCGCGCCCTGCGCGCCTCCCGGTACGGCAAGGGCCTGCCCACCGGCCAGGCGGTCGCCACCACGGCCGGCGAACTGGACGCCCGATGGGTGATCCACACCGTGGGCCCGGTCTGGTCCGCCACCGAGGACCGTTCGGACCTGCTCGCCTCCTGCTACCGCGAGTCGCTGCGCGTCGCCGACGAGCTGGGCGCCCGTACCGTCGCGTTCCCCGCCGTCTCCACCGGTGTCTACCGCTGGCCGATGGACGATGCGGCCCGGATCGCGGTGGAGGCGGTGCGCGCCACGCCGACGGCCGTCGAAGAGGTGCGCTTCGTGCTCTTCGACGAGCGGGCCTACGAGGCGTTCGCCCGGCAGGCCGACTGAGCCCGCCCGCCGGCCGGCGGCCCGAACGTCACCCGAACGGCGTCATCCACCGTGCGCCGGTGAGCGGCCCGGCCGACGCTCGGAGGGCCGGTGCGCCCGCGAGAGCGGCGCGCACCGCGGACTCGGGGAGGCAGAAAGGAACGCTCATGAGCCAGGCAGCGCAACCCACCGGACCGAACGCCTCCGGCGACTCGTGGCCGCCGCGCCGGGCCGCGGCCCACGGCGGCGGCTGGGTGACCGGAGGCGTCGCCTTCGCCGGCGTGCTGATGCTGTGCGGTGGCGTCCTCGCCATCTTCCAGGGCATCGCCGCCGTCGCCGACGACATCGTCTACGCCCGCGTCGACACCTACGTCTACCGGCTGGACCTCACCGGCTGGGGCGTGATCCACATCATCCTCGGCGCCCTGGTCCTGATGACCGGCATCGGTCTGCTCATGGACATGGCCTGGGCCCGGATCGCCGGTCTGTTCCTCGCCGCGCTCAGCCTCATCGCGCAGTTCCTGTTCCTGCCGTACCAGCCGATCTGGTCGCTGGTCGTGATGGCGATCGACGTCTTCGTGATCTGGGCCCTGGCGTCCCGTCAGGAAGCGGCGAGCTGAGGCCCCGGCAGGCCGGTCAGCCCAGGGCGCGCAAGGCCCTGCCGAGCACCGCCACCCCTTCGGCGACGACCCCCGGAGGGGTGGCCGCATAGCCGAGGACCAGGCCGGGCACGCCGGGTGACTGCCGGTGCCAGGAGAGCGGCTGGCACTTCACGCCGTGGGCGAGCGCCGCCGCGGCGAACTCGGTGTCGGGCACGTCCGAGGTGTAGGTGACGGTCAGGTGCAGGCCGGCGGCGGCGCCGTGCACCCGCGCACCCGGCAGGTGCTCGGCCAGCGCGGCGATCATCGCGTCCCGGCGCCTGCGGTGGCGCCCGCGCGTCAGCCGCAGATGCCGCTCCAGCTCTCCGGACTCCATCAGCCGGGCCAGCACCAGCTGCGGCAGCACCGCGTTCCCCAGGTCGTTGAAGCGCTTCGCGTCGACCAGCGCGGCGTGCTGCCGGGCGGGCGCCACCAGCCAGCCGATGCGCAGCGCCGGCGCGAGCAGCTTCGAGACGCTGCCGAGATAGCAGACCCGGTCGGCCAGCAGGCCGCGCAGCGCGGGGACCGGCGGCCGGTCGTAGCGGTGCTCGGCGTCATAGTCGTCCTCCAGGATCAGACCGCCGTCCCGCGCCCACGCCAGCAGCTCCCGCCGGCGCTCACCGCTGGTCACCACGCCGGTGGGGAACTGATGGGCGGGTGTGAGCAGGACGGCCCCGGCACCGGTCGCCCGCAGCGCGTCGACCCGTACGCCCTGCTCGTCCACCGGCACCGGCGGGGTCGCGAGCCCTCCGTTCGCCAGGTGCCGGCGGGCCCCGAGCGAGCCGGGATCCTCCACCGCGACCGCGTCGACACCGTCCGCCCGCAGGACCGGGTGCAGCAGCGTGAGCGCCTGGGCGGTGCCCGCGACGATCAGCACCGCGTCCGGTGCCACCCGTACGCCGCGCATCCGCGCGAGCCAGTCGGCGACGGCCCGCCGCAGCCGGGGCGCACCGCGCGGGTCGCCGTAGCCGAGGTGGTCGGCGGACAGCTCGGCGAGCACGGCCCGCTCGGCCCGCAGCCAGGCCGCCCGCGGAAAGGTGCTGAGGTCGGGACGGCCGGGGGTGAAGTCGACGGCGGCCGGCGCGGCCCGCAGGGCGTCGAAGACCTCCGCACCGGGGTCCGCGACGAAGAGCGCCGCCCCGGTGCCCCCGGCACGCTGCTCGCCCACGAGCGCCCCGCCCCCGGCCTCACCCCCGCCCCCTTCCCGCACCGACCGCCTCCGGCCCGCACGCCCGCCCCCGCCGGCGCGCTCCGGACCGGACCTGTCCCCGGTGCCGCTCGGACGCCCCGCGCCACCCCCGCACGCCGTGCCGCATCCGGGCCCAGCGGGGCCCTCGCACTGCGTGCCCCCCGGGCATCCGATGCCTGACCGGTGTCCTACGGGGTTCGCGCACTCCGTGCTCCTCGGGTGCCGGGTACGCCCCGTGCTCCCAGCGCCCCCCGCTTCCCCGGCGCCGCCCGCGTCCCCGGTGCCGTTCGTGCCATCGGAACCGCCCGAGTGCCCTGCGCAGCATCCGGGCCCAGCGGGGCCCTCGCACTCCGTGCTCCTGGGGTGTCGGGTACTGCCCGTGCTCCCAGCGCCTCCCGCGTCCCTGGCGCCCCCCGCACCCCCGGGACCACCCGAGTGCCCTGTGCCACCCGGGCGCTCCGGGCCGCTCACCTGCCACGACCGGCCGCTGCATCGCCCGCCGTTGCCCGTGCCACCAGCGACGCCCGCGTCTCCACCACCGCCCGTGCCCCCAGCGCCCCCGCCACCGCCCGACTGCCCCGTGTCACCCGGACGCCCCGTGCCGCTCATCTGCCAAGGGCCCCCGCCCCTTCGCCCACCGCCGCCGGACCCCCCGGCGCCCCGCGCGTAGCCCGAGCCGCCCCCGCCAGGCTCCGGAGCCGCCTCCGGACCCCGCTCCAGACACGCCTCCGGCAGTCCGTCCCCCGGAACCGGCACCGCAGGTGCCGTGCCGTCGGCGAACGGGGTCGCGACCACCACCGTGCCGCCGCGCCGGCGGCCCGCCACCTGGCCGTCCTCGGCGAGCCGCCGGTACGCCTCGGTCACCACGCCCCGGGAGACGCACAGCTCCGCCGCGAGCACCCGGGTCGGCGGCAGCCTGCTGCCCACCGCGAGCCGGCCGTCGGCCATCGCCTGCCGCAGCCGCGCGGTCAGCCACTCCGCCTTCCCGGCGGCGGGCACGTCACCCACCGCCAGCTGGAGGAAATCGGAACCAGCAACCGCCGCGCCCCCCACCGTCCCCGTCCCCGCCCCCGCTGCCGCCGTATCCGCCGTGCCCCGCACCTCGTCCACCCGGCAGATGCTGTCACGCACCCCCGCCCACCCCGCCGTACGCGTCCTCCGCCCATCCTGCCCCGGCCCGTCCTGTCGTCCGGTGCGTTCGCCCGCACGCCCGCACGACCGGTCAGTCGGTCAGTAGGCGAAGGGGAATTCCGGTGCTTCCGGGGTGAGCGAGGCCGTCGCCGTGGTGGCGTCCCAGTGCGCCGTCACCTCCTCCGCGATCGTCTTCAGCACCTCGGCCACCACGTCCGCGCCGCCGTCGTGCATCGCCTCGGCCACCACCAGCACCCGGCCGGTGTGCGTGCCGACCGCCGAGTGCCCGCTCTGCCGGTGGGTCCAGCGGCGGGCGTGCGCCCGGCCGGCGGAGTCGACGAAGGTCATCTCGCCGGGCGCGGGATGCTCGACGGCTCCGCCGAACGCCGTGTACGTCTCGTCCCCGCGGGCCGGGCGGACCTCCAGCAGCGGCCCGCTGATCCGGTCGACGTCGAGGGCGGCCACCGGAACCGCGTACGCCACCGAGATCGCGTTGCACAGGTCCACCAGCGGATGGATGCGCGGCAGCTCGCCCTCCTTGCGCAGCCGCCGCAGCAGCGACTCCGATGCGGACCGGTACTGCGTCGGCCTCAGCCCCATCCGGCTGAAGGCCCGCCGCCAGGCCAGCACCTCGGGGAACTCGCCCTCGGTCGTCCGCACCAGCCGGGCCAGGGCGCGGGCGGTGTACACGGCGGCGCGCTGCCGGGTGTCGGCGGGGGCGCCGACGCCGGCGGCGTACAGCACGCCCGCCGACAGTTCGGGATACGCGGCCCGGACCGGGTCCGCGTGCCGGAACAGCACGGTCACGCCACCCCCGCCCGTGCGCCGGGGTTCGACGAAGTGCTCAACAGGACCTCCTGGGTGATCGGGAACACCCCCACCCTGTCCCGCCCTTGGTCCGGTGAACAGGGCCAAACAAGGTGCAGTCGGCAGGTCCATAAACGGGCGACGGCGCCCTGGCGGCCGGCCCCCGCGGCCCGCGTGACATCATCGGCCGGGGTCAGGACCCCAGCCGTACGGCCTGTACAAGAGGTACGAGCCGTACGTGCGGCACGAGCGTACGAGGAGCGCGATGAACCCCGCCCTGCTGGACGACTTCTCCCTGGAGATGACCGGCAAGGACGTGTCCAGGCTGGAGGAGGCGCACGACAGCATCCCGCCCGGCACCCGGATCAACATCACCTTCCTGGCCGGCGAGGACACCGGGACGCGGCTGACGGCCGCCCGCGCGGTGAAACGGCTCGGCTTCGTCCCCGTACCGCACATCTCCGCGCGCCGCCTGCCCTCCCGGCCCGCCCTGGAGGAGTTCCTCGCCGGTCTCGCGGCCGACGGCACCGCCGAGAACGTGTTCGTCGTCGGCGGCGACCCGGCCCGGCCCGAGGGGCCCTACGAGGACGCCCTCGCCGTCCTGCGCACCGGGCTGCTGCGCCACCACGGCGTCCGGCACGTCGGTATCACCGGCTACCCCGACGGCCATCCCGGCATAGCCGACGGGACCCTGTGGTCGTCGCTCACGGACAAGGCGGCGGCCATCGGGGCCGACCGGTTCGGCGGGGACGTCATCACCCAGTTCGGCTTCGACGTCGACCCGGTCCTCACCTGGCTGGAGGCGGTCCGCGCCCACGGCGTGCACCTGCCCGTCCGCATCGGCGTGCCCGGACCGGCCGGTGTGCGCCGGCTGCTGGGCTACGCCACCCGGTTCGGCGTCGGCACCAGTGCCTCCGTCGCCCGCAAGTACGGGTTCTCGCTGACCAACCTGATGGGCACGACGGGTCCTGACCGCTTCCTGCACGCGCTGGCCGACCGGTACGACCCCGCCCGGCACGGAACGGTGAAGGTGCACTTCTACACCTTCGGCGGGCTGCGGACCACCGCCGAGTGGATCAGCCGGTTCCGGCAGCAGAGCGCCCCCGCACCGCACCCGGTCTGAGCCGATCAGGTCCGATCGCTTCCCATCGGGTTCGGTCACGTCCCAGGCCAGACCCACGTACGTGTCGGATTTCCGCCAGCGTCCGGGGTGGGCGCCGGTCGATGCTGGACACATGCAGACAGCGATGCAGTTCGACCGTGAGCACTGTATGCGGGCCGTGCGGTCGAAGGACGCGCGGTTCGACGGCTGGTTCTTCACCGCCGTCCTGACCACCCGGATCTACTGCCGGCCGAGCTGCCCCGTGGTGCCGCCCAAGCCGGAGAACATGACGTTCTACCCGAGCGCCGCCGCCTGCCAGCAGGCCGGGTTCCGGGCGTGCAAGCGCTGCCGCCCGGACACCAGCCCCGGCTCCCCGGAGTGGAACCAGCGCGCCGACCTGGTGGCCCGCGCGATGCGGCTGATCGCCGACGGAGTCGTGGACCGCGAGGGCGTACCCGGACTCGCCGCCCGCCTCGGCTACAGCACCCGGCAGGTCGAGCGGCAACTGCTCGCCGAACTGGGCGCCGGACCCCTCGCGCTCGCCCGCGCCCAGCGCGCCCAGACCGCGCGGATGCTCGTCGAGACCACCGCGCTGCCCATGGCGGAGATCGCCTTCGCGGCCGGCTTCTCCTCCATCCGCGCCTTCAACGACACCGTCCGCGAGGTCTTCGCCCTGTCCCCGAGCGAGCTGCGCTCCCGGGCGCCGAGGAGCGGCGCGGGCACCCCCGGCGTGCTGAGTCTGCGGCTGCCGTTCCGGGCCCCGCTCAACCCGTCCAACCTCTTCGGCCACCTCGCCGCCACCGCCGTGCCCGGCGTGGAGGAATGGAGCGACGGCGCCTACCGCCGCACCCTGCGGCTGCCGTACGGGCACGGCATCGTCGCCCTCGCGCCCCGCCCCGACCACATCGCCTGCCGGCTCACCCTGAGCGATCTGCGCGATCTGACCGTGGCGATCAGCCGCTGCCGCCGGCTGCTCGACCTCGACGCCGACCCGGTCGCCGTCGACGACCACCTGCGCACGGACCTGCTCCTCGCGCCCCTGGTCGACAAGGCGCCGGGACGCCGGGTGCCGCGCACGGTCGACGAGGCCGAGTTCGCCGTCCGGGCCGTACTCGGCCAGCAGGTGTCCACGGCCGCCGCCCGCACCCACGCGGCCCGCCTGGTCACCGCGCACGGCAAGCCCCTTGACGACGCCGAGGGCGGCCTCACCCACCTCTTCCCGTCCCCCGAGGCGCTGGCCGACGTCGACCCCGAGACGCTGGCCATGCCCCGCACCCGGCGCACCACCTTCACCACCCTCGTCCGCCACCTCGCCGAGGGCAGCCTGCACCTGGGGGTGGACGCCGACTGGGCGGAGGCCCGCGCCCGGCTGCTCGCGCTGCCCGGCTTCGGGCCCTGGACGGTGGACGTCATCGCCATGCGCGCCCTGGGCGACCCGGACGCCTTCCTCCCCACCGACCTGGGCATCCGGCGAGCGGCCGAGGACCTCGGCCTGCCGTCCACCCCGGCCGCGCTCACCGCCCGCGCGGCGGCCTGGCGCCCCTGGCGGGCGTACGCCGTGCAGTACCTGTGGGCGACCGACAGCCACCCGATCAACTTCCTGCCCGTCTGAGGACGTACGACATGAAGCAGCACACCGTCATCGAGAGCCCCTACGGCCCGCTCACGCTCGTCGCCGAGGACGGCGTACTGTGCGGCCTGTACATGACCGACCAGCGCCACCGCCCGCCGGAGGAGACGTTCGGCGCACCCGACGACACGCCCTTCGCGGCGGCCCGGGAGCAGCTGTCGGCCTACTTCACCGGCGAGTTGCAGGAGTTCACCCTCGAACTCCGGCTGAACGGCACACCGTTCCAGCGCGAGGTCTGGGACCAGCTGACCCGGATCCCGTACGGCGAGACCCGCTCCTACGGCCAGCTCGCCGACGCGTTGGGCAACCCCAAGGCGTCCCGCGCGGTCGGCCTCGCCAACGGCAAGAACCCGATCGGCATCATCGTGCCCTGCCACCGGGTGATCGGCGCGGGCGGCGCCCTCACCGGCTACGGCGGCGGCCTGCCCCGCAAGCGCCGCCTGCTGGACTTCGAACGCGGCACGGCCCTGTTCTGACCGCCCGGCCGCTACGCCCCGTACTGCGCGGCCAGCCGGCCCAGCAGCGCGGGCAGCGCGGTGCCGATGGGCTCCCGTACGACCTCGTGGGCGACGTCGTCGTAAGGCGTCGGCTCGGCGTTGACGATGGTCAGCCGGGCGCCGTTCTCGGCGGCGACCCCCACAAGACCGGCGGCCGGCTGCACCTGAAGGCTGCTGCCCACGGCGAGGAACACCGTGCACGCCTTGCTGATCGCCAGTGCCTGGCCGAGGACCTCCGGATCCAGCGGCTGGCCGAACATCACGGTCGCCGGCTTCAGGATGCCCCCGCACACCAGACACGGCGGGTCCCCCTCGCCGGCCTCGACCCGGGCCAGCGCGTCCTCCATCGGCCCGCGCGCCCCGCACCCGGTGCACACCACGCCGCGCGCGCTGCCGTGCAGTTCGAGCACCTTGCGACCGGGGAGCCCGGCCAGCTGGTGCAGCCCGTCCACGTTCTGCGTGAGGACCCGCACCGGGACACCGGACTTCTCCAGCTCGGCGACGGCCCGGTGCGCCGGGTTCGGCTCGGCCCGCAGCGCGTGGTTCTCGCACCGCATCCGCCAGGACCGCAGCCGGATCTCCGGATCGCGCATGTAGTACTCGTACGTCACGAGCTTCTCGGCCTCGGGGTCCCGCCGCCACAGCCCGTTCGGCCCGCGGTAATCAGGGATTCCGGAATCGGTCGAGATACCCGCGCCACTGAGCACGGCCACCAGCGGCTTGTCCATGGGCCGAGAATAGGACGGCCGTTCAGGGCCGCCAAACCCTTTACGTACGCTCCGGGAACGTCCATCCGAGGGCACAGGACTGCCGAGCGCCCGGACTCGGCGTCAGGGCCCCGCCCAGGCTGCTCGCGGGGGGGGGCGGGCCCTGAGTCGTCAGGCCACGCGGTGGCCGTTCTCCAGTTCGGCCGTGCCCGAGCCGTCCGCGAGGACGTCCAGGGCGGTCAGCACCCGGTGGCCGAGCGCGCCCGGCAGGTGGGCCGTGATCTCCTCGCGCGGGACCAGGCGCCAGGACAGCAGCTCCTCCTCCTGGAGGCGGATGGACTTCAGCTCGGCATCGGTGAGGACACCGCCGTCGTACAGGTACGCCACCAGCGGCGGCCGGCCCGTGCCGCGCACCCAGTCGACGGCCAGCAGCCGGCCGAGTTCCCGGTCGAGCCCGATCTCCTCCAGCGTCTCCCGGCGGGCGCCCTGGCGCGGCGTCTCCCCGTCGTCGGACTCGATGGTCCCGCCCGGAAGCGCCCAGCCCTCACGGTAGTTGGGCTCGACGAGCAGCACCCGCCCCCCGGCGTCCCGGAAGAGCGCGGCGGCACCGGCGAGGACACGGGGCAGGCTCGCGATGTACGCGGCGAAGTCTGGCGTCGTGGTCATTCTGGAAGGGTAACCAGCCGCCCCGCCGCTACGTCCCGCCGGCCGCCAGGCGCAGGGTGCGTTCGGCCAGCGCACTGATCCGTACGCCGTCGAAGCCGAACACCGCGCTGCGGACCGTGTCCTCCAGCGGGTCCCGCCAGTGGGCCGGCAGGGCGTCCGCCCCGGTGCGGACCCCGGCCACCGAGCCGGCCGTGGCCCCGTTGGAGTCGGTGTCCAGGCCGCCGCGCACGGTCAGGGCGATGGTCCGGGTGAAGTCGCCGTCGCCGTACAGCAGCCCGGCGGTGAGGACGGCGGCGTTCGGGACGGTGTGGATCCAGCCCAGCCCGGCGGTCTCCTCCGCCACCGTGGCCAGGGTCTCCTCCCAGGGCAGCCGGGCCTCGTGCAGGCTCGCGACCCGCCGCACGGTACGGGCCAGGCGGCTGCTCGCCGGGACGACGGTCAGCGCGGTCTCCAGGGCGGCCCGGACGGTCGGGGCGGTGAAGGCGGCCGAGATCAGCGCGGCGGCCCACATGGCGCCGTAGACACCGTTGCCGGTGTGCGAGAGCACCGCGTCCCGGCGGGCCAGACCGGCGGCCCGGACGGGCTCGCCCGGGCAGGTCCAGCCGTAGACGTCGGCGCGGATCAGCGCGCCGATCCACTCCTGGTACGGATTGTCGTACGTCGCCGTCAGCGGCGGCTTCATCCCGTTCGCCAGGTTCCGGTACGCCGCCCGCTCCGCCGTGAACGTCTGCAGGAACGGCAGCCTGAGCAGCCACAGGTCGCCGACCTGCTCGGTGCTGAAGCCGAAGCCGTGGGTCTCCAGCAGGTGCAGGCCCAGGATCGCGTAGTCGATGTCGTCGTCCCGGCAGCTGCCGTGGATCCGGCCGCGCACACATCGGCGCCACTCCGGGCGCAGCACGGCGCCGTCGGCCGCGTCGGCCGGCTCGGGCAGGTAGTCGGTGAGCGGCAGGGCGGCGGCCCGCCGCAGATAGCGGTCGATGCGCTCGCGCGTCCACACCTCGCCCTGTTCGACCGGCTTGCCGAGCATGTTGCCCGCGATCCGGCCGAGCCAGCCGCCGTGGACGCGGTCGGCGAGGCCGGTCTGTGTGCCCTGGATGCCCATGGCAGGGGGGTACCCGTTCTGCCCGCGGGCTCCCCGCCTGTTCCCAGGGTTCGGTCGGGGCATGACGGCGGGGGTGTCCTGCGGTTATCGTCACAGCGGCGCGACTGGCCCCGCCATGCGCGGGGCCCGGAGAGCAAGGGGAAGACAAGGTGGCGGACGCTGCAGTGAACGAGACCCGTCGGGTGCTCATCGCCGCGGACAAGTTCAAGGGCTCGCTGACGGCCGTGCAGGTCGCCGAGCGGGTGACGGCCGGGCTGCGCCGGGTCGTGCCGGATCTCGATGTCGAGGCGCTTCCCGTGGCCGACGGCGGTGACGGGACCGTGGACGCGGCGGTCGCGGCCGGTTTCGAACGGCGTGAGGTCCGGGTCGCCGGACCGCTCGGCCAGGAGGTGACGGCCGCGTTCGCGCTGCGCGACGGCACCGCGGTGGTGGAGATGGCCGAGGCGAGTGGCCTGCAGCGGCTGCCGGCCGGTGTCTTCGCCCCGCTCACGGCCTCGACGTACGGGTCCGGTGAGCTGCTGCGGGCCGCGCTGGACGCGGGCGCGCGGACGATCGTGTTCGGCGTCGGCGGCAGCGCCACGACGGACGGCGGCGCGGGCATGCTGGCCGCGCTGGGCGCCCGGTTCCTGACCGAGGAGGGGGAACCGGTGCCTCCGGGCGGCGGCGGTCTGGCCGGCCTGGCCCGCGCCGACCTCTCCGGCCTCGATCCCCGGCTCTCCTCGGTCGAGCTGGTGCTGGCCAGCGACGTCGACAATCCGCTGACCGGCCCGAAGGGCGCCCCGGCGGTGTACGGCCCGCAGAAGGGGGCCACGCCGGACGACGTGGCGGCCCTCGACGCGGCGCTGGCCCACTTCGCGAAGGTCCTGGAGGCCGCGGCCGGCCCACGGGCCGCCGAGTACGCGGCGTCTCCCGGCGCGGGCGCGGCCGGCGGCATCGGCTACGGCGCCCTCCTGCTGGGCGCCCGCTTCCGCCCCGGCATCGAGGTCATGCTGGACGTCCTGGGCTTCGCGCCCGCCCTGGCACGGGCCTCCCTCGTCATCACCGGCGAGGGCTCGCTGGACGAGCAGACGCTGCACGGGAAGGCACCGGCGGGAGTGGCGGCGGCGGCGCGGGCCGCGGGCCGGACCGTGGTGGCGGTGTGCGGGCGGCTGGCGCTGCCCGCGGAGGCGCTGGAGCGGGCCGGGATCTCCCGGGCCTACCCGCTGACCTCGATCGAGCCGGACGTCGCCAAGTGCATCGCGGACGCCGGCCCCATCCTGGAACGCCTCGCGTCCCAGCTCGCCGAGAACCACCTCGTCTGACCCCGCAGGAACGACGCCCCTCCGACTCGACCGGCCGAGAGCCGAGCGGCAGACCTCGGCGGTCGGGCGGCGGGCGTGCCGAGCGCTGCCCGGCTCGGTGGCGGCTGGCCTCGGATGCCTGATGGACCGGGCGCCGACAGCCCGCGAACGTCCGCCCGGCTCCGTGCCGGCCATACCGCGCCATGGCGAACCGATCGGTCGCGCGACGGCGCCCCGAGGCCCTGCGGTCGCGGTGCCCATGGGAATCCGAGCGGTCGGCCGGACGGCGCCGACCCCGCTCGGCCGCCCGGCCGGGGCAGCTATGGAGCCCAGAAGGTCGGCCCAGGGCGCCCCGATCGCCCGCCCGGCCCCACGCCACGGACAGCCGAGCGGCTGGACACCGGCGGCCCGAGCGCCGAACGGCGTCCCGGCCGCCGGCTACCCGGGCCGAGCGGCTGGGCACCGGCGGCCTGAGCGCCGGGCGGGCGAGCGGCGGCTGTCCGGCTGCCTGCCTGACCCCTGGGTCGCCTGTCGGACGGGCCGGCGGCAACCCTGCCGGGGCCGGCTGGGCGGCGGTTGCCTGAGCGCCGGACGGCGCCCCGGCTGCCGGCTACCGGGCGAGCGGCGATGGTCCGGCTGCCTGCCTGACCCCTGAGTCGGCTGTCGGACGGGCCGGCGGCAACACCCTGCCGGGGCCGCCCGGTATCCGGGCTGAGCGGCTGGGCGGGGGTTGCCTGAGCGCCGGGCGGCGTTCCGGCTGTCGGCTACTCGGGCCGAGCGGCGGTTGTCCGGCTGCCTGCCTGACCCCTGGGTCGGCTGTCGGACGGGCCGGTGGCAACCTTGCCGGGCCCGCCCGGTATCTGGGGCCGAGCGGCTGGGCACCGGCGGCCTGAGCGCCGGACGGTGTCCCGGCTGCCGGCAACCCGGACCGAGCGGCGGCTGTCTGGCTGCCTGCCCGACCTCTGAGTCGGCTGTCGGACGGGCCGGTGGCAACACCCTGCCGGGCCCGCCCGGTATCCGGTCCTCACTGTCTCCCGGTCTCCCGGCCCCTGGGTCTCCCGGCCCCCCAGGTCTCTCGGGGTCTCCCGGTCCCCGGGTCTCCCAGTCCCCCCTCGGGTCTCCCGCCCCCCCGGTTTCCCGGTCCCCGGTTTCCCGGCCCCTCGGCCTGCCCCGGTCTCCCGGCCCCCCGGTCTCCCGGCCCCCCGGTCTCCCGGCCCCGGTGTCCCCGGCCCCCCCGGTCCCCGGGTCGCCCCCCCCGGGTCGCCCGCCCCCCCCGGGTCCCCCGGTCTCCCGGCCCCCGGGTCCCCCGGACCCCAGGCCCCCGGCCCGCCGGCTCCGTAGGCAGCCGGCGGGCGTGTCCAGGCCGTTGTCCGGGGCGGCGGTGCGCCTCGTGGGGTGCGGGGCCGGGGACGGTGCCGTGTCAGCCGACCGAGACGGGTGGGCGGGTGGGCGGAACTCAGCGGAACCGAGCGGAGCGGAACGGTGCCGGACGCGCATACGGCGAAGGGCCCCGGACCATTCAGGTCCGGGGCCCTTCGCTGAACGCCGCGCTACGGGAGCTGCGCCGCCCGCGCCTCACGGCGGTTGTCACGGAAGTTGTTCACCCGTCGAGCCGTGGCGAACAGCGGAATCACCGCGCCCATGACCAGCTGCAGCGCGCAGCCCGTCTGGAGCAGCAGCTGACCGCTCGGCGCGTCGAAGGCCCACGCCGCCAGCAGCCCCATGGACAGCACGATCCAGCAGAGCATCGCGCCGGCCAGCCGTCCCCGCGGCTTCGGGTACTCGACCCGGCTCACCATCAGCCACGCGGTGCCCAGGATCGCCAGCAGCGTCGCCACGAACGGCAGCTCCAGCAGCACGATCGACACCACGGTCAGCGCACCGAACGGCGAGGGCATGCCCTGGAACATGCCGTCCTTCAACGTCACGCAGCTGAACCGGGCCAGCCGCAGCACCACGGCGAGCAGCACCACGATGGCTCCCAGCGCCGCCATCCGCTGGTGCGCGTCGTCCGCGACCATGCCGTAGACGAGGACGAAGTACGCGGGGGCCAGGCCGAAGCTGATCAGGTCCGACAGGTTGTCCAGCTCGGCGCCCATGGGGGAGGAGCGCAGTTTGCGCGCCACGAGTCCGTCGAACAGGTCGAACACGGCCGCGCAGAGCATCAGGATGACCGCCGTGGCCGCGCTGTGGCGGGCCATGCCGGACTCCTGGCTGCCGGTGAGGTGCGGGATCAGGATGCCGGTGGTGGTGAAGTACACCGCCATGAAGCCGCACGTGGCGTTGCCCAGCGTCAGGGTGTCCGCTATCGACAGGCGGAGCGAGAGAGGCATCTCCTCCTCGTCGTCCACCTCGTCGGCCTCGGGCACCCAGCCTGCCTGGGTCTCCGGATCAATCACGGTCAATGCGAGTCACCCCAGCCACGGTCTTCTGGCCGACCTCGACCGCGACCTCCACGCCCTCGGGCAGGTAGAGGTCGACACGCGAGCCGAAGCGGATCAGACCGATTCGGTCGCCCTGCTCGACCTTCGTACCCTCCGGGAGGTAGGGGACGATGCGGCGGGCCACCGCGCCGGCGATCTGGATCATCTCGATGTCGCCGAGTTCGGTGTCGAAATGCCAGACTACGCGCTCGTTGTTCTCGCTTTCCTTGTTGAAAGCCGGAACAAAGCCGCCGGGGATGTGCTCGACGGACGTCACCGTGCCCGCGAGGGGCGCGCGGTTGACGTGCACGTTCAGCGGGCTCATGAAGATCGCGACGCGGGTGCGTCCGTCCTTCCACGGCATGATGCTCTGCACCACACCGTCGGCCGGGGAGATGACCCGGCCCGCGGCGATCTCGCGCTCGGGGTCGCGGAAGAACCACAGCATGCCCGCCGCGAGCGCGGTGGCGGGCACGGCGACGGCCTTCGCCACGCCGGAGCGGCGGGCGCGGGCCAGGCTGAGGGCTGCGGTGGCGACGGTCGGGAGAAGCCACGGCGATGCTCCGCGCGCGAGGCGTACGCCGGCTCGGCTGTCGCGAGGTGCAGAGGTTTGGCTGTGGGGCATGGATGACCTTCGTAGCGGATGATGCCGCGCTCTGATCGGGGGACGGCGGCTTTCCCGGGATCGTACCGGTCGGTGGCTGCAACTGGGCAAGCCAGGCAGCCGAGTCGGCGGCTGAACACCGCCTACGGGGTGTGATCTTCTTCTCGAAGAAAACACCCCGTATCCGGACAATCAGCCCTGGAATCGATACTCTTCGAGCAGTCTGCGCCCGATGATCATTTTCTGGATCTCGGCGGTACCTTCACCGATGAGCAGCATCGGGGCCTCCCGGTAGAGGCGCTCGATCTCGTACTCCTTGGAGAACCCGTAGCCGCCGTGGATCCGGAAAGCATCCTCCACGACCTCCTTGCAGTACTCCGAGGCGAGGTACTTCGCCATCCCGGCCTCCAGGTCGTTTCGCTCCCCGGAGTCCTTTTTGCGTGCAGCGTTGACCATCATTGCATGCGCGGCCTCGACCTTGGTGGCCATCTCCGCCAGCTTGAACTGGATGGCCTGGTGCTGGGCGATCGGCTTGCCGAAGGTGTGCCGCTGCTGGGCGTACCGGACGCCCAGCTCGAAGGCGCGCTGGGCGACGCCGCAGCCGCGTGCCGCCACATTGACGCGGCCGACCTCCACGCCGTCCATCATTTGGTAAAAACCTCGGCCGGTGACGCCGCCGAGCACCCGGTCGGCCGGAATCCGCAGGCCGTCCATGATCAGCTCGGTGGTGTCGACGCCCTTGTAGCCCATCTTGTCGATCTTGCCGGGGATGGTGAGGCCCGGGCGGACCTCGCCGAAGCCCGGCTCCTTCTCGACGAGGAAGGTGGTCATCGACTTGTGCGGCGCCGTGCCCTCGGGGTGTCCTTCGTCACTCTTGACCAGGACGGCCACGAGCGAGGACGTGCCACCGTTGGTCAGCCACATCTTCTGGCCGTTCAGGACGTACTCGTCGCCGTCCTTGACCGCCTTCGACGTGATCGCCGACACATCGGAGCCGAGGCCCGGCTCCGACATCGAGAAGGCGCCGCGGATGTCGCCGGCCGCCATCCTCGGCAGGAAGTGGTCCTTCTGCTCCTGCGTGCCGTGCTGCTTGAGCATGTACGCGACGATGAAGTGCGTGTTGATGATGCCGGACACCGACATCCAGCCGCGGGCGATCTCCTCCACGCACAGCGCGTAGGTGAGCAGCGACTCGCCCAGCCCCCCGTACTCCTCGGGGATCATCAGGCCGAACAGCCCCAGCTCCTTCAGGCCGTCCACGATCTGCTGCGGGTACTCGTCGCGGTGCTCCAGCTCGGTCGCGACCGGAATGATCTCCTTGTCGACAAAGTCCCGGACGGTGGAGAGGATCTCCTGCTGGACGTCCGTGAGACCGGCGGTCTGGGCGAGACGGGCCATGGCTTACTTCTCCGACTTCTTCTCCGCGGGAGCGGACAGCTCCGGGCGGCCGGGCTGCTCGCCGCCGCGCTCCTTGATGTACGTCTCGGTCGGCACCATCACCTTGCGGCGGAAGACGCACACCAGCGTGCCGTCCTGCTTGTAGCCCTTGGTCTCGACGTGGACGATGCCGCGGTCGTTCTTCGACTTCGAGGGCCACTTGTCGAGCACGGTCGTCTCGCCGTAGATCGTGTCGCCGTGGAAGGTCGGCGCCACGTGCTTGAGCGACTCGATCTCCAGGTTGGCGATCGCCTTGCCGGAGACGTCCGGGACGGACATGCCGAGCAGCAGCGAGTAGATGTAGTTCCCGACCACCACGTTCTTGCCGAAGTCCGTGGTCTTCCCGGCGTAGTTGGCGTCCATGTGGAGCGGGTGGTGATTCATGGTGAGGAGGCAGAACAGGTGGTCGTCGTACTCCGTGACCGTCTTGCCGGGCCAGTGCTTGTACACCGCACCGACCTCGAACTCCTCGTACGTGCGTCCGAACTGCATCGCTCAGGCCTCCGGGATCTCGAACTTGGACGTCCGCTGCATGCCGGCGGCCCGGCCCTTGCCGGAGATGACCAGGGCCATCTTGCGGCTGGCCTCGTCGATCATCTCGTCGCCGAGCATCGCGGAGCCCTTCTTGCCGCCCGCCTCGGACGTGTAGTAGTCGTACGCGTCCAGGATCAGCTCGGCGTGGTCGTAGTCCTCCTGGGACGGCGAGAAGATCTCGTTGGACGCCTCGACCTGGCCCGGGTGCAGTACCCACTTGCCGTCGAAGCCGAGCGCCGCGGCGCGCTGCGCCACCGCGCGGTAGCCCTCCACGTTGCGGATCTGGAGGTAGGGGCCGTCGATCGCCTGGAGGTTGTTGGCGCGGGCGGCCATCAGGATCTTCATCAGGATGTAGTGGTAGGCGTCCGCCGGGTAGCCGGGCGGCTGCTCGCCCACGACCAGCGACTTCATGTTGATCGACGCCATGAAGTCGGCCGGGCCGAAGATGATCGTCTCGACGCGCGGGGAGGCCTGCGCGATCGCGTTGACGTTGTTCAGGCCCTGCGCGTTCTCGATCTGCGCCTCGATGCCGATCTTGCCGACCTCGAAGCCCATGGTCTTCTCGATCTGCGTCAGCAGCAGGTCGAGAGCGACGATCTGCTCGGCGTTCTGGACCTTCGGCAGCATGATGCAGTCGAGGTTGTGGCCCGCGCCCTCGACGACGGTCACGACGTCCCGGTACGTCCACTCGGTCGTCCAGTCGTTGACCCGCACGACGCGCGTCTTGCCCGTCCAGTCGCCCTCGTTGAGGAACTCGACGATGGTGTGCCGCGCCCCGGGCTTGGCGAGCGGCGCGCACGCGTCCTCCAGGTCCAGGAAGACCTGGTCCGCCGGGAGGCCCTGCGCCTTCTCCAGGAAGCGCGGATTGCTTCCGGGCACGGCGAGGCAGGAGCGCCGCGGACGAAGACGGTTGACGGTCATGCGGGGACCTCCAGGGGGTCGAGCTTGTTCGCTTTGCGGATCTCGTCGACGATACGGCCGATGATCCCGGTGATGTCGAAGTCCTTCGGGGTGAAGACCGCGGCCACACCGGCGGCCTTCAGCTGCTCGGCGTCGGCGTTCGGGATGATGCCGCCCGCGATGACCGGGATGTCGTTCGCGCCGGCCTCACGCAGCCGCTCCAGCACGTCCGGCACCAGCTGGGCGTGCGAGCCGGACAGGATCGACAGGCCGACCGCGTGCACGTCCTCCGCGAGGGCCGCGTCCACGATCTGCTCAGGGGTGAGCCGGATGCCCTGGTAGACCACCTCGAAGCCGGCGTCCCGCGCGCGGACGGCGATCTGCTCGGCGCCGTTGGAGTGCCCGTCGAGGCCCGGCTTGCCGACCAGGAAGCGCAGCTTGCCGACGCCGAGGTCGCGGGCGGTGTCCTCCACCTTGGTGCGGACCTCGGCGAGGGCCGAGCCGGCCTCGGCGGGCACGGCGACCGGCGCCGAGGAGACCCCGGTGGGCGCCCGGTACTCGCCGAACACCTCGCGCAGGGCGCCGGCCCACTCGCCGGTCGTGACCCCGGCGCGGGCGCACTCCAGGGTGGCCTCCATGAGGTTGCCGGTGCCCTTGGCGGCCTCCTTGAGGCGGTCGACGGCCTGCCGCACGGTCGGGAAGTGGAACGGGTCGCCCGTGCCCTGCCGGTCGGAGGACTCCTGGCGGGTGATGCGCCACTGCTCGACGGCCGTGACGACGCGGGCCTCGACCTGCGGGTCGACCGTCATGATCGCGGTGTCCAGATCGGCGGTCAGCGGGTTCGGCTCGGTGCCCTCGAAGGCGTTGACACCGATGATCTTCTCCTCGCCGGACTCGATCCGGGCCCGGCGCTCGGCGTGCGAGGCGACCAGCTGCGACTTGAGGTAGCCGGACTCGACGGCCGCCATCGCACCGCCCATCTCCTCGATCCGGTCCATCTCCGCGAAGGACTCCTCGACCAGCCGGCTCACCTTCGCCTCGATGACGTGCGAGCCCTCGAAGATGTCCTCGTACTCCAGCAGGTCGCTCTCGTAGGCGAGGACCTGCTGGATGCGCAGCGACCACTGCTGGTCCCAGGGCCGGGGCAGGCCCAGCGCCTCGTTCCAGGCGGGCAGCTGCACGGCACGCGCGCGTGCGTCCTTCGACAGCGTCACCGCCAGCATCTCCAGCACGATCCGCTGGACGTTGTTCTCCGGCTGCGCCTCGGTCAGGCCGAGCGAGTTGACCTGGACGCCGTAGCGGAACCGGCGCTGCTTGGGGTTCTCGATGCCGTACCGCTCGCGCGTGACCTTGTCCCAGATGCGGCCGAACGCCCGCATCTTGCACATCTCCTCGACGAAGCGGACGCCCGCGTTCACGAAGAAGGAGATCCGCGCGACCACGTCACCCATGCGCTCCTGCGGCACCTGGCCGCTGTCGCGCACGGCGTCGAGGACGGCGATCGCGGTGGACATCGCGTACGCGATCTCCTGCACCGGCGTGGCCCCGGCCTCCTGCAGGTGGTAGCTGCAGATGTTGATCGGGTTCCACTTCGGGATGTGGGAGACCGTGTACGCGATCATGTCCGTCGTCAGGCGGAGCGAGGGACCCGGCGGGAAGACGTGCGTCCCGCGGGACAGGTACTCCTTGACGATGTCGTTCTGGGTCGTGCCCTGGAGCTGGGTGATGTCCACACCCTGCTCCTCGGCGACGACCTGATAGAGCGCCAGCAGCCACATGGCGGTGGCGTTGATCGTCATCGACGTGTTCATCTGCTCCAGGGGGATGTCCTGGAACAGCCGGCGCATGTCACCGAGGTGCGAGACGGGCACGCCGACCCGGCCGACCTCGCCGCGGGCGAGGATGTGGTCGGGGTCGTAGCCGGTCTGCGTCGGCAGGTCGAACGCCACCGACAGACCGGTCTGGCCCTTGGCGAGGTTGCGCCGGTACAACTCGTTGGACGCCTCGGCCGTGGAGTGGCCGGCGTACGTCCGCATGAGCCACGGACGGTCCTTCTGACGCTCTGTCATCTAAGGCCCTCAGACGTTCCGGAAACGGTTGATGGCGTCGACGTGCCGGGCGCGCATCTCCTGGTCGCGCACGCCCAGGCCCTCCTCGGGCGCCATGCACAGCACGCCGACCTTGCCCTGGTGCAGATTGCGGTGGACGTCGTAGGCGGCCTGTCCGGTGTCCTGAAGGGAGTAGACCTTCGACAGCGTGGGGTGGATCTTGCCCTTGGCGATGAGGCGATTGGCCTCCCACGCCTCGCGGTAGTTGGCGAAGTGCGAGCCGATGATCCGCTTCAGCGACATCCACAGGTAGCGGTTGTCGTACTCGTGGTTGTAGCCCGAGGTCGAGGCGCAGGTGACGATGGTGCCGCCCTTGCGGGTGACGTAGACCGAGGCGCCGAAGGTCTCGCGGCCCGGGTGCTCGAAGACGATGTCGACGTCCTCGCCGCCGGTGAGTTCGCGGATGCGCTTGCCGAAGCGCTTCCACTCCTTGGGGTCCTGGGTGTTGTCGTCCTTCCAGAACCTGTAGCCCTCGGCGCTGCGGTCGATGATCAGCTCGGCGCCCATCTTCCGGGCGATCTCGGCCTTCTGCTCGCTGGAGACGACACAGATCGGGGTGGCGCCGCCGGCGAGCGCGAACTGCGTGGCGTACGAGCCGAGTCCGCCGCTCGCACCCCAGATCAGGACGTTGTCGCCCTGCTTCATCTGGGCGCCGTTGCGGGAGACCAGCTGCCGGTAGGCGGTGGAGTTGACCAGGCCCGGGGCGGCGGCCTCCTCCCAGCTGAGGTGGGCCGGCTTCGGCATCAGCTGGTTGGACTTGACCAGCGCGATCTCCGCCAGGCCGCCGAAGTTGGTCTCGAAGCCCCAGATCCGCTGCTCGGGGTCGAGCATCGTGTCGTTGTGGCCGTCGGAGGACTCCAGCTCGACGGAGAGGCAGTGGGCGACGACCTCGTCGCCGGGCTTCCAGGAGTTCACGCCCGGCCCGGTGCGCAGCACGACGCCCGCGAGGTCGGAGCCGATGATGTGGTAGGGCAGGTCGTGGCGCTTGGTCAGCTCGCTGACCTTGCCGTAGCGCTCCAGGAAGCCGAACGTCGACAGCGGCTCGAAGATCGAGGTCCAGACCGAGTTGTAGTTGACCGAGGAGGCCATGACGGCCACCAGAGCCTCGCCCGGGCCCAGTTCGGGCACCGGCACCTCGTCCAGGTGGGTCGACTTGCGCGGGTCCTTGTCGCGGGTCTCCAGGCCCGCGAACATCTCCGTCTCGTCCTTGTGCACGGTGATCGCACGGTACGACTCGGGGAGCGGCAGGGCGGCGAAGTCTGCTGACGTGGCGTCCTGCGACTGGATCGCGTCCAGGATGTCCTTCACGGTCACGGTGTTGCCTCCGGCGGTGAGCGCCCTGAGGGAGGGGCGCTGAGGGATCGTCGGTGCTGCGATGAGTGCTGCTGAGGGTGTGGTGGAACGTGCCGTCGGTTCGGCTCGGTGGTGCTTCGGCAGCGCTTTGTGGCGCGGGAGGTTGCCTGTGACGCAGGCGTCCGGGCGCGCAGGCCATGAGCTTGCGGGGACAGCCGGCGAACGATCGGTCTCTGCTCGCCGGCCGCCCGGACCTCTTCAACGTATGACACCGCGTGTCAGGTGGCAAGGCACTGAGTGCCAGAAGTCGCTCTCAGATGAAATCTTTACGTAACAAATGAGCGATGATCGATCGAACGGCCGCCGAAATCTCCCCGAAAAGGGCCCCTGACATGCCAAAACGGCCACCCGGGCGGGTGGCCGTCGTCACAGCGGGAGGGCGCCGGTCAGCGCTCCTTCAGCGCCTCCTCGATGGTCCGCATGACCTCGTCCAGCGGGGCGTCCGTGCGGGCCACCGTCACCAGCACCTCGCCGTGCGCGGAAGCCGTCGCCGCGGTCGTGGCGGCCGGCCGGGCGCCGGCCTGGGTGCTCCGGCCGGCCCCGATGCCGTTGCCGAAGGTCTTGCGCACGATCGCGAAGGCGTGGTCCAGCTGGGTCTCCACGTCCCCCTGGCCGCCGGCCCGCAGCCAGCGCCGCAGGACGTGGTTGTGGGCGGTGACCACGGCGGAGGCGGCGACCTCCGCCAGCAGCGGGTCGTCGTTGGCGTCGTCGGCGTGCGCGTGCTCGTCGAAGTGGCCGAGCAGGTAGCGGGTGAACAGACGCTCGTAGCGGGCCACGGAGGCGATCTCGGCCTCGCGCAGCGTGGGCACCTCGCGGGTCAGCTTGTAGCGGGCGACCGAGATCTCCGGCCGGGCCGCGTACATCTTCATGACTTCCTTGATGCCGCGGCACACGGTGTCGAGCGGGTGCTCGTGCGCCGGGGCGGCGTTGAGGACCGCCTCCGCGCGGATCAGCGTGTCGTCGTGGTCGGGGAAGATCGCCTCTTCCTTGGAGCGGAAGTGGCGGAAGAAGGTGCGCCGGGCGACCCCCGCGGCGGCGGCGATCTCGTCGACGGTGGTGCCCTCGTACCCCTTCGTCGCGAACAGCTCCATGGCTGCCGCCGCCAGTTCTCGGCGCATTTTGAGCCGCTGAGCGGCCGCGCGGCTGCCGGCGGCACTTTCCGGCGCGTCGGGCGTAGCTGGTGTACGGGAGGACTTGGCGGGCTGGGACATGACCTGAACGTACTGCATGTGCGCAGCTCGATGCGCAGGTCCGGGGTGTCCCCCGCCCGCGGCGGGCGGGGGAGGGCCGGTCCGGCCGGGCGGGGGAAAGCCGCCCGGGTCGAGCAGCCCGCCCCAGTCCGTCTCCGTCCGGAACCCGTCGCCGACCCCGTCAGCGGCGGGCATACTCGCGGAAGCCGCGGCCCGTCTTGCGGCCGAGGCAGCCCGCGGCCACCAGGTGCTCCAGGAGCGGCGCCGGGGCGAGGCCCGGGTCGCGGAACTCGCGGTGCAGCACCTTCTCGATGGCCAGTGAGACATCGAGGCCGACCACGTCCAGCAGCTCGAACGGGCCCATCGGGTAGCCGCCGCCCAGCCGCATCGCCGCGTCGATGTCGTCCAGCGACGCGTAGTGCTCCTGCACCATCTTGATCGCGTTGTTCAGGTACGGGAACAGCAGCGCGTTGACGATGAAGCCGGCGCGGTCCCCGCAGTCGACGGCGTGCTTCCTGATCCGCCCGCAGACCTCGCGGACCGTGGCGTGCGCCTCGTCGTCGGTCAGCACCGTGCGGACCACCTCGACCAGCTTCATCGCCGGGGCCGGGTTGAAGAAGTGCATGCCGATCACGTCCTGGGGACGCGAGGTGGCGCGGGCGCAGGCGACGACGGGCAGCGACGAGGTGGTGGTGGCCAGGACCGCGCCCGGCTTGCACACCTTGTCGAGCGTGGCGAACAGCTGCCGCTTGACCTCCAGGTCCTCCGCGACCGCCTCCACGGCGAGGTCCACCTCGGCGAAGGCGTCGTAGGAGCCCGCCGGGACGACGCGCTCCAGGGTCTCGGCGGCGGCCTCGGCGGTCAGCCGGCCCTTGTCCACGGACCGGGCGAGGGACTTGCCGATCCGCGCCCGGGCCGCCAGGGCCTTCTCCTCGCTGCGGGCGGCCAGCACCACCTGGTAGCCGGCCTTGGCGAACACCTCGGCGATACCGGAGGCCATGGTGCCGGAGCCGGCCACGCCGACCGAGCGGACCTCGCGGCCCGCGGCGGACGCGCCGCCCGCCGAAGGCGTCAGCGCGTCCGGCACCACGACGGCGCTGCCCGGCGCCTCGTACGTGTAGAAGCCGCGCCCGGACTTGCGGCCGGTCAGGCCCGCCTCGCTGAGCTGCTTGAGGATCGGGGCGGGGGCGTGCAGCCGGTCACGGGACTCGGCGTACATGGCGTCGAGGACCGTGCGCGCGGTGTCGACGCCGATCAGGTCGAGCAGGGCGAGCGGGCCCATCGGCAGGCCGCAGCCGAGCCGCATGGCGGCGTCGATGTCCTCCCGGGAGGCGTACTTCGCCTCGTACATCGCGGCGGCCTGGTTCAGATAGCCGAAGAGCAGCCCGTCCGCGACGAAGCCGGGGCGGTCGCCGACCGCGACCGGCTCCTTGCCCAGTTCGATCGCGAGGTCGGTGACGGCGGCGACGGCCTGCGGCGCGGTCAGCACCGAGGAGACGACCTCCACCAGCTTCATCGCCGGCGCCGGGTTGAAGAAGTGCAGGCCGAGCACGCGCTCGGGGCGGGCCGAGTCGGCGGCCAGCCGGGTCACGGACAGCGCGTTGGTGCCCGTCGCGATGATCGTCTCCGGGCGGACGACGCCGTCGAGCTCCCGGAAGACCTGCTGCTTGATCTCGTACGACTCGGGGACCACCTCGATGACGAGGTCGGCGTCGGCCGCCGCGGCGAGGTCGGTGGCGGTGCGCACCCGGGCCAGCGCCCCGGCGCGCTCCTCCTCGGTGAGCCGGCCGCGCGCCACGGCGTGGGCGGTGGCGCCCTCCAGGGCGGCGAGCGCCTGGGCGGTCCTGGCCTCGTCGAGATCGATGCCGATCACCTCCCGGCCGGCCTTCGCGAGGACCTCGGCGATGCCGGTGCCCATCGTGCCGAGGCCGACGACGGCGATCGTCTTGAGCGGGGACAGCGGGGACAGAGCGGTGTCGGACAGGGGAGTGGCCATCGCGGGACTCCAGGAATGAGGGTGACGACGAGGAGCGCGCCGGGTGCGCCGAGGGGCGCACCGCGGTGCGAAGAGGGATGCGGGTGTTTCCGGGCTGCGAGCGCACACGCCCGGTGCTGCCGGTGCCACGGGCGTGCACACGCCCG
Organism: Streptomyces sp. NPDC015171; assembly: GCF_043079545.1. NCBI lineage: Bacteria > Bacillati > Actinomycetota > Actinomycetes > Kitasatosporales > Streptomycetaceae > Streptomyces > Streptomyces sp. NPDC015171. Next base: position 743,286 of record NZ_JBIBUO010000002.1, read on the forward strand.
GGAGCGGCGGAAGGTCCGACCGGCTCTGTCCCGGAGCCGGGCCGTACTGCGGTACACACGGTGCACCGAACCGACTTGCCTGCCTCCCACGGCCCTTGGGGCCCGGGAGGCGTCCCCGGCGGCGGCTGCGTCACCAAACCGTCGCCAGTGGAGTGCGCGAGGGTTACTCGCTCGTATGAGCTTAACCGGCGGGTAACGAGCGCGCCAGTCCCTGGTGGACCCGACTTTGTGATGTACCTCCCCCTGCCGTCGCGACCCGCCTACGCTGGACCTCGTGGACGAAGAGTTGCGATCGCTCACGGAACGCTTACGGCAGGAGTCCGGCGGCTCGGCGGCCTTCGACCGCCTGCTGGCCACCGAGGACCACGCCGAACTGGCGGAGGTGCTCACCGCGCCCGGACAGCCGCTGTGGGCCAGGGAACTGGCCGCGTTCCGGCTCGGCCGCGCGGGCGACCGGCGCGCGTTCGAGGCCCTGGTACTGCTGCTCAACCACCGCGACCCGCCGCGCTGCGCCTCCGCCGCGCACGCCCTCGCCCGCCTCGGCGACCCGCGCACGGCCCGCGCCGCCGCCGCCCTGGCCACCAACGAACTCCGCGTCGCCTACGCCCTGCACCCGGTGCGGCTCCTGGCCGCCCTGGGCGCCCCGGAGTCCGTGCCCGCGCTCATCACCACTCTGGAGCGGCGGTTGCGACCGCACGACCCCTACCGGCGGGTCGCCCTCGCCTGTGTGGAGGGCCTGGGCACGCTCGGCGACGCCCGCGCCCGCCGGGTGCTGAGCGAGGCCCTCGCGCACCCCGCGCTCGCGGAGGCCGCGGTGCACGCGCTGGCGCGGATCCCGCAGCAGCAGTCGAGGTGACGCCGGGTCAGCCGCGCAGACCCCGCGCGTACCGCACCTCGGGCACCGGTACGCCGTCCGTCTCGAAGGGCTCCTCGGCCCCGTCGGCCCGGAACCCGGCGCGCTCGTAGAACCGCCGGGCCGGCGCGTTCTCCTTCAGGACCCAGAGCAGCATGCGCCCACGCGCCCCGCACCGCTCGACCGGCGCGGCGAGCAGCGCCCGCCCGATCCCGCCGCCGACGTGCGCCGGGTCGACGTAGATCGCGTACAGCTCGGCGTCGTCGGTGAGCGTGTCGCCGTCCCGGTACGGCCCGTGCGCCGCCCAGCCGAGCACCACGCCGTCCCGCTCGGCGACCAGGTTCACCACCTGGCCGTCGCCCTGCGCGAACCGGGCTCTGCGCCGCTCGGCGTCCGCCGCGACGCTGAGCCGGTCGAGGTACGGCTGCGGCATGAGCCCCCGGTAGGCGTGCTGCCAGCCGCGGACGCGGATCTCGGAGACGCGGTCGCAGTCGGCGAACGCCATCTCCCGGACCGTCAGGGGGCTCATGGGGCCACCACGGCGAGCGCCTCGACCTCCAGCAGGAACTCCGGCGCCACCAGGGCGGCGACCTGCACGGCGGAGGCGGCGGGCAGCCGGTCGTCGGGTATGTGGGCGGCGCGGGCCGCGCGGATCGCCGGCATGTGGGCCATGTCCGTGACGAAGTACGTCAGCTTCACGACGTCCTCGAAACCGGCCCCGGCGGCGGCCAGGCAGCGGCGCAGGTTCTCGAACACCTGCCGGGCCTGGGCCGCCGGGTCGCCCGCCCCGACCAGTGTCCCGTCCGCGTCCAGGGCGAGCTGGCCGGAGACCGCGACCAGACGGCCGGTCGCGGTCACCACATGGGTGTACTGGGCGGCGGGGGCGACCCCGTCGGGGGCGGGGATGCGGATCGGTGTGCTCATGGTCCCATCGTGGACCACGCCACTGACAACGCCCCCGCCGCCCCTGGCGAGTTGCGGTGCCTGCCGGTGCCTTTCGATGCCCGCCGGCATCCGCGCGGGCACCCCCCGGGTGACTACCGGCGGAAGCCCAGCAGGCCGTGCAGGGTCGCGCCGCGGGAGGCCGTCCTCGCCGTCTTCGCCGTCAGCGGCTTCGGATCCGGCGTCTTGGCGCAGACCGCGTCCACCGCACCGGTGCCGCGCGGCACCGAGCCGTCGGTGAGATACGCGGACAGATACGTGTCCAGGCACCTGTTGCCGCTCAGCGTGATCCCGTGGTTGCCGCCGCCGTCCTCGACCACCAGGCTGGAGCGGGCCAGCAGCCGGTGGGCCCTGGCACCGCCGGCGTAGGGCGTGGCCGCGTCCTCGGTGGCCTGGAAGAGCAGCGCCGCGGGCAGGGCGCGGTTGGTGATGTCCACCGGCTTCAGCGGAGCCGTCGGCCAGAACGCGCAGGGCGCGTTGTACCAGGTGTTGTTCCAGGCCATCAGGGGCGCCTTCGCGTACACCCGCCAGGTGTCCGCGCGCCACCGGTTCCAGGCGCGCGGCCAGGCGGCGTCCCGGCACTGGACCGCCGTGTAGACGCTGTAGCCGTTGTCGCCCGCGGCGTCCACGGCACCGAAGTTCTGGTACGCCTCCACCAGCGGCCCGGTGCCCTTGTGGTGGACGTAGGCGGCGAAGGCGTCGGCGAGGTAGGGCCAGTAGCCGTTGTAGTAGCCGCCCAGCATGAAGGTGTCCTCCAGCTCGGCGGCGCCGACCTTGCCCCCGGCCGGCTTCTTCGCCAGGTCCGAGCGCATCGCGTACCAGCGGGCCTCGATCCTCGCGGGGTCCTTGCCGAGCCGGTAGGCGGCGTCGTGCCGGGCGATCCAGGCCATCAGGGCGCGATGGCGGTCGTTGAAGGCGTAGTCCTGGCCGAGGTTGTCGCCGTACCAGACGCCGCTCGGGTCGACGATGGAGTCCAGCACCAGGCGGTGCACCCGGGCGGGATACAGCTTCGCGTAGACCGCGCCCAGATAGGTGCCGTAGGAGTAGCCGAAGTAGCTGATCCGCGGGGCGCCGAGAGCACGGCGGACGGTGTCCATGTCCCGGGCCGCGCTGACGGTGTCCAGGTACGGCAGCAGACCGGCGTACTTGCGGCCGCAGGCCGCGGCGAAGGACTTCGCCCGGTCGAGGCCCGCCCGCTCCAGCGCGGGCGTGGCCGGCACGGGGTCCGGGCGCCCGGGTGCGAAGTGGCCGGGCGCGCAGTCCAGCGCGGGGCTGCTCCGGCCGACCCCGCGCGGATCGAAGCCGATGACGTCGTACCGGCCCGCCACGCTCCTCGGCAGCGCCGAGGCCACGAACCCGGCGAGCGCGAGGCCGCTGCCGCCGGGGCCGCCGGGGTTGACCAGCAGCGGGCCCTGGGAGACCGACGCGGTGTGCGGGACGCGGGTCAGGGCGAGCGTGAGCTGCCGGCCCGACGGGCGCGCGTGGTCCAGCGGCACCCGCACGGCGGCGCACTGCAGCTTGGGATACTCGCGGGTGCCGCACTTCTTCCAGGCAACCTTCGGCACCGGGGCGGCGCCCGACGCGTGGGCGGGCACGGCGATGAGCGAGCCCGCCAGCACGGCGGCGGTCGCGCACAGCGCTGCTGCGCGTGTTCTCATACGGGTCCTCCCGGGACGGCGGGTCACGCGAACCGCGAGGCTCACGGTTCTCGCCGGATCGTCCCGGAGCCGGGGCCCCGAAGAACGCGTTGCGGCCATACTTGACCCAATTGGGCCGTGGGATGCCCCCTAACGCCCTCGCGCGCGCTCACATGAGGCTGAGCTGGACCGGCTCGGGCCCGGCGGGTTCCTCGGCGGGTCCCGCCGGGCGGATCCGGCGGGACAGACCCGCGCGCGTGGGGCCGATGCCGTACTCCCGCGCCAGCTCGTGCACCTGACGGGTGATCCGGCGCTGGTACCACCGGGGCGCGTAGGCGCCCTCCGCGTACAGCCGCTCGTAGCGCCGCACCAGGTGCGGATGGTGCCGCCCCAGCCAGGCCATGAACCACTCCCGGGCGCCCGGCCGCAGATGCAGCGCCAGCGGGGTGACGGAGGTGGCCCCGGCCGCCGCGATCGCCCGTACCGTGGCCCGCAGTTGGGCCGGGTCGTCGCTCAGGAACGGGATCACCGGCGCCATCAGCACCCCGCAGCCGATCCCGTGCTCGCCGAGGGTGCGGACGACGTCCAGCCGGCGCTCGGGCGCGGGTGTGCCCGGCTCCACCGTGCGCCACAGCTCGGTGTCCAGGAAGCCGACGGAGACCGAGACGCCCACCTCCGTCACCTCGGCCGCCCGGACCAGCGGCTCCAGGTCGCGCAGGATCAGGGTGCCCTTGGTGAGGATCGAGAACGGGTTCGCGTGCTCGGTGAGCGCGGCGATGATGCCCGGCATCAGCCGGTAGCGGCCCTCGGCCCGCTGGTAGCAGTCGACGTTGGTGCCCATCGCGACGTGGTCGCCCCGCCAGCCGCGGGAGCCGAGCTGGCGGCGCAGCACCTCGGGGGCGTTCACCTTCACCACGATCTGGGTGTCGAAGCCGATGCCCGTGTCCAGGTCCAGATAGCTGTGCGTCTTGCGGGCGAAGCAGTAGACGCACGCGTGCGAGCAGCCGCGGTAGGGGTTCACCGTCCATTCGAACGGCATGCGCGAGGCACCCGGCACCCGGTTCAGCACCGAGCGCGCCCGCACCTCGTGGAAGGTGATCCCGCGGAACTCGGGCATGTCGAACGTACGCGTGATCACGGCGTCCGCGCCGAACAGCGCGGCATCGGCGGGCCGGCCGTGCTCGGCGGGTTCTCCGGACGGACCGGATCGCGTCGGCTCCACAGTGAGGTTGTCCCAGCGCATGACGCCTCCTCGGTAGCGCTGGGCCCAGAATAGAACATGTGTTCCCATGATCGTGCGGACCCCGATTTGGGCGGCCGGGCGCCGGGGTGGTTGGCTTGCCCCCACCCCGAGAAACCAGGTCCTGGAGGGACGCAATGGCGCAGGTCGAGGCCACTACCGAGCGGGTCGTCGCAGCGGACGCGGAGAAGGTGTTCGACACCCTCGCCGACTACCGCGACGCGCGGCGCAAGCTGCTGCCCGAACCGTTCAGCGAGTACGAGGTGCGCGAGGGCGGCGACGGCGAGGGCACCCTCGTCCACTGGAAGCTCCAGGCCACCAGCAAGCGCGTGCGCGACTGCCTCCTGGAGGTCAGCGAGCCCACCGACGGCGAGCTGGTCGAGAAGGACCGCAACTCCTCCATGGTCACCACCTGGCGCGTCACCCCCGCCGGCGAGGGCAGCTCCCGCGTGGTCGTCACCACCACCTGGCAGGGCGCCGGCGGCATCGGCGGCTTCTTCGAGAGGACCTTCGCGCCCAAGGGGCTCGGCCGGATCTACGACGCGCTGCTCGCCAACCTCGCCGCCGAGGTCGAGAAGTAGCCTCAAGAACCCGACGGCGAAGGGGTGTTGCCCCCTTCACCGGTTCGAGTGGATCTCCGCCCCGTACCGGGCGGTGCCGTAACTCGCCGCAGTTGCTCGCAGTTGTCGCCTTACGCGGGAAATGTGACAGGTGTGGCGAGGGGAGCGGTACGTGGGCGGGACGACTCTGGTGCAGCACGAGCCGATCGCGGCTCCGGCGGCGGACGAGGAGAAGGCCGTCGCACCCCCGCCCTCCGCGCCGGCCGCCGAACTCGGCCCCCGCCGGATCCGGCTGGTGTTCTTCGGCCTGATGCTGGCGCTGCTGCTGGCCGCCCTCGACCAGATGATCGTCGCCACCGCCCTGCCGAAGGTGGTCGGCGAACTGCACGGCCTGGACAAGATGTCCTGGGCCATCACCGCCTATCTGCTGACCTCCACCATCGGCCTGCCCCTGTACGGCAAGCTCGGCGACCTCGTCGGCCGCAAGGGCGTCTTCCAGTTCGCCATCGCCGTCTTCGTCGTCGGCTCCGCCCTCGCCGGGCGGGCCGGGAGCATGGACCAGCTGATCGCCTTCAGGGCCGTCCAGGGCGTCGGCGCGGGCGGACTCATGATCGGCGTACAGGCGATCATCGCCGACATCGTGCCGCCCCGGGAACGCGGCCGGTACATGGGCCTGATCGGCGCCGCCTTCGGCCTCGCCTCCGTCGCGGGGCCGCTGCTCGGCGGCTACTTCACCGACCACCTCTCCTGGCGCTGGTGCTTCTACATCAACGTCCCCTTCGGCCTGGTCACCCTGGCCGTCGTCACCGTCGTCCTCAAGCTGCCCCGGCAGCGGGTGCGGGCCAGGCTCGACCTCCTCGGCGCGCTGCTGCTCGCCGCCGCCTCCACCTGCCTGGTGCTGCTCACCAGCTGGGGCGGCACCGAGTACGCCTGGGGCTCGCGGCAGATCCTCGGCCTCGGCGCCGGCGCCCTCGCCGCCACCGTCCTCTTCCTCGTCGCCGAGCGCTTCGCCGCCGAACCCCTCATCCCGCTCCGGCTGTTCCGCGACTCCGTCTTCAACATCAGCGGTCTGGTGGGCCTGGTGATCGGCGTCGCCCTGTTCGGCGCCGCCAGCTATCTGCCGACCTTCCTGCAGATGGTCGACGGGGCCAGCGCCACCGAGTCCGGGCTGCTGATGCTGCCCATGATGGCCGGGATCGTCGGCGCGTCGATCATCGGCGGGCAGCTCATCAGCCGCACCGGCCGCTACAAGATCTTCCCCGTGCTCGGCGGCGCCCTCTCGGCCCTCGGCATGTGGCTGCTGTCCCGGCTGGAGGTCGACACCTCCCGGCTGCAGTACAGCATCTGGATGGCCGTCCTCGGCGCCGGCATCGGCCTGGTGATGCCCGTCCTCGTCCTCGCCGTGCAGAACTCCGTGCGCCCCGCCGACCTCGGCAGCGCCACCAGCGCCAACAACTACTTCCGGCAGATCGGCGGCAGCGTCGGCGCCGCGATCTTCGGCACCCTCTTCGCCGACCGGCTCACCGACTCCCTGCGCCGCGAACTGCCCCCGCGCGCGGGCGCCGCACTGCCGGACCCCGACTCGATCACCCCGCAGCTCGTCCACACGCTGCCCCCGGCACTGCGCGACGCCTACATCCGCGCCTACGCCGACGCGATGCCCCGGATCTTCCTCTACCTCGTCCCGGTGCTCGTGCTCGGTCTGCTCATCGCGTTCTTCCTCAAGGAGAAACCACTGGTGTCCCACCACACCGCCGAAACGGAGCCCGAGACCGTGAACGCCTCGATCCCGCAGGCCCGCCCCCAGCCCCCGGCCGCGGGGACCCCCCTGCCGCCCCGCTCCCCGTACACCGCCGGGATCCCCGTCTGCGGCACGGTGCAGCACCCCGACGGAACCGTGGTGCCCCGCGCGGCACTCACCCTCATCGACGTCTCCGGGCAGCAGATCGGCCGGGGCGCCAGCGGCGACGACGGCCGGTACGCGCTCAGCACGCCCGGCGTCGGCTCCTACGTCCTGATCGCCGCCGCCGGCGGACACCAGCCGCAGGCCGTCTCCGTCACCGTCGGCGAACGGCCCGTCGAACTCGACGTGGTCCTCGGCGGCGCCGGACGCCTCGCCGGCGCCGTCCTCACCGCCGACGGCAGCCCCGTCCGGGACGCCACCGTCACCCTCACCAATGTGCACGGCGAGGTCGTCTCGGCCACCCGCAGCGGGCGCGAGGGCGGCTACGTCATCACCGAGCTGGTCGCGGGCGAGTACACCCTCGCCGCCAGCGCCCCGGCCTTCCGGCCCGCCGCGCTCCCGGTCACCGTGCAGGCATCCCGGGAGACCCGGCAGGACATCGAACTCGCGGGCGGCGCGGTGCTCAAGGGCATCGTGCGGGCCAGCGGCGGACGTCCCGTGGAGGACGCCCGGGTGACCCTGCTCGACGCGGCGGGCAACGTCGTCGACACCCTCACCACCGGAGCCGACGGATCGTTCCGGTTCGTCGACCTCTCGTCCGGCGAGTACACCGTCATCGCCGCGGGTTACCCGCCGGTCGCCACGGTCCTGCAGGTCGCGGGCGGTGGCCGCACCGAACGCGATCTCCAGCTGGGGCACGAGGACTGACGGGGCGCGCGCCGCGCGCCCGGCCGCGCGCCGGTGCTTTCCGGTGCTGTCAATTCCCGGATTGCCACACATCGCGACCGGCCGCCGCCTTACCGTAGTGGCGGGCGGCACAGATCGTTTGCGGACAGCCGTGGGGAGAAAGGGCCTGGGTCATGGACCGTGGCAGCGAGCGGGACACCTCTCCCGGGCGCGGCGTCGGCGACACCGGAGCGGGCCGGATTCCCCTGGCCGTGGTCGTCGTCGACCGGGCCGGGCTGGTGTCCCACTGGAGCAGTGGTGCGCGGCGCCTGTTCGGCGTGGACAGGCAGGACGCCGTCGGGCACCCGGCGGCGGACCTGCTGCCGGTCTCCGGCGCCCTGCCGGAGCAGCCGCACGACATGCCGGACACGGCGACGCCGCACGCCTACGCGGCGTACGACGGACCGGGACCCGACCTGGAGTCCTCGCTCGGCGGGCACACCGGCTACGCCACGGCGGGCCGCGCCCGGCTCGCCCCGCCCCGGCAGGACGCCGGCGGCGAGCGGCTCGACGTGCTGTGGTGGGCCTACCCGCTGGTCGGCCCCGGCCCCTCCCGGCTGCTCGTGCTCGCCGCCGACGCCACCCGGCTGCGGGACGAGCGCGGCTACGACGACGAGACCGCCGAGCGCATCGCGCCCGGCTTCGCCCGCCACACCGAACTGCCCGCCTCCGTGGAACTCGAGCGGCGCCTGCCCGACATCCTGCCCAGCATGGGCCCGGGGCTCAGCGCCCGGATCGTCTCGCAGATCCTCGAACTCGGTTATCCGGTCCTGGAGTTCAGCCAGTTCGACCGGGTGCCCGTCACGCCGTACTGGGGCGTGCCCCGGCGGCCGGGCCGCACCCGCGCCCAGGCCGTCGTACCGCAGGAGCGGGTCGCCGCGGCCGTGGTCCCGGCCGGCGCCGAACTCGATCTGGAGTACGCCGCCGTACGCGAGCGGCTGGAGTTCCTCAACGAGGTCAGCTCCGGCATCGGCTCCTCCCTCGACCTCGGCGAGACCATCCGCGAGGTCACCAGCGCCGCCGTGCCCCGCTTCGCCGACTTCGCCGGCACCCATCTGCGCGCCGCCGTGCTGGCCGGCGAGGGCTTCCCGGACGGCCCGCCGGACACCAGCACCGTGATGTTCCGCGTCTGGGTCGAGCACAACGACGAACCGGGCCGCTGGGACGACACCGTGCCCGTCGGCGAGGCCTTCGCCTTCCCCGAGCACACCCCGTTCTACCAGTGCATGGTCACCGGTGAGCCGGTCCTCGTGCCGCAGGTCACCGCAGAGCTGTCCGAGCGCATCTCCGGCGAGTTCGAGAAGCGCGACCTGCGGCCGCTCATCGGCGGCCGGTCCCTGCTGATCGTCCCGCTCAAGGCGCGCAACGTCGTCCTCGGCTTCATGGTGCTGATGCGCCGCCCCGACCGCGCGCAGTTCGACGACATCGACCGCACCACCGGCGCCGAACTCGCCGCCCGCGCGGGCCTCGTGCTCGACAACGCGCGCATGTACACCTACCAGGAGAACGTCGCCGACACCCTCCAGGACAGCATGCTGCCGCAGGTGGCGCCGCGGATGGCGGGCTGCGACATCGCCACCCGCTATCTGCCCGGCACCCGGCTCGGCCGGATCGGCGGCGACTGGTTCGACACCATCAAGCTGCCCGGCTCCCGCACCGCCCTCGTGGTCGGCGACGTCATGGGCCACGGTCTCAACTCGGCCGCGATGATGGGCCAGTTGCGTACGGCCGTACAGACCATGGCCACCATGGAGACTCCGCCGGCCCAGCTGCTGCGCAACCTGGACGACCTGGCCCGCAGGCTCGGCGACACCTACCTCGCCACCTGTCTGTACGCGGTCTACGACCCGATCCGCGGCGAGCTGACCCTCGCCAACGCCGGGCACATCCCGCCCGTGCTGGTCCGCGCCGAGGACGGCAGCAGCGAACTCCTCGACCTGCCCACCGGCGCACCCGTGGGCGTCGGCGGTGTCCCCTTCGAGGCCGTCCGGGTCAAGGTCGCGCCCGGGGACCGGCTGGTGCTGTGCACCGACGGCCTGGTGGAGGTGCGCGGCACCGACATCGGCGAGGGCCTGGCCGCGCTCTGCGAGTCCGCCGCGCACCCCGCCGCCTCGATGGACGACGCCTGCGACACCATCATCCGCGCGCTGAACCCCCGCGGCGGACGCAAGGACGACGTCGCCCTGCTGATGGCCCGCCTCAACGGCATCCCCGACGACCATGTCGCCGAATGGCGGCTCGACGCCGACCCGCGCGAGGTGGCCAGGGCCCGCCGCCTGGTCCGCGCACGGCTCCTCGACTGGGGTCTGCCGCAGACCGTGGAGACGGCCGAGCTGCTGGTCAGCGAGGTCGTCACCAATGCCGTACGGCACGCGGCCGGCGACGGGATCGGACTGCGGGTGGTCCGCACCGACGCGCTGCTGTTCGAGGTCACCGACCACGAACCCGCCCTGCCCGCCATGCTCGCCGCCGGCCCCTACGAGGAATCGGGCCGTGGCCTGCGCGTGGTCAGCCGGCTGGCCAAGGAGTGGGGTGCCAGCGCCAGCGGGCACCGCAAGACCGTCTGGTTCGAACAGATCATCCACATCTCGTGAAGGTGGCCTCCCGGCTCTTGCCCCGCTCCCGGTCCCCGCGATATCCCGATCACGGAACCGAACCGTGGGGAGATCGTATGAACGTCTCGGACAAGTACCGTCATTCCTGGGAGAGTTACTGGCGGGAGACCTCCGACGCCCGGGGGGAGGCGATATGGGACGCCGACGCCTCGCTGAGCGCGGCGCCGCACAGCGAACTGCTCCTGCCGCACGCTGATCCGGACCGCACCATCCTCGACCTCGGCTGCGGCAACGGCACCCAGACCCGCTACCTGGCCACCCGGTTCGCCCGTGCCGTGGGCGTCGACCTCTCGCACGCGGCCGTCGAGCACGCCCGCCGCGCCGGCAGCGGCGGCGATGTCGAGTTCCAGCAGCTCGACCTGACCGACACCGACGCCGTGCGCGGCCTGCACCAGCGGCTCGGCGACAGCCACGTCTACATGCGGGCCGTCATCCACCAGAGCGAACCGGCCGCGCGCCCCGTGGTGGCCGCCGCCGTCGCCGAGCTGATCGGCACCGAAGGCCGCGCCTTCGTGGTCGAACTCACCTCCGCCTCCCGGGACGTCCTCGAGCGGGCGGCGTCCGAGCCGGGCGGCCCGGGCCCCAAGCTCCAGCGTGTCTTCCAGCACGGGCTCAAGCCCGCCGACGCCGCCGACGAGGAGATACCGCGCCTGCTCGCCGAGGCCGGCCTCACCGTCCTCGCCGAGGGCGAGACGGCCCTGCCGCAGACCGAGTACCTCGCGGACGGCACCCGCATCGAACTGCCCGCCCACTGGTTCGTCCTCGCGCGGGCCTGACCGCGCTCCGGCGGTCCCCGGGCGGGGCGGCCGCCGGTCCTGACCGCCGTCGCCCGTCCGCCGCTCGGCGGTCTTCCCTCGCGCACAGGGCCGCACAGGCCGGGTCCGCCGACGCCCCCGTGGCGTGGGCCGGGCCCGGCTTCGCCGTTCCGCGGGCCGCGACCGCAGATTGTTGACGGTGCTCACATTGCAGGTCACGGTCATGTCTGGTCCGGCGACGGGGCCCGGGGCCGGGCCGTCGCCGCCCGTGTGCACGCCGGCACCGTCAATGCGAACGAGGCCTTCGCCGCCGCGTGGGGAAGCGTCGACGCGCCGATGGGCGGCATGGGCGACTCGGGACTGGGCCGTCGGCGCGGCGCCGAGGGCATCCTCAAGTACACCGAGCCCCAGACCGTCGCCCACCAGCGCGTCCAGGGGTTCACCCCGCCGGCCGGCGTCTCGCCCGAGACCTGGGCCGCGCTGCTGACCGGCGCGCTCAAGGTGCTCAAGGCGGCCGGCGTCCGCTGAGACGCCGCCTCGGCACACCAGGGGACCCCGGAAGGACGGGGTCCCCTGTGGCGGGCGCCGCGCAGGCGACCGAGCGGAAGGGCCCCAGGCGGGTCGCGGCGAGCGACGAGCGCCTGGGGCCCTTCCCCTCGCACGCCTACGCGGCGCCCTGCGACGCGGACAGCCAGGCGCGGTAGCGGCGCAGGGCCCGTCGCTGCCTGCGCCGCTCGGAGAGGAGGGCGAGCGCAGGGTGGGTGCGGGGCGTGGGGCGGCTGCCGCGGGCGATGCGCCGCATCTGGTGGCGGACCTGGGCCATGCCGGCCGCCGAGGCGAGGGCCTTGTCGGACCAGGTGACCGGCCGCAGGCTCGCGTCGGCCTCGCGGCCCTGGCGCCAGCGCTCGGGCAGGTCCGGGGTGACGGCGAGGGCCGTGCCCATCCCGACGATCGCCACGCCACTGTCGAGGACCCGCTCTGCGGTGCCGCGCCGGGTGATGCCGCCCGTGAGCATCAGCGGCAGCGGGCTGGCGGTGACCAGGTCCTTCGCCAGGTCGAGGAAGTACGCCTCGCGGGCCTGGGTGCGTGCGTCGGCCGCGCGGCCCGACATCGCCGGGCTCTCGTAGCTGCCACCGGACAGTTCGACCAGGTCGACGCCGAGCGGTGCGAGCATCTCGATCACCTGGCGAGCGTCGTCGGCGTCGAAGCCGCCGCGCTGGAAGTCGGCGGAGTTGAGCTTCACCGCGACCGCGAAGGACGGGGAGACGGCGGCGCGCACGGCGCGGACGACGTCCAGCAGCATCCGGGCCCGGTTCTCCAGCGAACCGCCCCACTGGTCGGTGCGCTTGTTGACCAGGGGGGACAGGAACTGCGACAGCAGGTATCCGTGCGCGGCGTGGACCTCCACACCGTCGAAGCCCGCCTGTTCGGCACGCCGTGCGGTGACGGCGTACCGGGCGACGGTGGCCTGGATCTGCTCGGGGCTCATGGCGACGGGCTTCCCGAAGCGGCCGCTGTGCCTGCCCAGGTCGACGGCGACCGCGGAGGGCCCCCACACGACGCCGGGCATGTCGGATCCGATCTGGCGGCCGGGGTGGTTGATCTGCATCCAGATCGCCCCGCCACCGGCCTTGCCGGCCGCCGCCCACTCGATGAACGGCTCCAGCGGTGCCGCCTCGTCGAGCACCACGCCGGCGGGCCCGGTCAGCGCCTCGGCGTGGACCATCACGTTGCCGGTGATGAGCAGTCCGGTGCCGCCGGCCGCCCAGCGCCGGTACAGCCCGAACAGCTCCTGGTCCGGGAGCTGGCCGTCGCCGGCCATGTTCTCCTCCATGGCCGCCTTCGCGATCCGGTTGTCCAGTACCTGCCCGGAGCGCAGGGACAAGGGCGAGAACAGCTCGCTGGTCATCCGGGTTTCCCCTCTCGATCTCGGTCGCCTAGAATGTATGCAGCGTTCACATTAGGGCAGCGATGTAAGCGACGTAAACATGAGGGAGCGTGACCTATGTCGCAGGCGAGCGGCACGTACCACCACGGCGATCTGCGCGCCGCCTGCCTGCGCGCCGCGCGCGAGCTGCTGGAGGAGGACGGCAGCGCCGGGCTGTCCCTGCGGGCCGTGGCACGGCGGGCCGGCGTCTCGGCGACGGCGCCCTATCGCCACTACGCGGACCGGGACGCGCTCGTCTCCGCGGTCGCCGCGCAGGGCTACCGCGAACTCGCCGAACACCTGGCCGCGGCGCACCCCTCGCCCGCCACCCCCGACGAGCTGGCGGCCGTCGCCGTCGCCTACGTCCGCTTCGCTCTGGATCGCCCGGCGCTGTTCCGGGTGATGTTCGCGGAGCCCTGCGATCCGACCAGCGAGGAACGGGTCGCCGCGACCACCGCCATCTCGGAATACGTCCGCGCCGCCGTCCGCGGCGCCTTCCCCGGCGCCGACCCGGACGCCCTGTCCACCACGGTGTGGGCCCTCGTCCACGGCCTGGCGTTCCTGCACCTCGACGGCAAACTCGACACCTCCACCCCCGAGGTGGTCGCCGACCAGGTCCGCGCGGCCGTCCGCGCACTCTTCACCGCCCCCGCCGCGGCGCCGGGGCCGACGGCCGCACCGCACGGGCGGGGGTAGGGGGAGGGGACCGCGGGGGCGGGCGGCGGGAGTGCGGGCGACCTCCTTCCACCTCGTAGGAAGTTCCCCCGTCGGCGCGTAACGTGAGGCACCATGAAGATCCTCATCAGTGCCGACATGGAGGGTGCCACGGGTGTCACCTGGCCGGGCGATGTGCTGCCGGGGACACCGCAGTGGGAGCGGTGCCGGTCGATGTTCACCTCGGACGTGAACGCCGCCGCGGAGGGCTTCTTCGACGGCGGCGCCGACGAGGTGCTCGTCAACGAGGCCCACTGGTCCATGCGCAATCTGCTCCTCGAACGGCTCGACGAGCGGGTGGAGATGCTCACCGGCCGGCACAAGGCGCTGTCCATGGTGGAGGGCGTCCAGCACGGTGACGTCGACGGCATCGCGTTCGTCGGCTACCACGCGGGTGCCGGCATGGAGGGCGTCCTCGCCCACACCTACCTCGCCAACCAGATCACCGGGGTGTGGCTGAACGACGTGCGCGCCAGCGAGGGCCTGCTCAACGCGCATGTCGTCGCCGAGTACGGCGTCCCCGTCGTCCTCGTCACCGGCGACGACGTGGCCTGCGAGGACGCCCTCGGCTACGCCCCCGAGGCACTGAAGGTCGCCGTCAAGGACCATGTGTCGCGGTACGCCGCCGTGTGCCGGACCCCGGCCCGTACGGCGGCCGACATCCGCGCGGCGGCCGAGCAGGCCGCACCGCTGGCGGTCCGTCACGAGCCGGTGGAGGCCGGGCCGTTCACGGTCGCCGTCGAGTTCGACGCGGAGCACCTGGCGCAGTCCGCCACCGTCGTCCCCGGGGTGGCGCGGACCGGCGAGCGCAAGGTCGCCTACACCAGCGCGACCATGTACGAGGGGATCAGGACGTTCAAGGCGGTCACCACGATCGTCTCCGCCGCCGTGGAGGAGCAGTATGGCTGACCGGCTGGCCCTCGACGAGGTGGTGGAGTTCACCTCCGGGCTGATCCGCATCGACACCACCAACCGGGGCGGCGGTGACTGCCGGGAGCGGCCGGCCGCCGAATACGTGGCCGGGCGACTGGCCGGGGCGGGCCTCGAACCCCTGCTGCTGGAGCGCGTCCCGGGACGCACCAACGTGGTGGCCCGGATCGCGGGCACCGACCCCTCCGCCGACGCGCTGCTGGTCCACGGTCACCTCGACGTGGTGCCGGCCGAGGCCGCCGACTGGAGCGTCCACCCGTTCTCCGGCGAGGTCCGCGACGGTGTGGTGTGGGGGCGCGGAGCCGTCGACATGAAGAACATGGACGCGATGATCCTCGCGGTGGTCCGGTCCTGGGCCCGGCAGGGCGTCCGGCCCCGGCGCGACCTCGTCATCGCGTTCACCGCGGACGAGGAGGCCAGCGCCGAGGACGGCTCGGGGTTCCTCGCCGACCGGCACCCCGAACTCTTCGAGGGCTGCACGGAGGGCATCAGCGAGTCCGGCGCCTTCACCTTCCACGACGGCTCCGGCCGGGAGATCTATCCGATCGCCGCGGGCGAACGGGGCACCGGCTGGCTGAAGCTCACCGCCCGCGGCCGCGCCGGGCACGGCTCCCGGGTGAACGCGGAGAACGCCGTGACCCGGCTCGCCGCCGCCGTCACCCGCATCGGCGAGCACCGCTGGCCGCTGCGGATCACCCCGACCGTACGGGCGGCCCTCGACGAACTCGCCGCCCTCCACGGCATCGAGGCCGGCTCCGCCGACGTGGACACCCTGCTGGAGAAGCTCGGGCCGGCCGCGCGGCTGGTGGAGGCGACCGTCCGCAACAGCGCCAACCCGACCATGCTGGACGCCGGTTACAAGGTCAACGTCATCCCCGGCGAGGCGGTCGCCCACGTGGACGGACGCTTCCTGCCCGGCGGCGAGGACGAGTTCGCCGCCACCCTGGACGAGCTGACCGGCCCCGATGTGCGGTGGGAGTTCGCGCACCGGGAGAGGGCCCTGGAGGCACCGGTGGACACGCCGCTGTTCGCCAAGATGCGGGCCGCCGTGACGGAGTTCGCGCCCGGAGCCCATGTGGTGCCGTACTGCATGGCGGGCGGCACGGACGCCAAACAGTTCTCCCGGCTCGGCATCACCGGCTACGGTTTCTCTCCCCTGAAGCTGCCCCCCGGCCTCGACTACCACGCGCTGTTCCACGGCGTGGACGAGCGCGTGCCCGTGGCCGCGCTGCACTTCGGGGTCCGTGTCCTGGACAGCTTCCTGCGGACGGCCTAGACAGTGGGGGACGAGATGCTCAGATCACCGTACGGCTCGTGGCCGTCGCCCATCGACGCGGCGCTCGCCGCCGCGCACGACGGACGGCCGGAGTGGGTGGGCTTCGTCGGGGACGAGGTCTGGTGGACCGAACCCCGGCCCGCCGAGGGCGGCCGGCGGACCCTGGTGCGACGGCGCTCCGACGGCGGCGAGGAGTCGGTGCTCCCCGCCCCGTGGAACGTGCGCAGCCGGGTCATCGAGTACGGCGGCCTGCCCTGGGCCGGCGTGCACCACGACGGCCGGCTCCTCGTCGTCTTCGTGCACTTCGCCGACCAGCGGCTGTACCGCTACGAGCCCGGCGGCGAGCCCGTCCCGCTCACCCCGGTCTCCCCGCTGGGCGGCGGCCTGCGCTGGGCGGAGCCCCGGGTGGACCTCGCCCGCGGAGAAGTGTGGGCGGTGCTGGAGGAGTTCACCGGGGACGGCCCCGACGACGTACGGCGGATGCTCGCCGCCGTACCGCTGGACGGTTCGGCCGCCGGCGACCGGGCCGCCGTCCGGGAGCTGACCGGGTCCCGGCACCGGTTCGTCACCGGCGCCCGGCTGTCCCCCGACGGCCGGCGGGCCGCCTGGCTGGGCTGGGACCACCCCCGGATGCCCTGGGACGGCACGGAGCTGCTGGTCGCCGACGTGGGCGAGGACGGCGTGCTGACCGGCGTGCGGACCGTCGCCGGCGGCCCTGACGAGGCCGTCGCCCAGGCCGAGTGGTCGGCCGACGGCCAGCTCCTGTACAGCAGCGACCGCAGCGGCTGGTGGAACCTCTACCGGGACGGCACCCCGCTGTGCCCGCGCGAGGAGGAGTTCGGCGGGCCGGTGTGGCAGCTCGGGCTGCGCTGGTTCGCGCCGCTGGACAGCGGTCTGCTGGCGGTCGTGCACGGCCGGGGCCCGACCGTGCTCGGCATACTCGACCCGGAGTCCGGCGAGATAGTCGACGCGGCAGGACCGTGGACGGAGTGCACCGCCACCCTCGCCACCCATGGCGCCCGGGTCGTCGCGGTCGGCGCGAGCCCGCGCACCGGACACGAGGTGGTCGAGCTGGACACCGCCACCGGCCGCGCCCGGGTGATCGGCGCCCGGCACCGGGACCCCGTCGACCCGGCGTACTACCCGGAGCCGCAGATCCGCGCCTTCGGCGGCCCCGACGGCCGCGAGGTGCACGCCCATGTCTACCCGCCGCACCACCCCCGCCGCGCCGCGCCCGACGGCGAACTGCCGCCGTACGTCATCTGGGCGCACGGCGGCCCCACCAGCCGCGTCCCGCTCGTGCTCGACCTGGCGATCGCCTACTTCACCTCCCGCGGCATCGGCGTCGCCGAGGTGAACTACGGCGGCTCCACGGGATACGGCCGGGCCTACCGCGAGCGGCTGCGCGAGCAGTGGGGCGTGGTCGACGTCGAGGACTGCGCGGCCGTCGCCCGCGCCCTCGCCGACGAGGGCACCGCCGACCCCGCCCGGCTGGCGATCCGGGGCGGCAGCGCCGGCGGCTGGACCACCGCCGCCTCCCTGACCACGACCGACGTCTACGCCTGCGGCACCATCGTCTATCCGGTGCTGGACCTCGCCACCTGGGGCCCGGGGGAGACCCACGACTTCGAGTCCCGCTACCTCGAGTCGCTGATCGGCCCGCTCGCCGAGGTGCCCGCCCGGTACGCCGAGCGCTCCCCGACCGCGTACGCCGACCGGCTCACCGTGCCGTTCCTGCTGCTCCAGGGGCTGGACGACGTCATCTGCCCGCCCGCGCAGTGCGAGCGCTTCCTCGCCCGGATCGCCGGCCGGGGCGTGCCGCACGCCTATCTGACGTTCGCCGGGGAGGGACACGGGTTCCGGAAGGCCGAGACGCTGGTGCGCGCCCTGGAGGCCGAGTTCTCGCTGTACACCCAGGTGTTCGGACTGGAGCCGACACCGCCGATACCGAAGGTGGACCTGATCCCGTGAAGGAACTGGTACGGCCGCACCGGCTGGCCCCGGGGGCCCGGGTGGCCGTCGTCGCCACCAGCGGCCCGGTGCCCGAGGAGCGGTTGCAGGCGGGGCTCGACGTGCTGCGCGGCTGGGATCTCGACCCGGTGGCCGGGGACCATGTCCTGGACCGGCACGCGGAGTTCGGCTATCTGGCCGGCTCGGACGCCGACCGCGCCGCCGACTTCCAGCGCGCCTGGTGCGACCCCGGCGTGGACGCGGTGCTGTGCGCCCGCGGCGGGTACGGCGTCCAGCGCATGATCGACCTGCTCGACTGGGACGCGCTGCGGGCGGCCGGGCCCAAGCTGTTCGTCGGGTTCAGCGACCTCACCGTCCTGCACGAGGCCATCGCCGCCCGGCTCGGTCTCGCCACGCTGTACGGCCCGATGGCGGCCGGCATCGACTTCATCAAGAACGCGCGGGCCCAGGAGCATCTGCGGGCCACCCTCTTCGCGCCCGAGACGGTCCGCACCATCGCCTCCAGCGGTACGCCGCTCGTGCCGGGCCGGGCCCGGGGCGTCACCCTCGGCGGCTGCCTGTGCCTGCTCGCAGCGGAACGCGGCACCCCGCACTCCCGCGCCTCGGCGCGCGGCGGACTGCTCTGCCTGGAGGACGTGGGCGAGGAGGCGTACCGGCTGGACCGGTACCTCACCCAGCTCCTGCGCTCCGGCTGGCTGGAGGGCGTGCGCGGGGTGCTGCTCGGCTCCTGGGAGGGCTGCGGTGACCCGGCCGGGCTGCGGACGATGCTGGCCGACCGGCTCGGCGGACTCGGCGTCCCGGTCGCGGCGGACGTCGGATTCGGGCACTGCGAAGGGGCGTTGACGATCCCCTTCGGGGTGCCCGCCGAACTCGACGCGGACGCGGGCACGCTGACACTGGAGAAGCCGGCACTGCGCTGACGGCCGCGGCCGGCAAGCGTGGGGGCAGGCGGTCCTGGTGGAGGCCGTGGGGCAGGCGGCCCTGGACTGGCGGTAGCGGGGCAGGCGGTCCTGGGGTGGAGGTCGTGGGGCAGCCGGTTCTGGGCTGGTGGCAGGGGGGCAGGTGGCCCTGGGGCGGCGGGCGGGGGCTGGCAGGGGGTCAGCGGTCGGGGGCACGTGGCCGTGGGCTGGTGGTCGGGGCTGATGTCGGGTGCCGGTGGCTGTGGGGGGCAGCTGGTCCTGGGCCTGGTGGCAGGGGAGTAGGTGGCCCTGGGGCGATGGCCGGGGGCTGGTGGTCAGGGGTCAGCGGTCGAGGGCACGTGGCTGTGGGCTGGTGGTCGGGGCTGATGTCGGTGCCGGCAGGTGTGGGGTGGCCGTGGCCGGGCCGGCTGCTGGGTGCCGGTGGCTGTGGATCGGTCGCGGTGGGCAGGGCGTCGGGTGCCGACGGCCGGGGGCGCCCTCTGTGGGGTGACGGCTGGGGGTCGGGTGCCGGGGTGGTGACGGCCGAGCCGGCGTGGGCGGAGGGACGTTGACGCTGGGCCGGCAGCCGAGGGCGGTCGGTTGCCGGGGGCGTGGCGGCCGAGCCGGCGGGCGACGGCGGAGGTGGGTGGATATGCGGGCGACGCCGCGGTCGGTGGCGTCGTACGCTGGCCGGATGCCGCACCCTCCGTCCCGTCGGCTCTCCGTCGGCCCGCGCGTCGCCATCCGCCCCTTCACCCTCGAAGACGGCCCCGAGTTCACCGCACGGGCCCGGGAGAGCAGGGAACTGCACCGGCCGTGGCTGTTCCCGCCGGACAGTGACGAGACCTACGCCGACTACGCCGGCCTGCTGATCGAGGACCCGGCCCGGGCCGGCTTCCTGGTGTGCGAGCGGGACGGCGGGGGCATCGCCGGCTTCATCAACATCAACAACATCGTGCGGGGCGGCTTCCGGTGCGGCGCCCTCGGATACGGGGCCTTCGCGCACGCGGCCGGGCGCGGCCTGATGCGCGAAGGCATGGAGCTGGTGATCGGGCACGCGTTCGGGCCGCTCGGCCTGCACCGCCTGGAGATCAACGTGCAGCCCGGCAACGCCGCCTCCATCGCCCTCGCCCGGGGCGCCGGCTTCCGCCTCGAAGGCTTCTCGCCGAACATGATCTACATCGGCGGAGCCTGGCGCGACCACGAACGCTGGGCCCTGACCACCGAGATGCGCGACTGAGCGGCTCAGCCGCGCTGGTCCACGTACTCGAAGACCGACCCGTCCGGATGCACCGCCAGCAGATTGCGGCCGGCCGGTGTCGCCAACGGCCCCGCGACGACCTGGGCGCCCAGCTCGGTCAGCAGCCGGTGGGCCTCGTCCACGTCCTGGACGGCGATCGTCGCCGCCACCTTGCGCAGGATCTCCAGCTCCGACTCCGGGCCGCTCATCAGCAGGAACGAGCCGACCGCCGCGACCTCGACACCGCCGCGCCTGAAGCGCAGCGCTCTGCCGCCCGCCAGACGCTCGTAGAAGGGGACGGCGGCTTCGAGGTCGTCGACGCAGATGCGCAGCGAGGCGCCCAGAATCTCCATGCGCACGAGCCTAGTTGGGCGCGCGGGCAGTGCGCAGGGGCTCCGCGTTACCTGCCCTGTCCTGCGGGTACCCGCACACCATGGACCGCTTGGATCACCTGGAACATCTGGACAAGGACGTCGTCGAAGAGCTGGCACAGGTGGCACGCGAGACGGTACGCGACGAGCTGCGCACACAGAGCCGCAAGCAGCGCCGCACCGCCCTGCTGTACGGCGCGTCGGGCGCCGTCGCCCTGTACGCGGGCGGCGCGGTGGCCCTGGCCGTCGGCCTGGCCCTGACAGCCGTGCTGCCCGGCTGGGCCGCGGCACTGATCACCGCTGTGCTGCTGGGCGCGGTGGCGGCCTGCCTCCGCAGCGCCGCCCACTCCGGCCACCGCCTGCATCCCCTGCACCGCGTGCCCGGCGGCAGCCCGCCGGCCGCCCCGCCGAGCGGCCTCGGCCTGCCCTACCCGCCGATGCCGCCGTACCCCCCGGTCGACCCGGACAGCCCGCACCACCGGAGCTGAGCCGTTCGCTGCCCCCGGCCGCCGCGGCAGGGCCGGGGACGGCGTTCGGGTGCCCGGACCGGCGGACGAGTGACCCGCCCGGCGTTTGGGTGCCCCCGGCCCGGTTACGCGGAACACCTCGGAGGAGCCATACCGCCGGAGGCACACCGTGAGCCGACCTCGCGTCCTGATCGTCGGCGCCGGTTTCGCGGGGTACCGGGCTGCCCGCACCCTCGCCCGGCTCACCCGCGACCGTGCCGACATCACCCTGCTGAACCCCACCGACTACTTCCTGTACCTGCCGCTGCTGCCCCAGGTCGCCGCCGGTGTCCTGGAGGCCCGGCGGGTCACCGTCTCGCTGCCCGGCACGCTGCGCGGGGTGCGTCTGGTGCTCGGCGAGGCGGACGCTGTCGACCTGGAGCGGTGCGCCGTCCACTACACGGGCCCCGAGGGCGGCACCGGCAGCCTCGGCTACGAGCGCCTCGTGCTGGCCGTCGGCAGCGTCAACAAGCTGCTGCCCGTGCCCGGTGTCGCCGAGCACGCGCACGGCTTCCGGGGGCTGCCCGAGGCGCTGTACCTGCGCGACCACGTGACCCGGCAGGTGGAGCTGGCCGCCGACGACGACCCGGAGACCAGCGCCGCCCGGTGCACCTTCGTGGTGGTCGGCGCCGGCTACACCGGCACCGAGGTGGCCGCCCAGCTGCAGATGCTCACCGACCGGCTGGCCCGCAGGCAGCCGCTGCCGGCCGGCCTGCGCCCCCGCTGGCTCCTGCTCGACCTGGCGCCGAGGGTGCTGCCCGAGCTGGACGAGCGGCTGTCCCGTACGGCCGCACGCGTGCTGCGGGCGCGCGGTGTCGAGGTGCGGACCGGCACCTCGGTGAAGGAGGCCACCCGGGACGGGGTGCTCCTCACCGACGGGGAGTTCGTCCCGTCCCGGACCCTGGTGTGGTGCGTGGGCGTGCGGCCCGATCCGCTGGTGGAGGCGGTCGGGCAGCCGCTGGAGCGCGGCCGGCTGATCGTCGATCCGTATCTGCGGCTGCCGGGCCGTCCCGACGTGTTCGCCTGCGGGGACGCGGCGGCGGTGCCGGATCTGGAGCGGCCGGGCGCGTTCACGCCGATGACGGCCCAGCACGCCTGGCGGCAGGGCCGGGTGGCCGGCGAGAACGTGGCGGGCTCGCTCGGCCTCGGCCGGCGCCGGCGCGCGTACCGCCACCACGATCTGGGCTTCGCCGTCGACCTGGGCGGTGTCCGGGCCGCCGCCAACCCGTTCGGCATCCCGCTGTCCGGGCCGGCGGCGGGCGTGGTCACCCGTGGCTACCACCTGGCAGCGCTGCCCGGGAACCGCGTCCGGGTCGCCGCCGACTGGCTGCTGGACGCCGTCCTGCCGCGCCAGGGCGTCCAGCTGGGCCTGGTACGGGCCTGGTCCGTGCCACTGGACACGGCCTCACCCGAACTGGCGCGGGTACCCGGCGCTCCGCCGCCCCCGGCCGCTCGGGCGACGGCCGGGCCGCCGACGGAGCAGGCGCCGCCACCGGCGGCGTACGAGCCGCGGCCCCCGGGCCGCGAGCCGCCGCCGGCCGGTTCCGACCCCCGCCCGGAGGGCCGTGCGCCGAGGCCGCCGGCCCGGGGGAGGGGCCCGGAGTCCGCGCGGAAGCCGTCCGGCGCCGGAGCCGCCGGGAGCGGGCCGGACCGCCCGGCCCCCGGTTCCCCCGAGCGCGCCGGCCCCGCGGCCCCCGAACCCGGCGCCCCCGCAGACCCCGCCGACCGTCCGGACCCGTCCGACTGAGCGCGGCCGGGCGCGACGAGACCGACAAGGAAGACCGAGGAGACCTATGAACACCGACGAACTCGCCGAACTGGGACAGCAGTTGCGCGTGGACAGCGTCCGGGCGTCCGCCGCGGCGGGATCCGGGCACCCCACGTCCTCGATGTCCGCGGCCGACCTGATGGCCGTCCTGCTCGCCCACCATCTGCGGTACGACTTCGAACGCCCCGACCACCCGGCGAACGACCGCTTCGTGCTGTCCAAGGGACACGCCTCCCCGCTGCTGTACGCCGCGTACAAGGCGGCCGGTGCGATCGAGGACGGCGAACTGGTCACGTTCCGCAAGCTCGGCAGCCGGCTGGAGGGCCATCCGACGCCCCGCAGGCTGCCCTGGGTGGAGACGGCCACCGGCTCGCTCGGCCAGGGTCTGCCGGTCGGCGTCGGCATCGCGCTGGCCGGGAAGCGGCTGGACCGCACCGGCTACCGGGTGTGGGTGCTGTGCGGCGACAGCGAGATGGCCGAGGGCTCGGTGTGGGAGGCCGCCGAACACGCGGGCCACGAGAACCTCGACAACCTCATCGTCATGGTCGACGTCAACCGGCTCGGCCAGCGCGGCCCCACCCGGCACGGCCACGACCTGAACGCCTACGCCCGCCGCTTCCAGGCGTTCGACTGGCACACCATCGAGATCGACGGCCACGACGTCGACGCGATCGACCGGGCCTACGGGGAGGCGCTGGCCACCACCGGACAGCCCACCGTGATCCTCGCCCGCACCCTCAAGGGCAAGGGCGTGGCCGCCGTGGAGGACCGCGAGGGCCTGCACGGCAAGCCGCTGCCCGACCCGGAGGAGGCCGTCGCCGAACTCGGCGGACAGCGCGAGCTGCGGGTGCGCGTGTCCGAACCGCAGGCCGCCGCCGCGCTGCGCTCGCTGACCACCGAGGTGGTCCAGCTCCCGCAGTACGAGGTGGGCGAGGACGTCGCGACCAGGGACGCCTTCGGCAAGGCCCTCGCCGCCCTCGGCGGCGCCCGCGGCGATGTCGTCGCCCTGGACGGGGAGGTCGGCGACTCCACCCGCACCGAGGAGTTCGCCAAGGCCCACCCCGACCGGTTCTTCGAGTGCTACATCGCCGAGCAGCAGCTCGTCGCCGCTTCCGTCGGCATGGCCGTGCGCGGCTGGGTGCCGTTCGCCTCCACCTTCGCCGCGTTCTTCACCCGCGCCTACGACTTCGTGCGCATGGCCTCCATCAGCGGCGCCGGGATCAATCTGATCGGCTCCCACGCCGGTGTCGCGATCGGGCAGGACGGGCCCTCGCAGATGGGTCTGGAGGACCTGGCGATGTTCCGGGCCGTGTACGGCTCGACGGTGCTCTACCCGTGCGACGCCAACCAGACCGCCCGGCTGGTCGCCGCCATGGCCGGCCTGGACGGCATCCGCTATCTGCGCACCTCCCGCGGGAAGAGCCCGGTGATCTACGGACCCGGCGAGGAGTTCCCGGTCGGCGGCAGCAAGACGCTCCGCTCCAGCGAGGAGGACCGGCTGACCGTCGTCGCGGCCGGGGTGACCGTGCCGGAGGCGCTGGCCGCCGCCGACCGGCTCGCCGAGGACGGCATCCGGGTGCGGGTGATCGACCTGTACTCGGTCAAGCCCGTCGACGCCGAGACCCTGCGCCGGGCGGCCGACGAGACCGGCTGCCTGCTGACGGTGGAGGACCACCACCCGGAGGGCGGCCTCGGCGACGCCGTCGCGGAGTCGTTCGGCGACGGCCGGCCGGTGCCCCGTCTGGTCCGGCTCGCCGTGCGCACCATGCCGGGCTCCGCCGCGCCCGACGAGCAGCTGCACGCGGCCGGTATCGACGCCACGGGCATCGCGGCGGCGGCCCGGCTGCTCATCGAGGAGGCGGTGGTGCGCTGAGCCACGGCGCGCGGCCCGTCCGAGCGGGCCGTCGCACGGTGCGGCCCCGGCGGCCGGGGAAGAGCGCCTGAGAGCGCCTTCCCCGGCCGCTGGGGCGTCACGGGGGCACCCCGGAGGCCGCCCCGCCCTCCGGAGGAGCCCCCCAACTGTCTGTGCGGCACTGCGTGGCTGACACACGCACGCGCTCCGACCAGGCATGACGGGTCGTCGAGCAGAGGCGTTGGCCCGGCGAGGTTTGGCCAAGGATGTGGCGGCCACCCGCAGAGAGAGGTGGCCATGTCGAACGCAAAAGACACATCGCAATCACATAACTCACGAGAAACACAGAACTCCAGTGGGTCACGAGGGGCGCGTGAGGACCCCGAGACACAGCACGACACCCACGGGCACGCGGCGGAGACCCGGCGTGCGAGCCCCATGGAGGTGCTGCGCCAGGCGCGCGCCCAACTCGCGGAACTCATCGGACTCACGCCCGAGTCGGTTTCCTCCTTCGAGCAGACGCGGGACGGCTGGGCGCTGGAGGTCGAGGTCCTCGAACTGGAGAGGGTGCCCGACACGATGAGCCTGATGGCCAGCTACCAGGTGGAGCTGGATCTGGAGGGGCAGTTGACCGGCTATCGCAAGGTCCGCCGGTACGAACGGGGGAGAGCCGAAGGACGCGGGGGCCGCTGAGCCGCCGCCCGGGCCCGCCCGCGCGGGCCGTGCACCCGACCACGCATGAGGAGGAATCGCCAGTATGACTGTAGTTCCGGCACAGCAGACCGGAGGCGGAGGGGGCAGCAGCGGCCTCTACGACGTACTAGAGCTGGTCCTGGACAGGGGACTCGTGATCGACGCCTTCGTGCGCGTCTCCCTGGTCGGCATCGAGATCCTGAAGATCGACGTCCGGGTCGTCGTGGCCAGCGTCGACACCTACCTGCGCTTCGCCGAGGCGTGCAACCGCCTCGACCTGGAATCCGGCCCGCACAAGGACCCCGGTCTGCCCGAGATCGTCGGCGAGGTCACCGAGTCCGGTGCCCGCGGCAAGTCCAAGGGCGCCCTGTCCGGGGCGGCCCAGACCATATCCGAAGCCTTCAACCAGGCCCGTGAGGAAGGACAGCCCGAGTCCCGGCCCCGCCGCAAGGCTCCGGCGCGTCGGAAGGAGGAGCAGGAGTGAGCACCTACGTCTACGGCATCACCGCCCGCTCCCACCCGGGACCTCCCGAGGGCATGACCGGTGTGGGCGAGCCCGCCCGCGAGGTGCGCGTCCTCACGGCCGGTGAGCTGACCGCCGTCGTCAGTGACGCCCCGGAGGATCTGCGTCCCAAGCGCAGGGACCTGCTCGCGCACCAGAACGTGCTGGCCGAGACCGGCGCGGCCGGCTGTGTGCTGCCGATGCGCTTCGGCAGCGTGGCCACCGACGACGAGGCCGTCGCCCAGGTGCTCGCCGACCGCTCGGAGCACTATCTGGAGCGGCTGCGGGAGCTCGACGGCAAGGTCGAGTACAACGTCAAGGCCACCCATGTCGAAGAGGCCGTGCTGCATCTCGTGATGGCCGAGAACGCCCAGGTGCGCTCCCTGGCCGAGGCCAACCGCCGCTCGGGCGGAGGCGCCTACGACGACAAGATCCGTCTCGGCGAGATGGTCGCCGCCGCCGTCCAGGCGAGGGAGGCGGAGGACGCCGTCGAGGTGCGGAACCTCCTGGAGCCGGCCGCCGCCGCGGTCAGCGTGGGCCCCGAATCCACCGGCTGGCTGGTGAACCTGTCGTTCCTGGTCGCCCGGGACTCGGCGGACCGCTTCATCGCCGCCGTCGAGCAGGTCCGCAAGAGCCACGCCCATCTTGAGCTGCGGATCAACGGGCCGCTGCCGCCGTACAGCTTCATCGAGCCCGGCCCCGCCGAGCCCGCGGGCAGTACGGCCGGCATGGACGCCGGAACGCAGTAGCGCTCCCGGCCCGAACGGAAGGAGGACCCCGTGGGACTGATCGGCGAAGTGCTGATGCTGCCGTTCGCGCCGGTGCGCGGCAGCGCGTGGGCGATCAGACAGGTGCTCCGCGAGGCGGAACGGATCTACTACGACCCCGCCACCGTACGGGCCGAGCTCGCCCGCCTCGAAGAGCAGCTTGAGGCGGGCGAGATCACCGAGGAGGAGTTCGACCAGCGCGAAGACGAACTGCTCGACCGGCTGGAGACGGCCCTGCGCTCCGGCGACACCACAGGCAACGGGACGGGACGATGAACCGAACGGCAATGGGCCTCGCCATAGGGGCCGGATATCTGCTCGGGCGTACGAAGAAGCTGAAGATGGCGCTCGCGATCGGCTCGCTGGTGGCGGGCAAGAAGCTCAACCTCAGTCCGAAGATGATCGCGGACGTGGTGAACCAGCAGCTGAAGAACAACCCGCAGTTCAAGGAGATCCAGGATCAGCTGCGCCAGGATCTGCGGGGCGTCGGCAAGGCCGCGAGCGGTGCGATGGTCGAGCGCCAGATGAACGCGCTCGCCGACCGGCTGCACAGCCGCACCGCCCAGGTGCGCGACGAGGTCTCCGGGGCGGGGGACGAGAAGGACGACGAGGACGCCTACGAGGACTCCGCCGAGCAGGAGGAGGACGGCGGCCGCGAGGACGAGGGCGGCCAGGAGGACGACGGCGGCCGGCAGGACGAGGGCGGCCGGAAGCGCGGCGGCGACCGGGAGGACCGGCGTGGGCGCGACGGCCGGGCGAGCCGCGGGGACGAGCCCCGCCGTACGGGTAGGCCGGCCGAGAGGACGGCCGGCAAGAAGTCGGCTCCGGCCAAGAAGGCCGCCGCCGGCAAGACGGCCCCCGCCAAGAAGGCGGCGGCCAAGAAGACGGGCACGGCCCGCAAGACGGCCGCGAAGAAGACGGCCGCGACGGGCGGAGCGACCCGGAACGCCGCTGTGCGGCAGTCGAAGGGCGGCGATGACCGATGACCGATTCCCGCGGATCAGCCACCTCGGTGGCGGGCAAGGCCAAGGACACGGCCCAGGGCGGTCCGCTCGCCGGGCTGGCCCAGAGCGAGGCCGCCGACCGGCTGAAGGCGGAGGCCCAGGAGTTCCTGGCCGCGCAGGCCACGAAGATGCTCACCGGCCTGGGGCGCAAGCTGGGCCAGACCACGCTCAAGCTCAACGACATAGCCGACGGCAACAGCCCGGGTTTCGCCAAGCTGGCCCTCGACGGCGGGCGCAAGCTCGCCGAGGGCAAGGGGCCGTTGCGCTCGGCTCTGGAGCTGGGTGCCTCGCGTGCCAAGGAGAACGTGATGGACGCTGTCAGAGGCCTCGGGGGTGGCAAGGGCAAGAAGGGCGGGGCGGGCAAGAAGCCGACCGTCATCATGGAATCCGTCGACGTCGGCGTGCCGCTGCGCACCGCCTACGACCAGTGGACCCAGTACCAGAGCTTCAGCAGCTTCGCCAAGGGCGTCAAGAGCGCGAACCGGGCCGACGACACCCACTCCGACTGGCAGGCGAAGATCTTCTGGTCCACCCGGAGCTGGAAGGCCCAGACGACCGAGCAGATCCCCGACTACCGCATCCAGTGGACGTCGGAAGGCGCGAAGGGCACCACGAAAGGTGTCGTCTCCTTCCACCGGCTTGAGGAGAACCTCACCCGGGTCCTGCTGGTCATCGAGTACTACCCGACCGGCCTCTTCGAGAAGACCGGCAACATCTGGCGCGCACAGGGCCGCAGGGCGAGGCTGGACCTGAAGCACTTCGCCCGCTTCATCACCATCAAGGGCGAGGCCGAGGACGCCTGGCGCGGTGAGATCCGCGACGGCGAGGTGGTCCGCAGCCATGAGGACGCCGTCGCCGCCGAGGAGGAGGAGCAGGAGCAGGACCAGGATCAGGACGTCGAGGGCGAGTACGAGGACGAGGAAGAAGGGGAAGAAGAGGGCGAAGCCCCCGAGGGCGAGGCCGCGGAAGAGGGCTCCTACGAGGACGAGGAGGAAGAGGAGGACGAGGACGAGGAGGGCCAGGAGCCGGCGGACGAGTACGAGGACGAAGAGGAACCCGAGGGTGAGTACGAGGAGGAGCAGCCCGAGGGCGAGTACGAGGAGGAAGAAGAGGAAGAGGAAGAGGAACCCGAGTACGCCGGGCGCGGGAGCCGTCGATGACGATGCCCAGTCGCTTTCCCGAGCCCTATGGACAGGGGTCGGGGGCGAACCTGGCCGACATCCTCGAACGCGTGCTCGATAAAGGTATCGTCATCGCCGGCGATATCAGGATCAACCTGCTCGACATCGAACTCGTCACCGTCAAGCTGCGGCTCATCGTCGCCTCGGTCGACAAGGCCAAGGAGATGGGTATCGACTGGTGGGAGACGGACCCGGCGCTCTCCTCCAAGGCGCGGCGGGACGAGCTGACGCGGGAGAACGCCGAGCTGAGAGAACGCCTCGCCCGGCTGGAGGAGCTGGAGGGCGGTCGCCGCACCCCGAAGGAGGCCCCATGACCGGACTGCGGTACGTGTACGCCGTCTGCCGTCCCTTCGAGCTGCCCCTGCAGTCCCAGCTCGCCGGCGTCGGGGGCGCCCCGCCCGGGGTGCTGCACCACCACGGGCTGGTCGCCGTGGTCAGTACGGTGCCGGAGGCCCACTTCTCCGAGGAGGCGCTGAAGGCCCACCTGGAGGACCTGGACTGGCTGGCCGCGACCGCCCGAGCCCACCAGGGCGTGGTCGACGCGCTCAGCACGGTCACCACCCCGCTGCCGTTGCGGCTCGCGACGGTCTTCCACGACAACAGCGGTGTCCGGGCGATGATCGAGGCCCGGGAGGACGACTTCCGGCGCATTCTCGACCGGCTCGAGGGCCGGGTGGAGTGGGGCGTGAAGGTCTACCTGGAGCCGGAACCGGAACCCGCCGAGGCCGTCCCCGTCGCGTCCGGGCAGGTCAGCGGGCGTGACTATCTGCGTCGGCGGCGTGAGCACAGCCGGGGGCAGGAGGACAGGTGGCAGCGGGCGGAGCGGTTCGCGCGGTCCCTGCACGAGCGGCTCGTCGGGCACGCGGAGGACGTCCGGATCCACGCCCCCCAGAACTCCGCACTCTCCGCGGTCCCGGGGCAGAACGTCCTGAACGCGGCCTACCTGGTGCCCCGGCGGCATTCCGAGGAGTTCGTGGAACTGGTCGACCGTACGAAGGACGAGGAGCCGGGGATCCGCGTGGAACTCACCGGTCCGTGGGCCGCCTACTCGTTCACCGGAGAGGAATCATGAGGAGGGTCCGACGGTGACCGTCGTGGAACGCCGTGAGATCGCGCTGGTCGATCTCCTCGACCGGCTGCTGGCGGGCGGCGTGGTGATCACAGGCGACCTCACGCTGCGCATCGCGGACGTCGACCTGGTGCGCATCGACCTGAACGCCCTGATCAGCTCCGTGAACGAGCAGGTCCGTTCCCCCTTCGAGGAGCTGTGATGACCTCCCCCGGACCGCGCAAACGGCTCGACCTCGAACCCGACACCGTCGAGCGGGACCTGGTGAAGCTCGTCCTCACCGTGGTGGAGCTGCTGCGCCAGCTCATGGAGCGGCAGGCCGTGCGCCGCTTCGACACCGGAGAGCTGACCGAGGAGCAGGAGGAGCGGATCGGGCTCACCCTGATGCTGCTGGAGGACCGGATGGCCGAGCTGCGGGACCGGTACGGCCTGCGGCCCGAGGACCTGAATCTGGACCTCGGGCCGCTCGGACCGCTGCTGCCCCGTCAGTGACGCCGGGCGCGGATCAGGACTCCTTGCGGCACAGGATCTCGCCGTGCAGGACCGCGAACCAGCCGTCCTCCTGCCCGCCCCACTCCCGCCACGCCCGCGCCACCGCCGCCAGCTGCTCCGCCGTCGCGTGCCCGCCTTCCGCGGCGCGGCCTGCGTAGGCGGAGGCGAGCGTGCGGTCCGCCCACAGGCCGCTCCACCAGGCCCGCTCCTCGGGCGTGGCGAACGTCCAGGTGCTGGAGGTGGCCGTGATGTCCCGGAGCCCCGCGGCCCGCGCCCACGCCGTCAGCCGGCGCCCGGCGTCGGGTTCGCCGCCGTTGGCGCGGGCCACCCGTTCGTACAGGTCGAGCCAGTCCGCCAGGCCGGGCACCGCCGGATACCAGGTCATCGCCGCGTAGTCCGCGTCCCGTACGGCGATGAGGCCGCCCGGTCTCGTCACCCGGCGCATCTCGCGCAGCGCCCGCACCGGGTCGCCCACGTGCTGGAGCACCTGGTGGGCGTGGACCACGCAGAAGGTGTCGTCCGGGTAGTCCAGCGCGTGGACGTCGGCCACCGCGAAGTCGATGTTGGCCAGACCGCGCTCGGCGGCCGTGGCCCGGGCCCGCTCCAGGATGCCGGGCGCCCGGTCGACGCCGGTGACCCGGCCGTCGGGGACCAGCGCGGCCAGATCGGCGGTGATGGTCCCGGGACCGCAGCCGATGTCCAGGATCTTCATGTGGGGCTTGAGCGCGCCGAGCAGATAGGCCGCGGAGTTGGCCGCGGTCCGCCAGGTGTGCGAGCGCAGCACCGACTCGTGGTGCCCGTGCGTGTAGACGGCGGTCTCCTGCGCTTTCGGCATGGCGGTACCCCTTCACCCTCGTCGGCGGACCGGCCGGACCCGTCCGCCGGTACGGCTCAAAGGTACGCGCGCATGCCGAATGATGAGACCCCGATTTCGAGATGTGGACTGATGGCGTGTCAGTTCCTGAGTCGACGGCCCGTCAGGGTGTGCTCGGCATCGGGCAGTAGACCGTCAGGGCCCGCGGCAGCTTCTCCAGCGTGACTTCGCCCGACACCGCCGTGACCTCGCCGTCGTACGCCAGCGGGGTGCCCGGCGCCAGGCCGGTCAGCCGCAGCCGCTTCACCTGGACCGCCGAGTGCGCGGGGGAGCGGGTCAGCGGACCGGCCGCCGCCGCTGCCAGCAGCCGCAGCGCCGGCCGGCGGCTGCCGTGCACGACCCGCACGTCCAGCAGGCCGTCCGCCAGATCCTTACGGCGGCCGGGAGAGAGACCCATGCGGTGGTAGACACCGCTGCCCACGAACAGCAGCCACAGCGGCCGCCGTTCACCGCCCAGCTGCACCTCCAGCGGATGCCGGTCGGCGCGCAGCACACGCAGCGCGCCGAGCACCCCGGCCGGCCAGCCGCCGATCCGGGGCGACCAGCGCTCCCGCCGGCGCACCAGCTCCGGGTAGACGCCCAGGCTCAGCGTGTTCAGGAACAGCCCCTCGCCGTCCGCCGTGACGAAGCGGCCCGTGTCCACCTGGACCGCCTCGCCGTGCCGGACCGCCCGGGCCAGCGCGCGCTCGTCCTCCACGCCCAGGTCGTAGGCGAAGTGGTTGAGGGTGCCGCCGGGCAGCACCGCGAGCGGCACCCCGTGGCGCAGGGCCACCCCGGCGGCCGCGTTCACGGTGCCGTCGCCGCCGCACACCCCGAGCACCCGTGCCCGCGCCGCCGCCTTCTCCAGTGCCTCCGCGACCTCCTCCGGCGCGCACTCGACGATCTCCGCCGCCGGCAGCGCGGCCCGCAGCGCCCGCACCCGGTCCGCGGTGCCCGATCCCTGGTTGGCGACCATCACCAGACCCTCGCCCTCGGGCAGCGCCGGCACCTCGGCGCACGGCCGCACGGGGCCCCGCAGCTGCGCCCGGGTGGGCACCAGGCGCCGGATCAGAAAGGCCGCCCCGACACCGAGCGCCGCCCCTGCCAGCACATCGCTCGGGAAGTGCACCCCGGTGTACACCCGCGAGGCAGCCACCGAGGCCGCCACCGGTGCCACCGCCGCACCCCACGCCGGGGACTCCAGGGCCACCCCGGCGGCGAACGCGGCGGCCGACGCGGCGTGCCCGGACGGGAACGAGGTGGTGATCGGCTGCCGCTTCAGCTGCCGCACCCGTGGTACCTGGTCCAGCAGCGGCCGCGCCCGGCGCACGGAGCGCTTGCCGATCGTGTTGATCGTCAGCGAGGCCAGGCCGAGGGAGGCCAGCCCCCGCACCGCGGCCCGGCGGGCCCGGGGCGTACGGCTCGCGGCGATCCCGGCGGCGGCGGCGAACCACAGCACCCCGTGGTTCGCGCCCCGGCTCAGCCGGGGCAGCACCCGCTCGGCTCCGGGCCAGCGCCAGGAGGCGGCCGCCTCGAACACGCCGGCGTCGAGGTCGAGCAGCCGGCGCACCGCGCTTCGGCCGCTCTGGAGGGGGGTCAGGTCCAGGTCTTGGCTCATGGGGGGCGGTTACCCTGAAGTGCCCGTTTCTTGTGTACCGTGCGCCGGCCGCCCGCCCGGCGCGAGAGGAGAACCCCCGGATGCGCCTGCTCCTCGTCCGCCACGGCCAGACGCCGTCCAACCTGCGCCATCTGCTGGACACCGCCGTGCCGGGCCCCGGGCTCACCCCGCTCGGCGAGGCACAGGCCGCCGCCCTGCCCGCCGCGCTCGCCGGCGAGGACATCGAGGCCCTCTACGCCTCCACCCTGATCCGCACCCAGCTCACGGCCGCCCCGCTGGCCGCCGCCCGCGGCCTGGACGTGACCGTCCGCGACGGCATCCGCGAGCTGGCCGCCGGCGACCTGGAGATGCTGCCCGGGCACACCCCGGAGGCCGAGCGGTACATGCGCACGGCGTTCGCATGGGCGACCGGGGACACCGCGCTGCGCATGCCCGGCGGGGAGAGCGGCGAGGAGGCCCTCGGCCGGTACGACGCCGTGGTCGCCGAGGCCGCGGCGAGCGGTGCCCGGTGCGTCGCCATGGTCAGCCACGGCGCGGCGATCCGGGTCTGGACCGCCGCCCGCGCCGACAACGTCGACGTCGCCTTCGCCGCGGCCCGCCCGCTGGAGAACACCGGCGTGGTGATCCTGGAGGGCTCCCCGTCCGACGGCTGGAAGGCGCTGTCCTGGGAGGGGGCCGTGGTGGAACCGGCCGGCGAGGGCGGCCCCACCGGGGAGGCGCTGGACTCCGTCGGCTGACCGGGGCGGCGCCTGACACCGGCCCCGTGCCGGGGCACCTGCGGATATGCGTTTGCCCCGGGCGCGGGGCGGCACGGAGAATGCGTGCCCATGGGACATCTGGAAGCCGCGCACCTGGAGTACTACCTGCCCGACGGGAGGGCGCTGCTCGGCGATGTGTCCTTCCGGGTGGGGGAGGGCGCCGTCGTCGCGCTGGTCGGCCCGAACGGCGCCGGCAAGACCACGCTCCTGCGGCTGATCTCCGGCGAGCTGAAGCCGCACGGCGGCACCGTCACCGTCAGCGGCGGCCTCGGCGTGATGCGCCAGTTCGTCGGCTCCGTACGGGACGAGACGACCGTGCGGGACCTGCTCGTCTCCGTCGCCCCGCCCCGTATCCGCGAGGCGGCGCGGGCGGTCGACGCGGCCGAGCACGCCCTCATGACGGTCGACGACGAGGCGGCCCAGCTGCAGTACGCGCAGGCCCTCGCCGACTGGGCCGAGGCGCGCGGCTACGAGGCCGAGACCCTGTGGGACATGTGCACCACCGCCGCGCTCGGGGTCCCCTACGAGCGCGCCCAGTGGCGTCAGGTGCGCACCCTCTCCGGCGGCGAGCAGAAGCGGCTCGTGCTGGAGGCGCTGCTGCGCGGCACCGACGAGGTGCTGCTGCTGGACGAGCCGGACAACTACCTCGACGTGCCCGGCAAGCGATGGCTGGAGGAGCGGCTCAAGGAGACCCGCAAGACGGTCCTGTTCGTCTCCCACGACCGGGAACTCCTCGCCCGCGCCGCCGAGAAGATCGTCTCCGTCGAACCGGGCCCGGCCGGCGCCGACGCCTGGGTGCACGGCGGCGGCTTCGCCACCTACCACGAGGCCCGCCGCGAACGCTTCGCCCGGTTCGAGGAGCTGCGCCGCCGCT
The DNA here is from genome assembly GCF_043079545.1 of Streptomyces sp. NPDC015171. Classification (NCBI taxonomy): domain Bacteria; kingdom Bacillati; phylum Actinomycetota; class Actinomycetes; order Kitasatosporales; family Streptomycetaceae; genus Streptomyces; species Streptomyces sp. NPDC015171. The sequence continues at coordinate 777,782 of NZ_JBIBUO010000002.1, forward strand.
GGGACGAGAAGCACGCCCAGCTGAAGAAGCTCGTCCTGAACCTGCGCCAGGCCGCCTCCGTCAGCCACGAGATGGCCTCCCGCTACCAGGCGGCGCAGACCCGCCTGCGCAAGTTCGAGGAGGCGGGCCCGCCGCCCGAGCCCCCGCGCGAGCAGGACATCACGATGCGCCTGAAGGGCGGCCGTACCGGCATCCGCGCCGTCACCTGCGCGGGACTGGAACTGACCGGGCTGATGCGGCCGTTCGACCTGGAGGTGTTCTACGGCGAACGGGTCGCCGTCCTCGGCTCCAACGGCTCGGGCAAGTCCCACTTCCTGAGGCTGCTGGCCGGCGAGGAGGTCGCGCACACGGGGCAGTGGAAACTGGGCGCCCGGGTCGTACCCGGCCACTTCGCGCAGACCCACGCCCACCCCGAACTCCAGGGCCGCACCCTCCTCGACATCCTGTGGAAGGAGCACGCCCAGGACCGGGGCGCCGCCATGTCCCGGCTGCGCCGCTACGAGCTAACCCAACAGGCCGAACAGACCTTCGACCGGCTCTCCGGCGGGCAGCAGGCCCGTTTCCAGATCCTGCTGCTGGAGCTGGCCGGCGCCACCGCGCTGCTCCTGGACGAGCCCACCGACAACCTCGACCTGGAGTCGGCCGAGGCGCTCCAGGAGGGCCTGGAGGCCTTCGAGGGCACGGTCCTCGCGGTCACCCACGACCGCTGGTTCGCCCGTTCCTTCGACCGCCACCTGGTCTTCGGCAGCGACGGCCGGGTCCGCGAGACCCCGGAACCCGTCTGGGACGAACGGCGGGTCGAGCGGGCCCGCTAGCCCGGACCCGCGCACCGGTCTGCCGGGCCTCCGCATGCGGAGGCCCGGCAGACCGGATGTTCGTACAGTGGACTCAGGACCGTGACGGACACGACGAGCGGGGTGCCACCATGACCGGAGTCGACCCCAGCCGGCTGGACGACCAGCAGCTCATGAAGGAGCTGGAGACGATCCACCGCACGCGCCACGACACCCTCCTGTACGGCTCGAACGACGCACTGCGGGCCCACAACGAGCGCATGGCCCAGCTGGAGGGCGAGTACCTGCGCCGCAACCCCCGCCGCCTGGTCAGCGCCGGCCGCACCCGCGAGGGTGCCCGCGAGCGCGGCTGCGGCGAGACGGCGGCTCCGGGCACGCCCGGCACCTGAGCGCCGGCGGTGGTCAGCCGGCCGCTCCCGCGAACACGTGCAGGAACGCGTCGCAGAACGCCGGCAGATCGTCCGGATTGCGGCTGGTCACCAGCGGGCTCGACCCCTGCTCGCAGATCTTCACCCGCTCGTCCACCCAGGTGCCGCCGGCGTTGCGGATGTCCGTGCGCAGACTCGGCCAGGAGGTCAGCACCCGGCCGCGTACGACGTCCGCCTCCACCAGCGTCCACGGCGCGTGGCAGATCGCGGCGACCGGCCGGCCCTCGGCGAAGAAGTCCTTCACGAAGGCGACGGCCTTCTCGTCCGTCCGCAGGAAGTCGGGGTTGGCGACGCCGCCCGGCAGCACGAGAGCGCCGAAGGAACCGGCCGACGTCTCGCCCACCACCTCGTCCACGGGGAACGTGTCCGCCTTGTCCAGATGGTTGAACGCCTGGATCTTGCCGGAGTCGGTCGACACCAGCACCGGCTCGTGCCCGGCCCGCTTCGCCGCCTGCCACGGCTCGGTCAGCTCGACCTGCTCGACGCCCTCCGGCGCCATGAGAAACGCGATACGCATGATCTCGGCTTCCTTTCCCGCCGCGAGGCCCTGAGGGGCCCCGCGGAGTCCCACTGCGGCGCGCGGACCGGCGAGGGGCGCCCGTCCGCGCCGTCCGGTCCCGGCTCAGGCGCCGCCCGACAGCGCCTTCGCCAGCTGCTGGACGTTCTCGTACCGTTCCCCGTGCCGCAGCCCGGCCACCGCGTCGACCAGCCCGCCCGGCGCGTTGCTGCGGCGCAGCGCCCGGGCCAGCTCGCCCGGCTTCGCGGGGAACGCGTGCCGGCCCAGGTGCCGGGCCAGCTCGAGCCGGTTCCGCTCCAGCGACGCCGGGGAACCCAGTCCGCCGACCGGTCCGCTCCAGACCTCCGGGTCGTCGTCGGCCGCGGGCTCCGGGTCGTGCCACTCGTCGGCGCGCGTCGGATGCCCGGACCGCAGCTGGTTCCTCAGCTCATGCTTCATCTCCTCGTCCCGGTGGACGCTCAGCCGGTCGTTGCCTCGCTGCATGTCTCCCTCCAGGGTTGCCGTCCGCTCCGCGTACCCGGTGCCGCCCGTCCGACACCGGTTCCCCGGCCCCCTCCGTCATGTCCCCGGTACGGTCACCCGCCTGGCCCCGCGCGTCCCGCGAATGGGCCCCGGCCGCGCGCGGTACGGCCCCGCGCGGGCTGTCATGGCAGCGAGGGCACGAGCCGTGCCCCCCGTACCCGGACGCCGCACGGCGCCGCCGTCGTACCGGTGCGCCGGTGTACGGCCGTCCGACCGCCCCCGCCGCAGTCCGCCGAGGAGCCCCTCCCATGCGCCGCACCGCCCGCGCCCTGACCGTCGCCTTCGCCGCCGGTGCCGTGCTCGCCCTCACCGGGCCCACCGCCTGTGCCGGCCCTTCCGTCTCCGCAGATCCCGCCGTCTCCGCAGACCCCGCCGTCCCGGGCCTGACCGCCGACGGGGCCGCCTCGGCGGACCCCGCCGCCCCCGGCACACCGGCGGTGCCCTGGAGCGTCCCCTCCCTCGTCCCCGAGGGCGGGCAGGCCGGTGCCGCGCCGGACGCCGCCGGGCAGAACGTCCCCGCGGGTGACGTCCCCGCGGGTGACGCCCCTGTCGGTGGCATCGCCGGAGGTGACGGCGGCGGTGGGATCGGCGGCGGGCAGGTCGGCGGCGGTCAGGTCGGCGGCGAGCCGGACGCGGGCGGGCGGGAGAGCGCGGGGCAGGACGCGGGCGGGCAGGTCGGTGCCGGACGCGACAGCGGCGGGCAGGACGGCGGCGGGCGGGAGAACGCGGGGCAGGATGCCGGCGGGCAGGTCGGCGGCGGGCGGGACAGCGGCGCGCAGGACGGCGGCGGGCGGGACGGGCAGTGGTGCGGGGAGTCCCGTGGCGCTTCCTGCCAGGGTGACGACACCTGCCGCGCGTCCCACGACGACGGCGGCTGCGAGCCGGCCGGCCTCCAGCACGGGGTGGAAGCGGGTCAGGGCGGCACCTTCAGCGACTCGGTCCCGGCACTCGTCGCAGGCGGCGTCCTCATCGCCGCCGCCTGCGCGGGCGCCGTGTACCGCGTGTGCGGGCGCCCGCGGTTCCCGGGAGGCGGATCCACCGGGATGTGATCGGGGCGACTCCGGCACCACCCATGTCCGGCCGTCCCGCGGGTACACACCCTCCCGAGGGCAGGACGGCACACGGCGAGGAGCACTCCCCGGACAGGCGGCACGACGGCACCACGGACTGCGCGGAGGCGGACATGCGGCGCACGGACCACGGGGAGGACCACGGCCCCGTCCGCTACGGGCCGCCCCTGCCCGGCGACGGCCTGCCCGTGCTCCCCGAACTCTCCGCCGTGCTCGCCGCGGCGGCGGGCCGCACCGACGCCCAGCCCGTCGGCGGCGCCCCCGCCCTGCTGGAGGCGGCCTGCGGCTACTGGACCCGCCGCGGACTGCCCTGCGTCCCCGACCGGGTGGCCGCGGGGCCCGGCGCCCCCGCCCTGCTGCTCGCCCTGACCGCCGCGCTCGCCGGCGACGGAGCCGACGTCCTCGTGCCCCGGCCCTGCCCCGCCTGGTGGGCACCGTACGCCCGGCTCCTCGGCCGGCCCGTCTTCCATGTGCCGACCCCTGCCGAGAGCGGCGGCGTCCCCGACCCGTACGCCCTGCTGGAGACGGTCCGCCGGGTGCGCGCCGAGGGCGGGGACCCGCGGCTGCTGGTGCTCTCCGTCGCCGACGACCCCACCGCGGCCGTCGCTCCGCCCGAGCTGCTGCACGAGACCGTCGAGGCCGCCGTCGCCGAGGGCCTGCACCTGGTCAGCGACGAGACCTGGCGCGACACCCTGCACGACCCGCACGGGACCGTGCTGCTCAGTCCCGCCGAGATGTGGCCCGACGAGGTCACCGTCGTCACCGACCTGGCCGGCGCCCTGCTGCCCGCCGGCTGGCCCGCCGCCGTCGCCCGCTTCCCGGCCACCGGCAGCGGACGGCAGCTGCACGCACGCGTGCTCGACATCCTCACCGCACTCGGCGCCCGGATCCCCGCACCGCTCGCCGCCGTCGCCGGCTACGCCCTCGACGAGCCCCCGCCCGTCGCCGAACGCCGCGAGGCCACCGTGCGGCTGCACGCGCGCGTGGCCGCCGCCGCGCACTCCGCGGTCGTCGCCGCCGGTGCGTTCGCCCGGCCGCCGCAGGCCGGCCGCCATCTGTACGCCGACCTCGGGCCGCTGCGCGAACCGCTCGCCGCCCAAGGCGTCGGCGACGCACAGGAACTGGAGGACCTGCTCACCGTCCGGCTCGGCATGCCCGCGCCCGGCGGACACCGCTTCGGCGACGACCTCGGGGCGCTGCGCGTACGGCTCGCCACCGGGCCCCTGCTGGGCGGCACGGACGAGGAGCGCAGGGAATCCCTCACCTCCCCCGCGCCGTTGGAACTGCCGCACGTGCAACGCGCGTTGATCTCCTTGAGGTCGGCCTTCGACGATCTCCGCGACGACGCTCAGCGATGGGAGCCTCCTCGATGACGCAGCAGACGCATGAGCCGGGCCGGGCCACGACGACCACGGCAGCGGACCTGCCCGGCACGCCGGCCCCCCTCGCCGCCCCCGAGGCCCCGTTCCCCCCGCTGGCCGAGCCCCGCCCCCTGGGCGAGCACCGGGTCTGGCCGCGCACCTTCCACGACCGGCTCACCGCACCCCTGCCCGGCCTCAAGGCCCTCGCCCGCTTCGCCCGCGAGGGCGCCGTACGCCCCGGCCCCGAGGGCCTCGCCGACGTCCACCGGCTGCCGTACGCCCCCGCCCCGCTGCCCCGCGCCGACACCCGCGCCCTCGCCGTCAGCTGGGCGGGGCACGCCAGCTGGATCGTCCGGATCGCGGGGCTCACCGTCCTCACCGACCCGGTCTGGTCCCGCCGCATCCTCGGCACCCCCGCCCGGGTCACCCCGGTGGGCGTGCCCTGGGACGCGCTGCCCCGCGTCGACGCCGTCGTCATCAGCCACAACCACTACGACCACCTGGACGCCCCCACCCTGCGCCGGCTCCCGCGCGACACCCCGGTGTTCGTGCCCGCCGGCCTCGGCGGCTGGTTCCGGCGCCGCCGGTTCACCGTGGTCACCGAGCTTGACTGGTGGGAGGGCGCCGAACTTACCGGCGTCCGCTTCGACTTCGTCCCCGCCCACCACTGGTCCAAGCGCACCCTCACCGACACCTGCCACAGCCTGTGGGGCGGCTGGGTGCTCACCGCGCCCGACGGGCAGCGCCTGTACTTCGCCGGGGACACCGGCTACGGCCACTGGTTCTCCCGCATCGGCCGCCGCTACCCCGGCATCGACCTCGCCCTGATGCCCATCGGCGCCTACGACCCCCGCTGGTGGCTGAGCGACGTCCACTGCGACCCGGAGGAAGCGGTGCGGGCCACCCTCGATCTGGGCGCCCGCCGTATGGCCCCGATGCACTGGGGCACGTTCGTCCTGTCGGCCGAGCCGGTCCTCCAGCCGCTCACCCGGGTGCGGGCGGCCTGGGAGCAGGCGGGTCTCGACCGGGCGGACCTGTGGGACCTGCCGGTGGGGGCCTCGAAGGTGCTGGAGAGCGCCACGCCGTAGGGCCTCAGCCGGCGGCCCGCAACCGGCGGACGAGTGCGGGCACCGCGCTGACCGCCACGGTCAGCGCGACCGCCACCACCACCCCTTCCCACGGCTCCTCGAACAGCGAGCCCCCCAGAATGCCGATCACCTGGTAGGTGGCCGCCCAGGCGAGGCACGCGGGCAGGTTCCCGCGGGCGAACCTCCGCGACGGCCAGTCCGCCATCAGGCAGGCCAGCATCACCGGTATCCGCCCCGCGGGGACGAGCCGGGACAGCACCAGCACCGCCACCCCGTGCTCGGCGAGCTTCCCGCGCGCCTGCGCCAGCCGCTCCTCGGGCGCCCGCGCCCGGATCGCCGCGAGCCACCGCGACCCGTTCTTCGACCGCATCCCGCGCCGCCCCAGCCAGTACAGGGCGATGTCCCCGAGGAACGCGGCGAGGGAGGCCGTCACGAACACCAGCGCCGGCGCGAACGGGGCCGGCCGATGGAACGCGACCACCGCGGCCGAACTCACCAGCGCACCCGTCGGCACCACCGGCACCAACGCCCCGAGGAACACCAGCAGGAACAGCGTCGGATATCCGACCGCCTGCTGCGCCGACTCGGGCGACACGGTTCTCGACGCCTCGGCGAGCCATGTCACCGCGCGACCTCCAGCCGCACGCTCTCCCCGTGCCCCAGCTTGTGCACCGCCACCCGCGGCGCGGCCAACGCGGCGAGCCGGACGAACTCGTCGCCCGGCGCGTAGAACTCGTGCGGGCGCACCGCGTCCATGCCGATCGGCCAGTACGTCCCGTAGTGCACCGGCACCGCGGCCCGCGGCGCCAGCCGGGCCAGTGCCCGCGCCGCCCGCCCCGCGTCCAGATGCCCCTCCCCGAGATACGGCCCCCAGCCGCCCACCGGCAGCAGCGCCGCGTCCACCGGGCCGACCCGCTCGGCCATCGCGTCGAACAGCCCGGTGTCCCCGGCGAAGTAGGTCCGCGCCTCGCCCTCCAGGACATAGCCGAGCGCGGGGGAGCGCTGCGGGCCCACCGGCAGCCGCCGTCCGTCGTGCAGCGCCGGCACCACCCGGATCAGCATCTCCCCGATGCGTATCTCGTCCCCGGGCGCCACCTCGGTGATGCGCAGCTGTCGCAGCCGGCGCAGCCCGGGTACCGCCCGTGGTGCGCCCCGGGGCACGAGCAGGCGCGTGCCCGGGGCGAGGCCGGCGAGCGACGGCAGATGCAGATGGTCGGCGTGCAGATGCGAGACGAGCGCCACGTCCGCGCGGCGGGCCCCGGCGGGCGGCGGCGCACCCAGGCGGCGCCGCAGGTGCGCCAGCCGGCGGGCGAACAGGGGATCGGTGAGCACCCGGACGTTCGCATCCTCCACCGTGCAGGTGGCGTGACCCCACCAGGTGATCTCCACCGGCACCTTCTCCGCCTCCTTCACGCGACTCCCCGAAGCCTACGGGCAGGAGTAGGGTCGGCGGCGAAACCCGGAGGTGAGGGGGACGCCATGGGACAGCTGCGGGGCGCCTCGGGCGTGGCCACGCCGGTGCGGGTCACCGCCATCGCGAGCCTGACGCCCTTGGAGGAGCTGGAGGCCGACCCCTTCCTGGTGGACTCGCGCAGCCAGCACGCGATGTGCGCCCGCTGGGCCGCCGAGCACGGCTATGTGGTCGCCCGGGAACTCCTCGTCGGCGGACTGCGGTTCGACCATTGCGCGCTGTGGGACGGGGTGCGGTCCGGGGTGGACGTGTTCGTCGCCCCCAGCCTCCGGGTGCTGCGCAGGGCCCTGTCCTCGGTGGAGGAGTTCACCGCCGAGTGCGCGCGCCGCGGCGTACGGGTGGAGACGGTGGGGCGGGCCGAGCCGTCGTACGACGCCCAGATGAAGGCACGCGTGCACCGCCGCCTTTCGATGCCGACGGCCGGCTACGACGGACGCTGAGGGCCCCTCTCCCGGCGGCCCGCCGGTCCGGTGGCGTCCGTATGACAAGGTGGAGCGGGGCTCGATCGCCCCGGCGAAGCGAGAGGGGCCCTCCCGGCCCGAGGGCGGGGGGCGGCCGGGGACGTGAGGTGTACGGGGCGTGCGAGGCGTGCGGTGGCGGCGGATCGCCAGTCAGGTCGGGCGGAGCATCGCCGTGTGGGCGGTCTCCACGGTCACCATGCTGGCCCTCGCCGCGGTGCTGCCCGACTTCCAGCTCCAGTCCGCCGACGGCGACAGCGCCACCCGGATCGCGGTCGCCGCCGCCTGCGGTGCCGGCGCCTTCGGCATCCTCTCCGCCGTGGTCTGGCCGCTCCTGGTCCGGCTGCTGCTGCTCGTCCCCGCGTTCTTCCTCGGCCTGCTGGTCTTCTTCCTCAACGGCTCCCTGCTGCTGCTCGCCCTGCGCATCAACCCCTCGGGCCGGGGCGACGCCGCCCCGGAGACCGCCGTCATCGTGGCCGCCGTGATGTCCGCGGTCGCCTCCGCCACCGGCGCGGCCCTCGTCGTCCGCGACGACGAGGCCTACCGGCGCCGCCTGCAGCGCCTCGCCACCCGTGGCCGCCGGGCCCATCCGCCCTGCCCCACCGCCCCCGGCCTGGTCTGCGTCCAGCTGGACGGCGTCGGCCACGACGTCCTCACGGAGGCGGTCCGCAAGGGCCTGATGCCCACCGTGGGCCGCTGGCTCGCCGCCGGCGGCGGCCCTCCGGCGGCGGGCCCCGGTCTGCCCTCCCACCGCCTGACCCCCTGGCGCACCGACTGGTCGAGCCAGACGGGCGCCAGCCAGCTCGGCATCCTGCACGGCAGCACCTTCGACGTGCCGGCCTTCCGCTGGTACGAGAAGGACCGCGGCGAGGTCATGGTGTGCAACCGGCCGACCAGCGCGGCCGAGCTGCAGCGCCGCGCCATGCTGCACACCGGTGACGGCGGACTGCTCGCCGTCGACGGCGCCAGCCGCGGCAACCTCTTCAGCGGCGGCGCCGGCGAACAGGCCCTCGTGCTGTCCATCGCCACCCGCCGCCGCGGCCGGGCGAACCGTTCCCGCGCCGGGTACTTCGCCTACTTCTCCGACCCCGCGAACGCCGTCCGCACCGCCCTGTCCTTCGTCGCCGAGGTGGCCCGCGAGATCGGCGAGTCCACCCGGGCGCGGCTGCGCGGACAGCGCCCGCGGGTCGGCCGGGGCGGCCTCTACCCCCTGGTGCGCGCCTTCGCCACCGTCGTCGAGCGGGACGTCGTCGTGGCCGCCGTCATGGGCGACATGCTCGCCGGCCGCACCGTCGTCTACGCCGATCTCGTCGCCTACGACGAGGTCGCCCACCACTCGGGACCGTGCGGGCGCGACGCGGAGAAGGTCCTGCGGCGCCTCGACCGGTCCCTCGCCCTCCTCGAACGCGTCGCCGAGCACGCCCCGCGCCCGTACCGGATCGTCGTCCTCTCCGACCACGGCCAGAGCCCCGGTGAAACGTTCCGCGCCCGCTACGGCCTCACCCTCGGCGACCTCGTCCGGGCCGGCAGCGGACTGCCCGTGCCGCGGCGGGCCGAGCGCACCCGCAGCGGCACCGAGGCGCGCGCCGCCGTCCGCGCCGCCCTGCGCCGCCCCGTGGAGGAGAAGGGCGCGCACCACGGCCAGGCCCGCCGTCCCGAGCCGATCGTGCTGGCCTCCGGCAACCTCGGCCTCATCTCCTTCCCGGACGTCCCGCACCGGATGACCAAGGAGGAGATCGACGTCCGCCACCCCGCCCTGCTCACCACTCTCGCCAACCACCCCGGCATCGGCTTCCTGCTGGTGCGCAGCGCCGCACACGGCGGCGTGGTGCTGGGCGCCCACGGCGCCGAGATCCCGCTGGCCGACCTGGACGACGAGCCGGGCCCGCTGGCCCGCTTCGGTCCCGGCGCCGCCGACGCCGTGCGCCGCACCCACTCCTTCCCGCACACCGCGGACATCATGGTGAACTCGGCCCATGACCCCGCCGACGGCGAGGTCCTCGCCTTCGAGGAGCAGATCGGCTCCCACGGCGGACTCGGCGGCGCCCAGTCCCGTCCGTTCCTGCTCTCCCCCTCCGAGCTGTCCGCACCGGTCGCGGACGGGGCGGAACTGACCGGTGCCGAGGACGTCCACCGGGTGCTGCGGCGCTGGCTGCGCGAGCTGAACGGCCCGCAGGTACCGCTCGGCACGGACGTGCCGGAGGAGCGGGCCGCCTGAAAACCGGCTGCGCGGGGACGGCCCGACGGACCACACTGTCCGGGTCGTACACGTATCGAACATCCGTAAGGACCCCTCGCGTTGCAGGCTGCCGTCACCGTCACCCCCTCCCGCGTCCCCGAACTCCTCCTCGGCCTCGCCACCGTCCGGCCCGTCTTCCTCTGGGGTGCTCCGGGGATCGGGAAGTCCTCCCTGGTGCGGGAGTTCGCCGACTCCCTCGGCCTGGAGTGCGTGAGCCTGCTCGGCACCCAGCTCGCACCCGAGGACCTGATCGGCGTGCCGCAGATCCGCGACGGGCGCTCGGTGTTCTGCCCGCCGGAGACGATCGCGCGGGACGAGCCGTACTGCCTGTTCCTGGACGAGCTGAACGCGGCGTCCCCGGACGTGCAGAAGGCGTTCTACTCCCTCATCCTGGACCGCCGCATCGGCGGCTACGAACTGCCGGCGGGGTCCATCGTCATCGGCGCCGGGAACCGCTCCACCGACAACGCCCTGGCCAGGCCCCTCGCCTCCGCCCTGGTCAACCGGCTCGCCCACGTCCACCTGGAGGTGTCCGCCACGGACTGGCTGGCCTGGGCCGGGGGCAACGGCATCCACCCGTGGATCGTGGACCACCTCACCGACCGGCCGGACCATCTGTGGTCCAAGCCGCCCAAGACCGAGGAGCCGTTCTCCACGCCCCGCTCCTGGCACATGCTCTCCGACGCCCTGCACTCCTTCGGTACCGGCCTGGACGAGCCGACCCTGGACGTCCTCGCGCACGGCACGCTCACCCCCGCGCACGCCACCGCCTTCTGCGGCTACGCGAAGGTCGTGCGCAGCCGGTTCGGGATCGAGGCGATCCTCAAGGGCGACGCCCGCTGGCCGCACCGCCTCCAGGACCGCGACCTGCTGTACTACCTCGCCGAGTCCTTCCGCGGCCGGCTCGTCAAGGAACTGCCCGTCTCCAAGGACCACATGTCGGCGAACGGCCGGCAGATCGCCTACCGCGCCAAGTCGCTGCTGGTGCAGCTCGCCGAGATCTCCGTGGAGGTCGCCCAGACCGTGATCGCCCCGGACGCCGAGGGCAACCCGGTCCTGCCGCCGTGGTTCCTGGTCGAGGCCGCCCGCGACATGCCCCGCCTGGTGGAGGCGCGGCGGTGAACCGGCCCCCGCAGAAGAAGAAGCGGGACCTGGCGGGCGAGGCGTTCGCCGAGGGGATGCGGCTGCTGCGCGCCAACCCGGCGCTCGCGGCCGTCGACTTCAGCACCTGCCGCGCCGAGAACTGCGCCGTCGCCCCGCGCGAGGGACTGCTCGTCGTGGACTCCGACGGCACCGTGCACGCCCGCGCCGACCGGCTCGCCGAACCCGGCGCCTGGGCGTGGGCGCTCGCGCACGCCGCCCTCCACCTCGGCTTCGGCCACCTGCCGGCCGCCAAGGGCGCGCGCGAGCAGCCCGACCGCCACGACCTCGCCGCCCGCTGCGTCGTCGTCAACCGCTTCCTGCTCGGCTTCCCCGTCGGCACCACCCCCGAGGACCTGCCCACGAGCTACCCCGACGGGGACGAGGAGCGGCTCGCCGCCCGCTGGCGGGCGCACGGCCTGCCGCCCGCCTACGAGCACTGCGGCACCGCGCGCGACCGGCCCGACCAGCTGCTCACCGAATGGCTGCCCTGGCAGGGCCCGGTCCCCGACCGGCAGCTGGCCTTCGCCACCGCCCTGACCCGGACCGTCTCCGCCGCGATGGACATGGCCGGCGGGCGCCGGGACTCCCTGGACGGCGAACGGCCCGCACAGCGCCCCTGGGAAGCCGCCCTGAGCTGGTTCATCACCTCCTACCCGCTGCTCGGCGGCATCGCCGCCGGCATCACCCTGGTCGCCGACGCCGAACTCGCCCACGCCCACGGCATCCAGGTCGCCGCCGTCGACCCCGAGGCCGGCGAGATCTACGTCAACCCGCTGCGCCGCTTCGAGGACGAGGAGTGGCGGTTCATCCTCGCCCACGAGATGCTGCACGCCGCCCTGCGCCACGGCGACCGCTGCGGCACCCGCGACCCCTATCTCTTCAACGTCGCCTGCGACTACGTCGTCAACGGCTGGCTGGTGGAGATGCGGGTCGGCACCATGCCCGAGGGGCTGCTGCACGACCCGCGGCTGGCCGGCCTGTCCGCCGAGGAGGTCTACGACCGGATCACCGCCGACCTGCGCCGGATGCGCCGTCTCGCCACCCTGCGCGGCAAGGGCGTCGGCGACGTCCTCGGCGGCCCGATCCGCCCGGCCGGCGACTACGCCGACCTGGACGAGTTCTACCGCCGCGGCCTCACCCGCGGCCTGGACCTGCACCGGACGCAGGAGCGCGGCTTCCTGCCCGGCGGGCTGGTGGAGGAGATCCGCGCCCTCAGCCATCCGCCGCTGCCCTGGGACGCCCGACTGGCCCGCTGGTTCGACGAGTTCGTCCCGCGCCCGGAACCCGTCCGGTCCTTCGCCCGGCCCGCCCGCCGCCAGGCGTCCACCCCCGCCATCCCGCGCGCGGGCCGGTACTTCCCGCCCGAGGAGGTCGCCCGCTGCACCTTCGGGGTGGTCCTGGACACCTCCGGCTCCATGAACCGCACCCTGCTCGGCAAGGCGCTCGGCGCGATCGCCTCCTACGCCGAGGCCCGTGACGTACCGGCCGCCCGCGTGGTGTTCTGCGACGCCGCCCCGCACGACGCCGGCTATCTGCCGGTCACCGAGATCGCGAGCCGGGTCCGGGTGCACGGGCGCGGCGGCACGGTCCTGCAGCCCGGCATCGATCTGCTGCACCGGGCCGAGGACTTCCCGCCGGCCGCGCCGGTGCTGGTCATCACCGACGGCTGGTGCGACGTGCTGCGCGTGCGCAGGGAACACGCCTATCTGATCCCGCAGGGAAGTCACCTTCCGTTCACCCCGCGTGGGCCGGTCTTCAGAGTGCGATGAGCCCGGATGTGATCGGATAGGGGGTCACGGGAAGGCAACCCCGGACCGCGACACTCGCGAAAGGAAGCAACGTGGCAACCACGCGCACCGCGCACACCGTCTGGAACGGCAACCTGATCGAGGGCAACGGCGTCGTCGCCTTCGACTCCTCCGGCATCGGCGACCAGCCGGTCACGTGGGCCTCGCGCGCCGAGCAGGCGAACGGCAGGACCAGCCCCGAGGAGCTGATCGCCGCCGCCCACTCCAGCTGCTTCTCCATGGCCCTCTCGCACGCCCTGACCGGCGCCGGGACCCCGCCCACCCGGCTGGAGACCAAGGCCGACGTCGGCTTCCAGCCCGGCGAGGGCATCACCGGCATCCACCTCACCGTGCGCGGCGAGGTGCCGGGCCTGGACGCCCAGGGCTTCGCCTCGGCCGCCGAGGACGCCAAGAAGAACTGCCCGGTCAGCCAGGCCCTGGCCGGTACGACGATCACCCTGACGGCCGAGCTGGCCTGACGCCCGGACACCGCGGGTGCCGCGTCCCGGCCGGGGCGCGGCACCCGTACGTCAGGGGCCGTACGGGAGCACGGTCAGCGGCGCGCTGCGGTGGAGGCGGGCGGCACGGTGGCGCACACCGCGTCCAGGACGCCCGCGTACGGGGTGCCGTAGTCGGCCAGCCGGGCCCGCAGCCGCTCCAGGCTGTCGCGATGCTCGGTGAGCAGGCTGGTGTCGCCGGTCCGCGCGGTGAACTCCAGTACCGCGGGCAGGAAGTCCGGCAGTTCCTCGCCGCCGCACTCCAGGCCGTGCCGGCGGTAGACCTCCTCGAAGCGGACCAGCGACGTCCCGCGCCGCGGGCTGTCGCCGTCGCGCCACCAGCTCAGATAGAGGCTGTGCCGGTTCCCGGGTTCGAAGACCCGCACATAGTGGGCGGCCAGCTCCCGCGGCGGGGTGAGGGCCGCGTGGTCGGTGAACGCGCGCAGCTGCGGGGCGGCCTGGCGCAGCAGCGGGAGCCGGGCGGTGAAATCGTCGTCCGGGTAGGTCAGACAGAGGGCCGCCGCCTGGTAGAACACCGCGTCCGAGGGCATCAGGCCTCCCCGGGCGGTATCTGGGTGTCGGTCACGTACGCTCCCTAGGTTCACCCCGTACTCAACCTAGGGGCGGTCCCCGCCGCGCACCTGTTCGCAGACCCGTACGGGTCACCGCGGGCCGGGGCCGGGGTCAGAGGCCCTCGCGGTACTCCCTCAGCAGCCGCAGCGTGCGCTGGGCGGACGCGGCCCGGGCCGTCATGTGGTCCAGCACCTCCAGGTGCGCGGACACCTCCCGGCGCGAGTCCAGGTAGAGGGCGCCGGTCAGATACTCGGTGAACACCATGTCCGGCAGCTCGGGCTCGGCGAACCGGAACAGCGTGAACGGCGCGTACGTCCCCGGGTGCGGGCCCGCGGCGAACTCGGCGATCTGGAGCGTCACCCGGTCCCGTACGGCGTACTCGAGGAGCCGGTCGAGCTGGTCGCGCAGCACCTCGGGCCGTATGCTCACCGGCCGTCTGAGGACCGTCTCGTCCATGATCACCCACAGGTGGGGCGGGTCCTCCCGGTCCAGCAGCCGCTGCCGCTCCATGCGCAGCGACACATGCCGTTCGACCGACTCGGGCGAGGTCTGGCCGATCGTGCCCGCCTCCATCACGGCCCGCGCGTACTCCTCGGTCTGCAGCAGCCCCGGCACGAAGTGCGGTTCGTAGGACCGGATGATCCGGGCGGCGCCCTCCAGGCTGACGTACAGGCTGAACCAGTCCGGCAGCACATCGTGGAACCGCTGCCACCAGCCCGGCTGGTTCGCCTCCTCGGCCAGCCCGACGAAGGCGCCGGCCTCCTCCTCGGACACCCCGTAGGTGGTCAGCAGCACCTGGACGTAGGGGATCTTCAGCGCGACCTCGGCCATCTCCATCCGGCGCACGGTCGCCGACGCCACCCTGAGGACCCGGGCGGCCTCCTCACGGCTGAGCCCGGCCGCTTCCCGCAGCTCCTGCAACCGCTTGCCGAGCACCACCTGACCCACGGTGGGCGCAGCCCGCCGCTCACTCACGCCACGCCCTCCCCTACGCGCCGATACGCGGAACGCAGTCTGTCATGTGTGAGCGTTTCGCACACGTGCCCGAGGTGAGGAACCGTGCCGGGTGCCTCAACCGGCCAGGGTGTGCAGGTACTTGGCGGTCGCGGGGTCCGCCGGCAGGAACGTCTCGATGGCGAGTTCGGCGACCGTCACGTCCATCGGGGTGTTGAACGTGGAGATCGAGGACACGAACGACAGGGTCCGGCCGGCGTGCTCGATGCGCATCGGCAGCGCGAAGTACGCCACGGGCTCCGCCGGTTCCGCGCCGGCCGGCTCCTCGGGCACCGGATAGGCCGCCACCTCCTCGTACAGGGCGCGGAGCCGGTCCGAGCGGTGCAGGGCGATCTCCCGCTCCATCTGGGCCAGCAGGTGCCCGCGCCACTCCCGCAGATTCCGGATGCGCGGCGCCAGCCCCTCCGGGTGCAGCGTCAGCCGCATCGCGTTCGGCGCCGGGGACAGCAGCTTCTCCGGCACGCCCTCCAGCAGCATGGCGATGCCCCGGTTCGCGGCGACGACCGTGTACCCCGCGTCGACCACCAGCGCGGGATAGGGCTCGTAGCCCCGGATGAGCCGCTCCATGCCGTCGCGCAGCGCGTCCAGCGCCGGATCGTCCAGCGGGGTCTCCGGAAAGCGCGGTGCGTAACCGGCCGCCAGCAGCAGGGCGTTGCGCTCCCGCACCGGCACGTCCAGCCGCTCGGCGAGCCGCAGCACCATCTCCTCGCTCGGCCGGGACCGGCCGGTCTCCACGAAGCTGATGTGCCGCGCCGAGGAGTCGGCGCGCAGGGCCAGTTCCAGCTGGGAGATCCGGCGCCGCTCCCGCCAGGCGCGCAGCAGCGGGCCGACGCCCTTGCCGGTGACGGCGGCGGGGGCGCTGACGGCGGGTCCGGTCGCGGCAAGGGTCATGCCGCCGACCCTAATCGAGGCCGGAGGCCGGCAACGAGTCCCGGAGGCGGGCGAAGCGGGCCGGCCGCCGTGCCGGTGCCCGCCCGCCGCGCCGCCGTGGCACGCTGAATCCGTACCGTCACCCCCCGCACGGGGACACGCACCGAAGGGAGCCCGGCCATGGCCGTCGAACCGCTGTCGCAGAAGGAGATCGAGGACCGGCTCGCCGAACTGCCCGGCTGGTCGGTGGAGGACGACCGCCTCGTCCGCTCCTACCGGCTCGGCTCGCACTTCGCCGCGGCGGCGCTGGTCGTGCACATCGCCGGCATCCAGGACGAGCTGGACCACCACTCCGACCTCACGCTCGGCTACAACACCGTCCGGCTCAGCGTGAACACGCACAGCGCGGGCGGCGCCGTCACCGCGAAGGACTTCTCCCTCGCCCGCAGGGTGGAGGACATCGCCCCAGGCCACGGGGCACACTGAACGATGTGCTCGACTACGACAAGGAAGCCGGCGACTACGACCTGTCCCGCGGCGGCGAGGCCCGCGCCGAAGCCGCCGCACAGACCGTCCTCGGCCTGATCCCGCAGGGGCGGGGCCGGCTCCTCGACGTCGCCTGCGGCACCGGGATCGTGACCCGGCGGCTCGCCGCCGCGCGCCCCGGGCTGCGGGTGACCGGCGCGGACCTCACCCCCGCCATGGTCCGTATGGCGTCGGCCCGGCTGCCCGGCACCATCGTGCGGGCCGACAGCCGCCGGCTGCCCTTCCCCGACGGCACGTTCGACGCGGTCACCACCGTCTGGCTGCTGCATCTGCTGGACGCCCCGGGGGACGTGCGCGCCGTCGTCGCCGAGTGCGCCCGCGTGCTGCGCCCCGGCGGGGTGTACGTCACCACCGTCGACAAGGCCGCAGCGCACGACGTCGGCAGCGACATCGACGCCGTCCTCGCGGGCCGCCCGCGACGCCCCGCCGCCGACGCGGCCGACACGGTCCGCGCGCACGCCGGGCGGCACGGCCTCAGACCCGCTGGGCACGGTTCCTTCCGCGGTACCGGGCAGGGCCGCAGCCCCCGAGGCACCATCGCCGACCTGCGCCGCGGCTGGTTCACCCAGCTGCCGCCCGGCGAGCCGCGCACCGAGCACTTCGCCGCCCGGCTGGCCGGACTCCCCGACCAGGACCGCCCGCGCGCCGACCCGCACTTCACCGTACGCGCCTTCCGGAAACCGGTGACGGACCCCGTCGACTCCCGGTCGCGGGGCGGCGGCTGACGCACGGGCGAGCGGGGCCGTGACCACAGGTGTGACGGCGCCTCGGGCGTCCTCGCCGGTACGGCCGTCCGGGCCGGCACGTCCCAGCGGGCGGCGAAGGCCGGGTCGCCGGCCCGCCGCCGGGTGGCCGTACCGGCATCCCGGTTTGCCGGATCGGCAACAGGGCTGGCCCTCGGCCGGTGCGCCGTCGCACCCTGTCGGCACCCGCACGAGAGGCTGACCAGCATGGCGCACGACCACCACGACCAGCACCACACCGGGCACGGGCACGGGAACGGCACGGACATCGACTGGAACGAGATGGGCCCGCTGCTGGAGTCGCAGGCGGAGCTGTTCAGCCCCGTCTACGAGCGGGCCATGGCCTGGCTCGCCCAGGAGGTGACCGAGCCGGGGCTGATCGTGGACGCGGGCAGCGGCCCCGGAGTCGTCTCCTGCCTGTTCGCCGAGGCGTTCCCCGGAGCCCGGGTCGTCGCCGTCGACGGCACCGCGCCGCTGCTGGAGCGCGCCCGCGCCCGGGCCGCCCGCCAGGATGTCGCCGACCGCTTCGGCACCCTCGCCGGTGAACTGCCCGAGGTGCTCGACTCGTTGGACTACCCCGCCGATCTGCTGTGGGCCAGCCGCAGCCTGCACCACCTCGGCGACCAGCGCGCCGGGCTCGCCGCGTTCGCCGAGCGGCTCGCCCCCGGCGGCACCCTCGCCCTCCTCGAAGGCGGCCTGCCCTCCCGCTTCCTGCCCCGTGACATCGGCATCGGCCGGCCCGGACTGCAGGCCCGGCTGGACGCGCTGGAGGCGGAGTGGTTCGCCCGGATGCGGGCCGACCTGCCGGGCTCCGTCGCCGAGACCGAGGACTGGCCCGCCCTGCTGACCGCCGCCGGCCTCGGCCACACCCGTACCCGCACCTTCCTGCTCGACCTGCCCGCACCGGCCACCGACCGGGCCCGCGGCTATGTCGCCACGCATCTGTCCCGGCTGCGCGCGGGCTTCGGCGACGCCCTGGACGCCGACGACCGCACCACCCTCGACCGGCTCACCGACCCCGCCGACCCGGCGAGCGTGCACGTCCGGCCGGACGTGTTCATCCTGGGCGCGTACACGGTGCACACGGCGGTCCGCCCCGTATAGCCCGGCCGTGCCGCCGCGCGGCTCAGCACCGCCCGGGCCGCGCGTACACGCTCACCCGCGCACCCCGCACGGACCGGGTCCCGCACTCCTCGAAGGACTCCGCGAGCACCCGGAGCTTCACCGCGTCCCGCGGGTCGGTGCCCTGCGGCTGTCCGGCCGGGTCGCGCAGGACGACCACCCGGTGCGCGGCTCGCAGGCGGGCGCGGACGGCGGACGGCGCCGCCTCCACGCCGTACAGGGTGCCCGAGTCCGCCGGTCCGCGCTCCAGGGCGAGATCGCGCAGCCCGGCGACCGAGCCCGGGTCGAGGAACGTCCACACCCGGCGCCTGCCGGGCAGATACAGCACCCCGTCCGCGCCCCGGCCCGCCGAGCGGACGGCAGCGGCCACGGCCGTGACGTCGTCCAGGCGGCCGGCCGGTGTGCGCAGATGGACGGTGACGGGCAGCAGGGCCGCCAGCGCGCCCCCGGCGGCCAGTACCGCGCAGGCCCGGCACCTGACCCCGGCCCGCACCAGCCGGTCAAGGGCCGCACCCACCAGCAGCGCGGTCCCGTCCTGGCCGTAGAGCACGTACCGGTCCACGTACAGCGGCTTCACCAGGGACGCCAGCATCAGCAGCAGTCCGGGCAGCACGCACAGCGGCAACGCCAGCGCGACCAGGCCCACCCGGCCGTCCGGCCGCCGCCGGGGCAGCAGGGCGGCGCAGGCCGCGCCGAGCAGCGCGACCCCGGCGAACCCCAGCAGCGCCCCGGCGCCCAGGCCGCCGATCCACGCCACCTGCTCCGACTGCCGCCCGCTCGCCACGGCGAGCGGAGCCACACCGGCCGCCACCGCGCCGGCCGCCGGCGCCCAGGCCCGCCGGACGGCACGCGGCACCGCCATGGCGTGCGCGGCCAGTACCGGCACCGCGAACTCGTGCAGCAGACAGGCGCCGAGCAGGGCGGCGGCATAGGCCGCCCAGGCCCGGCGGGTCCGTACCCGCACGGCCCGGACGAGCAGGTACGACGCCCAGATCACCAGCGCGCAGACGAGGGCGTACGACCGGCCCTCCTGCGCGTACCGCTGCACCGGCGGCAGCAGGACGAACACCACCCCGGCCGCCGCCCCGGCCCGCTGCCCCGCGAGCCGTGCCCCGAGCAGCGCGAGCAGCCCGGCGCTCGCGGCGGTCGCCAGCACCGACGGCAGCCGCAGCACCAGCAGCGGATCGGCCGTGCCGAAGACGCGGAACAGGCCGTGCATCAGCAGGTAGTACAGGCCGTGCACGAGGTCGGCGTGCTCCAGCGTGCGGCCGAGGCCGGACAGCGGACGCCGGGCCATGTCGTAGGTCACCGCCTCGTCCCGCCACAGGCTGCCGCCCCGCCGCACGCCCCACAGACCGAGGGCGAGCGCGAGCACGACGGGGGCGACGGGGGAGAAGGACCGGCGGGGCGGGCGGGTGACGGCCGGCGGGGGCACGGTCCGCGGGGTGTGCAGGGTGGCGATGGCGGGCTCCGGTGCGGGTGGGGAGAGCGCGCCCCGCAGGAGGGCGGCGCCGCTGTGCACCGAGGAGTCCACGCGGCGGACGATTGATGGGCAGCCCCGCCGGGGCTCACCGATCAATTCCCGTACCGGCGTTGTTAGCGTGGAGGACGTCGCTGTCGACGGGGGAGACGGACATGGGGCGCCGGGAGAAGCCGCTGGACCCGGGGGCGGGAGCGGTGCAGCGGTTCGCGTACGAACTGCGCAAGCTGCGTGACGAGGCGGGCACGCCGACCTACCGCGCGATGGCGGCCCGGGCCGGCTACTCCGGGCCCACGCTGTCCGCCGCCGCGGCCGGGGAGCGGCTGCCGACCCTGCCGGTGCTGCTCGCCTATGTCACCGCGTGCGGCGGGGACCCGGCGCGGTGGGAGCGGCGCTGGCGCGCGGTCACCGCCGAGGCCGCCGGCGTGCCCGCCGCCGAGGACGGGCCCGGCGGCCCGTATCCGGGGCTCGCCCGGTTCGACACCGCCGACCGGGACCACTTCCACGGCCGCGACGACCTGGTCGCCGAACTCGCCGGCCGGGTCCGCCGGACCCCGCTCTGCGCGCTCGTCGGCGCCTCCGGCAGCGGCAAGTCGTCCCTGCTGCGGGCCGGACTGATCCCGGCGCTGCGGGAGAGCGCGGACCCCGGCGCGCGCCCGGCCGCGATCCGCGTCCTCACCCCGGGCCCCCGCCCGGGCGGCCACGAGGCCCTGTTCACCCCGTACGACGGTCCGGGCGACACGCTGCTCGTCGTCGACCAGTTCGAGGAACTCTTCGCACTCTGCGCCGACCCGGCCGAGCGGGAGCTGTTCCTCGGCCGGCTGCTCACCGGGCTCGACCCCGGGTCCCGGCTGCGCGTCGTGCTCGCCGTGCGCGCCGACTTCTACGGCCGCTGCGCCGACCACCCCGCGCTGGCCAGGGCGCTGGGCGAGGCGACCGTGCTGCTCGGCCCGATGTCCGCGGGGCAGCTGCGGGAGGCGGTCGTGCGGCCCGCCGCGCGGCACCGGCTCGTCGTCGAACGCGCCCTGACCGCACGGATCGTCGAGGACATCGCGGGCGAGCCCGGCGGACTGCCCCTCATGGCCCACGCCCTGCGCGAGGTCTGGCGCCGCCGCACCGCCAGGACCCTGACCCTGGCCGCCTACGAAGCCGTCGGCGGGGTGCGGGGCGCCGTCGCGCACACCGCCGAGGACCTCTACACCCGCTGCACGCCCGCCGAAGCCGCCGCCGTCCGTGCCCTGCTGCTGCGCCTTGTCCACCCCGGCGACGGCACCGAGGACACCCGCCGTCCGGTCGACCGCGCCGAACTCGGCACCGGAGCCACCACCGCCCGCGTCCTCGAACGGCTCGTCCGCGCCCGGCTGCTGACCGTCGACGGCGGCACGGTCGACCTGGCCCACGAGGCCCTCCTCGACGCCTGGCCCCGGCTGCGCGGCTGGATCGACGCCGACCGGGCGCGGCTGCGCGCCCACCGCCGGCTCACCGAAGCCGCCCGCGGCTGGCGGGAGCTGGACCGGGACGCGGGCGCCCTCTACCGGGGCGTCCGGCTCACCGAGGCCCGCGAGCTGTTCCACGCGGACGAGAGGGCGGCGGAGCTGAACGGCCCGGAGCGGGACTTCCTGGCGGCGAGCGTGGCGGCGGACGACCGGGCCCTGCGCCGCGCCGTCCGCACCGCGCGGCGGCTGCGCGGCCTGACCGCCGCCCTCGCGGCGCTGCTCTGTCTGGCCCTGGCCACCGGCGCGGTCGCCTGGCGGCAGAGCGGGGTCAACGCACGGCAGCGCGACCAGGCCGAGGCCCGCCGGGTCGCCGCGCTCGCCGGCACCCTGGAAGCCGCCGACCCGCGTACCGCGATGCGCCTGGCACTGGCCGCCTGGTCCGCCGCCGACCTCCCGGAGACCCGGACCGCCCTGCGTACGGCCGCCGCCCAGAGCGAGCAGGACGTGTTCACCCAGCCCGAGGAGGGCGGGCGGGCGCTCAACGCACCCGCATGGCTCAGCGACGACGGCCGGGTGCTCACCGCGGTGGCGCACGACCGGGCCGTGCAGTGGGACGTCCGCACGCACCGGCGCATCCGCTCCGTCGGGCGTCCGGGCCTGTCCGAGGACGTGATCGCCGTCAGCGGGGACGGCCGGCTGATCGCCCAGGCGGCACCCGGCGGCAGCGGCACGCTCGTCCGCGGGCTCGCCGACGGGAGCACCCGGCGGCTGCCCACCGGCACCTCGCAGGACACGGACGGCGGCTTCGGGCCGACCGACCGCACCTTCCTCGTCCGCCGCCCCGCCCACGACCCGGACGGCGACCGTGCGGTCCTGGAGCTGTGGGACCTGGACACCCGGCGCGTGCTGTACCGCTACGCGCACGGCGAGGACGACGGCCCGCCGCCCCTGCCGAGCCCGGACGAACGCCACCTCGCCTGGTGCGGGCACGACGGCACCCGGCTGCGCGTCCTCGACCTCCCCACCGGCCGGCTGCTGGCCGCTCGCCCGCCCCGCTCGACCGGACGCCTGCTGTGCGAGGGGGAGGAGCTGGTCTTCACCCCCGACGGCCGCGCCGTCGCCTCCGCCACCTCCGAAGGCATCGTGACCTGGGACTTCCACACCGGCCGCGAACGCCCCCGGCTGCCGGTCGCGGGCGGCGCGCACGCGGTGGCCTTCCACGGCGCGTACGCCCTGACCTGGACGTCCGGTTCCCTCTCCCTGTGGCGCACGGACCTCGCCGCCCCCGCGGACGGCGGCCCGCGCGCGCCGCTGCTCACCTACCCGGTGGCGGGTTCGACGCTCGGTGATCTCACGCTGGATCCGGCGGCGGACGTCCTGCGCTACCGCGAGAGCGGTCGCACCAGTGTCGTCCACACCCTGTCGCTGCACGGGCTGACGGGCCCAGACTGGCGGGCGAGACCGGCCGGCCGCGCCGCGTTCGACGTGCGCGGCCGGCCCGTCCCGGCCCACGGACCTCCGGTCGTCGGCCGGGAGAACACCCTCGCGGTCGACCCCGCGGGCCGTACCGCGATGACCCACGAGGGCACGCTGGTGGACATCGCCACCGGAAGACGGCACACCGGCGGGGTCACGGGGGAGGACCTGCTGCGCACGGCCGCCTTCAGCCCCGATCGGCGCCTGCTCGCCGCCGAGGACGGCAAGGGCCGCCTCACGCTGTGGGACGCGCGCACCTGGCGCAGGACCGCCGTCCTCAGACCGGCCGGTGCCACCGTGGTGACCTCCGCCCTTGCGTTCTCCGCCGACGGATCCGCGCTCGCGGCGAGCACGGCCGACGGGGCCGTGCAGACATGGGAGACGGCCCGGCCGCGGCCGGCCGCCGCGACCCTGCCGGCGGGTGACGGCCCGGTCCTCGCCGTGGGATTCGGCCCGGGCGGCGCGGAGTTGCACATCGCCACACCCCATCTCCCGGACCGGGTGCTCCCGTTGGCGCCGGGGCGGGCGGCGGCCGCGATCTGCGCGCGGGCCGGCCAGGTCACCCGCGCGCAGTGGCACCGGTACCTCCCGTCCGTGCCGTACCGCGAGACCTGCCGCTCTTGACTTCGAGCGCACTCCACGTGATGGAGTCCGAGCCGATCACCGAGAACACAGGGGGCAGAGATGACCGATTCTCCGGTCGCACTCATCACCGGCGGCGGCAGCGGTATCGGCGCCGCCGTCGCACGGCAGCTGCTGGACGCCGGACACCGGGTCGCCGTCACCGGCCGGGGCGAGCCGCGGCTGCGCGCGTTCGCCGAGGGGCTGGGCGAGCCCGCCGGGCTGCTGACGATCACGGGCGACGCGGCCGACTACGACGACGTACGGGCGGCGGTCGACCGCACGATCGAGGAGTACGGCCGGCTGGACACGGTCGTCGCCAACGCGGGCTTCGCCACCCATGACGCCGTCGCCGACGGTGACCCGTCGGGCTGGGCCCGGATGGTGCTGACCAACGTCCTGGGCCCGGCCCTGCTCATCCGTGCCTCCGTGGACGCGCTGAAGGCGACCGGCGGCCGGATCGTGCTGGTCGGCAGCGTCGCCGGGTTCGTGAACACGCCGGGCAACCTCTACGGCGCCACCAAGTGGGCGGTCACCGGGCTCGCCGAGAACACCCGCCGCCAGGTGACGGAGTTGGGCATCGGTGTCACCCTGATCGCCCCCGGCCGGGTGGAGACGCCGTTCTGGGGCGGCACCGACAGCCTGCCGCCCGGGCGGCTGCTGACCGCGGACCAGATCGCCGACTCGGTGGTCTGGGCGATCCGGCAGCCGGCCGGGGTCGACATCAACACCGTGGTCGTACGCCCGCTGGGTCAGCCCAACTGACGTACTCCCGGAATCAGTTGTTCGCGAGGAACTGCTTGGCCAGCTGGTCGCCGAGGGAGACCGCCGCGCTGTGGCTCTCGATGGGGGAGACCTTGGAGTTCTTGAACAGGATGTAGGTCACGCCCGAGTCGGTGCCGCCGGTCTCCGGGTCGGAGTCGATGCCGAGCGCCTTGGCGGTGGCGTACGAGGCCTCGCCGATGATCTTCGTGGGGCCGGTGTCGCCGACGACGGCGTACTCGACCTTGTTGTTGTAGATGACCGCGACCACACCGCCGCCCTTGATGCCGGCGCTGGAGTAGTTCCAGATGCTGCTGGTGCTGGGGACCACGACGTACGGCAGGGTCTCCGCCTTCAGCGGCTTGCCGTCGGACTGGTGGAAGGCGGTGTCGTCCTGGTACCAGGGGTCGCGGTCCTCGTTGCAGTTGGCGGTGCGCTGGCCGTCGCAGTCGATGTCCATGTCGGCCTTCCAGAACACCGCGCCGTTCTTGCCGCACACGGGGACCGTGGCCGACGTCTCGTCGTCGGTCTTGTACTTGCCGCTGGAGATCTGCGAGCAGGACGTCACCTTGGCGAGCAGGTCGGCGGCGCTGACCGTGCCCTCCTGAGCGGACTCGGGCGAGGCGGCGGACGCGTGGGCGGGGAGGAGTCCGGCGGCGAGCAGGGCGGCGCCGGAGGCCGCGGCGAGGGTCAGGGTGCGCAGGCGCATGGGGGGGAACCCTTCTGTTAGGAAAGTTTCCTTACTGGGTGCGCTCCACCGTGGCCCCGCCGACATGCCCCCGTCAAGCCTTGGGTTGCGAACGGCTGAAACGCAGGCGTATTGCGGTGAATTGCCTGGCCGGAGAGACTGAATCAGTCGGATACACCACATTTGTTCGACTCTGTCCGTGGCCGCTGTCCCCGGAGGTGAGGCTCATGTTCGTACGCGCGGTGTACGCGACCGGTGATCCGGCACTGCTCGACACGGCCGTCCGGTCGCTGAACAGTGCGGGCCGGGACCTGCTGGAGGAACGCCCCGGGTACCGCGGCGCCGGGGTCTTCGCGGACCGCGAACTCGGCAAGCTCGTGGCGGTGAGCTGGTGGGAGACCGAGGACGCGCGGCGCAACAGCGACGAGGTCATGAGCGAGCGGCGCGGGGCGCTGCTGGAGCCGTTCGCCGGCACGGTGTCGGTCGCCAACTATGAGGTCGCGGTGTTCCACCAGATCACGCCCCCGCGGCAGGGCGGCGGGCTGCGCGCCACCCGGCTGGAGTTCGACCCGCGCGACGCGGACCTGGTCATCGACACCTTCCGGGCCACGGTGGTGCCGCGGGCCGAGTCGCTGCCGGGGCTGTCCAGGTCGTCGCTGATGATCGACCGTGCGCGGGGGCGGGCGGTGGCCGGGCTGCTGTTCGTCGACCGGGGCGCGCTGGTCGCCTCGCGCGGTGCCATGGCGACCGTGCGCCACGAGGCGTCGGCCAAGGCGCATGTGGACGTGGTCGGCCTGGAGGAGTTCGAGGTGGTGCACGCGGACGTGCGCTTCGACTGAGCCGCCGGCCCGTACGGGTGTCGGTCCGGGGTGTGCCGTACGGGGTGTCCGTACGGCACACGGCCGTGTGTCCCGCTGGGCGCGGGGCGCACGGCCGTGTCCGTGGCGGGCGGGTCAGCCCATGTCGAAGTGGGCCGGGTCGGGGCCCAGTCGGCGGTCCTCGTTGAGCGCGCTGATCGCCGCGAGGTCCTCGTCGTCCAGGCTGAAGTCGAACACCTCGATGTTCTCCCTGATCCGGGACGGCGTCACGGACTTCGGGATCACGACGTTGCCGAGCTGGATGTGCCAGCGCAGCACGACCTGGGCCGGGGTGCGGTTGTGCTTCTGCCCGATCGCGACGATCGCCGGCACCTCCAGCAGGCCCTTGCCCTGGCCGAGCGGGGACCAGGCCTCGGTGGTGATGCCCTGCTCGGCGTGGAGCTCGCGCGACGCGCGCTGCTGCAGGTGGGGGTGCAGCTCGATCTGGTTCACGGCCGGGATGACCGAGGTCTCGGCGATCAGCCGTTCGAGGTGCTCGGGCAGGAAGTTGGAGACACCGATGGCCCGGACCCGGCCGTCGGCGTACAGCTTCTCGAACGCCTTGTAGGTGTCGACGTACTTGTCCCGGGACGGCAGCGGCCAGTGGATCAGGTACAGGTCGATGTAGTCGAGCCCCAGCTTCGCCAGCGACGCGTCGAAGGCGCGCAGCGTGGCGTCGTACCCCTGGTCGCTGTTCCAGAGCTTGGTGGTGACGAAGATGTCCGCGCGGGGCAGGCCGGAGGCGGTGATGGCCTTGCCGGTGCCCTCTTCGTTGCCGTAGATCGCAGCGGTGTCGATGCTGCGGTACCCGGCCTCCAGTGCCGTGGCGACGGCCCGCTCGGCCTCGTCGTCCGGCACCTGCCAGACGCCGAAGCCCAGCTGGGGCATCTCGACGCCGTTGTTGAGGATGATCGGGGGGACCTTGCTGCTCACGAGCCTCTTGATCCTTCGGTTGTGGACAGGTGTTACTCCTATCGTCAACGATCACGGCCCGCTCCGCATTCCTGACCGCCGAATCCGTCGCGGCTGACCGGCGATTCAGCGTCCGCAACGCAGGGGATCCGGCGTCCGAGCGGCTTCGTCCTCAGATGAGGATCAGCCGGCGTGCCCGTCCGGCCGCGAGCGGCGCCCGCCGGCCCGGCTCCTCGTGAGGCGGCCGGCTCCGTCGCCCCCCGCACGACCGTACAGCCGTTCCCGCAGCGGGCCGCACAGCTCCTCCCCTTCCGCGCCGGGGACGCCCTGGTAGACCGCGAGCGCCTCGGACCAGCAGATCCGGGACCGCGCCGACTCGCCCTGTCCGGCCATCGCATCGCCGAGGACGACCAGCACATCGGCCCGCCGCCGGTCTCCGCCCACCCGGCTGAGGACCGCGAGGGCCTGCTCGGCCTCGGCGGCGGCCCTGCCGGGCGCCCGGAGCGCCAGCTGGATCTGGGCGCGGCGGAACCGGACCATGCCCTCCCCGAGCGGCTGGCCGCAGTCCTCGAAGATCACCAGAGCCTGGTCGAGCTGGCTCAGCGCCTCGTCCGTCCGCCCGGTGGCGGACAGCGCGATGCCGAGCGCGTACCGCGACTCGGCGAGTGCGAGGGTCGCGGCTTCGGAGCCGATCCGGTCGATGGCCTCCTCGGCCAGCGCGACGGCACTGCGCGCATTGCCGAGCCCCGCCTCGACATGGGACAGCTGGCAGAGCGCGCTGGCCACGCCGAACGGGTTGTCGTCGGCACGGAAACGCGACAGCGCCTCCCGCAGCCAGCGGTCCGCCTCCGTGAACCGGCCCTCCTGCAAAGCGATGACACCGCGGTCGTACCGCGCCCACGCGCCGGTCACCGGATCGTCCACGGCGAGGGCCAGTGCCAGGGCCCGCTGGGCCTCAGCGTCGGCCTCGCGCAGATCGCCCGCCGTCAGATGCACGGCGGTCAGCGCGGCGCAGGCCCGGCCCTCGGCCCGCGCGTCGCGCGCCTCGTGCGCGGCGCGCTTCGCCGCGGCAGCGGTGTCGTGGTACAGCCGGGGATTGCGCACACCGACCGTGTCCTTCACGCTCCACAGCAGGTCGATCGCCCGGCGCAGCCGGCCGCCGCGCGCCAGTTGCCGCGCGCAGGACAGGATGCCCTCCGTCTCCGCGCCCAGCCAGCGGCGGGCGTCCTCCAGATAGGAGAACTCGGCCGCCGCGCGGGACGTCGGCGCCAGGTGCTCCACACTGCGGTCGCCGGGATGCTCCACCGCGTACGCCTCGGCCGCGCTCGCCAGATAGAAGTCGAGCAGCCGGGTGAGGGCCGCCTCGCGCTCCTCGGGGGCCTCCCGCTCGGCGCAGGCCCGCGCGTACAGGCGCGTGAGGTCGTGGAAGCGGTAGCGGCCCGGTGCCGCGGACTCCAGGAAGCCGGTGTCGACCAGCGCCTCCAGCTGGTCCTCCGTCTCCTCGGGCGGCCGGTCCAGCATGGCGGCGGCGGCGTCGAGCGCGATGTCCGCTCCGTCGGCGAGCCCGATGAGCCGGAAGGCCCGTGCCTGATGGGGTTCCAGCTGGCCGTAGCCGAGTTCGAAGGAGGACCGCACCGCGAGGTCGCCGGCCTGGAGTTCGTCGAGCCGGCGCCGCTCGTCGGCGAGCTTGGCGGCCAGCACGGCCACGGTCCAGGTGCGCCGGGCCGCCAGCCGGGACGCCGCGATACGGATCGCGAGCGGCAGGAAACCGCAGGCACCGACGACGTCGAGGGCCGCCTCCCGCTCCGCGGCCACCCGCTCCTCGCCCACGATCTGGGTGAACAGCTGCACCGCCTCGTCGGGGCTCAGCACATCGAGGTCCACGAGATGGGCACCGGCCAGATCGACCATGCGCACCCGGCTGGTGACGAGGGTCGCGCAGCCCGGAGCGGCCGGGAGCAACGGCCGCACCTGCGCCGAGTCGCGGGCGTTGTCCAGCAGCACCAGGACCCGGCGCCGGTCCAGCATCGAGCGGTACAGCGCCGCGCGGTCGTGGAGCGAGTCCGGGATCTGGGCGTCGGGGGTACCCAGGGCGCGCAGAAAGCTGCCGAGCACGGTCTCGGGCTCGGCGGCCCGGGGCCCCACGCCCTGGAGGTCCGCGTAGAGCTGGCCGTCGGGGAACGCGGGCCGGGCGGCATGGGCGACGTGGACGGCGAGCGTCGTCTTGCCGATGCCGCCGATACCGGCGAGGCCCGAGATGGCCGTCAGGATGCCCGGTCCGCTCTCCAGGAGTGTGCACAGCTCGGCCACGAGCGCCGTCCGCCCGGTGAAGTCCGGGACGGTGGCCGGCAGTTGGGCGGGGCGGACGAGAGCCGCCCGGTAGGGCACCTCGGGATCGTCGGCGGCACCGCCCAGCGCCGGGTCGGCCCGGAGGATGCGCTGGTGGAGTTCGCGCAGCGCGGGCCCGGGCTCGACGCCCAGCTCCTCGGCGAGGAACCGCCGGGTGTCGGCGTACACGGCGAGGGCCTCGGCCTGCCTGCCGCTGCGGTACAGGGCCAGCATCAGCAGTTCGCGAAGGCGCTCGCGCAGCGGCTGCGCCGCGGTGAGCGAGGTGAGTTCGGAGACGGTCTCCGCGTGCGCGCCCAGCTCCAGGTCCAGGCCGAGCCGGGCTTCCCGCAGCTCCAGCCGCCATGCCTCGAGCCTGGCCCGGTGCGCCTCGGCGAACGGCCCGGGCACGCCCGCCAGCGCCTCCCCGTCCCACAGCGCCAACGCCTTGCCGAGCAGCGTCCGCGCCCGCGCCAGCTTCCCGTCCGTGCGGCAGCGGTCCGCTTCGGCGGCGAGGTGCTGCGCCTGCTCCAGGTCGAGGGAGCCCGGCGCGAGCGCGAGGGCGTACCCGCCGGACTCGGTGACCAGGACGCCGGGGCCGAGGAGCTTGCGGAGCCGGGAGGCGTAGGTGCGCACGGCCGCCAGTGCCTGTGACGGGTGATCCGCCCCCCAGAGCGCCTCGATGAGGTCGGCGGCGGTGACGGTGCGGCCGGCACGCAGCAACAGGACGGCGAGCAGGGCGCGTTGCTGGGGGGAACCGGCGGGCGTCGCGTCGCCGTACCGGTGGAGCTGTACCGGACCGAGCACCTTGAACTGCTGGGGCGGGGCCGGTGCGGCCGCCGCCGGCCGGCGTACCGGTACGGACGGCATGGGGGGAGCCGGCAAGGGCGGCGCGGCGGACCGGCCGCCGGGGCGCGGGCGGGGCGCCGTCGAGCCGCGGGCGGCGCTCTCGGCCCGCTGTCGTGCGGTGGCCGCCAGCCGGCCGGCCGCCCGCAGGCGTCGCCCGTCCCCGCTGCGGACGGCGGTGTCGCCCTCCGCGGCGGCCAGGCTCACCAGCGCCGCCACCGCCTGGGGGTGCAGGGCACCGGCGGTCGCCGCCGTCTTCTGCGCCGCGACGGCCAGGACGTCCGTCGCCCGTTCCATGCGGTCCCGGTCGCCGGCGGCTCGGGCGGACTCGAACTCGGCGGACGCCAGCGCCACCAGCGCGGACAGGGCGGCCGGATGCTGTCCGCCGAGTACCGCGACGAGACGCCGGACGATCAGCTCGATGTCGTCGACGAGCCGGTCCGCGTCATCGTGCCGGTCCTGGGTCCGGGCGGCCGCGGCGAGGACGCACGTCGCCAGCAGACGCAGTTCGAGAGGGTCCACGGCGTCGCCGTCGTCCTCCGGCACCCGGTGCAGCGCCTGGGCCGCGGCCTCGGCCGCGGCGAGGTGGTCGCCCAGCCGTGTCCTCGTCGCGGCCAGGTTCGCGAACGTCCTGGCGGCGACGAGGCCGGTGTCCTGGCGTGCGCCCAGCTCCACGGCGGTCCCCAGCACGGTCGAGGCGGCCGGCAGGTGGCCGCGGTCGGCCAGGACGACGGCCAGCCGGTTGAGCGAGTCGAGGTCGTCGCGCAGCCGCCGCGCGTCCCAGGCCAGCCGGGACACCACCTGTTCCAGCAGGGCCTGCGACGCGGCCCGCAGCCCGAGGGCGTCGAGCCGCGGGACGATCCGGGCGAAGGCCCGGCCGAGGTCCGGATGGGCCAGCAGCGCCTCGCTCTGGCTCAGCAGCCGGGCCGCGACGGCGGCCCGCTCGCGGTCCGCGATGGAGCCGGGTCGCGCCTGTTCGGTGTGGCGCAGCGCCTCACGCCACACCCGCGGAACGTCAGGTGCCGCCCCGGTCATGCGCCGCCTCCGCCGAGTTCCTTGTCGATGAGCTTCTGGACGGTCAGGAATTTGAGGTCGGCGAGCTGCGCCGGGTCGAGGATCCTGCGCTCGGCCCAGTCGTCCAGCTGGCGCAGCAGCGCCTCGGTGCCGGAGAACCGCGGGGGCTGCGGACGGGCCGCGGCGGCGCGCGATCCGCGGGGGCGCAGTACGTCCACGAGGTGCGCGACGTCGAGGTGGTCGAAGCGCCGCATCGCCTCCCCGAGGGTGGCCGCGATGAGGACGTTGGCGGCACGGGAGCCGTCGGACCGGTCCGGGGTCTGCTCGATGAGGATGCCCACCACGGCGGGCTGCCGCTCGTCGCCGGGCGGCACGCCCTCGACGGGCCCGCCCGAGTAGCCGGAGTAGTCGCCGAGCTGCTGGTCCGCGGTCAGCTGGAGCGCCTCGATGGTCGCCCCGCCGGCGCACAGATGCGGTGCGGTGCGGTCGATCCGGCCACTGAGATGGACCTCGTCGGCAGCCGGCCGGTACGGGCCCTGCCAGCGGTCCCCGTCCCGCGCCACGTCCGCCGCGGGGATCGGCAGGTCCACGTGGTGGTCCGCGGCGATCTCGACCAGCGCCAGGTCGGCCTCCTGGTCCTGCCGGCAGATCCGCCCGCCGACACTGCGCCCGTCGGCGAGCCGGATGTCGACGCACTCCTCGGGGGCCACGCCCCGCAGGCAGTGCAGCGCGGTGAGGACGAACCGCCGGGTGAGCAGGAAACCGCCGCCGAGCCGCTGCCGGGCCTGGTACAGGTCGACCCAGTACCCCGGGCCGGTCACGGCGTCCCCGTCTCCGGGGTGCGCTCCACGGTGAGGGTCACTTCGAAGGACGCCTCGGCGGACGCCTTGGACAGGATGACGCCGGCCTCCGCCGCGAGGGTCAGGCCGAAGGTGACGTCCAGGCTCCGCACCTGCCATCCGTCGCGCCGGGGGACCCGGTCCAGGGAGCGCTGGGCGATCTCCGACGCCTGCACGATGGCCTGCTCGATCTCGGCGGCGCGTTCGTCGAGACCCGCCGTGGTGCGGGTGCGGCTCGCGATCTGCCGGTTGCCCGCCGCGTCGAGCGATACCGTCTCGACCCTGATGTCGGCCATGACCGTACGTCCCCCGTGTGCGCTGGAGCCTGCGATGTCGGACCGCGGCCCTGGCGGGCACAGATCCCAACAGGAGCGTAGCCGCGGTGACTTGGCGCCGCGACCGCTTCCCGCGGCAAGGCGGGTGCGGCTGCGGCCGGCCGGTCAGGTCAGGTACAGCGCGTCGACCTCGTCCCCGTACGCCTTCTCGATCGCCTTGCGCTTCAGTTTCAGCGAGGGGGTGAGCAGGCCGTGTTCCTCGGTGAACGGCTGGGCCAGGATGCGGAAGGTGCGGATCGACTCGGCCTGCGAGACGAGGGTGTTGGCGGCGACCACCGCCCGCCGCACCTCCGTCTCCAGGTCGGGGTCGCGGACCAGCTGGACGGCGGTGAGCCGGGGCTTTCCGCGCATCTGGAGCCAGTGGTCGACGGCCTCCTGGTCGAGGGTGATGAGGGCGGCGATGTAGGGGCGGTCGTTGCCGACCACGATGCACTGGTTGACCAGCGGATGGTCGCGGACCCGCTCCTCCAGCACCCCGGGGGAGACGCTCTTGCCGCCGGAGGTCACCAGGATCTCCTTCTTGCGGCCGGTGATGGTCAGATAGCCGTCCTCGTCCAGCGTCCCCAGGTCGCCGGTGGCCAGCCAGCCCTCGTGCAGGGTCTCGTCGGTGGCCTTCGGGTTGTTGAGGTAGCCCTGGAAGACATTGCCGCCGCGCAGCCAGATCTCCCCGTCGTCGGAGATGTGCACGGTCACCCCGGGGATGGCCTGGCCGACGGTGCCGTAGCGGGTGCGCTGGGGCGGGTTGGCGGTGGCCGCCGCCGTCGACTCCGTCAGGCCGTAGCCCTCGTAGATCTGGACACCCGCGCCGGCGAAGAACAGGCCGAGGCGGCGGTCCATCGCCGAGCCGCCGGACATCGCGTTGCGGATCCGGCCGCCCATCGCGGCGCGGACCTTCGCGTACACCAGCTTGTCGAAGAGCTGGTGCTGCATCCGCAGCCCGGCCGACGGGCCGGGCCCGAGGCCCCACGCCTTGGCCTCCAGCGCCTCGGCGTACTTCACGGCGATGTCGACGGCCTTCTCGAACGGCCCCGCCTTGCCTTCCGCCTCGGCCTTGCGGCGGGCCGCGTTGAACACCTTCTCGAAGATGTAGGGCACCGCGAGGATGAACGTCGGCCGGAAGGCGGCCAGATCGGGCAGCAGGGCGGCGGCGTGCAGCTGGGGCTGGTGGCCGAAGCGCACCCGGCCGCGGATCGCGGCGACCTCCACCATCCGCCCGAAGACGTGCGCCAGCGGCAGGAACAGCAGCGTGGACGCCTCGTCGCCCTTCTTCGAGTGGAACACCGGCTCCCACCGCTCGATCACCGTGTCCGCCTCGAACATGAAGTTGCCGTGCGAGATCACACAGCCCTTGGGGCGGCCGGTGGTGCCCGAGGTGTAGATGACGGTGGCGACGGAGTCCGGGGTGACCGCCTGCCGGTGCCGGTGCACCACCTCGTCGTCCAGGTGCGCGCCGGCGTCGTACAGCTCCCGTACACAGCCCGCGTCCAGCTGCCACAGCTGGCGCAGCTGCGGCAGCCGGTCGATGACGGTGGCGATGGTCATCGCGTGGTCCTCGTGCTCCACGATCGCCGCGGACACCTCGGCGTCGTAGAGCATCCAGAAGCACTGCTCGGCCGAGGAGGTGGGGTAGACGGGCACCACCTGCGCGCCGATGGTCCACAGGGCGAAGTCGAAGAGGGTCCACTCGTAGCGGGTGCGGGACATGATCGCGACCCGGTCGCCGAACCGGACGCCCCGGGCGAGGAGGCCCTTGGCCAGCGCGAGCACCTCGTCGCGGAACTCGGCGGAGGTGACGTCCCGCCACTGCCCGGACTCGTCCTTGCGGCCCAGGGCGATGTGCAGGGGGTCGGTCAGGGCATGGTCGAAGACGACATCCGCCAGACCGCCCACCGGCGGCGGCGACGCCAGCGGAGGGTTGGTGTACTCGTGCAACTCGCTCCCCTGTCTCGCGCCTCGGTGACATGGCCCACGCCCGCACAGCGCGGTGAAAGCTACCCCACGCGCCCGGTGTGCGGGAGGGGGTAGGAAACCGAGCAAACCTCACGTTTTACCCGGGCTCCTACCCGGAAATGCCCGCACATACGGAAGGGCCGGACACAATACTGACGGGTCAGTAAGCTTCGGTGCGGCAATCTCCACCGAATCTGTACGCGCCGATTACCGCACCTCACACGCCGAAGAGGCGGCAGGAGAGGGGTCTCCTCCCTGCCGGGACGACCGCGCCGGCCCGCGACGGGACCGCGCCGCACGCCCCTGGACCCCCGGAGCGCCTGCGCCGCGCCGCTGACCGCCGCCCAGCCCCGGGCCACCGCCCGCTCCCGCTCCCCGGCCCCCGCGCCCGCGGCTGACCGCCGCCCGGCCCCGGGCCACCGCCCGCTCCCGCTCCTCGGCTCCCGCGCCCGCGGCTGACCGCCGCCCAGCCTCGGGCCACCGCCCGCTCCCGCGCCTGCGGCTGACCGC